>NZ_AP024563.1:292500-903333 GCF_018409545.1 Allochromatium tepidum | reverse complement strand
CGCTGCACGTCGCCCTGCAACCCCTTGATCAGATCATCCACGTCCTTGGTCGAGTCCTGGGTGCGCATGGCCAGATGGCGGACTTCCTCGGCGACCACGGCGAAGCCCCGTCCCTGTTCACCGGCGCGCGCGGCCTCGATCGCAGCATTGAGCGCCAGCAGGTTGGTGCGTCCGGCGATTTCGCGAATCGTCACCAGAATCCCGTCGATCGCCCGGCTGCGCTCGGCGACCTGATGCATCTGACTGGAGGCCTCCTCAACCGAGCGCGACAGCAGTCCCACCTTGTCTTTGGTGCCATTGAGCGCCTGTTGGGTCTGGTCGATATGATCCGCCGCCTCGCGCGAGGCATCCGCCGTCTGATGTGCGATATTCGCCACCTCGCCGGCGGTGCTCGACATCTGGGTCATGGCGGTCGCCACATTGTCGATCTGGGCATTCTGGGTCGCGCTGGCCTGGCCGACCTGGCGAGCATAGTCGCTCAGGTCGGCTGAATGCTCCGACAGGGTTTGGCTTTGTTCCTTCATGACCAGGATCATCTGACGCAGCTTGTCGATGAAGCGGTTGATGTTCTTGCTCAACTCGATCAGTTCGATGTGATGATGCACCATGATCTTGGCGGTCAGATCCCCCTCCGACGAGGCCAGCGCCCGCATGCCCTGGGCGAGCTGCGCCAGCGGCTTGGTGACGCTTTGGATCAGAACCACCATGACGATGAGGCCGAGCACGGTCATGACACCAGCACCGGCGGTCAGCTCGAGGATCGCCGTGCCTGTGCCGGCGCGCAGGTCTCGCTCCAGTTCATTGGCCGCGGCCAGGATATCTGTCTCGGCCACCGAGATGGACAGCGTCCAGGAGGCGTTCGCGATGGGGATCGCCAGAATGTGCAGCCAGCGATCGCCGCTCTTGCTCTGACCGGGGGTCGTCATGGCGGTCGCCAGTTCAGGCGCGACATCGCTCACCTGCCTGCCGAGCTGATCCGGGAAGCGCGTCGAGGCGGCGATCAACCCATGCTGACTGACCAGCATCAGATCGCCCTGACCGCGAAACAGCCGTTTGGCGATCGCCTCGGCGGCGGTCTGGAGCGCCGAGAGGTTGATGTCCATGCCGACCACGCCGATGAATGTCCGATCGACGACAAGCGGCAGGGTCAGGCTGGTCATCAACTCTTCGTGGCCGGGACTGATTTCATAGAGATAGGGATCTGTGACACAGGTCTGCAGGCGCTCCTTTGGGCAGAGATACCATTCGGCCGCGCGCTGTCCGTATTCGTTGAGTGTTTCGAGATATTTCACGCCCGGGTCTTCGGTTTCATGGAAGACGAACGAATCGCCCTCGCGCGTGAAATAGATCTCGATGGTGCCGGTATTGGAGCTGTGGACGAGATTGCCCGCGTATTCGCCGTCCCGTCCGTCATAGCCGTTCGGTTCGAATTGGGCGTAGGCTGAACTGACGAATGGATTGCTCTCCAGGGTATCGAGCACCATTCGTTTCAATTGGTCCCGACCATAGGGTGTCGTATCGCCTGCGCCGAGGGCGGAACTCGTGATCTGCCGTTGCAGGACCGAGGCGCTCGCGATGGCCGAAGCCAGCAGCCGCCGGATCTCCTGACTGGTGCCCAGTGCCGTCTCGCTCATGATCTCCTCGGCCTGCCGTGAAAGGTTGAGCGTCATGGAGTCGGTGGCGGTCTGAATCGATTCGCGGAAGATCAGGGTCGCCAGCAGGATGATGGTGCCCGCCGTCAGCACCAGGATCATCCCGGTGACCAGCAGCAATTTCAGGCGCAGGCTGAGTGTTCGCATACAGATCGATCTCGTTCAGAGGCTTTAGGTGAGGTCGCGTCCCCTGTCATCCTAATCCGCACAGGAGCTGTCCGCTGTTTCCAGCCCGTCAGGTTCTCAATGTCTCGCCAGGCGTTTTGAGAACCGGTTGAGGGCCAAGGCTCCGAACACGACGTGGCGCAATGCGTTCGGCCGAGCGGCTGAACGTGGGAAATTGCAGCGCCGAAGTTTAGCCGTCG
Source organism: Allochromatium tepidum (assembly GCF_018409545.1). Taxonomy (GTDB): domain Bacteria; phylum Pseudomonadota; class Gammaproteobacteria; order Chromatiales; family Chromatiaceae; genus Thermochromatium; species Thermochromatium tepidum_A. The sequence goes on along the minus strand of NZ_AP024563.1, from coordinate 901,316 downwards.
ATAATGAAGGGAACGTTAAACTCGATCTTCGAGTGTTCTGCGTTCGAGAAGGCGAGAAGTGCTTGATCGCGGGGGACAGCCAGTCATGGTATTTGGCAAGTCACGTCGAGCGATTGCGATTCGGACTCAGATGGCGGGACGCGCGTTTTGCAGCAGACTCGATTGATCACTATACTCACCGGTCCGGATCGAACGCCGATCGCCGCCGCTCGGTTGATGCCAGACCCATGCCCTCCCCGTCTACTCCACATCGCGCGCTCAGCGAGCGCGTCAACACCTTCGGTCAGTATCTGCTGAAGCGCTACGGCCAGCGGGTGCACAAGCTCGCCCTCAATGCCGGCTTCACCTGCCCGAATCGCGACGGCACCAAAGGCCACGGCGGCTGCACCTTCTGCAACAACGTCTCCTTCGGTCCCAACGCCCGGCGCTCGCCCGAGATCGACCCGCAGCTCGACGCCGGACGCGGCGTGCTCGCCAAGCGCACGGGCGCGCGCCGGTTCATGGCCTATTTCCAGACCTATACCAACACCTATGATGAGATCGCGGTGCTGCGCGAACGCTATGACAGCGCCCTCATGCACCCGGACGTCGTGGGCCTGTCGGTCGGCACCCGCCCGGACTGCGTGCCGGACGCCGTGCTCGACCTGCTCGCCGGCTATCGCGCGCGCGGCAAGGAAGTCTGGCTGGAGCTGGGCTTGCAGTCGGCCAACGATGAAACCCTCGAGCGCGTCAATCGCGGTCACGGCTTCGCCGAGTACCGCACGGCGGTGACGGCGGCGCATCGGCGCGGCATCCCGGTCTGCGCCCATCTCATCGTCGGGCTGCCGGGCGAAGGACGCGCGGAGGCGCTCGACACCCTCGACCGGGTGCTGGAGCTGGGCGTCGAGGGGCTCAAGGTCCATCCGCTGCACGTGGTCCGTCACACCCGGCTGGCCATCGACTGGCGACGAGGCGACTACACACCGCTCGCCATGGACGACTATGTCGCCATCTGCGCCGATCTGGTCGAGCGCACACCGGGCAGCGTGGTCTATCATCGTCTGACCGGGACGGCCTCGCGCGACATCCTGCTCGCGCCCGACTGGTGCAACCGCAAATGGGCGGTGCTCAACGCCATCGAGGCCGAACTGTTCCGTCGCGGCACCCGCCAGGGCGACCGCGCCGACACCCTTTCCACTCATCGACTCGTCAACACCGCTTGATCCTCGGGGGTCCAAACACCATGGAGCTCGTCTGTCCCGCCGGCAATCTGCCGATGCTCAAGGCGGCCGTCGACAATGGCGCCGATGCCGTCTACATCGGTTTTCGCGACGATACCAACGCGCGCCACTTCGCCGGTCTCAACTTCAACGACAAGCAGATCGCCGAGGGCGTCAAATACGCCCATGACCGCCGGGTCAAGGTGTTCGTCGCCATCAACACCTATGCCCAACCCAAGGGCTGGGAACGCTGGACGGCGGCCGTCGACCGCGCCGCCGGGTTCGGGGTCGATGCCATCATCCTGGCCGACATGGGCGTGCTCGACTATGCCGCCGAGCGTCATCCGAACGTCAATCTGCATCTGTCGGTCCAGGGGTCGGCGACCAATCCGGCGGCGATCGGCTTCATGCAGCGTCATTTCGGCATCAAGCGCGTGGTGGTGCCGCGCGTGCTCTCGCTGTCACAGGTCGCGCACCTGATCCGGGAGACTACGGTTCCGGTCGAGATCTTCGGCTTCGGCAGTCTGTGCGTGATGGTCGAGGGACGCTGTCTGCTCTCGTCCTATGCCAGCGGCCAGTCGCCCAACACCTTCGGCGCCTGCTCGCCGGCCTCGCATGTCGAGTGGCGCGACACGCCGCAGGGTCAGGAGACGCGCCTCGGCGGCGTGCTGCTGGAGCGGCGTTCGCACGGCGAAGCGGCCGGCTATCCGACCATCTGCAAGGGCCGCTACCGGATCGACGGCGAGCTGCGTCATGCCATCGAGGAACCGACCAGTCTCAACACGCTCGACATCCTGCCCGACATCCTGGCCGCCGGCGTGAGCGCCATCAAGATCGAGGGACGCCAGCGCAGCACGCACTATGTGACCCAGGTCACCAAGGTCTGGCGCGAGGCGATCGACAGTTGCAAGCGCAATCCGCAGGCGTTCCGCCCTAAGGAGCGCTGGAACCAGATCCTGGCGCAGGTCTCCGAGGGCACGCAGACCACCATCGGTCCTTACGAGCGTACCTGGCACTGATCCGATAGCGAACGATTCGAACCCACCCATGTCAGCCTTGAACAACTCAGCCCATCGCCCGCGTCTCTCGCTCGGCCCCATCCTCTATCTCTGGCCGCGCGAGCAGGTGTTCGATTTCTATGCCGAATTGCTCGAAACCCCGGTGGACGTCGTCTATCTGGGCGAGACCATCTGCTCCAAACGCCGTCAGCTCAAGCCCGAGGACTATTGGGAGCTGGCCGAGCGCGTCACCGCCGCCGGCAAGCAGGCGGTGATCTCGACCCTGGCCCTGATCGAGTCCGACGGCGAATTGAAGACCCTCAAGCGGATCTGTGCCGATGAGCGTTTCATGATCGAAGCGGGCGACCTGGCCGCGCTCGATTTCCTGGAAGGCCGGCCCTTCGTCGCCGGGCATTCGATCAATCTCTACAACCATCGCACGCTCGCCTTCCTGGCCGAGCGCGGACTCAAGCGCTGGGTGATGCCGGTCGAGCTGGGCCGGGCGACGGCCAGCGATCTGCTCCAGCGTCGTCCCGAGGGCGTGGAGTGCGAGCTGTTCGCCTTCGGCCGGCTGCCGCTGGCCTATTCGGCGCGCTGTTTCACCGCCTACAACCGGGGACTGGGCAAGGACAACTGCGAGTTCTGCTGCGGCGACTATCCGGACGGCGTGCTGGTCACGACCCAGGAGGGCCAGGAGTTCCTGAGCCTCAACGGCATCCAGACCCAGTCGGCCGGCACCCACAACCTGCTGCCGGCCCTCGATGAAGTGCGCGCGCTGGGCGTGGATCTGCTGCGCATCAGTCCGCAGTCCAAGCATACCGCCGATGTGGTCCGCACCTTCGCGGACTGTCTGACCGGCGATCTCGACCCGGCCGAGGGCACGGCGCGCCTGCGTGACTGGGCGCCCTCGGGTCTGTGCGACGGTTACTGGACCGGAGATTCGGGCTACAAGTTCGGGATGCCGGTTTAGGGCGCGCTTTGATCCCGAGAGCGGCGTGGCGGAAATCGAGGTATGACACCCGTGACGTCGCTCACCTCGCCTGACACACCCCAAGCCTTGGTCGAGCGCATCAAGGCCTGGGGCCTTGAACTGGGCTTCCAGCAGATCGGCATCACCGACACCGATCTCGCGCACGCCGAGCCGCGTCTGCTCGACTGGCTCGCGCGCGGCCATCACGGCGAGATGGACTACATGGCGCGTCACGGCACCAAGCGCTCGCGCCCGGCCGAACTCGTACCCGGCACCCTGAGCGTCATCTCGGCGCGCATGGACTACCAGCCCGAATCCCGCGCCACCCTGCATGAGCGGCTCGCCGACCCGGCCGGCGCCTTCATCTCACGCTATGCACTCGGGCGCGACTATCACAAAGTCCTGCGCCGGCGCCTGCAACATCTCGCCGACCGACTCGCCGCCCACATCGGCCCCTTCGGACACCGCGTCTTCGTCGACTCGGCGCCCGTGATGGAAAAACCGCTGGCCGAAAAGGCCGGACTCGGCTGGATCGGCAAACACAGCAACCTCGTCAATCCGCGCGCCGGCTCCTGGTTCTTCCTCGGCGAGATCTACACCGACCTGCCGCTGCCGCCCGATCGGCCCATGACCGATCACTGCGGGCGCTGCCGGGCCTGTCTCGACGCCTGCCCCACAGGCGCCATCGTCGCGCCCTATCAGGTCGACGGACGACGCTGCATCTCGTATCTCACGATCGAACTCAAGGGCGCCATCCCCGAACCGCTGCGACCACTCATCGGCAACCGCATCCACGGCTGCGACGACTGCCAGCTCGTCTGTCCCTGGAACCGCTTCGCCCGCCTCACCGAAGAAACCGACTTCCTGCCCCGTCACGGCCTGGACACCGCGACCCTGATCGCCCTGTTCGCCTGGGACGAACCGACCTTCCTCACCCGTACCGAGGGTTCAGCGATCCGCCGGCTCGGCCACGAACGCTGGCTGCGCAACCTCGCCGTTGCGCTCGGCAACGCCCCGCCATCGCCGGAAATCCGGACAGCCCTCCAAGCCCGTGCCGACCACCCCAGCCCACTGGTGCGCGAGCACGTAGCCTGGGCGCTTGCCGGACGCTCCCCATAAAGCGCCGGCCGCAACCACCGACGCTCAAGCGACTCGGGCGCCGGCGGTCGGGGGCGTCGACGGCATGGATGCCGTCGTCGAGCCTCCAGGGATGGATTCACGGCGACCCCCGACCGCCGGCGCCCGAGTCGCCACCGCCACCACTACCACCACCGCAACCACCCGAGCCGCCCCGCTCACACAACCCCCGCTCGACCGCGATCACCGCCGCCTCGACCCGCGAATGCACGTCGAGCTTACGCAGGATCGCCTTCACATGCAGCTTGACCGTCCCCTCCGAGATCCCCAACGCACGCGCGATGGTCTTGTTGCTCTGCCCCTCAGCGAGATGACAGAGGATCTCCTGCTCGCGCGGGGTCAGATCCGCCGCACCGCCGCCCGCCACGGGCACCGGCTTCGACTCACCCCGCACCGCCCGCGCCAGCACCCCCATCAACTCAGGCGCCACCACCGTGCGCCCCTGCACGATCTCACCCAAGGCCGCGATCAGCGCATCCGGCTCCATATCCTTGAGCAGATACCCCTGCGCCCCACTCTGGAGCGAATCGATCACATCGCGCTCCTCGGCACTGGTGGTCAGCATCGCGATCGGCATCGACTGATGGGCCGCACGCAACCGGCGCAACAACTCCAGCCCGTTCAGCCCCGGCATCCGCATGTCGAGCAGGACCACATCGGGACGGGTCGCGGCCACCCGCTCGATCCCAGTGCTGGAATCGCCCACGGCCGCCACCACCTCGATACCGCGCCGCTCCAGCAACTCCTGAAGCCCAAAGCGAAACAAGGCATGATCATCGATCAGGAGTACGCGCATCGATCCGTCTCCAGGCCCTGAGTCCGATGACGCCCCGGACGGCGTCCGGCGTCGAAGACGATCTCCACCCGCGTCCCCTCCCCCGGCTCGCTCTCGATGCGCAACTCGGCACCGATGCGCCGAGCGCGTTCCTCCAGGATCGACAGCCCGATGCGCTCACCCGGCGGGGATTGCGCGTCCGGCGGGCTGAAGCCGACCCCGTCGTCCTCGATCAGCAGCACATGCCGCCCGCCGCTCTCGCGCGTCAGCAGGACGCGCACCGTATGCGCCTGGGCGTGCTTGCGGATGTTGGCCAGCGTCTCCTGAGCGATGCGCAGCAATTGCAGTTCCTCGGTCGCCGACAACTCGAAGGGCCGGCTGTCGTTCTGGAACAGGACATGGGCGCCGGTCTCGCGCCCGAGCCGCTGGGTGAGTTTTTCGAGCGCCGGCACCAGTCCGCACCGGTCGAGCGGCGCGCGAAAGCTCGCCAGCAGCTCGCGCAGCTCGGTGTGGGCCTCGTCCAGACCATTGCGGATGCGCGTGAGATCGTTGCGCGCCTCAGGCGGGATGGGACAGCCCGCGAGCGAGTCGTCGAGCATCCGGCACTGGAAGCGCAGACTGGCCAGGGTCTGCGCCAGCGAATCGTGCAGCTCGTGGGCGAGCGCGTTGCGCTCCTCGACGATCGACAGCCGGTGCGCCTCGGCGTCCGAACGCTGCTTGGCGATGGCCATACCCAGATGATGACCGACGGTGAACAGCAGATCCAGGATGTCCTCGCGCCCCTTCAGGCCGGGGCGGTCGAGGAACAGGCTATAGACGCCGAGCAGCTCGTCGCGATGCTCCAGCGGCACCGTGACCACCTCGATCTCGGAACTGGCGAACATGCGCCGGCCATAGAGGCGCGAGCAGTAGCGCGCGTCGTTGTCGCACAGGATGTCACCGGGCGCGAGCACATTGCCGCACAGACAGAGATCGACCGGCGCCATCTCGGACTCGCGCACCAGATCGTCGTTCAGCCCGATGGAGCCGATCAGCCGCCGCGTGCCGTCCGGCAACACCAGCCGCACGGTCGCCGCGCGCGCGTTGATCATCTCCTTGAGCACGCGCAGGAAGCGCAACAGCAGTTCCTCCACGCTCTCGGTCTGATGGATGCCGGCGGCCACGTCGTAGAGGATCTTGAGCGAGGCGGTCTTCTGGGCCAGACGCCGCGTCTGGCGCGCCACGCGATCGTCCATGTCCTCGTAGAGCCCCGTCAGCTCCTCGTTGAGACTGCGGATGTCCTGAGCGATGCCCTGCAACACCCCGGTCTCGGTCAGACTGTCGCCGGCCCCCGGCTCGCCCTGACAGACCTGGGTCAGCGAGTGCTCCAGACGTGCCAGCGGCCGCAACAGCCGATCGCGCAGTCGCCGCCGGACCAGCACGATACCGGTCAGTCCCAGCCCCAGCAACCCGAACAGACTCCAGTGTGTCCAGGCCGCCGCGGGCCGGACGACCTGCACGGCGAGCAGCAGCGTCATGCCGGCGAACGCCAGTCCCAGCGCCCACAGCGGGCGCCTCAGATCGGTCAGGCGCAGGATCTCGTGGACGCGCTCATCCAGGGCCTCGCTGCCCAGGCTTCCGGAGTTCGGGGCGATGCGCCGACCGGAGAGCCGCGTCGTCGTGGCGGCCGTCACCGGGGCTGAACTCCCTCGGGTCGACTCAAACGTGCCTGGACGATTGCGACCAGTTCCAACGCCGACTCGAAGTCGAACCGATCGATCAGGCGCGCGAGTTCGGCGTGCTCATCAGGCATGATGGCCGCGAGTCGCGCCGCTTCGTGCCGGCAGAGCGTATTCGCACGCGCGTTGTCTTCGTTCAGCAGCGCCGCCAGCTCGTCGAGCAGGGCGCGCGCCTGCTCGGGATCGAGGCTCGGATCGGGTGGACTCGACGACCGGGCGGGCGTCTGCGACTGCTCGACGGCATTGCGCAGTGCCAGCAGGGCCTGATCGATGGCGTCGATCGCCTCGACGAGCCTGTCGGGCGACTCGAAACCCTCGGGACGACGCACCACCTCGAGCGACTTGGCCTGCTCAGCGATGGCGACCAGTCCCAGAGTGCCGGCCACGCCCTTGAGACTGTGCGCCAGACGCGCCAAGGCCTCGCCATCACGGTTCGCCAGCGCTTCGGCCAGATGCCGGGGATCATCCGCATGCGAGCCGATGAAGCGTTCGAGCAGTTTGAGATACTTCTCCTGACTGCCGCGCAGACTCGCCAGCCCCTGGCGCAGATCGATACCGGGCAGGACGCGGATGGCGGCCAGCAGGTCGGCGCGATGCACACTGGAGGTCGCGGGCCGGGCTTCGATGGCTGAGGGTTCGGACGCCGAATCTGCCGACGCTTCCGATCCCGGCGTTTTGGCCGCATTGGGACGCTCCGGCAGCCAGCGCAACAGGGCATCGAACAGATCCAGCGGCTCGACCGGTTTGGGCACGAAATCGTTCATGCCGGCCTCCAGACAGGCGCGTCGGTCTTCCTCGAAGGCATTCGCGGTCAGGGCCAGGATGGGCTTGTCGGACCAATTGGGCAGGGCGCGGATGGCGCGCGTGGCGCTCAGGCCATCCATGACCGGCATCTGCACGTCCATCAGGATGAGGTCATAGTCCTCGCCGGCGGCCATCTCCAGGGCGACCTGACCGTTCTCGGCGGTCTCCACGCGCAACCCGACGCCGGTGAGCAGCTCCAGCGCCACCTCACGATTGATCGGATTGTCCTCGGCCAGGAGCACGCGCGCCCCGGCGCAGCGGTCGCGCATCTCGGACTCGGCGGCCAGCCGATGGGCGTGCGTGACGATGAGTCCCGGCTGACCGGGCTTGAGACTGACCGTGAACCAGAAGGTGCTGCCCTGTCCCACGATGCTGTCGGCGCCCGCGTCTCCACCCATCATCCGCGCCAGTTGCGCCGTGATGGCCAGACCCAGGCCGGTGCCGCCATAGCGGCGCGTGGTCGAGGTATCGGCCTGCTCGAAGGCCTGGAAGAGCTTCGCCTGCTTGTCGGTCGGGATGCCGATGCCCGTGTCCTCGACCTCGAAACGCACCCGCAACCCCTCGGCGTTGCGCTCCAGCAGACGCACGCGGATCGTCACGAAGCCGGCATGGGTGAACTTGACGGCGTTGCTGGCGTAGTTGAGCAGCGCCTGACGCAGGCGCGTCAGGTCGCCGCGCATCCAGGGCAGATCCGGATCCAGGTCGACCTTCAGACTCAGTCCCTTGGCGCGCGCCTCGTCGTGGATCAGCGCAATGACCTGATCGACCAGCATCACCGCCGAGAAGTCCTCGTCGGACAGTCGCAGCTTGCCGGCCTCGATCTTGGACAGATCCAGGATGTCGTTGATCACGGTCAGCAGATGACGTGCCGCGCTCTCGATCTTGTCGAGCCGGCTGATGTTGGCCGGATCGATCAGTTCGCGACGCAGCAGATGCGCCAGCCCCAGGATGGCGTTCATCGGGGTGCGGATCTCGTGGCTCATGTTGGCCAGGAAGGCGCTCTTGGCGCGCACTGCGCTCTCGGCCAGTTCGGCGCGGCGTGCGAGTTCGGCCTCCATCTCGCGCTGGGAGCGGATGTCGCGCGCGAAACCGACCGTTCCGAGCACCTCGCCGGTGTCGTCGATGATGGGCGCCTTGAAGGTCTCGTAGATGGCGCCCGGATTGGTCACGCTCGGCATCTCCCGGGTACGCTGGGAGCCGCCGGCCATGACCTCGGCGTCGTCGGTCCGGTAGCGCTCGGCCATCTCGCGCGGCCAGAGTTCATAGTCGGTCAGGCCGATGATCTCGCTGGGCGAGCGTCCCTTGGCCTCGGCGAAGACCCGGTTGACGGCGACGAAACGCCCCTCGCGGTCCTTCATCCAGGCCAGATGCGGCAGGTTGTCGATCAATGCCTGGAGCGAGCGCGTCTGCCGGCGCAGTTCCAGGGTGCGCATCTCGACCATTTCCTCGAGATGATGGCGATATTGATCCAGTTCCTCGGCCAGACGCTTCTGTTCGGTGACGTCGGCCTTGACGGCCAGATAGTGCGTGATGCGTCCATCGGCCTGACGGATGGGCGAGATGCTGGCCAGCTCGGTGTAGATCTCGCCGTTCTTGCGCCTGTTGATCAGTTCGCCGTGCCAGACCTCACCGCATAGCAGAGACTCCCAGAGTGCGTCGAAGGTCTCGGGCGGGGTCAGACCGGATTTCAGGATGCGCGGATTCTGGCCGATCGCCTCGTCGCGCGAATAGCCGGTATTGGCGGTAAAGGCATCGTTGACGTACTCGATACAGCCGTCCAGGTCCGTGATGACGATGCTCTCCGGACTCTGTTCGACGGCGAGCGAGCGCTTGGTCAGCTCGGACTCGATCCGCTTGCGCTTGGTGATGTCGCGAAAGATCCCGCGCCGCCCGAGATAACGCCCATCGGTGCCGAACACCGGATTGCAGATGTGCTCGACCCAGCGCTCGCGTCCGTCGCGCGCGTACAAGCGCAGTTCCAGACAGGCATGATCGGAGCAGGTCGACTGGAGCGACTCGGCGACATGCCGGCTCCAGCGTTCGCGATCCGCCGGATGGATCAGGCGCGTGATGAGATCCCGGTCGTCCAGGAACTCATCGGCGCTGTGGCCGCAGATTTCCCGACAGGCGGGTGAGACATAGCGATAACGCCCGTCGGGACCGAGCCAATACTCCCAGTCCGGGCTGTATTCGGCCAGAACCCGATACTGTTCGCGGCTCTCGCTCAGGCACTGCGCGTCGCGCTGTCGCTCGACATAGACGGCGATGTGCGAGGCCACCGCCTCCAGCAGCGACTGCTCTTCGTCGAGGAAATGGGAGCCATTGAGCCCCAGCGGCGGCGGTTCGCGATAGGCCAGTCGGATTTCGCCGAGTTCCAGACCATTGATCCTGATCGGAGCCGTCTGCATCCAGTCGGTCGCCGTGAAACCCTGCGTCTGGAAGCCGGACTCGGGCAGGAGGATGCAGGCCTCGGCCAGATCCGGAAACTGCCAGGCCGCCGGCAGACACTCGACCACCCGTTGCAGAACCTCCTCGATGGGCGCCTCGTGACGACTGGTCTCGCGCAGGACGTCGTAGAGTCCGCGCACCTCCTTGAGACGCTCCTGGAGTTCCTGGCGTTGTCGCACCGACTCGGTGCGATCGATGATGGCGCAGACATAGTGGTCGCTCTCGCCCTCGAAATCCGGCAGGGGCGCGATATGCAGATCGCCGACGAACTGCTCGTGTTCGCTGCAGTGGAAGCGGATCTCCTTGAGCGCCAGGGTCTTGCGTTCCTCGGGCAGCCGCCGCTTCCAGATCTCGGCCACCAGACTGCGATCGGCCTCGTCGATCAGGCGCGTGAAATAATGCTGGTGGATGTGCGAGTGCTTGAGATTGAACAGATCCTGGGCGGCGAAGTTCGCTTCCTGGATCAGGCCATAGCGGTCGACCACCAGTTCGGCGATCGGCAGGCCGTTGAATAAGGCCGTGAAACGCTCCAGGGCCAACTGGATCTGGCGCTGACTGCGCAACAGTTCGTCGTTCTGGATCTGCAACTCCGCCTGATAGATGCGCAGGCTCTCGACCATGGCGGTGAGTTCCACATTGGCGCCCTGCAGCAGCTCGTCGGCAATGTGGAAACGCCCCTGATGCAGTGCCGCCAGGGCGCGTTCACGGATCTCGTCGGCGGATAACCCATCGCCTCTGTTCCGGGAGTTACGCGAGTCCGGATGTCTGGAGTCGCGATCGGTGTCTTTCATCGCCATGCGCGTTGATTCGGGATTCGTTGGCGCGGGTCGAGGCACCCGCGAGTTGGAGCTTTTCCATGTAGGGGCGATATTGCACCAGCCGAACCAAGGATTGCTATCCTTTTGAGCAATCCGTCACAGTTTCGCATCGAGTTCGCGGGCGAGTCATGGTCGATACCCAAGGAACCCAGCCCCCAGCCAACCGGCTCCAGTGGTTGCCATTCCTGATCGTCTCCTGAGGCGCGATGGCGACCGGCTGCCGGTGCTGGGCCAGCACGAACATCTGCGCCCTGGACTGGTGTCCCACTATCTGCCGCTCGACGAGCCCGGCTCACCGGCCGACTGGATGTGGTCGGCGACCGCCACGCCCGGCACACTCGCGTGCGGTTTCGACGATCGTCGGCGACCGGTCATGGGCGTCGTCACATCCATTCCCGGAACCGACTGGCATCTGCTGGCCAAGATGGATCGCGAGGAGATGCTGAGCGTCTTCGTCCTGCACTCGATCTGGATCATACTGGCCGGATTCCTAGCGATCGTCTTCAGTGCTATCGGGCTCCATGTTCTGCGCCGGCGCCGGCAGCTCCGGCAGCGCGCCCATCTGGAGGTGCTCGTCGCGGCCCGCACCCAGGAACTGCGCCGGATGGAACATGCTCAAGGCCGATCCCGACCTCCAGGCCGAGCCGATTCGCGTGGCGATCGACCGGATCGCGACGGCCTTCTCGCCGCTGAATCAGACCCTGGCGGCACTGGGCAGCCCGCCCGCGACCGAAGCCACGCCGAATCCGCCCGAGGATCAGGCGGAGCGGCGCGAACACCTGTTCACGACCCTGCTCCATCTGCTGCGCGAGAACGATACCCAGGCCATCGCGCTGCTGCGCAACGAGCGGACCCTGTTGCGGTCGAGTCTCGGCGAATCGTTCGAGCGCATCGAGCGCCATCTGCTCGGATTCGAGTTCGAGGAAGCGCTCGAACTCGTGGAGTGCATCCAGTCCGAGTACGCACAGGCGCACTCGCCTTAAGGTGGCCGCGCACGGTGACGCGCGGCCCCGGCGCTGGAGGTGATCGAACCGAGAACGGGATCACAAAACGGCGCTTGGTTTGGGCGCAGAAGAGCACCATCCAGTATAATTCAATCTCATTTGCCCCATGGAGCGCGCCGAGTCGCCATGACCGCTCAAGCCGTTGCCCAACACCAGACATCGAATCGCTCGCTCTACCCGTCCAAGCCGGTGTTCGAGGCCGCGCTGAACGTAGTGCGTCGAGCGCCCGTACCCCAGATCCCGGACGTGGTGATGGCCTTGCGTCGCGAGCTGATGCGAGCCGAGCCGGATCTCAAGGTAGCCTCGGGCCTCATCGCCCAGGATCCGGTGCTGACGGGGCAGGTGCTGCGCGTCGTCAACTCGCCGGCATTCAATCTGCCGGCGCAGGTGGCGAGCGTTCATCAGGCGGCCGGACTCCTGGGACTGGCGCGTCTGACCAATCTGGTGACGGCCGAGGCGATCAATCGTCTGCTGGAGGTCAATCAGGGACCGGTGCGGGTGCTCTGGGAGTCGATCCTCGGGACGGCGCGCATCGTCACCGCCTTGGCGCGGCTGACGCCGGACATCGGCGAGGACGAGGCCTATCTGTTCGGCATCATGCATGACGTCGGCAGTCTGATCTTCGCCAATGTCACCGACAACTACATCGCCGAGTGGAGTTTTCGCGCCGACAGCACGCCGAGCGAGCTGCTGATCCACGAGCGCGCCACGCTCGGCACGGATCACGCCGTGGTCGGGTTCCTGCTGGCGAACAACTGGAAGCTGCCCGAGTTCATCGGGCTGGCGATCCTGCATCATCACGGCACGCGCCATCTGGAGGCCGAGGATCGGCGCATCCCGCACCTGATCGCGCTCGGGCAGCTGGCGCATTATCTCGTCGCACTGGCCAACGGCACCGACGAGACGGCCGAGATGCTGGAGTATCGCGATCAGGCCGGGCACATGCTCGACATCGGCGAGCGCGAATGGGAAGCGCTCTGCCGGCAGGCCGTGAATGGCGGCTGGTGAAAGCGAGAGAAGCGGCTGCGTCTCTGCCGGAGCGGCGAATGAATCAGGGTGACTCGCCGGCCTGACGCAAGACCTTCGCGACCAGATCGGCCAGCACGGGTCCGACGGATTCCAACATACCTGAGCGCTTGGCGGCCAGCAGCACTCCCGCCAAGCCCGCCACGGGGATACCACGGCGCCGGGCAACGTTTCCATGGGCTACCTCGCTGTTATGTGCTCACGTAGCGCAGCACAAACGCTAGGCATGGTCGGCCTCGACGGCGGACTCGCACTTCTCATAGGCGCGTCTCGATGCGCGTTCCGTCGGCCGGCTCGCGAGCGGGATGGACGATCACGGATGCTCTGCGCCAGATTCGCCGACGCCTCGGCCGCGAGCGCGAGCAGCGCCAAAGCGCTCAGCACCCGGATGACACGACGACGGATGGCGGTCCCTTTGGCATTCATTCTTGAGTCTTGAGTACGGCCACCAGATCCAGTTCGCGCAGACGGCGCGCGACCAGCAGGCCCGACAGGAGCGCGGCGACCAGGATGACGCTCGCCGCAAAGGCGAACACGCTCGGCTCCAGGATCAGCGGGATGCGATAGAGTTCGGACTCGACACCACGCACGATGAGCGCGATCAACCCCCAGCCGATGCCGAATCCGACCGGGATGGCGATGGCGGTCAGGAGCGCCAGCTCGCCCAACAGGATCGCCGTGATCTCGCCGAGGCTGAAGCCCAGCACCCGCAGTGTCGCCGGATCGCGCGCCCGCTCGGTGAGCGTTCGGCATTGGCGTGACGCAGACGCACCGCGACCTGACGGGTCGGCTCGGCCCAGTCGACGCCGGGCCGCGTGCCCAGTTCGAGCACCACCCGGCGCATAGTCGCGATAGAAGGCATCGCGCGTCAGGGTCAGCGAATCGAGCGTCGCGAGCGACATCAGCAGCGTCGATACTCCGCCCGCGATCACCACGGCGATCGCCAGCACCTGACCGCGCAGGCTCCAGAGTTCGCGCCGGAGCTTGCGGTCGAGCGTGCTCACCACTGGATCTCGCGCGGCGCGACCCGCTCGGCATTGACGCGCACCGACTGAATCCGCCCATCGGCCATCTGAATGACGCGATCGGCCATGGCCGCGATGGCGGCATTGTGGGTGATGATCGCCGTGGCGGCGCCCAGTTCGCGATTCACGCGCTCCAGAACCTCAAGCACGATGACACCGGTCGTCGAGTCCAGCGCCCCAGTCGGCTCATCGCACAGCAGTACGCGCGGACGCTTGGCGATGGCGCGCGCGATGGCCACCCGCTGCTGTTCACCGCCCGAGAGCCGGGCCGGAAAATGATCGAGACGCGCGCCGAGCCCACCAGATCGAGCGCCGCCTCGGGCGTCATCGGATCCTCGGCGATCTCGGTGACGATGGCGACGTTCTCGCGCGCGGTGAGACTGGGGATCAGGTTGTAGAACTGGAAGACGAAGCCGACGACCTGACGGCGAAAGGCGGTCAGTGCCCGCTCGCCGGCCAGGGTCAGATCACGCCCGTCCGCGATCACCTAACCGCCGGTCGGCGAATCCAGACCACCCAGGATGTTGAGCAGTGTAGACTTGCCGCTGCCCGATGGCCCGAGCAGCACCACCAGTTCACCGGGATAGAGATCGAGATCGACGCCCCGCAGGGCCTCGACCCGGATCTCGCCCATGACATAGACCTTGGTGAGTCCACGCGCCTGGAACACAGGCGCAGACCGCGCGGCATCCTTCATACCTGGACCGAGAGAACCTGAGACATGAACCGACTGGCCAAGCCGTTGATGATCCTTGCCGGCCTCCTGGGTGGAGGCCTGATGATGGGCATCATGTACGACATGATGCTCTCCATGCGCGCCATGCGAACCGCCATGGTGGAGATGAATCAATCCATGCTGGCGATGCGTGGCGGCATCGCGGGCATGTCGGAGGACATGCGGGCGATGCGCGGGGACATGGGGACCATGAACGCGACCATGGCCGTCATGGGCAAGAATATTTCCGATATCGACATCATCGCGCGTGAGATCACCGAGATCGATGCACATATGTCGGAGATGTACAGCCTCATGGCCGAGGATCTGGATACGCTCGCCAAATCGGTCTCGTTCATGGCACCCTCCGTGGCGACCATGGGGCCGGTCATGCACAACATGGGCGTCGACATGAACCGTGGCATCAACTCCTTCACCAATCCCATGGACTTCATGAACAGCATGATGCGTTGAGCGGCCCTTGGTCACGGGCCGCGCGCCGCCGTCAGGACTCAGAAGCGGTAACTATAGCTGAGACTGAACGAATCCTGAGCCAGAGAGCTGCTCAGACCGACCAGCGGACTGGTGTTGGTCTCCGAATTCTCGAAGGCATGGACATAGGCAGCGTTCAACTGACTGCGCGCGTCGATGTCGTAACCGACGCCCAGCGAGAGGTGCGTCTCGGTAATGGCCTCGCCCAGATGCTGTAGATACTGCTCCGGCACCGGGTCGGCGGCGTAATTGAATCCGGCGCGTACCCTGAGCGCCGGATTGATCCGGTATTCGGCGCCGAGCGAGAGGACCGTCTGATCGTCCCATTTCTGGTACATGTCGACGTCCACATAGCCGCCGCCGTTCGGCCGGAACTCGATCCTGAGCGAATCCATGACGCCCGACCAGTCATAGTGCTTGATATCGGCCACCAGCAGCAGCGACTCGTTCGGCTGGAAGGCGACACCGAATTTGAAGGTCGCCGGCCATTGGAAATCGAGGATCCGGGCGTCGCCCTCGATGGTTTGGTAGACGCTACCGACGCCCGCGTTGATACTTCCATCCCCTTCAAGGTCGCCCATCTGGGTCTCGAACTGATAGCTGGCCCCCAGGGTGAGCGTGTCGGTCGCCTTGAAGGTCAGACCCACTTGTCCGCCGAAGCCCCAGTTGTCCAGTTTCGAGAGGTCGAAATGGGCGTAATTGGCGCTGCCGAGTCCCATGGCCGTGTTCGGATCCGCCGCAGCGACACCCAGGGTTTGCTGACCGGGCGTCATCATGTCCATCAGGGCCTGCTGGGGCATGGCCTGGAGCATGGTCATCCGGGCATAGACGAAATCGAGACCGGCACCGAGACTCAGGCGTTCGTTCACCTGAAAGGCCACCGGCAAGATCAGGCGCCCGACCATGACCTGGCTGTCGTCGCGCAGTCCCGTCGGCAGGCCGGAGTTGGGATCGATGGACAGGAAGCTGTGTTTTCCGTAGTCCGCCCCCATGCCGCCCTGACTGAAGGCGCCGATGCCGTAGGAGAATTGGCCGCTCTTGACGATATAACTCAGGTTGGGCATCAAGAACCAGTCGGCCTCGGAGTCCACCTCGGGAACCCCGGACGTCCAGGTCGCGGCGTCGATGTGCATGAAGGTGGCGCCGATATCCAGGCGGCTGCCCGGCTCCATCAGGGCCAGGGTGGCGGCATTGTTGATCGCGCCATAGTTACCGTTGTCATAGGCTTGGGAGGCCCCTCCCAGCCCGGCCGCGATCGTCCCGTAGTCGGAGAGCGCCATGCCATTGGTGGCGTGCGCACTTCCCGTGACCAGGGCGACCAAACCGCCCGCACATACGATGCCCGCACATACGATGGATGAAACAAGACGGTCTTTCATGCTGATTGACCTCGAGTCGTGATGCGATCGATTTCACGCTTGCCGGGCGGCAAGCGGACGAGCCTTGGATGCTCCTCGGCTCGTGGTTCGGCATTTTAGCGCCAACTGATCCGGTAAACCCTACTGGAGACTCTGGGTACCCAGGGCCGTCGAATCACGGATCGCACGAGAGGTTTTTGCGCCGGAAGTCGGCTCGACCGTGCCCAGGCGTGGGCACGGTCGAAGTCCTCGCCCTATTTCCCGGCCGCAGCGGGAGCCGCGACCACGGAGGCGGTCAAGACGGGACAGCCGGCATCTCGGAATGTCAACCCTGCTCCAGCAGGCGGCGCAGATCGATGATGGCGGCGTTGGCACGCGAGATGTAGGAGGCCATCACCAGCGAATGATTGGCCATGGGACCAAAACCCGTGCCGTTGAGGATGAGCGGGCTCCAGACCGGATCCTGCGTGCTCTGCAGCTTGCTGATGATCTGCTGCAAAGACACCTGGGCGTTGCGGGTCTTGAGCACGCTCTCGAAGTCCAGTTCTATGGCTTGCAGCGTATGGATGAGCGCCCAGGTATAGCCGCGCGCCTCGAAGAAGACATCGTCGATCTGCGACCAGGGCGTTTGGTTATGCAGCTGTCTTGCGGCGCCATCTGCACGGCGTGCGCTGGGATCGCCGGCCAGTTCGGTGTCCAGATCGTCCTGACCGACCGCGTAGGACAGACGCTGGGCCAGATTGCCCAGCCGCTTCTCCACCACCTTGAGATAGACCGCCAGATTGTCGGCGCGCGCGAAGAATTGCGCCTCGCGATCGGACAGACGCCGCATGTAACGTTCGAGCGCCGCTAAACCCTTGCGGTATTCCGACTCACTGGAGGGCAGGATCCAGGACTCGGAGTTGTAATTGAATTGAGGCTGGGCAATCTGGAGGTCGCGGTCCTCGATCGACTGCGACTGCGCACGACTGAGTTCGTTGCGCAGCGAATTGGTCAGGTCGCGCAGCTCGGTCAGGGCGCCGAATTCCCAATTCGGGATGTTGTCCAGATAGACGCCGGGAGGGGTCTTGTCGTTGCTCAGATAGCCGCCCGGCTTGCCGAGCAGCGTCTCGCCGATGCGGATGGCGGTGGCGGCGGTGTAGCTGCCGGTCACCAGGCGCGTCTCGTCGCCCTCGACCATCGCCAGCGCATTGGCACGCACGTCGAAGGTCTCGGGGGAGCGCGACCAGAGCATTCCCAATACCACGACCACCACCAGATAGGTGACGACGAAGAGCCCGCTCGTCCACATGAGTCCTTTTTCGCGCCAGACCTTCGGGTGGTAGAGCTTCATCAACCGAGCGAACTGATCGGACAGCTTCTTGGCCACGTCTAAGTGTTTCAAGGATGCTTTGACATCCATCGTATTCTCCATTGCGTTTTAGTATTTGGCGAAATCCCGCTCGATGATCTCGATGGCGCGGCGGCAGATCTCGCGCCCATAGTCGGTCCAGAGACCCTGGCCCCAGTAACGATAGCAGCTCGTCTGCGACGACATCAGATGAAAGAGCGCGTTGCGGTAAGCCGGGTGGTCGGTCGCGACGCCGGGACGCAGGACTCGCTCGTTGAAGCGCGAACTGGCCTCTTCCATGGGGCCGAGCACGTTCTCGTAGCCCTTGACCCAGGACAGATCGTTGGTCCAGCTCCCGCCTTCCATGTGGAAACGCCCATCCTCGCGCTTGAGATCCTCGATCACCTGATTGAGCTTCTCGGGACCGTCGCCCGGTTGCATCCGCGCCCAGATGCGATCGTGGAACAGCGGCTGGATCTCGGGCAGATCGGACAGTTCGACGCCGGCGGCGAACAGATGTTCCAGATACTCGCCGGCATTCATCAACGGCGTGGCCGAGTGACTGGCCGCGCGCACCACTTCCATGAATTTGGGCGGGAACTCGTTCATCATGACCCCGCCGTTCTCGCCGTCGGCGATCTGGGTCACGAGCGGCGGGATCGAACGTCCGGCCAGATCGACGCGATTCAGGCCCTGCGCCTCGTACCAGGGCTGCATCTGGGCCACGAGCTTGGTGTCCGACCCCTGGGTCTTGACGATGGCGATGATGCTCGCCGTTTCGCCGTGCGAGTTGGTGCAGACCAGACGGTGCGGGATGTGCGGACGCTCGGGATGCTGCTCGGTGCCGACCCGGTGCACTGTATGCTCCTGCACCAGCACCCATTGATAGCCGCAGTCGACCAGGGTCTTGACGAACTCATAGGCGACATCCGGATGGTTGGGCAGCGCCATCTCGGACGGCGAGAAACCGCGCACCCGCTCCAGCGCCTCCCAGCCGAAGATGGCGGCGAAGTGATGCTGGAAGGCGCGCACATGCAGCCGGTAGTCCTGCACCGGCGTCGAGGGCGCCACCGCATGGCCCCAGGGCATCCCGAGCCATTCGACCGCCCAGTTGTAGTCCGGGTTGCAGGTGACGGTCTTGAGGGCGTCGATGACGTGATGCTCGCCCATCTTGCGCAGACCGTGCAGCAATGTGCCCGAATATTCGAGCATACAGCGCGGCGAATGGCCCTCGCCGATGAGCTGCGGCACGAATTCGCCGATGCGCTTGTAGCACCAGACGAAGGTCGGCGCGTTGTGATTGTCGCCGATGTGTTGGTTCTCCATCATGTACTGGAGATTGCTGATGAGCGCGGCGGTGCGCAGATCCGCGCCTCCGGCGGGAATGAGCGGCTGATGCTGATGCAGCGCGATGGCGGCGGCGGCACGGATGGCGCCGAAATCGACCCCGCCCTGTTTGGCGAACAGCTCGCGCTCGCGTCCGCGCGCGACGACCTGGGCGACCTCGGCCTCCTGGCCGGACAGATTGGGCACGTCTCCGATGTATTCAGGCATGGCGTTCACGTTCGGCTCCTTCAGGTTGACTGGCGAGTGGTTCGGATGCAGCGGCTGCCGGTTCGGCTGGAGAAACGGACCCCTGAACCGGGGTCTCCGGCTCGGGTCTCGGCGGCGCTTGGTGCGGCTGGGCCAGACGCACCGCACGCTCCAGTGCCAGACGCGCGGCCTGGAGATCGGCCTCGGCGCGCGGCACCCAGGACTCGCCCCAGTAGAGATTGCAGCTGGTCTCGGCTCGCAGCAGATGCCACAGCGCCTCGGCGAGCGCGTCCGACTCCGGCCCCTCGGTCACACCGCGCTCGCCGGCGAACCAGCGCGCGTCATGGATCATGCGACTGGCCTCGGCGTAGTCGGCGACGGCTTGACGCTGCCGCTCCGACCCCATCCATTGGGTGAAGTCGCGTCCGTGATGCCAGCCGGTGTTCCAGGCGCCGGTACGCACCCGCACCTCGCCGTGCACGCCGTGCTCGTCGAGATAGTCGCTGACGAAGGTCGGCCGGACGTCGGCCTCGCCGGCCGCGACCCGATCCAGCAGCGGCAGATAGAAGGCGGTCCAGAAGTTCGCGCCCTCGGTGACGTTGCGGAACCAGCCGCCGTTCTCGCCGTCGGTGCAGGTCGTGACCAGGGGCGCGAAGTCACACCACTTGGTGCGCTCGGCGACCTCGTTGAGGAACCAGTCGACGTCCATGCCCGATTCCTGGGCATCGGAGAGTTCGCGGTCGCGCACCACGACGATGATCTCGTCATCGCCATAGCGGGCGATGTGCGGCCGGTAGCGTAGCTCCTGCCAGCTCATCTCGTCGACCGGCTCGACGTGCTCGCTGTCGACGAAGACATAGCGATAACCGAAGGCCCGCAGCAGCGGGATCAGTTCCATCGCGAACCCCATCTCGGGCGGCCAGAAGCCCTGGAACCGCGGACGCCACAGCAGATGGCGGGCGATGTCGAGCCAGCGCGCCAGATGCTCGCGCCGGTCGGCCTCCGGGATCAGCGGCAACACCGGATGGAAGTAGCCGGTGCCGACCACCTCGAACAGGGCCTGATTCTGCAAATGCCACAACAGCGAGCCGCAGTCGACGATGCCGTAGACCTGTTCCTGGAAGACCGGATCGGACAGCGTCTCCAGCAGGGTTCCCGACAGCGACAGATGGACGCGGGCCAGCTCCTCGCGCCCCCAGAGACTGCGCGGGATGCGGTCGAGGGCGAACAGAATCTCACGGGCCTCCCAGTTCTGGTGTTCCAGCAGATCCTGGAGATTGCCCGGCGGCTGGTGGAGATTCAGCACGAGCGCGTGATGAACGGTTGCCATGAGAATTCCCCGATGACGGCTTGGGATGGGGGCCAAGGATAGCAAAGCCGGGCGCCGGGATTCATCACGTGCGCATGACCAATGACTCGTTCACCCTCGATCCGGGCGCCCGTACCTCGGTCGACGGTTCCCGGACGACACAAAAACCGCGGCGAAGCGCCGATTGTTGTGTATCCTATCGAGTGCCACCCCGAATCGAGAGGCAAGCGAGTGACATGGCTGACGACAAGATCGTGACGAAGAAGACGGCGGCGAAAAAGGCTGTTACCAAGAAGACCACGGCTCTCAAGAGTCCGGCTCCCGAGTCCAGCCGCTCCCCTGCCGCACCCACTGACATGACCGAGTCCGCGCCGGCCAAGAAGAGCACGTCGAAATCGACGGGCAAGAAGGTGTCCGCCGCCGCGGCGACACCGGCCGCGACCACGCCCAAGCGCGGCAAGTCCAGCGCATCGACCGCCCCCAGGCTCTCGGATCACCAGGGCAGTCTGCGCGAACTGGCGACGGTCTCCGAGGCCAAGCGGCAGGACATGATCCGCGAGGCGGCCTACTACAAGGCCGAGAAACGCCGCTTCGCCCCAGGTCACGAGGCCGAGGACTGGGCGGCGGCCGAGCGCGAGATCGACGAGCTCATCGCGCGCGCCAGGGTGATGACCGGACACTGACTCCAGTGACCATCGGTTCGCCACGCCCGGCGAGAAGCCGCCCGTCGCGTGGCGAGTCCGGTTTCCGGATAGTGTCGTCACAAGATGCGAGCCCAGATAGCGATCCGGCGGATTTGGGCCTCGGCGCTCGAGCCTTCAATCAATTGGAGTGGCTGTCGTCATGCGGCGAAGTGTACATGCAAGACGCTCATTGTAACGACACGCTCCTAAGCCAACGCATCAGTTATGGTCGCCCCCCATCAGCCGAAGGGGAGCCGCTCCGGTTTCGGATGTGATAGACTTCCGCTGTTTGGGTGATTTCCGGAAAACAGTTCCCCGTAGGGTGCGGTGAGGAGCGAACCGCGCCGATCGCGACTAAAGGGGCGACTCTTTCTCGAAAATCACCGTATCAAGGATCGCATTTGCCATTCCAACGAAGTCCACTTATGTCAAAAGACGATGTCATCCAGATGGAAGGCACGGTCACCGAGACCCTGCCGAACACAGTGTTCCGTGTCCAGCTCGAGAATGGTCACACCGTGACCGCGCACATCTCGGGCAAGATGCGCAAGCACTATATCCGCATCCTCACCGGCGACAAGGTCACGGTCGAGCTGACGCCCTATGATCTGACCAAGGGCCGTATCGTCTACCGCGCGCGCTGATCGCGATCGAGCGCGCCCGGTTCCACCCGAAACGACTCGCTTCGACCGACTCAGCCCGGATCCGCCGACGTCGCCAGATAGTCGCGCGACTGCATCTCGATCAGGCGGCTGATCAGGCGCTCATGCGCGAACTCGGTCAGACCGCCCGCATAGAGCTGTTCGACCGGCGCGGCCGTCGACATCACCAGCTTCACCCGCTGATCGTAGAGTTCATCGATCAGGTGCAGGAAGCGGCGCGCGGCGGCTTCCTGGCTCGCATCGAGCCGCGGCACGTCCGAGAGCAGCAGGGTGTGATACTCCTTGGCGATCTCGATGTAATCGGCGGCCGAACGCGCCGTGCCGCACAGACTCGCGAAATCGAACCAGATCACATCCATGCCGATGCCCTTGACCGGAATCGAGCGATCATTGACCGTGATCGTCGCTGCCGGCTCGATATGTCCGCCGGTCAGACGCGCGAAATAGTCCGCCAACTGACGTTCGCCCGCCGCTCCCGACTCGAACAGCAGCCCGCCCTGGGTCAGGGTCCGCAACCGGTAGTCCACCCCGCCGTCGAGTTCGAAGACCTCCGTGTGCTGCTCGATGAGCGCGATCGCCGGCAGAAAGGACTGGCGTTGCAGTCCGTTGCGATAGAGTTCGCTCGGCTGGGTATTGGCGGTCGTCACTAGGGTCAGGCCGCGCGCGAACAGCGCCCGCAGCAACCCGTGCAGGATCATGGCGTCGGTGATGTCCGTGACCAGAAACTCGTCGAGACAGAGCACGCGCGTCTCGGCGCACAGCCGGTCGGCGACCACTTCCAGCGGATCGGGCTGCTTGGGCAGCACGGCGAGCGCGGCATGGATGTCGCGCATGAAGTGATGGAAATGCAGCCGCCGCTTGCCGGGCAACTCCAGATCCTCGACGAACCAGTCCATCAGATAGGTCTTGCCGCGCCCGACCCCGCCCCAGAGATAGAGTCCGCGGACCGGTTCGACCGGGGCAGGTTTGATCAGACGCGCCCGCACACGCCCGAGCCAGCCACTGGGTTCCTGCCGAGTTCCGCTGTCGTCATGGAGCAGTCGCCGATGCAGCGCCAGCAGACGTTCGCTCGCCTCGCGCTGGGCGTTGTCGCGTGGTTGAAAGGTCGTCGATCGAAGCGATTGCGTCATGTTGTCGATCCGAGGCCCGCAAGGAAGTCGCCGATCCGCCGCACGCCCTCGTCGAGCACCTCGAAGTCGCGCGTATAGGCCAGACGGACATGGCGGTTGCACTCGTGCGCGCCGAAGTCCTGATCTGGGGTCAGGGCGACTCCGGCCTCCTCGACATAGAGATCCTCGCCGGCGAGCGCGAGCGCCGTGGTGTCGGGCACGCCATAGGTCAGACCGCGATAGATCTCGTCGACGATGAGCGCCGCTCCGCGCGCCCGGCAGATGGCCTGGATCGCGCACAGTTCGTCCAGGCTCGTGACCGCGCCGGTCGGATTGGCCGGCGAGGCCACCACCGCGCGCGTGCCGGGCACCCAGGCCGCTTCGAGCCGCTCGGGCGTGAGCCGATAGCCGGTCTCCGGGCCGAGCGGCACCGCGACCGGTTCGGCGCCCATGAGTCCGAACATCTGGCGATAACAGGGATAGGACGGATCGCCCAGGATGACCCGATCGCCCGGTTCCAGGAGCACCGAGAACACCGGTTGCAGCGCCCCGGACGCACCGGGCGTGACCAGCACCCGCGCCGGATCGACCTCGACCCCATGGCGCTGTGCATAGTGCGCTGCGATCGCCTGACGCAGGGCCGGCAAGCCGGCGGCCGGGGTGTAGTGGGTCAGACCGGCGTCGAGCGCCGCCCGACCGGCGGCCGGGATCGGCTCAGGCGTCGGAAAGTCCGGTTCACCGACCTCCAGATGCACGATGGAACGCCCGGCCGCCTCCAGCTCGCGGGCGCGCCCGAGCAGACGCATCACATGGAAGGGCTCGACCCGATGCGCACGCTCGGCCAGTCGGCTCGTCGGATGCTCCACCATCGGCCGGCCTTCGATTGCACGCTCCGCCATCAACCGGCTCCGTGGACCCGGCGATGCAGCCGGTCGAGCACGGCCAGATCCACCAGCGACCGATCGCCCAGATCACCGGCCAGCACCCGAGACGGCGAATCCGGCTCGCCGAGCCGATCGACCACCAGCGCCGCCGCGCCGAAGTCCTGATCGACCGTATAGGCGTTGACCGTGACCACCAGGGCGCGAATCCCGGCATCGAGCGCTGCGCGCGCGCCATTGTCCGAGTCCTCGACGGCCACGCAGTCCTCGGGCTTCAGGTCGAGCCGTTCCAGCGCATAGGTGAAGATGTCCGGCGCCGGTTTCTTGTTCGGCACCACGTCACCGGCGGCGATGACCTCGAACCAGCTCGACAGACCCGGCGCACCGGCATTCTCCAGCAGCTCGACGACGTTCTCGGGCGTGGTGGTGGTCGCGATCGCCAGCCGCACACCCGCCGCCTGTGCCTCGCGCCACAGACGCAACACTCCCGGCCGCAGCGGAATCGCCCCCTGACGCAACAGCGCCAGATAGTGCGCGGTCTTGTCGCGATGCAGACGCGCCACGAACTCATCCGGATCGACACCCGGCTCCGGCTCGATCCCGGCACGCCGCATGAAATAACGGATGCGCTCCTTACCGCCGGCTACGGCCAGCAGCTCGCCATAGAGTTCGGGATCCCAATGCCAATCCAGACCGGCCGCCGCGAACGCGGCATTGAAGGCGGGGCGATGACCGTCGCGCTCAGTATCGGCGACAGTCCCGTCCACGTCGAAGATGAGTGCCTTGAACCCATACATGCCTGTCTGCTCCAGTCCGCTCGTCGTGAGCGCTCAGAATGAACCGAACACGCAAGATTACCCAAATCGGCGCTTGCCCGCATCGCTTCCGGCACGCGAAACAGCGAAGATCAGTTGCCCGCCGGTGCGCGATCTGGTACTTAAGCACGCTTTCTCGGCTCGGACCGCCGGCGGAGGTCGCTTTCGAGCCGCCGGGAGCCACTGAATCCAAGCCGCATCCAGGCCAGAGAGCCGAGGCGGTCCATGGGAGGAGCACACAATGACCGAAGCACGCGAACACAACGCCGAGGGCTATTCCTTCGAGCCGTACCAGGCCGGCAGCGACGAGGAATACATGAATCCCGATCAGGAGGCCCACTTCCGCGCGATCCTGCTCGACTGGAAGCGCTCGCTGATGGAAGAGGTCGATCGCACCGTGCATCACATGCAGGACGAGGCGACCAACTTCCCCGATCCCAACGACCGCGCGACCCAGGAGTCCGAGTTCAGTCTGGAGCTGCGCACCCGCGACCGCGAGCGTAAGCTGATCAAGAAGATCGACGAGGCGCTCGACCGGCTCGACAATCACAATTACGGTTATTGCGAGGCCTGCGGCGTGGAGATCGGCATCCGCCGTCTGGAAGCCCGCCCGACCGCCACGCTCTGCATCGACTGCAAGACGCTCGACGAGATCCGCGAGAAACAGCGCGGCTGAGTCCTCCCGCATGAACGGCGAAGCCCCGTCGGTCGCGTCCGGCTACCGGGGGCGCTTCGCCCCCTCCCCGACCGGTCCGCTCCACTTCGGTTCACTGCTCGCCGCCGTCGCGAGCTATGCCGACGCGCGCGCCCACGACGGCGTCTGGCTGTTGCGCATCGAGGATCTGGACCGCCCGCGTGAGGTTCGAGGAGCCGCCGACGCCATCCGGCGCACGTTGCGCGCCTTCGGCTTCGAGTGGGACGAGCCTGTGGTCTTCCAGAGCGCGCGTCTCGACGCCTATGACGCGGCACTCGCGCGCCTGGACGCGCTGGGATTGGTTTACGGTTGCGGATGCAGCCGCGCCGAGATCGCCGCCCGTGCCCGCTGCGGACTGGAAGGGCCGATCTACCCCGGTACTTGCCGCGACGGTCTGCCGCCCGGACGGCGCGCGCGCAGTCTGCGTCTGCGTACCGAGACCGATCCCATCGACTTCGAGGATCGCATCCGGGGCCGACAGGGCCACTCGGTCGCCGAATCGATCGGGGATTTCGTGTTGCGTCGCGCCGACGGACTCCACGCCTATCAGCTCGCCGTGGTGGTCGACGACGCCTGGCAGGCCGTCACCCATGTGGTGCGCGGCGCCGACCTGCTGCTCTCGACACCGCGCCAGATCGGACTGCAACGGGCGCTGGAACTGCCCACGCCCAGCCATGCCCATATCCCGCTGGTGCTCGATGGCCAAGGACGCAAGCTGAGCAAATCGCTGGCCGCCGCGCCCGTCGAGGATGATGATCCGCTACCCGCCCTGCGGCTGGCCTGGCATCTGCTCGGACAGGAACCGCTGGAGGAGGCCGGCTCGCCGCGCGCATTCTGGCGACGTGCGGCGGTCGCCTGGCGCATCGAGCGCGTTCCGCCCTATTCGAGCGTCTCACTTCGACCGGAACCTGAGATCGGGTCTCAAGCCGCCGCCATCACCCGATTGCGTCCGCTCTCCTTGGCGCGATAGAGCCCGTCGTCGGCTCGCTTGAGCAACTGCTCGGCCCCCTCGCCAGGAGTCAGGGTCGCCACGCCGATGCTGACGCTGGGCCGGTAATCCGTTTCGAGCGGGCGCATCAGATTGGCATTGGCGCGCAGACGCTCGGCCACCGAGATGGCCACCTCGAGTTCGGCATCGAACATGTAGAGCCCGAACTCCTCGCCGCCCAGACGACCGGGCAGATCCGAGAGCCGCACCTGAGCGCGCATCAGTTCGGCAAAGGCGATCAGTACCCGGTCGCCGGCCGCGTGCCCGAAGGTGTCGTTGACACGCTTGAAGTGATCCAGGTCGATCATGAGCACGGACAGCGGATGCGAGCGCGTCTGGGCCTGGGCCACGCCCTGAGTCAGACGCTCCATGAAATAGCGCCGATTGGGCAACTGGGTCAGGCTGTCGGTGCGGGCCAGTTGCTCGTTCAGGCGATTGGCCTGTTCCAGATCGTGATTGGCCTTGCGCAGATCGTGCACCAGACGCGACATCTCCAGCGTCAAGTTGCCCATGCGCGCGATGACGTCGTTGTCGTCGGCGCCGGCCCGCTCGCCGATGAGTAACACGTTGTCGCCCAGCGGATAGGCATGGAACAGATAGTTCTCACCGCCCATGACGGTCTTGAAGACCCGCGCCACCGGCTGACGATGCGGCAGGCCCGGCTCGATGTCCGGCTGCCGGCTGCCGTTGCCGAGGAAACGCGCCAGCGGCTCGCCGCGCACATTGGCGAACCCGGCGAACCGCGACCGGAAGGCCACGTTGGCGTCCAGGATCACGCCGTCCCGGTCTACCTCCACGACGACCAGACGCCCGGAGTCCATGACATACCCATGCAGGGCCGCCGCCAGATCGGGGTGCAACGAACGATCTTGGGATACCAGGGTCATCCGCCTATCTCCAGTGTACGTGCCCAGTCGATCAGCGCCTCGACGCTGTCGAGAAAGAGATCCGCCCCCACCGTCTTCGCCAACGTGGGAGCTGCAATAAAAGCCTGGCCGCCGACCAGGATCGGCGGCGTCTCCGGCCCCAGGGCTGCGCGCAGGGCCGACACGGCGCGTCTGGCCTCCTGCACGTTGCTGACGAGCGTCACCGACAGCGCGATGAATCTCGGACGCTCGGCGAGCGCCCTGGCCACCAGCGACTCGGGTGTAGTGTCACAGCCCAGCAGTGTGACCTCCCAGCCGTCGAGTTCGAGCGTGGTGGTCAGCATCCAGGCACCCAGTTCATGGAACTCGTTGGAGACGGGCGCGACCAGGGCGCGTCCCCGGTTCAGCGCTGGAAAAGGCTGGTCGTAATAGAGCGCCGAGAGCAAAAAACAGTTCCTTGATTTGTTATCAAAGTTATCTATAATTTCTTGCTATGAGCAAGCAATACAGCATTGGCGAGTTTGCCAAACGCCTTGGGCGGTCGCCACAGACGATCCGGCGCTGGGAAGCTGAAGGGAAGCTGCAAGCCAAGCGGCTGCCGTCGGGGCATCGGTATTTCGATGAGTCCGACGTGCGTTTGATGCTGGGTGGGGCACCGAAGACGCGCGACGTGGTGGTCTACTGCCGCGTGTCGAGTGCCGGGCAAAAAGACGATCTCGCCTCGCAGGTGCGGGCGATGGAGGCTTACTGTCTGGGCGCGGGGATCGCGGTCGATGAATGGATCCAAGAGATCGGCGGCGGGATGAACTTCAAGCGCAAGCGCTTTCTTGCACTGGTCGATCGCATCCTGCGTGGGGACGTACGCCAACTACTGATTGCCCATAAAGACCGCTTAATGCGCTTTGGTTTCGATTTCTTCGCCCACATCGCCGCCGAAAACGGCTGCGAGATCGTCGTGGTCAACCAGGAATCGCTCTCGCCTGAGCAAGAGATGGTCGAAGACCTGATGGCGATCGTCCATACCTTTAGTTGTCGGCTGCACGGGATGCGCAAGTATAAACAGTCCATCAAGGAGGATTTTGCGGGGCTGTCGCTCCATCAGCCAAAGGATCTGTGTGAATGAAAGTCACGCGCATTCTGCACGCCAAGCGCCCGAACCCAGGCAAGCTCGCGGCCCTGCGCGAACAGGCGCGCCGTCTCGGTCAGGTGCGCTCCGAGGTTTGGCAGCGGTTTGGGTCGATCAGTGGCGTGGGCCTGTCGGATCGCCGGATTCGCGATGCCTGGTTGAGCGAAGGCCGCGCCTTTCCGGTCTCGGCCAACGCCTGGAAAGAAACCCTGCGCGACGCCAAGGGCGACATCACGGCCAACATGGAAGCGGCTAAGGTCAAGGCGCGCCGCTCGATCCGGCGGCACACCCAGGATAAGGCCGAACAACAACGCCTGTTCGCCGCCCTCAAGGGCCGGGGCTGGACCGGCGATCCCTATCTGCGCCGGATCATGCGCCGGGAATGGAAGCGCGGACACAACCACACGCACAACCAAATCATCGTGCGTTCCGATAACTACACCACCTTCCAACTGGGTGGGCGCGCCTGGATCAAGATCCCCGGACTGGAGAAAGGCCAACGGATCGCCATTCCGCTCAATACCACGGCCGAGCCGACCGGCACCCTGCGGATCATCCTCAAGGACGTGGGTCTCGAAGTCCACTACACGATTGAAGCCGAGGTCAAGCACGACTGTGGCGCGCGCACCCTTGGCGTCGACAAGGGCTACTCCGAGGTGTTGGTCGATTCCGATGGCGAGCACCATGGCCGGGAATTGGGCGCGCTCCTCACCGACGCCTCCGACAAGCTCAAAGCCAAGTACCAACGCCGATCCAAACTGCGCGCCATCGCCAATCGCACCCGCAACCCGCGCAAGCGCGAGCACATCCGCCACTTCAACCTCGGGCGCCGGAAGCTCGATCGGCAGATGGACCAGACCCAGGCGCGCATCCGCGACACAGTGTTTCAGGCGATCCACAAGATCGTGGACAAAGCAGCGGTGATCGCCGCAGAAGATTTAACCGCCCCCATGTCCGGCAAGTCCTTCGGCAAGAACGTCAATCGCAGGCTCGCCGCCTGGACGAAAGGCGTCATTGCCGAAGCGCTTGACAGCGTTTCACGCCGTCGAGGTTCGACGGTCGTTCTCGTTAATCCGGCTTACACATCGCAAATGGATTCCCGAACCGGTTGTCTCGACGGCAAGCGGCAAGGGGATCGGTTTTACTGTTCCGACGGGGTTGTGTTGGACGCGGACCAGAACGCTGCGCGCAACGTGCTGACACGGTTGTCCGACCCGGACATCGAGCGGTTCACGCCGTTCCAGCGGGTCAAGGCGATCTTGCAGGCACGGACCGAGCGCCTCCGGTTGGGACTGCTCAACCCGGACTCCAGTTGCTCGCCCACCAGGGCGCTATCAACGGAGAGCGAATCACTTAAAAACCACCATAAGCAACTTTGTTTAGGTTTTTAGGAACAGGATGCCATAGACCATGGCCGTGGTCTGATGCTCCATGTCGACCGAGAACTCGCCGGTCTCCCAGCGTGCACCCACTTCCACCATGGCCGGATAGAAGAGTTCGCGCAGCACCTGCGCATAGGACATCCCGCGTTGCATCAGGCCGCGACAATGGCGGATGACCACCGGATAGTCGCCCTGGAAGAGATGCTCCAGGATGAAGTCGTAATCGCGCTGCCAGACCTCGGACACCGGCAGGCGCCGGGCCTGATACCGAAGCGCGCGCTCGATGGAACGCGGATGGGCGTCGAGCATCCAGCGATAGACCGGCAGGATGGCCGCCGCGTCCTCGGGCGGCAGCGTCTCGCCGATGACCGCGATCCAGGTCTCCAGTTCGGCGGCGAAGTAGTCGAACGCAATACCCTGATTGTGATAAGCCGAATAGACCCAGGGCAGCGCGTCCTCCAGCAGACGGGGGTCGTTGGCGATGAAGACCTCGACCATGAAAGCGGCATGGTTGCGATGATTGGTGTCCAGGAGTCGCAGCGGATTGCCGCCCAGGAACTCGCTCAGGCGCGGATGCGCGGCGATACGCCGGCTGACGGCGAACGCCGGCATATCCTTGCTGGACCGATAGTGTTCGGCGGTGTCGGCTGGAATACACCAGAGCGAGGCGTTCGACATCGCGGTGCCCGATACTGTTCAGCGATGATCCGTCTTGGCCCCTCTCCCCACACCGGAGAGCGGTTGGGGAGAGGAGCGTCAAGGCGATACGGCCTAAGCCGGCTCGTCTTTGAGCGCGTGCAGATAGGCCGCGAAACGCGCGCCGAGTTCGGGATGCGCCAGGGCGTATTCCACCGTGGCCTCCAGATAGCCGAGCTTGCTGCCGCAGTCGTAGCGCTTGCCCTCGAAGGGATGGGCGATCACGGGCTCGTCCTGGAGCAGATCCGAGATGCCGTCGGTCAACTGGATCTCGCCGCCGGCGCCCTTGCCGGTGCGTTCGAGCTTGTCGAAGATGCGCGGCGTGAGCAGATAGCGCCCGACCACGGCCAGATTGGAGGGCGCGTCGGCCGGATTCGGCTTCTCGACGATGGAGACCACGCGCATGGTGCCGTCGGCGTCCGTTTCGACCTGGACGATACCGTATTTGTTGGTCTCCTCGCGCGGCACCTCCTGGACGCTCAGCACGCTGCAACCGTGGCGGGCGTGGACCTCGGCCATCTGTTCGACCACGCCCTTGCCGCTGGAGCGGATGAGGTCGTCAGCCAGCAGCACCGCGAACGGCTCGTCACCGACCACCGGCTTGGCGCAGAGCACCGCATGACCCAGCCCGAGCGCGACGGCCTGACGTACATAGATACAGGACGCCGATCCGGGCAGGACATTGCGCACGATGTCGAGCAGCTTGTCCTTGCCGGCGCGTTCCAGCTCGGATTCGAGCTCATAGGCGGTGTCGAAGTGATCCTCGATCGAGCGCTTGTTGCGCCCGGTGATGAAGACCAGCTGATCGGCGCCGCCGGCCTCGGCCTCCTCGGCGGCGTACTGGATCAGGGGTTTGTCGACGATGGGCAGCATTTCCTTGGGACTGGCCTTGGTCGCCGGCAGGAAGCGTGTGCCCATGCCGGCGACTGGAAATACCGCCTTGCGAACCTTGGCCATCTGTCAATTCTCCAGAATGTTCTTACAAGAGCGATCGATCTCGTCGATCACGGATAGCGGGTCGGGTGCCTGTGTGATGGGACGCCCGATCACCAGATAGTCGGCGCCGGCGGCCAGGGCCTCGGCGGGGGTCATGACGCGCTTCTGGTCGCCGCTCGCTGAGCCCGCCGGACGCACGCCCGGAGTCACCAGCCGGAAGTCCCGGCCCAGCGCCGCGCGCACCGGTGTGGCCTCCAGCGGCGAGCAGACGATGCCGTCCAGCCCTGCCTCATGGGCCAGACTCGCCAGCGCCAGGACACGCTCGCGCGGCTCGCCGGGACAGCCGATGGCGTCCAGATCCGCGCGATCGAGACTGGTCAGCACCGTCACCCCGATCAGCAGCGGCGGACGCTCGTACCGGCTCAGACGTTCGCGCGCCGCCTCCAGCATGGCGCGTCCGCCCGAGGCATGGACATTGACCATCCACACCCCCAGATCCGCCGCGGCCGCGCAGGCGGCCGCGACCGTGTTGGGGATGTCGTGGAACTTGAGGTCGAGAAAGATCTCGAAGCCCAGACGCTGGAGCCGTTCGACGAAGGCCGGTCCGAGCCGGGTGAAGAGCTCCTTGCCGACCTTCAGCCGACAGCGCGCCGGATCGAGCCGCTCGGCCAGCGCCAGGGCCGGCTGTTCACTGGCGAAATCGAGGGCGACGATGATGGGTTTGACCTGTGTCACGGATCTTCGATGGTCTCTAGAGTGAATGGGTTGTGGTCGGGAGCCGGCCGCCGAGGTTCAGACCGGCGGACGTGTCGCCTCGCCCTGGATGGGGTCGGGCAGCACGGCGACGACCGTGCCCCAGTTGCGGCAGCTCGGACACTGCCAATGCAGCGAACGTGCCTGGAACCCGCACTGCTCGCACTGATAGACGGACTGGCGCTGCAACAGATGACGCGCCACGCCGAGCGCGACCCGCGCATAGCGGTGCGCACGTCCATCCGGACTCGATTCGCGCGCGCGCAGATCGAGGAAGCGCTCCAGCACCGCCAGATCGGCCCAGCACGCCAGATAGTCGGCCAGCAGATCCAGGGCCGCCGCGGAACCGCGTGCCTGCTCCACGCGCTCGCCGAGCGCCAGCATCAGGTGCGGACCGGCTCGACCGGCGGCCAGGGTCTCGAGTTGCGCGATCACGTCCTCGCCCAGCCGCTCCATGGACTCGATCAGGGCCGGCAGGATCTCGGGGACGTAGGTCGCTCCACGCTCGGCGACGCGCTTGAAGAGCGCGGCCGCCCCCGCGACATCGCCCTCCTCCAGCGCCATGAAGCCTTCCAGCATGGTCGCGCGAACACAGTCGGACTGGATGCCCCGTGCCCGGCTCAGCTGCTCGCGTGCGCCCGCCGCATCCTGTCGCCGCCGCGCCTCCTCGGCCAGCTCGCAATGATAGTGCGCGATCTCGACCGTGAGGCGCTGCCCGGTCAGGGCCTCGAGCTGGGCGGCCACCTCCAGACAGCGGCTCCAGTCGCGCTCGCGCTGGTAGATCTCGCGCAACGCCTGAAGCGCGCGCTGACTGTGCAGCCCCAGCCCGACGAGTTCCTCGAACAGCGTCTCGGCGCGATCAAGCAGCCCGGCGCTCATGTAGTCCTGCCCCAGCTCGAAGAGCGCGAAACCGCGCAGTTCCTGACCGAGATGCCGCCGCTCGATCAGATTCCGATGGATGCGAATGGCGCGATCGACTTCGCCGCGACGCCGGAACAGACTGCCGAGCGCCAGATGCGTCTCGGCCGTCTCGCTGTCGACCTCGGTGAGTCGCAGAAAGAGATCGATGGCCTTGTCCGGCTGTTCTTCGAGCAGATAATTCAGGCCGCGCAGAAAATCCGGATGCGCCGCCGGCAAGACATCGATCTTGCGGCGCAGATCGCGGCGCGCCAGCCACCACCCCGAGGCCGCCGCTACGGGCAGGAGCAGAAAGAACAGTTCGATCATCCGCTCCTCCGCGAGACGACCTGCCCTGCGGGTCTCCAGTTCGACACGGCCTCACCCCCATGGATGGATCTAGCGAAGAGAAGCCCCGATATCCCGACTGGGGGCACGACCAGGCCGATGACCTGGGGTCCGGTGCGCAATCCATGCTCAGGCCCCAATCATACAGACAAGCGGCCGGACTCGCATGACTCGGCAATCGCTCGATGGCGCGCCAGTGCCGACTGTCGAGCCAGCATCGACCGACCATTCGGCGAACTTCACGCAACCTACAGCCAGGATTCGACGACATGCGCGATCTCAAAGACAAGACCATTCTCATCACCGGCGCCTCGGGCAACCTGGGGGCCGCCACGGCGTGCGCCTTCGCGGCTCAGGGGGCGCGTCTGGCCCTGATCGGGCGCGATCCAGAGGCGCTACGCCGCACCCAGACGGCGTTACCCGCCGGTGCCGACTCGCTGGCACTGAGCGTCGACCTGCTCGACCCGGAGCAGGTCACGGTCATGGTTGAGCAGGTCGCAAGCCGGTTCGGCGCCATCCATGGACTGGCCAACATCGCCGGCGGCTTCAGCATGGGACCGGCGATCCGGGACACGACCGAGGCCGAGTGGGACGCCATGCTCGACCTCAACGCCCGCACCGCCTTCCACTGCGCGCGCGCGGTCGTGCCGAAGCTCCTGACGGCCGGTCAGGGCGCCATCATCAACGTCGCCGCACGCGCGGCCCTGCGCGGCGTCGGGCACATGGGGCCTTACTGCATCTCCAAGGCCGCCGTCGTCACCCTCACCGAAACGCTCGCCGATGAACTCAAATCGAGCGGAATCCGGGTAAACTGCGTCCTGCCAGGCACACTGGACACGCCCCAGAACCGCGCGGCCATGCCCGACCAGGATCACTCCAACTGGGTCGGACTCGACGCCCTGGCCGACGTCATCGTCTTTCTGGCCTCGGATCTGTCGCGCGGCATCACCGGGGCGGCCATTCCCGTATACGGACGCAGTTGAGGATCATCGTGCGACGCGAAGCCGACACCCAGACATCCAGCCCCCTCTCCTCTACCGATCGGCCACGTCCCTGGGGGACACACCTCATCGGGCTGCTGCTGATCGGCGGCCTGCTCGCCCTGCCGGCGGTCATGGCCCGGTCGGCGCTCGACGCCGAGACCCAGTCGCTGCTGGTCGAGGCGGTCACAGCCGCCGCCGACCTCGACGCCTATCACAGCCGCTGCCGGGGCGACGGCTCGGGTCGACGAACCGAGAACCTCAATAAACTCATCGTCGGCAAGCTACGCACGACCGTGCTCACAGTCCAGGACGATTTCTTCCCCGAGCGCAGCTACCGCCGCGTCCAGGCGCGACTCGAAAACGACTTCGTCGAGCGACTGCAAGCGGCCGGCGGCTGCCAGGGCGCCAAGGACTCCAGCCTGCCCGAAGAACTGCGCCAACGCTACGAAACGGCCATCGAAGCTATTCGCCAGCTGCCCTGATCCTGCCGGCGGCGCCAGCCACTGATCGTCCGGTACGTCACGCGCCGGACGCCCTCCAATGACGACCGGACTTTACAGTCCCGATCGCTCGTTATATAAATAACAACAATTCGCATTTTCATGCTTTGACGACCGATGCGTTTCGCGCGTCAAGGCATCGCTTTGCCCGCGTGACTGAAATCGACTTAACCAGGAGCAACGATCCTTGAGAATCCAACCACTCTCCGCCTCTATCGCACTCATGCTCGCCGCCGGCGCCGCCCAGGCCACCGGCTCATCGAACACCCAGCCGTCGGGCGAACCCAAGCGCCTCGAACGCCTTGAACAGCGTCTCGATCGCCTGGAAGGGTCTCTCAAGGACACGCAGACCAAAGACGACGCTGCACCAGCCTGGTATCGCAACATCGAGATCGCCGGCCTGATCGAGGTCGAGGCCGGCTATCTCTCGCCCTATGAGGGCGGCAGCGAGAGTGACATCGTGCTGGCCACGGCTGAGCTGGGCATCCGCTCGCAGGTCAACGACTGGGTCGAGGCTGGGATCTCATTCCTCTACGAGCAGGACGAGACCGATCTCGAGGTCGACACCGCCTATCTGACGTTCGCCAATGCCGATGTCTCGCCGCTGTTCCTGACCGCCGGTCAGGTCTATGTGCCCTTCGGCGTCTATGAGACCAATCTGGTCTCCGACCCGCTGACACTGGAGATCGGCGAGGCGCGCGAGACGGCGCTGCAACTGGGCTTCGAGCACAGCGGCTTCTCGGGTAGCGTCTATGTCTTCAATGGCGACAACAAGGTCAAGGGCAAGGATCGGATCGAGAGCTGGGGAGCCAATCTCGGCTTTGCGCAGGACAGCGATGACTGGGCCTGGTCGGTGGGCGCCGGTTATATCAACGACCTCGGCGACTCGGACAGCCTGCATGAAACCATCAACGATATCCGGGTCGGTGCGGCCGAACTCGATCCGAGCCTGAGCATCGATCCGACCGAGCGTACCGCCGGCTGGACCCTCAACGCGGCCGCGAGCTTCGGCCCCTTCAGTCTCATCGGCGAATATCTGTCGGCGGCCGACGACTTCGACCCGATCAGCCTGGAGTTCAAGGGCGAGGGAGCGCGTCCTTCGGCCTGGAACATCGAGGCCGGTTACAGCTTCACGCTGTTGGGGCGCGAATCGGTAGCGGCGGTGGCCTATCAGGGCACGCGCGAGGCGCCGGCGCTCGAACTGCCCAAGGAGCGCTGGCTGCTCGGCTGGTCGATCGAAATTTTCGATCGTACCTCGCTCGGACTCGAATGGGCGCGTGATCGTGACTACAACACGCGCGACGGCGGTACCGGCAAGTCGGGCGACACCTTCACCGCGCAGCTGGCGGTCGAGTTCTGACCGCGTTCGCCGCTCTCCTGTGGCGGGGCCGATCGACGACCTCGCCACGCTCCTATGCCCTCCCGCCTCCGCCACCGAATCTCCGCTGAAACCATTTTCTTGCCGTCGACGTTCGCCAAAAACTGACGTCCATACAGCACCTTCCGCGCGTCCCTTCCGGCGAGGGCTCTTGTCAAGCTCATTTGTCTCTAGCCACAGCATCTGGTTAGAGGTATACTCGCCGCCTACTACATATTGTGCCCGCGCCTGCGGGCGCTTTGCGTTCCAGCCGCTCGCCAAGGGTACTGATTTGGAACGAAAAGCGCGATTTCACCCAGGCACGGGCGTCGACATCTCCGCTCAAAACCGTACCGCCGACCGAGGATCACGATGGCCAACCAGACGCACTCCCCCACTCCCCCGACCCGCGTGATCAAGCGCGATGGGCAGGAGGTGCGTTTCGATGCCGGCAAGATCGAATCGGCGATCCGGCGTGCCGGTCAGGCCAGCGGTGAGTTCGGCGCCGCCGAGGCCAGTCTGTTGACCGCGCAGGCGATCAAGGTGCTAGCGTACAGGTTCAGCGATGGCCGTTTGCCCGACATCGAGGGCATCCAGGATGTCGTCGAGCAGACGCTGATCGCCGCCAACCACTTCGAGACCGCGCGCGCCTATATCGTCTATCGCGAGCAGCACAAGAAGCTGCGCACCGACAGCCGCACCCTGGTCGATGTCGGCAGCTCGATCAACGAATATCTGGACCGCTCCGACTGGCGCGTGGCGGCCAATGCCAATCAGGGCTACTCGCTCGGCGGGCTGATCCTCAACACCTCGGGCAAGATGATCGCCAACTACTGGCTCAATCATGTCTATCCGCCCGAGATCGGCGCGGCGCACCGCGAGGGCGATCTGCACATCCATGACCTGGACATGCTCTCCGGCTACTGCGCGGGCTGGTCGCTGCGCACCTTGCTGCATGAGGGACTCAATGGCGTGCCCGGCAAGGTCGAGGCCGCGCCGCCCAAGCATATGTCCTCGGCGATCGGGCAGATCGTCAACTTTCTCGGCACGCTCCAGAACGAGTGGGCGGGGGCGCAGGCGTTTTCCAGCTTCGATACCTATATGGCGCCCTTCGTGCGTGTCGACGGCCTGCCCTACAAGCAAGTCAAGCAGTACATCCAGGAGCTGATCTACAACCTCAATGTGCCGTCGCGCTGGGGCACCCAGTGTGTCGATGCCGAGACCGAGTGTCTGACCGAGCACGGTTGGAAGCGTCACGACCAGATCCGGCCCGGCGAGAAAATCGCGACCTTCGACTGGCGCAACAACCGGCTGGAATATCTGGAACCGCTGGCCATCACCGCCTATGACTTCGACGGCGAGATGTATGTGCTGCGCAACCGCACTCAGGAACAGTGGATCACGCCGCGTCACAAGGTGCTGCGCAAGGTCTTCAACAGCGAGGATCGCTGGATTCTCGAAGACATCGAGCAGATCGCCGAACTCAAGTCGCCGGTCATCATCCCCAATGCCTGGGAGACTTCGTCCGAGCATGAGATCGACGATAAGGTCGTCATGCTGCTGGCGTGGATCGTGGCCGAGGGCAATTTCGATTTCAGCGAGGGGCGTTCGCGTGTCGGTCTCTTCCAGTCCATTGGCCATCCTGAGCACGCTGCCGAGATCGAATGGCTGTTGCACGAGCTGGGTCTGAGCTGGCACCGTCAGGAGCGCACTGGAACCTACTCCAACTATCCGGTCTATCGCTATCGCCTGAACAAGGGCGCCAGTGAGTTCGTGCTGGGCTATCTGGAGCACAAGTGCGTCCCGGATGTCATCCGCACACTGTCGGCGCGTCAGATCCGGCTCTTCCTCGACACCTATGTCAAGGGCGACGGGCACGTCGAAGAGAATGGCCGCACGCGCATCTACACCAAGGACCGCGACAATCTCGACGCGCTCCAGGAGCTGTGCGCGCTCGCCGGCTACGGCAGCACGGTGCACACGCGCCAGGATTCGGGTGTGCATGTGCTCAACATCGTGCGCAACCGCGAGACCTATATCCAGCTCATCGAGCGCAAGCCCTATAAGGGCAAGGTCTGGTGTCCGACCACCCGCAACGGCACCTTCGTCGCTCGTCGTCGCGGCAAGACTTTCATCACCGGCAATACGCCCTTTACCAATCTCACCTTCGATTGGGTGTGTCCCGAGGATCTGCGCGAGCAGGTGCCGGTGATCGGCGGTGTGGAGCAGCCCTTCACCTATGGCGATCTCCAGACCGAGATGGACATGATCAATCGGGCCTATATCGAGGTCATGACTGAGGGCGATGCCAAGGGGCGGATCTTCACCTTCCCGATCCCGACCTACAACATCACGCCGGATTTCCCCTGGGAGAGCGAGAACGCCGAGCAGTTGTTCGAGATGACGGCCAAGTATGGCCTTCCCTATTTTCAAAATTTCGTCAACTCAGAGTTGACACCCAACATGGTGCGCTCCATGTGCTGCCGGCTCCAGCTCGATCTGCGCGAGCTGCTGAAGCGCGGCAACGGGCTCTTCGGCTCGGCGGAACAGACCGGCTCGCTGGGTGTGGTCACGATCAACTGCGCGCGGCTCGGCTATCTTCATCGCGGCGACGAGTCCGGCCTGATGGCGCGGCTCGACGAGCTGCTCGACATTGCGCGCAACAGTCTGGAGATCAAGCGCAAGGTCATCCAGCGTCACATGGACGCCGGACTCTTCCCCTATACCAAGCGCTATCTCGGCACGCTGCGCAATCACTTCTCGACCATCGGTGTGAACGGCATCAACGAGATGATCCGCAACTTCACCCACGATGCCGAGGACATCACCACGCCCAAGGGGCATGAGCTGGCCTGTCGGCTGCTCGACCGCGTGCGGGCGCGCATGGTCGAGTTCCAGGAAGCGACGGGCAACATGTACAACCTGGAGGCCACGCCGGCCGAGGGCACGACCTACCGCTTCGCGCGTGAGGACCAGAAGCGCTTCCCGGACATCATTCAGTCCGGCACCCGGGAGACGCCCTATTACACCAACAGCTCGCAGTTGCCGGTCGGCTATACCGACGATCCGTTCGAGGCGCTGGCGATGCAGGAGACGCTCCAGAGCAAGTACACCGGCGGCACGGTGCTGCATCTGTACATGAGCGAGCAGATTTCCTCGACCGAAGCCTGCAAGCGTTTGGTGCGCCGCGCGCTGGAGAACTTCCGTCTGCCCTATATCACGATCACGCCGGTGTTCTCCATCTGTCCCAAGCACGGCTATATCGCCGGCGAGCACCAATTCTGCCCGATCTGCGACCAGGAGCTGATCGCGCGCAAGCACAAGGCTCAGTGCACAAGCTCGGATTGCCAGTCCATTCACTGAACACTCAAACCCGAATGGCTGGACTCGATCGCCCAGACGCCATCGCGCGAGCGGCATCGAGCCGGCCACGGACCCGACCTCGTCGCACGCGCGGCGAGCAATAACACCGACGCATCGAAGTCAAGGAGAATGCGCCAATGAACGACACCCTCGAACTCAAGACCGAAGAACGGACCCCCTGCGAAGTCTGGACCCGCGTCATGGGCTATCACCGTCCGGTCTCGGCCTTCAATGCCGGCAAGCAGGCTGAGCACGCCGAGCGTTGCTATTTCAAAGAGCAGCCTCGCGGTTCGCTGAATCGTCGGAATCGGCGGGTTGCGGCCTGAGTCCGTACTCGATCTACTGGCCGTCCTCGTGACGGCTGGATCTCAAGCCCATGCCCGACAGTGCTCCCTTCGCCACGTCCGACCATCCTCAAGCCGCCGAGCGGCTTAGGGTCGGCGGTTTCACGCGCCTGACGACCATCGACTATCCCGGCGAGCTGTCGGCTGTGGTCTTTTGTCAGGGCTGTCCCTGGCGCTGTCGCTATTGTCAGAACGGCGATCTACTGGACTCGACCGCCATTGAATCACTGATCGACTGGACAGACATCCGCGTTTTTCTGCGTCAGCGGGTCGGATTGCTCGATGCCGTGGTCTTCAGCGGCGGCGAGCCGACTGCGCAATCCGCGCTCAACGCGGCCATGCGTGAAACCCGTGCAATCGGCTACAAGATCGGTCTGCACACCAGCGGCGCCTATCCCGAACGTCTGCGCCCGCTCCTGCCGCTGATCGATTGGGTCGGACTCGATATCAAGGCGCTGCCCGAAGACTATGCGACCCTCACCGGCGTGCCCGACTCGGGTGAGCGGGCCTGGTCGAGTTTGGCTTTGCTGCTGGAAGCTGGGGTGAATCTGGAAGTCCGCACTACGCTGATGCCCGACTGGACACTCGACTACTTACGCAACCTGAGCCGCAAACTGGCCGCAACCGGCGTTCGGCGCTATGTGCTGCAAGTCTGCGCAACTCAGCGGGCGCTTGATCCCAATCTGCCCGGCTACTCGATCATGCCGCGCGAACTCGTCGAAGCGGTCGACCCGCGACTCTTCGAGCACCTCGATATTCGCGGGATCTGAAGGGAACGCGCTACCCCATTTCGATGCGTGGGCGGCCGGATTCGTAGACGTCCAGCCCCAGAGATGGGTGCGGCAGATCACGATAGTCCGCCGCTTCAGACGTCTCACAGTCCTCCCAGTCAATGCCGAACGACTCCAGATACGCGCGCGCCAGCCCGATCGCCGGCTCGATCTGCGCCTTGACCTCGGGGCGCAGACTGCCGCCGAAGTCGTCCAGCTCGACCGGCTGCACGCCGATCAACAGCAGATGGCGCGGATAGTCGCCGAGCAGATCGGCCAGCGCCAGCACCTCCTGGAAGCCGGTCTGGTGCAGGCTCATCTTTTTGGCGCCCATGAACTTGGGCACCTCGTCGCCCTCGACC
Source organism: Allochromatium tepidum (assembly GCF_018409545.1). Lineage (GTDB taxonomy): Bacteria > Pseudomonadota > Gammaproteobacteria > Chromatiales > Chromatiaceae > Thermochromatium > Thermochromatium tepidum_A. Next base: position 860,142 of record NZ_AP024563.1, on the reverse strand, counting down.
CGTTTCAGCGTGCCGGGCGGCAGCCGATAGAAGCACAGTGGCCTGAACGCCTGTGGAATCAAGGCTACAAATCGCGTATAGCCGACCAGACTGGGGAATTCGCCCCGGGCGTGTCGGCTCAGGGACAACAGAGAGAACGCTTTGAAGGTGCGGTACTGGGATTGATGGAAGACGATCAGGATCGTCAGGATCTCGCTGAGCGTCAAACGTCCGGCCCGCCGCCGACGCCGCTCCCCGCCGGTCAGGAGCCGGCGATGCCAGGCCGGCGGAAACACCTGGCAGAAATCATCCACATCGCAGTACACGGCTTCACAATCGATCATGGCGGCTCTCCGGGGCATCGGGATGGTCTCCTGAAACCTTCGCCGGTTTTGCCCCCAGAGCCGCCGCCCTTATCCAGAACTCACGTTATTCAGGAAGTCCGTCTTGCTCGCCATCCTTGCCGTCACCGCCCCCATCTTCCTGTTGATCGCACTCGGTTTCGCCGCCGTGCGTCGGGCCTGGATGCCGCGTGAGGGCGCGGTCGCCATGAGCCGCTATGCCCTGCTGTTCGCCCTGCCCGCGCTACTGTTCGACACGCTCTCCAAGCGCTCGCTCGACAGCATCCTGGTGCCCGACTTCCTGCTCGTCTATGTCAGCGCCTCGCTGATCACCTACGGCATCGGCGTGCTGCTCGCCTCCATCGCGCGGCGGACCTCGCCGCTCGACAACGCCTTCTATGGCATGGGGCTGTCGATGTCCAACAGCAGCTATATCGGCTATCCGCTGGTGGCGCAGTTGCTGGGCGACCCGGCCCTGATCGCGGTGGTCATGGCGATCCTGACCGAGGTGCTGATCATCCTGCCGCTGACCCTGATCCTGACCGAGTTCCATCGCGAGCGCGGACGCGGCAGTGTGCTGCGGACGCTCGGGCGGGTGCTGCGCACGGTCGGCACCAATCCGATCCTGCCGGCGATCGCCGCCGGACTGGCGTTCGCCGCGCTCGGCTGGCGCCTGCCGGCGCCGATCGGTCGCACCATCGAGCTACTGGCCGGCTCGGCGGCGGTGGTCGCGCTGTTCGCCATCGGCGGCAGTCTGGCCGGACAGCGGGTGCGGGGTGCGCTCGGCCCGGCGACGGCGATCGCCACCGGCAAACTGGTGGTCCATCCGCTCGTGGCCTTTGGGATGCTGATGCTGGTGCCGACCCTGGACCCGACGCTCGGTCAGGCGGCGCTGATCCTGGCCGGACTGCCGATGGTGACGATCTACCCGCTGATCGCCCAGCGCTATGATCAGGGCGAGATCCCGGCCACGGCGCTGGTGATCACGACGCTGCCGGCGTTCGTGACGCTCAATCTCGGACTCTGGCTGTGGGGGATCGGCGTGCCGGGTTAGCGGCTCAGGCGCTCTGGTTGATCTCGCGCGCGAAGCGTTCGAGCTTGAGCGTGTCGGCGGTGAAGAGCCGGATGCCCTCGGCGAGCTTCTCGGTGGCCATGGCGTCCTCGTTCAGCTCCCAGCGGAAACCGATCTCGTCATAGCCGACCCTGGGGATGTCGAGCGCCCGCGCCCGGTCCGGATCGAGCCGGCGCGGCACCTCGCCCTCGGTCGAGGCCAGCTCACCGAGCAGCGCCGGGGAGATGGTCAGATAGTCGCAGCCGGCCAGCTCCAGGATCTCGTCGAGATTGCGGAAGCTCGCGCCCATGACCACGGTCGGGTAGTCGTGACGCTTGTAGTAGTTGTAGATGCGCGTGACCGAGCGCACGCCCGGATCTTCGTCGGCCGGATAGCCGGCGACGTTCTCGGCCTTCTTGTACCAGTCGAGGATGCGCCCGACGAAGGGCGAGATGAGCGTGACGCCGGCATCGGCACAGGCCACGGCCTGGGCGAAACCGAACAGCAGGGTCAGATTGCAATGAATCCCCTGACGCTCCAGCCGCTCGGCGGCGCGGATGCCCTCCCAGGTCGAGGCGATCTTGAACAGCACCCGCTCGCGCGCGTCGATCCCGGCCTGTGCATAGAGATCGACCAGCGCCTCGGCGCGGCGCACCGTGCCCTCGGTGTCGAACGAGAGCCGCGCATCGATCTCGGTCGAGACCCGGCCGGGGACGACCTTGAGGATTTCGGTGCCGAAGTTGACCGCCAGCTTGTCCATGGTCAGACGCGCCTGAGCCTGACTGTCGCCGCCGTGCCGGGTGCCGTGGAGCACCGCGTCCTCGACCAGCTCGCGATAGGCCGGCATCTGCGCCGCCTTGTAGAGCAGCGAGGGATTGGTGGTGGCGTCCTGGGGCCGATAGTCGATGATGGCCTGGAAGTCGCCGGTGTCGGCGACCACGGTGGTCATGCTCTTGAGTGCTTCGAGTCTGTTCATGGTGGAAACGCCTCCGGTGCGGCAAACGAAAGAGATGGAGTGAGTCGACATGACCCCTTGATACAGGGTAGCGCACGAGCGCCGCGAAAAGCTCGATCCTCAGGATTATGGATCACGCAGATGTCGAACGCTTGACGGTACCGGCCTTCACCCCAGCAACGAGCCTCTACGCGGGACTGGAGCAAATCCGCGATCTGGCCTATGCTCGCCGTCCTCGACGGGACAGGTGCAGACCAAGCCCGCTCGCGCCCGTATCGACCGCCGCCTCTCGCGGCGGTTTTCGTTTCGATCGATCAACCTCAACCCCGGAGTCTGTATGGGCCATTTCGGCTTTCCGATGGAAGCCATCGCGATCTTCATCACGGTGGTCGCCGTCTCCATCTATCTGGATCTCTTCGCGCATCGCAAGACCGATGAGATCAGCGTCGCCGATGCCGCCAGGTGGTCGGTGTTCTGGATCATGCTCGCGCTCGGCTTCTACGGTTATCTGTGGGGGCGCTTCGGCAAGGAGTGGGCCGATCTCTATCTGGCCGGCTATGTGCTCGAAAAGAGCCTCTCGGTCGACAACCTCATGGTCTTCATGGCCATCTTCGCCTCCTTCGGCATCCGCTCGGGGCTGCAACACCGCATCCTCTACTGGGGCATCATCGGGGCGCTGGTGTTCCGCGCCATCTTCGTGCTGATCGGCACCAGTCTGTTCATGGCCAGCCCCTGGGTCGGCTTCCTCTTCGCCATCCTGGTCGGCTGGAGCGGCGTGCAGATGCTCAAGAGCCGTGGCGATGGGGAGGAGATCGAGGATTATTCGAATCACTGGAGCGTGCGTCTGACCGGCAAGATGATGCCGATCTACACGCGATTGCATCTGGACCGCTTCTTCGTCAAGCACGAGGAGTTGTTCGTCGGGCGCGAGGAGGCCGATCGCCGGAAGTCGGTCACGCGCATGGGCGCGCTCTATGCCACGCCGGCCTTCCTGTGTCTGGCGACGATCGAGACCTCGGACCTGGCCTTCTCGTTCGACTCGGTGCCGGCCGTCATCGCCGTGACGCAGGAACCGCTGCTGGTCTATGCGGCCATGATCTTCGCCATCCTGGGCCTGCGCAGTCTCTATTTCGTGCTCGCGGCCCTGACGCGCTATCTGGTGCATCTGGAGAAGGCGGTCATCGTGCTGCTGTTCTACATCGCCGGCAAGATGGCGTTGCAGTCCTGGAACCATGCGATTGTGGATACGGGTCTGCACATCTCGCCCGGAACCAGTCTGATGGTGGTGCTCGGCGTGCTGGCGCTGGGTGTCGTGGCCTCGTTCCTCTTCCCCGAGAAGAAGGACGACGACGCGGGCGCGGCCAAGGGCTGATCGCGCTCTGAGTCACGGGTCGGTTCGTGGGGACCGGCCCCTACTTCGGAGCGGACCTCACCGAAGGTTTACCATCACCACCAAGCTGTCTCTCAACCCCTGCGGCAGATCGAATCCTGCGCGCCTAGGGAGGCGGCTATGCTGAAGGACGTAAAGCCATCGGCGTATGAGATCGCACAAACCGCCGGCAATTCACGATCCAGAAAAAGTGCGTTATTACCGGACGCATAAATGGCCAAGCGATATTGCGCGCCAGCGCGAGCAAATCAACATCATCGAGGGGGTGCTTCGTGAGCGAGAGACAGTGACCAAAAATGACGCCGCACTCGCGGTCCTGGAGGAAGTCCTATGGGCGGCCAGACGTGCGGCTGAGAAGGCAAAGGACGATCAAGGCCAATTCGCGAGCGGCTTGCAGGCCGCCTATTACGACGTGCTGAGCGTGGCGTTCGAGCAGGCCGGACTGTTCGATCTCGATCCGGCCGACTTCGGCATGCAGGATTTCAACCCGGATTCCATGCTCTCTCCACGCAAAGCCGCCTGAGATCAATTGCCACATCCCGCTCTTCGGAGCGGGCCTTTCTCGCTCTCAAGGCAGCAACTCCCCGACCCGAATCGACGCACTCGGACACACCAGCGGCGACACACAATCATCAGCGCCCAGCGTGCTCCCGAGCGCATAATCGCCCTGCTCCGGCCGGCGAAAGACCTCCAACCGCTCCGCATTCAGATCCAGCACCCAGTACTCCGGGATACCCGCCCGCGCATAGGCCGCAAGCTTGCGACCGCGATCATAGGCCAGCGTGCTGTCCGAGACCTCGCAAACGAGCAGCGCCCGCGAAGGATGGGCATCACGATAGTCACGCGCACCACCGGGCACGATGGCCACATCCGGCTCAGGCTCGGAGTGATCGTCGAGCACCAGCGGAAGCTGCATGCGCACCGTCACCCCCTGATCGCGCAAAGCGACCCGCAGCGCATCCCCGACGAGCGTGACCGCCGTGGCATGACGGCTCTTCTGTGGCGCCATGTCGATGATCTCCCCATCCAGCAGTTCCAGACGATCCAGCGGCCCGAACACATCCGCCTCCACCATGCGCTCGAACTGCGCGCGGCTGAAGCGATGTCTGGGCAATTTCAATAAAGCCTCCATCGTTCGCCTCCAAGGCCCATCGGGCCTATCGACCATTGAACCGTGTCCGGTATGATAGTCGCCATTTCGCCGATTCATTCACGGATTCAGGAGCCACACCCATGACCGACATCGACAAAACACAAGCCCTCGCCGGCTCGACTCTGGGCGGGGAACTGGACGCCGACGAATGCCGGGCGCTCGCCGAGCGCATGGGCGTCATCTCACTCCAGGCCGGCGAGACGCTGGTCGACGAGGACCAGGATCGACGCACGCTCTTCGTACTGGTACGCGGTCGGCTCTGCGTCTGCAAATCCGTCGGCGGCAAGGAGGAGACCGTCTACCGGATGCGCCCCGGCGAATGCGCCGGCACCCGCGCCTTCGTCGACGGCAAGCCACGCCGCGCCGCCCTGCGCGCCGAGGAACCCGTCACCGTCCTGACCCTGGAGCCGGAGGACTTCGACGCCCTGATCGAGACCCACCCGCGCCTGGTGTTCAAGGTCATGCGCGCCATCTTCCGCATCACCCACAGCAACCTGATGCGCATGAACCTCGAAAGCGCCGAGATGCGCAACTATCTGCTCAAGAGCGGCGGACGCTATTGAGCCGAGCCTCTGAGTCGAGGCTGTACCCCTGAAGCCCTGACCGGCGATCGCTCCCGGAGACGCCGATGCATCTGTTCGACATCCTCGCCATCCTGCTGAGCCTGGCGGCGGTCTTCAGTTGGATCAACCATCGCTTCATCCGGCTGCCGACCTCCATCGGTCTGATGCTGATCGCGCTCCTGCTCTCGCTCGGATTGCTGATCTCACCGCTCGACAGCGAATGGCAGGCGACACTGAAGCAGTTGCTTGAAGACATCGACTTCGAGGACACCGTGCTGCACGGGATGCTCGGCTTCCTGCTCTTCGCCGGCGCGCCCGAGTCGCTCAACACCAAGATCACGGGCGAATCCCTGTTCAACGACGGCGTGGCCGTGGTGCTGTTCCTGACCCTGATCGGGATCGCCACCGGCGAACGCGAACCGAGCCCGTTCGGCGCGCTCGGGATGCTGGGGTACGAGGTCATCGGCGGCGCGCTGCCGGGCATCCTGAGCGGCGGTCTGGTGCTGCTGATGCTGAGCCGCGCCGACGACTATCAGGTCGAGATCCTGCTCACCCTGGCCCTGGCCACCGGCGGCGACGCTCGGGCCGCTGGTGCGGATCATCGGCCGGCGCGCCGACCGTGAACTCTCGGATGTCGCCAGGCACTCCGAGTCATCCTCTCACAACTGACGAACGACAACGATCTGGTGAGGACACAGCCATGCAAAGACGCGATTTCCTGAAGACCGCCGGTGTCGGCGCACTCGCCGCCGGAGCCGGCGTCGCGCTCCCGGCCCGTGCCGAGGGGCCGAACATCAAATGGCGCCTGGCGTCGAGCTTTCCCAAGAGCCTGGACACCATCTACGGCGGCGCCGAGACCCTGTCCAAGCGGGTCGCCGAGCTGACCGACGGGCGCTTCGAGATCCGCGTCTTCGCCGGCGGCGAGCTGGTGCCCGCGTTCGGCGTGCTCGACGCCGTGCAGCAGAACACGGTCGAGTGCGGCCACACCGCCTCCTATTACTACTACGGCAAGAACAGGGCGCTGGCCGCCGAGACCACCCTGCCCTTCGGTCTGAACACCCGCCAGCTCACCTCCTGGGTGATGGCCGACGAGGGCATGGGGCTGCTGCGCGAGATGTTCGCCGAGTACGACATCCTCAACTTCCCCGGCGGCAGCACGGGCGCACAGATGGGCGGCTGGTATCGTAAGGAGATCAAGTCGCTGGAAGATCTCAAGGGACTCAAGATACGCATCCCCGGCTTCGGCGCCGAGATCTTCTCGCGTCTGGGCGCGGTGCCTCAGTCACTGCCCGGCGGCGAGATCTATCCCTCGCTGGAGCGCGGCGCCATCGACGCGGCCGAGTGGACCGTGCCCTATGACGACGAGAAGCTCGGTTTCCACAAGGTCGCCAAGTATTACTACTACCCCGGCTGGTGGGAGACCGGCACCCATCTGGTGTTCTATGTGAACAAGGATCAATGGGCCGCGCTGCCGCCGAGCTATCGGGCCGCCTTCGAGGTCGCCGCCAATGAGGCGCACCTTGAGATGCTCGCCCGCTACGACGCCAAGAATCCGCCCGCGCTGCAACGGCTGATCGCCGGCGGGGCCGAGCTGCGCCGCTTCCCAGACGACGTGCTGCTCAAGGCCTATGAGACCGCGCATCAGGTCTATGCCGAGGAAGCCGAGAAGAATCCCACCTTCAAGCGGCTCTATGACTCCATGATGGCCTTCCAGGAACGCTCCGACGCCTGGTGGGGCGTGGCCGAATCGCCCATGTCCAACTTCCGGCAGGCCGTGCGGCGGATGAAGTGAGCCGGGGCGCGCTCATCCATCGCGCTTCGAACACCTCGGCCGTTCGCACTGAGCGGCGGCCGATCGATCACCCCGCAACACCGCCAGCGCCTCTTCGAAGTCGTAGCCGGCCAGCGCCCGGCGAAACGCCTCCTCGCGCCCCTTCAGCACCGGTTCATAGAGGCTGGGCGCATCGAAATAGAGACTGTGAGCGGTCACGTCGCACTGTTCCAGCAGCGCGACCAGATCCTCGATGGCCTTGTTCAGCATCGCCTCGTCGACCGGCCCCCGAGCCGCTTCGACCGGCGGCGCAACCTCGGCGATCGGCAAACGCAGACTGAACCAGAACACACTGCCCTCACCCAGCGCGCTCTCGACGCCGATCTCACCGCCCATGAGCGCGACCAGACGCTTGACCAGCGCCAGCCCCAGTCCCATGCCCTCATGGCGGCGCGTCATGGAGCCGTCGCCCTGGCGGAACGGCTCGAACAGGTTCGCGCGCGCCTCGGGCGACAGACCGATCCCCTGATCCTCGACGGCGAAACGCAGGGTCACCGCCTTTTCACGCGCCTCGATCGCCGTGACGACGAGCCGCACACATCCCCGCTCCGAGAACTTGACGGCATTGCTCAGCAAGGCATCGAGCATCTGTTCCAGATGGGATGCATCGCCCCGCAGACAGCGCGGAACGCCCGGCTCGATCCGCCGGACCAATTCGAGCCCCTTGGAGCCGGCCGACGCCTCGAAGCGCCCGATGACCCGCGCGCACAGCGCTTCCAGATCGAAATCCGCGATCTCCAGTTCCAGCCGCTCGGACTCGGCGCGACTGAGCGTCAGCAGATCAGTGATGATCTGGTGCAGACGCTGCGAGGCGCGTTCGAGCTGATCCATCCGTGTCCGCAAACGCTCGTCCTGGCTGTCGCGTTTGGCCAGATAGGCCAGTCCCATGATCTGATGCATGGGGGTGTGCAGCTCATGGCCGATGTTGGTCAGAAAGACGCTCTTGGCGCGATTGGCGCTCTCGGCCTCGTCGCGCGCCAGCGCCAGCTCACGCACCCGCTCATGCACCAGATCCTCCAGGTGATCGCGATGGCGCGTCAGCTCGGCATTGGCGGTGCGCAGATCACGCGCGCGCCGCTCCAGCTCCAGATGCAGCGCCACACGCGCGCGCAGAACCGGCTTGTTGACCGGCTTGTGCACGAAGTCCACGCCGCCGGCCGACAATGCACGGACCTCGCTCTCGGAGTCCGTGCGCGCGGTGACGAAGATCACCGGGATCTCGCGTGTGACCGGATCGGACTTGAGCGCCGCGCAGACCTCATAGCCGTCCATCTCGGGCATCATGACGTCGAGCAGGATCAGATCCGGCTTGGCGGTCTTGGCGAGCAGTTCGAGCGCCTGTCGCCCGGAGGTGGCGAAGCTGGTGTCATAGCTGTCTTCCAGCATCCCGAGCAGGATCTCGATGTTGGTCGGCGTGTCGTCGACGATGAGGAGGCGTGGAAGGTCGTGTTCTTTCATGGCAAGTCCCAATCTTGTGTGCGAACCAGACGTCTTACCCCGGCCAGGGCTTGCTCGAAGTCGAGCCGGGCGATCGCAGCGGCGATCGGCGCATAGTCCGTCTGTAACGCGGAACCCTGTAACAGGGATTCGATCTCGTGACTGAGCCGGCGGGCCCGACTCTGCCGATTGTCGAGCATCCAGACCAGCGTCTGGAGCTTCGGATGGAGGGCGTCCAGATCCGGTCGCCGGGGCGCCGTGCGTGGCCCAGGTGCGCGTTCGGGGGGGGCGCCGGCGGGGTCCGGTTCCGGAGCGGCACGGCCGGCGGCATAGTCGTCGATGTCGACCAGACGCAGCGGAACCCTGAACCAGAAGCGACTGCCCTCGCCCAGTCGGCTCTCGACGCCGATCTCACCGCCCATCAGCTCGACCAGACGCCGGCTGAGGCTCAGCCCCAGGCCGGTACCGCCGTGGACGCGACTGGCCGACATGTCGCCCTGCTGAAAGGGGACGAACAGCGCCTGACACTGCTCGGGCGTCAGGCCGCTGCCGGTGTCCTCGACCGAGAAGCACAGGACGACGCGCCTACCGCCCGCCGTCTTCGAGCCGACCGACTCGGGAGCGGCGACCAGCTCGACCCGAATCCGGACGCCGCCGCGCTCGGTGAACTCGATGGCGTTGTCGACCAGATGATCGAGCACCTGCTGGAGACGCAGCGGATCGCCGGCGAGCACGGACGGCACGTCCGCCGCCCTGGCATAGGAAAAGGCGAGTCCCTTCTCCTCGGCGCAGGGTCCGTAGATCTGCCGGGTGCGATCCAGGAGGTTGTCGAGATTCAGCGGCTTGGACTCCAGATGCAGATCGCCGCCCTCGATCTGGGAATAGTCCAGGATGTCGTTGAGCAGGCTGGAGAGTGCCGCCGCCGAGTCATGGATCTTGAGCAGATAGTCGCGCTGATGCGGGGTCATGGCCTCGGGGCCGTCGAGCAGCAGGCTCGACAGCCCGATGAGCGCATTCATGGGCGTGCGCAGTTCATGCCCCATGTTGGCCAGAAAGGCGCTCTTGGCGACGCCGGCCTGCTCGGCCGCCAGCTTGGCCTGCATGAGATCGTGTGAGAGCACGCGCAGGGCCTGCTCGGCACTGCGATCGACCAGGACCACCAGGATCTGCCGATCGTCCGAGGTACGCTCGCTCAGCGGCATGAGGTGCACGTCGAAGAACGTCTCGGCCTCGCCGCCGGCCTTCAGCGCCATGGAGTCCAATTGATGGGGGCCGACGTCGAGCGCGGTGCGCATGAGACTGTGCAGCCGGGTGCGGCTCGGGAAATCGAAGAGCTGGAACAGCGAGCCGCGCTGCAGGGCGACATGACGACTGATGCCCAGCACCTCGTGCGCCTGCTCGTTGGCCTCGACGATGAAACCGCCGGCATCGACCACGACCGCCGGAACCGGCAGATGTTCGAAGAGCCGCCGATAGCGATCCATGGCGCTCGCGATGTGCTCCTGCGCATGGATCAGCTCATCGTTCTGGATCTCCAGTTCGGCCTGATAGACCCGCAGTTCCTCGATCAGATGCGAGAGTTCCAGTGCTTTGGAATCATCCTGTTCCGGGGACAGGGCCGGACCGGCCTGTCCATCGGCGATCGCCCGCTCGGCGCGCTCGCGCAGTCGGGTGAAATTGAGTTGACGCCTTTTCAAGCCGCGCGACTCCGGCGCCAGGCCGTGATGTTGATATGACTGACCACCACGCCGATGTCCTGACTCATCACGGGCGCGACGTTCATGACGAACCAGCGATCCTCGCTCGGTGAGTTGCAGGGATACTCCATCGAGAAGATCGGCAACGTCCCTTCGAGCACCTGGCGCAGACCGCGATAGGCCTCCTCGGCATAGCCATCCTCTTGACTCATGCCCGGCTGACAGATCTCCAGATAGTTCACCCCCGGCCCGGAATGCTTGAGATCCTTGTCGCCGTTGGCACGTGCGAAGCGTCGCCAGGCGGCATTGACCATGATGATGCAGCCGCTGTGATCGAGCACGGCGACGTGTTCGGGCAGGGCATCGAGGATGGATTGCAGCCGGCGCGCGTCATGGAAGGCGGTCACGTCGACGAAGGTGGCCACCACGCCGTTGATGGTGGTCGAGGGGATCAGATACGGCAGGATGCGCACCAGATAGGTCTTCTTGTCATCCAGCGTGACCACCTCGGTCTCGACCGGGCGCTGGGTGCCGAGGGTCCGGCGCAGATCCTCGATCAGACTCGGATAGCGCAGCACGTGCGAGATGTCGCCCAGCGGACGCCCCGTGTCGGACTCGCGCAGCTTGAAGATCTGGGTCGCGTCCGGGCTGAAGCGCGTGATGTGCAGATCGGCGTCGAGAAAGATGGTGGCCACGCCGGCGGCCTTGGCCATGCTGTCGAGATCGGCGTTGACGCGGTTGAGCACCAGCATCTTCTCCTGGAACTCGGCGTTGACGGTGCTCATCTCCTCGTTGACCGACTGCAACTCCTCGTTGGAGCTTTGCAGCTCCTCGTTGGAGGCCATGAGCTCTTCGTTGGTGGCCTGAAGCTCCTCGTTGGAGGTCTCCAGTTCCTCGATGGTCGCCTGGAGACTCTCGCGCGTGGCACCCAGCTCGCGTTCGAGCACGGCCACGCGCGCCATGGTCTCGGCGTCGACATCGACCGGCTCGGCGGCGGTGGCCACCGCTTGGTTCGGGGCCGGCTCAAAGCACAGCAGGGTCAGGCGTTCCTCGCTGTCGTTGTGCAGCGGATGGGCCGACAACCGGATGGTGCGCTGCTCGCCGCTCTTGAGCGTCACGTCGATCAGATCGGAGATGATCGAGCAGCGGTCGCGCGTGGCCTTGTAGAGCAGCGCCGCGGCCACGGGTGTGAGCTTTTCGGGCAGCAGGCGACTGATCTCCAGACTGGCCGCGCCCTCGCGGGTCTGGAAATAGGGATTGACGTCGCCGAAGAGATGGATCACCTCGTGGTGGTGATTGACGACGATCGCCGGCGGCGTATAGAGCGAAAGCAGGGCGGTGACGCCCAGAGTGGCGACCGAGGCTTCGCTGGCGCCATGGCGCGACTTGGCCAGTTGAGGCGGCTTGCTGAGCGTCGGCGGTGTGAGCAGCGTCGCACCCCGGCGTTCGAGGAAGGGCAGCGAAATGGCGCCGATGCGCCGAAACAGCTTGTGCTTGGCACTGATCGTCTGCAAGCCCTCGGTCACGGACGACAGTGACTCACTGGGGCCGAGCAGCAGCACGCCGCCCTCGCGGATGGCGTATTGCAGCGAGCGCAGGGCATGTTCCTGGGCCGCCGTGTTGAAATAGATCAGCGTATTGCGGCAGACCACCAGATCCATCTTGGTGAAGGGCGGATCGGCGAGCAGATTGTGCCGGGCGAAGACGATGCACTGGCGCAGTTCGTTCTTGATGACGAAGCGGTCGCCCTGCCGGGTGAAGAAGCGCTCCAGGCGCTCGGGCGAGAGCTCGGCGGCGGCCGATTCGGGATACTGACCGACGCTGGCCGTCTCGACGCAGGACTGATCGACGTCGGTGGCGAAGATCTTGAGGTTCGGCCAGCGGCGCTCGCGCTCGAAGGCTTCGATGAAGAGCATGCCGATGGTGTAGGCCTCCTCGCCCGTGGCCACGCCCGCGATCCAGACCCGGATCGGTTCGTTGGGCGGACGATCGGCGACCATGGGGCCGATCACCGTGTCGGCCAGCACGCTGAAGGTCTCGGGATCGCGAAAGAAGCTCGTGACCGAGATCAGCATCTCGCGCCTTAGCGTAATGATTTCGTTGCGGTCGTGTTCGAGCAGGTCGTAGTACTGATACAGCTCCGGGGTGTGACGCACCTGCATCCGCCGGTCGATGCGGCGCATGACCGTGGTCGGCTTGTAGTCGGAGAAGTCGATCCCGCCGACCTGATGCAGCAGATGCAGCAGTGCCGCCAGCACTTCATCCCTGGTCATGTTGGCGTGCGCGACCTGACGCGGCGGCTCGACCTCGGGTTCTTCGTAGGGAATGTTGCGGATGTGCGCCAGCAGCCGCGCCGGGATCTCCTCGGCCGGCAGGATGGCATCGACCAGCCCGGTGGCGATCACACTGCGCGGCATGCCGTCGAACTTGGCCGATTCCGGATCCTGCGCCATGAGGAAACCGCCGGCGGCATTGATGGCCACCGAGCCGCGCGTGCCGTCGGTGCCCGTGCCCGAGAGGATGATGCCGACGGCGTGGCGGTCGTAGACGTCGGCCAGCGAGGAGAAGAAGATGTCGATCGGCAGGGTCAGGCCGCGCGGATTCTTCGGCGTCAGATGCAGGTGTCCCTTGGTCACATGCATGATGGCGCCGGGCGGGATCAGATAGACGTGGTTGGCGTCCATCGGCATGTCGTCCTCGACCATGGTCACCGGCATCTCGGTGTGGCGCGCGAGCAGATTGCTCATCATGCTCTTGTGGTCGGGCGACAGATGCTGCACCACCACGAAGGCCGCGCCGAGATCGGTCGGGCAGGCCTTGAAGAACTTCTCCAGCGCGTCGAGACCACCGGCCGAGGCACCGATACAGACGACATAGCCGTCGAAGGGTGTGGACTTGGAGGAATCGGTTCCCTCGCTCTTGGGCGGGGCGTTCTTTTTCATCGGCGACGATCCAATGGGTGTTCTACGGCTTGGGTTGGGACGCGCCCAGAAGGCTCCGGCCTCCATTCCCCTAGGGGACGCGGCCATGTCGCAAATCGACGGCGGTCGAGGCGGGCAGGGGTTAGAATACGGCATTCTATCCAAAAGACACGTCAGGGAAGCGTCGAGATTCGAGAACCGTTCGACATCATGCCCAAACGAGCGCGACATGCCTGACCCCTTGGCGAGCCGAGCCGCCCCAGTTTCCGCGCCCCCGGCTCCGACAGGGCCGAGCCGACGCCTCGCCGACTTTGGTCTCTGGCTGCTGGCATTCAATCTGGCGCTGGTGTCCGCCGTCATGATCCGGCTGTTCCAGGGCTGGGGCGACGACCGGCAGAGCACCCTGGCCGCCAATCTGCTCTTCATCACGACCCATGCGTCGCTGGTGATCCTGAGCCTGCGCACGGCCCGCGCACCCTGGATCGACCCGCTCACGCGGCGCGGCTGGCGGCTGATCACCCTGGGGGCCTTCTCCTACTGGCTCGGCGAGGTCGCCTGGTCCGTCCAGGAACTCCTGCTCGGGATCGATCCCTTTCCCTCGGTGGCCGATCTGGCCTATCTGGGTCTCTTTCCCTTCATGTTCGCCGGGATCCTGAGCTTCGCGCGTCCGCTGGAGAGCCGTGTCGAGCGCCTCCTGTTCTGGTTCGACCTGAGCGTGATCGCCATCGGGGTCGCTACCCTGGTCTGGTATTTCCCGCTGAGCGCCATCACCCAGGCCCGACACGACAGTCACCTGGAACCGGCGCTGACCCTGGCCTATCCGGTCGGCGACACCGTGCTGCTGGTCGCCCTGGCCGTCTGGCTGATGCGCCCCAGACGCGCGCGCTCGACCCTGCCCATGGTCTGGCTGAGCGGCGGGGTGTTCGCCTTCCTGCTGGCCGACCTGCGCTTCGCCCAAGAGGTCGCCACCGGTGTCTACGCCGTGGGCGGTTCCACCGATGTCTTCTATCATCTGGCGGCCCTCATGATGATGATGGCCGCCTATCTGGAATACCGGGAACGCCACGGCCAATCCGAACCGCCGCCCTGTGCCCCGGATCGTCCGGCCTGGAGTCTGGCGGTCCTGCCCTATCTGTCGATCGGCGCCGTCTATGTCCTGCTCATCTCGATCGCGTTCGGCTGGTCGCCGCTGAGCGATCTCAGGCACGGCGAGACGACACTGAGCATCCTGATCCTGGCGGCGGCGAGTCTGGTCATCCTGGTCATGCTGCGTCAGGCCTTCGCCGGACACGAGCTGGCGCGCTTGCAGGCCGAGCGCGCCGTCCAGACCAGTGAAATCCGTTTCGCCGCGCTCGCGCGTCATTCCTCGGATCTCATCATTCTGACCGACACGGATCTGCGGGTGCGCTTCGTGAGCGATTCAATCCAGCGCGTGCTGGGCCATTCACCGCGCGAGCTGACGCGGGTCTCGCTCCTCGACTTTCTCCGCCCGGAGGACCGGATTCAAGCCGACCGTTTCATCGCCCGCGTTCTGGACGCCCAGGACATCACACTGGTCACGGAGTGGCCCATGCGTCACGCCGACGGCACCTGGCGCGACATCGAGATCCTGGCCACCAACCTGAGCCACAATCCGGCCGTCGGCGGTCTGGTGCTCAATGGACGCGACATCACCGAGCGCAAGCGTCATCAGCAGGAACTCGAACAGGCACGCGCCGCCGCCGAATCGGCCAACCGCGCCAAGAGCGAATTCCTGGCCAACATGAGCCACGAGATCCGCACCCCCATGAACGCGGTGATCGGACTGTCCAGCCTGTTGCTCGACTCGTCGCTCATGCCGCATCAACGCGATTACATCGAACGTATTCATCTGGCCGCCACCGCCCTGCTCGGCGTGCTGAACGACATCCTGGACTATTCCAAGATCGAGGCCGGACGGATGCATCTGGAGTCGATTCCGCTCCGGCTCCAGGAGGTGCTCGATACCACGCGCGCCCTGTTCGAGATCCAGGCCGAGAAGAAGGGGCTGACACTCGATTTCGCGCTGGCGCCCGAGGTGC
This sequence comes from Allochromatium tepidum, assembly GCF_018409545.1. Lineage (GTDB taxonomy): Bacteria > Pseudomonadota > Gammaproteobacteria > Chromatiales > Chromatiaceae > Thermochromatium > Thermochromatium tepidum_A. Next base: position 844,764 of record NZ_AP024563.1, on the reverse strand, counting down.
CGCTCTGGTTGCGGGGCGATCCGCTGCGGCTGTTGCAGGTACTCAATAATCTGGTCGGCAATGCGCTCAAGTTCACGCACGCCGGCGGCGTGTGGGTCCGTGTCGAGTGTCAGGAGCGAACCGAAACGTCCGTACTCCTCAAGCTCTCGGTCCGGGATACCGGCATCGGTCTGACATCGGCGCAACTGGAGCGGTTGTTCAACGTCTTCCATCAGGCCGATGCCTCGACCACGCGCCAGTACGGCGGCACCGGACTGGGCCTGAGCATCTGCAAGCGTCTGACAGAACTGATGGGCGGCGAGATCGGGGTGGAGAGCGTCGCCGGCCGGGGCAGCACCTTCTGGTTCACGGTGCGTCTGGAGCCGTCGGCGCCCGATGCCGAGCGGCTCCAAGACGATGCCGGCGAGACGACGGACAGGGGTCTCCCGGACGCGGAGAGCGACGCCGGATCCGATGAATCCGATGAACCCGAGGCGAGACCCGCCACCCCAGCCTTGGAGGACACCGGACACCTCGAACGGCTGAACCAGCTCGACGCGCTCCTGGCGACCAACAACAGCCGCGCCCGGCGCCTGAGCCGCGAACTCCAGGAGCGACTCGCCGGCACGCCCTGGGAAGACGACTATGCCCCCATCGCCGAGTCGATCACGGCCCTCGACTTCCCGATGGCCCGTCAGCGGTTGCGGCAACTCATCATGAAGCCGGCTCCCACACACGAATCAGCCCCGGTGCCAGACCGATGAAACCTCCATTCGGCAATCGTCCGCCTGCCGCACGTCCGAGTTGGCGTTCACTGCTCCTGCTGCCCGTCGTCACGCTCGCGATCCTGGCGATCGGCGGCTACACCTTTCAGAGCTTCCGCGAGGTCATCCGCAACAACACGGATCAGAACCTGAGCGCGATCGCCGAGCAGAAACGTCAGCAGATCGAGCATCTGCTGACCGAGACACGCCGTGACGTGGAAGCCTTCGCCACCGGCAACTCCCAGCTTCCCGACCGTCTCGAACGCTGGATCGCCGGCGGTCGTCGCGACGGCGTGCTCCTGGATCAGATGCAGGGGCGCACGCGCGAGATGGCGGACATCAAGGACTGGCTCGGCGCGGCGGTCTTCGACAACGACGGACGGGAGCTGTTCCGGGTCGGCACGGTCGAGTCCGGTCCTGATCGGGATCTGCTCGTCGAGGTTCGGGCGCGCCCCGAGATCCGCTTCATCGACCTGAGGGCGAATCGCGCCGGCGTCTGGGAGTACAGTTATCTGACGCCGATCCGTTTTCGCGATGGCCCCGTGGTGGGCGCGTTCTATGTCACCCTGGCCCTGGAACGCCGGCTGCTGCCGCTGGTGCAGTCCTGGCCGTTGCCGAGCGAGACCGCCGAGAGCTTCCTGATCCGGCGCTCGGGAATGGAGATCGAGTACCTGACGCCACTGCGCCATCCATCGGTGGCCGCGACACAGCGTCACGGATCGCTGGACGCGCCCCGGCTCCCCGCCGCCTGGGCGCTCCAGGGGCGACACGGGATCCTCCGGGGCGGCCTGGACTATCGCGGCGAACCCGTCCTGGCCTATGCCGCGCCGATCGCCGGTACGTCCTGGGTGATGATCACCAAGATCGACGAGCGCGAGGCCCTGGCCGCGATCGATACCATCCTCTGGGCCACGAGTCTGGTGCTGGCCGTGGTGCTGCTCCTGACCTATGCCATCGGCTTTTTGCTGTGGCGTCGCGAGTATCAGCGCCGTGTACTGGTTGCACTGGAGTTCAGACACGCGATCGAGGAACGCGAGTCCGAGCTGCGCGCCGCCCATGAGGCCGCCGCCCGGTTCGACAGCGATCAGCGGCTCGGCGCGCTCATCGAGCAGGGGCTGACGGGCGTGGCCGAGATCGATCGCAGCGGGCGGTTCAGGCGCGTCAACGAGCGCTATGCCCGGATCATCGGCCTGCCGCGCGCGACCCTGCTCGACCGCACACTCTGGGATCTGATCCTGCCCGAGGATCGGCACCGCCTCCAGAGTACGCTGGACCACCTCTGTCACGGCGGACCACCCGAGATCTTCGAGCGCGCCATCCAGCGTCCGAACGGAGAGCGTGGATATATCAGCGCCTCGCTCGCGGCGCTCAAGGATGCCGCCGGCGAGTGCATCGGCTTCATCGCCCTGGTCACGGACATCACCGAGCGTAAGCGCATGGAGGAGGAACTACGCGCACGCGAGCAGAGTTTCCGTGAACTCAACGCCGACCTGGAGCGGCAGGTCGCGGCGCGCACCGCCGAGGCGCGAGCCGCCAGCGCCGCCAAGAGCGAGTTCCTGGCCCACATGAGCCACGAGATCCGCACCCCGCTCAACGCCGTGCTGGGATTGACCCAGTTGCTGGCACTCGAGCCGCTGCCCGCCGAGCAGCACGAACTGGTCGAGCACATCCAGGAGGCCGGTCAATCGCTGCTCGCGCTCCTCAACGACATCCTGGACTTCTCCAAGATCGAGGCCGGACAGCTCAGGCTGGAATCACAACCCTTCGAGCTGGCCGGCATCCTGGCCAAGGTCGACAGTCTGATGCTCTCCACCGCCCGGTCCAGGGGACTGACGCTGAGCATCGAGACACCCGACGAGCCCATCGGCCCACTGCTCGGCGATGCCCTGCGGATCGATCAGGTGCTGCTCAATCTCATCGGCAATGCCATCAAGTTCACCGAGCGCGGCGACGTGCGTCTGCGCATCCGCACGATCGAGTCCGGCGAACGGCGCGTTCGCCTGCGCTTCGAGGTCTCCGACAGCGGGATCGGCATCGAGCCCCAGATACTCGATCAGATCTTCCAGTCCTTCACCCAGGCCAACAGCGGCATCACACGCCGCTTCGGCGGCACCGGACTGGGGCTGTCGATCAGCAAGCGGCTGGTCGAACTCATGGGCGGACGCATCGGGGTCGAGAGTCAGGTCGGACGCGGCAGCACCTTCTGGTTCGAGCTGCCCTTCGAGCGCGCCGCGACGGATGCCGTCGCGCCTCCATCACCGCCGAGCCGACCGGCGACCGGACCACGCCTGGCGGGACGTCATTTCCTGGTGGTCGACGACAGCGCCATGAATCGCGAGGTGGTCGAGCGCGCGCTCGGGCGCGAGGGGGCGCGCGTCACACTGGCGGTCGACGGACAACAGGCCCTGCAGACGCTCATGGCCGGCCCGCACGGATTCGACGCCGTGCTCATGGACGTGCGCATGCCGGTGATGGACGGTCTGACCGCGACCCGTCTGATCCGCGACCGGCTCGGTCTGACCGACCTGCCGATCATCGCCCTGACGGCGGGCGTGATGGCCGAGGAGCAGGCGGCCGCACGCGCGGCCGGGGTCGACGACATCCTGCCCAAGCCGCTGGACCTGGAACGGCTCACCGAATGCGTGCTGGCGCGTCTCGGTGCAGGCGCGCCGGTCGAGGGGGCGGTCGCGACGGAGGGCGGGCCGGCCGAATCCGTCGGCGTGTCGCTGCCGGACATTCCGGGCCTCGACCGGGCGCTCGCCGCGCGCAGTCTGGGGCCGGACCCCGTTTTCTTCCGGCGCCTGCTCGCGCGGTTCGTCGCCGAGCAGCGCGACGCCGTGGAGCGCACGCGCGAGGCCCTGGCCGCCGGCGCGCCTGAGGCGGCCACGCATGCCATGCACCGACTGCGCGGCGAGGCCGGACATCTGGGGGCGGTCGACCTGATGCGACTGGCCGAACGGCTGGAGCCGGCCATCGAGCAGGGGACACCCGAGGACGCGCTCGACGCCGATCTGAGGGCGCTCGAACAGCGGCTGGCCGACTTCATCGCGCTCAGTACGCCCTGGATCAAGGAGACGACAGCCGAGTCCGCCGCCGACGCGACGCCCGCGCCCGCACCCGACCTGGACCCGGAACGGCTGGACGAACTGCGCGCCGCCCTGAGCGAGAACAACTCGCGGGCGCGCCGGATCTTCAAGACACTGGAGCCGGCGCTGAGGGCCCGGTTTGGCACGGCCGCGAGTGCGTCGCTCGAGGCCGCGATTCGCGACCTGCGCTTCGATGAGGCACTCGCCGTTCTGCGGGATGCCGGCCCGGACCACTGACGCCGGGTTCGGTCGTGCGGTCCGGCCCGACGACCGTCCGGACCGACTCCAGCAAGGCCGGCCAGTGTTCCACCCAGCCGCGCCGATGGTCGGTTCCCGCCACCACCTCGACCCTGGCGTGCGGATTGCGCGCCCGATAGCGCGCCAGGGTCTGGAGCGGCACCGTGTCGTCGCGCTCGCCCCGGAGATGGATCTGGCGGATGCTGGGATCGAGCGGCGGCTCCTCGGCCGGATCGAGCGACCCGCTCAAGGGGCTGTAGCCGTGATGCGCGCTCCAGGCGCGAACGTCGAGATTGGCCGCGAGCGTGACCACGGCCGTCACGCCCTTCAGACGCGGCGCGAGCAGCACGGCCAGGGTGCCGCCGCCGCTGTGACCGATCAGGACCAGCTCGCGATCGCCGTCCGCCGGCAGCACGCGCTCGACGGCGCGCGCCAGACTGACGACGACCGGCTCGCCATAGCGCCCGTGGGTCCAGAGCCAGGGCGAGCAGCCGGGAGCGCGCGCCAGACCGTGATAACAGGGACGTCCGACCAGGATCGATGGGGTTGGATCGAGCGCCATGAGTCGCAGCGCGAGCGGCTGACGCGGCCCCGGATCGGCGGCGACGCGACGGCGGTCGAGCCAGGGCGTGCCGTCGCCCTCCAGATAGACGTGGACGCGCCGGGCCGCGGACGGATCGCCCCGGATCCACACCAGATGCCGAAATCCGGCGCCCTCGACCAGACGTCGTTCCAGCCCCAGTGTCTGCGCGATCCGCTCGGTCGGATCAGACGGGTTCGTCGGACTCGCGCACCCGACCAGCGCGACGAGCACGGCCAGGAGCGCGCGTCTCATGCCTCGCGGCCGGCGTCTCAGGTGTCCTGGAGCCGGTCGTAATAGCGCGCCCGATAGATCAGACGCGGCACCGGACCGTCGGTGAAGCCGCTCCGGGTGTGCAGCACATTGTTGCTGATCAGCCCCCAGCCGGATTCCAGTCGCCCGCGGACACTCCAGTCCGTGCCCTGCTCGAACAGGGTCTTGAGCGTTGCGACGGCCTCAAGGGTGACGGGATCGTCGCGCCAGCGGATGTTGCGGGCGCGATTGGTATAGCGCATGTGTAGCCGTCCATCCGGGCGCACCGAGAATACCGGGCCGGGCTGGTCGGGTCGGACTTCCTCGCCGTCGACATGGTTGGCCGGGATGGTCATGCACTCCGGGTGCATCAGGGCGCGGATGAACTCGGGGTTGCGGTCGCGCAGCAGGATGTAGGCGATCTCGTGGTCGAGCAGATCGTTCGCCCCGCCATCCGCCGCCGGATGGACGCAGTGCAGCAGCAGACCCTGGATCTGATGCTCGGGGCTGTTGTAATAGCCGTCGGTGTGCCAGGAGATGGGACGGTTCGAATAGGGGATGTAGTCGCGATGACGGGCATCGGTCCGCACGGTCAGCGAGGTGATGGCGTCCTCGTCGGCGCCGGGATTGTGATCGAGCCGATGCAGACCCAGGCTCGCGCCGAGTGCGCGCGGGATCTCCTTGTCCGGGTCGTCGCCCGTGGCGCCGACATAGATGGCCATGTTGGCGATCCGGCAGCGGTCCAGGATGGCCGTGCGCTCGGCGTCCGTGAGTCGGCGCGGGTCGCGAACCTCGACGATCAGCGCCCCGAGATCGGTCGGGGCCTGTTCGAGCTTGCGCTCGCGCCAGCGTTGGTAGGCCGAGTCGTCGTCGAGCGCGAAGGGTGAATCCGGCATGGTGTCAAGTGTCTCCATTGGCTTGGGGGAGCGGTTGTGGCTGAGATGGGGTGCGTGGAAAGACCTTCCACTGGGGAAAGCGCCACTTGAGTCCCGAATAGAGCGCCGGCCCCAGCAGGTCGGCCGGCAGATCGAACCAGGAGAAGTCGCGATAGGGCAGCTCGTGCTGCAAGGATTCGAGGAACAGCGCGTAGCACAGCAGCCATCCTGCGCGCTTCCAGGCCCGCTCGCGTCCCGGCCAGCCGCCGTCGGCCATCCAGGCCATGACCAGGAAGGCCGGCAGATGATCGGCCTTGTCGTAGCCGAGTCCGAACGATGACTGAACGGGCGTCAGGGCCAGATAGAGCGTGGCCATCAGGCAGAGTATCAAACCGACGCGATAGAGGGGTACGAGGAGCAAAAAACAGTTCTTGATTTTTTCTTCATTTTTCATCAGGATTTTCCACTGTAGATAGGTTATCTACAAGCGTGAAGGTTTCACGCTCCATGGTCGGGGTCAACGTCGAATCGCAAGGTTGTTCTCTGTTCAGGATGAACGCCGAGGCAATTTTTATGGCGCAAGCTGGGTTTCGACGGCTGACACGGCCCATGTTGCCGGTGTTGACCGGCCATTCGGTTGGGACTGCTCAACCCGGACTCCAGTTGCTCGCCCACCAGGGCGCTATCAACGGAGAGCGAATCACTTAAAAACCACCATAAGCAACTTTGTTTAGGTTTTTAGGAACAGATTGAAGGGCATGGGCTTCTCGGGTGTGTCTCGGTTGTGTGTGATGGAGACCCGGACGTGACGAGTTGGATTCTCCCAGCCTTGAGTGGGGTATTGTAGTATCCGGGGTCTCTACAGCAAACACGCGAAATTGCCGCCATCGAGCCGATGGTCTGCTCGATCCGGCCAAACGCACCCTGGAAGTCTATGCACTGCCGGATGGCGCCTGGCAGCTTGAGCTCCGGGCCGGCGGCGCGGATGTCGTTCAGGCCCCACCCTTCGTCGAGCTGACCCTGGAACTCGAATCGCTCTGGGTGTAGCCGCCGACTCCGACACCGGCAAGCGCCGGACACTCAGGGTGCATCCGCCGCCGGATCGAGCGCCTCACGCTGCACCAGCTCCCAGCCGCTGTAGAGCCGCACCAGGGCGTGCAGATGCGCCGGCCCCAGATGTTCGCGTACCCGCACATCCCCGGCATAGCGGCGTAACTGCGACCGCGCCGCCTCCATCAGCTCGGTGCGCCGCTTGGGCGTGTCTTCGGAACGCTTGACGTATTTCAGCTCGATCAGATAGGCATGGCGCATGTCCGGATAGCGGAAATAGAAGGGCGCCAGATAGAGATCGACGAAGCCGCCGCCCTGTTCCTGCTCGCTCCAGACCCGGAAGTAGGGCGTCAGATTGAGCCGGGCGAGCAGGAAGCTCCGGATCATCTTCTCGCCTTGCAGATAGTCGCGCACGCCGGCCTGCTCGGCGATGCGCTCGGCCAGATAGTCGAAGAACGGCTCCCAGTCGCCGTTGTAGGCCAGGCGGCTGAGCCGGTCGGCGATCTCCCAGGTCGCGGGTGTGAACACACCGGCCTCGGCGTAGCCCTCGCGCAGATAGCCGCACATGAGTTGGCGCACCGTCTGGTTGGGGATACGCAGTAGCGGCAGTCCACGCCGCTCGCCGGCGAAGGTCAGCAACCCCAGATAGTAGAGCAGCGAGATGAAGTTCTCGGATTGATGCAGGGCTTCGGCCGGAAAGCTGGTCTGGACGCGCCCGATCTGTTCGCCGGATTCGATGATGGTGCGCAGATGGCTGAAGTTACCGTTGAGCCGCCGGTCGATCTGTACCAGATGGCGCAGCTTGCCGTAGTCGATGCGGACGTTGTGGTCGATGAGTTCGCGCGGCGGCCGGCCTTCGGCCACCAGCGCTTTCAGGTAGTAGAGCGCCATGTCGCTGTTGACGATGGGCTCCCGGCACTCGTCCTCGAAATGATAGTGGTTGTACCAGGCGTCGATCACGGCGCGATGGGGTGCCGGATCCTGTCCGAAGGCGGCGAACAGAGTCTCCAACTCGGCGTGGTTGAAGCCGAGCAGGCCATTGAAGGTGGGATCCAGGCTGATGTTGTTGCCGATGTTGAAGCCGCTGGTCACATCATCCATCGTCAACGGTGAGACCCCGGTGATGAACAGCCGCGCCAGACCGCCGCCGGTGCGCCCCACGCTGAAAACCCCAGGCGCTTGAGTGCCCGACGCACCGTTTCGCGACTGACAAGGTGCCCTCGATCCGCTGTCCAGCGCGCCGGTGCCGTGTGCGCCTCCAACGACTCATGCGGCACCAACCGCCCCGTCTCGGCTTCGCGCTGCATCTCACTCAGACTGGACGTGGTTCAAAGCCCCAGTTCGTCGAGCAGGCTCTGATCGACGAGCGTCTGATTGCTCGTGCTCGCCAGTGTCTCCTGCCGGCCGATCTCCTCGACGATGCGATCCGGATCGGTCTCCTCGCGTTCGAACTCATGGAGCTGGATGAATTCGGTGCGATCCATCGCCAGTTCCATGTAGAAGACGTTGCGATTGGCGGTCGAGAAGGAGACGCGCCGCGCCTGGGCACGATCCAGATTGGTGTCGATACTGACCACCACCTCCTTGTTGATGGTGAGCATCTTGGGCTGGTTCTGATTGATCGAGACCAGCAGCTCACTGCCCACGTTGCCCGTGAAATCCCCGACGATCTGATTCATCAACTCACCGAGCATGTTGCCGACCTCTTCGGACGTATGCTGGGTGGCCAGTTCGGACTCCGGCATCCCCATGCTCATCATGTAGGCACGATAGATCTCCATGGCGGCCGGGGCCGAGAAGTTGATGATGACCAGACCCGAGAAGCTGCCGTCGAAGAGCACGAAGCAGCCGATGTCCGGCCGCAGACAGGTGCGCGTGATCTTCTGCACCATGGGCGAATAGGTGATCTGGGTCCGGGTGGCCACCGAGAGCACCTTCTTCACAGAGGTGCACAGCATCAGCAGTACGTCGTCGGTCGAGATCGCTTTTGTCTTTGCCACGATTCTTGGTTCCTGACTGGATCGGTAGTGTGTCGTTGAATATCGAGGCCGGACGGGAAGACATCCGGTGCCGCCCGATACGGTACGCCCTTTGGCCTTCAGCGTCGCGGATCGTCCCGGCCCCCATCCCAGATCGTCGGAAGCTGACCGGTATCCGGCGCAAAGGCCGTGATGAAGTTGTAACAGACGCGCGGATCCTCGGCCATTTCGAGAAAGTCGATCTTGCGCCCGTTGCCGCTAGGGACGAGCCGGGCATGGGTGATGTGCTCCATGTCGCGGAAGCCCATGCTCCAGCCGACGAAGGCGCGCTGCCGGATCCCGCCCTCGAAAACGATCCGCAGACTGTGATGCCGCGGATCGCGCCGGATCTGCTCCAGCAACGCCCGCACACGCGAACGCTGTCCCTCCAGGATCTGCATGAAGGATTCGCTGAAATAGAGCAGGAAGCCTGTGATGCCCTGGGAGCGATTGGACTCGCGCGCCTTTTCGAGCAACGCCTTCAGCTCGGACTCGTCCATGGGACGGGCGGCCTGACTGACATAGAGCAGCGAATAGAGATCGTCCGAGCCGGCCAGACGCCCGGCGGCGCCGGCTTCGTGCAGCAGGGCCAGGAACTCATCGGGCGACAGCGGACGATAGAAATGGAACCCCTGGACATAGTCGCATCCCAGATCGCGCAGATAACCGAACTGACTGGCGTTCTCGACCCCCTCGGCGATCACCTCGAGGTTCATGGCACGCGCCATGCTGCACACGGCATGCACGATGGCGCGGCTGTCGTGACGCTTGTCGAGTCCGTCGACGAACTCGCGGTCGATCTTGAGCTTGCTCAGGGGCAGACGCAGCAGTTGCGCCAGCGAGGAATAGCCGGTGCCGAAGTCGTCGACCGCCACCCGCAGCCCCAGTCCGGCGAGCTGGTGCAGCACGCTGAGATTGAAGATGACGTCGCTCATCAGCGAGGTCTCGGTCAGCTCCAGCAGGATGCGCTCGGGATCGGCCCCGGTCTCGGCCAGCATCCCCCGGAACTCCTCGACCAGTGATTCGTCGTTGAGCTGGCGTGCCGAGACGTTGACGCTGACATAGGGCGCCTCGACGCCGAAGCGGTCGCGCCACTCGCGTTCGGCCAGACAGGCCTGACGGAACACCCACTTGCCGATCGGCACGATCGAGCCGCTCATCTCGGCGATGGGGACGAAGTGCGCCGGCGAGACCTCGCCCCCGCTCGGGAACCAGCGCAACAGCAGTTCGGCGCCGCGAACGATCTGGCTCTGGGCGCAGAGGATGGGCTGGAACCGGACCTGGAACTCGTCGCGTTCGATGGCCTGACGCAGGCCGTTGATGATGTCGAGCCGCCGCCGCGCCTGTTCGTGGATCTCCTCACTGAAGAAGCGCCAGCCGTCGCGTCCCTGCTCCTTGGCCTGATACATGGCGGCATCCGCGTTGCGCAGCAGCTCGTCGGCGCTGTGGGTGGTGCCGTGCCCGATGGCCAGACCGATGCTGGCGGTGGCGAACAGGCGCCGTCCCGAGAGTTCCACCGGTTCGCGCAGCAGATCGTTGAGCCGGTCGGCCAGATTGGCGACCGCCGCCGGACTCTCGACCTGGTCGCAGAGCACCACGAACTCGTCGCCGCCGAGCCGGCCGATGATGTCGCCCGGACGCACATGATCGATCAGCCGCTGGGCGATCGTCTTGAGCAGCTCATCGCCGGCCTGATGACCGTGACTGTCGTTGACGAGCTTGAAGCCGTCGAGATCGATGAACAGCAGCGCCACGCTGTGGCCCTGCCGTTTGGAGCGATGCAGGGCGCGCTCCAGACGCTCGTGGATCATGGCCCGATTGGCCAACCCCGTGAGCGGATCGTGAATGGCACGCCAGACCAGATCCTCCTCGGCGAGCCGGCGCTCGGTGACGTCGACCATGGTCGCCACCATCACCCAGCGCTCCTCGATCCGGAACTTGGAGAGCGAGACCTCCACCGGAAAGGTCGAGCCATCCTTGCGATAGCCGCTGAGCTCGGGACGCTGACTCATGCGTCGCTCCAGCGTCGAGGCTTTCAGGAAGGCCTCCAGATGCGCGGCGTGGGCCTGACGGAACGCGGGTGGAATCAGTTCCTGGAGCGGCAGTCCGACCAGTTCCTCGACGCTGTAGCCGAACATGTCTCCGGCGCGCCGGTTGGCCTCCATGATGACGCCATCGGCCTCGACCGCCAGCACGCCGACATCGATGCTCGACAGGATGTGGTCGGTGGTCTCGGGCGGGCGTGGCGCCGAGAGTATCTCCTGATGCGGAACAGGGCGCGGGGACTCGCGGAGCCGGAGCGCTCCCGGATCCACCCCGTGACGATAGCGCTCCGGAATATGCGGCGGCAGACGCCCGAAGGTGGTGACGAGCTCGAAAGGGCCATCGAAGGTGGCGCGCGCCAGATAGGTGTTGACGTGGGCGTGATGGGTCGCCGGATCCATGCAGACAAGGCCCTGCGGCCCCTCGACCTCGACCTGCTCCAGGGCGTCGAGCAGTGCCTGGGTCTCCAGCGAGCCGGCCTGATTGGCGGCGCGGGCGAAGGCATGCACGCACAGATAGACGCCCTCGCCGAAATTGGTCAGTACGCCGTTGCCGTCGGGCCAGATCCCGGTGACCTCCGGGAGCTTGGCCAGGGCCGTCAGATAGCGCCGGTTGACCGGGGTGTCGAGCGCCATGAAATAGGTGTTGCAGGAATAGAAACCCTCGCGCACCTCGGGCGCGAGCGTGGCGGCCATGGCTTCGTCATAGTGCCCCATGACCACGGCCATGCGTCGTTTGAGCCCGAGTTGGGAGAAGCGCGTCAGCAGGCGCGCCTGTTCCGAACCGGCGAAATAGGGCACGAACACGTCCGCGCCCGAGCGGCGCACACGATCGAGGAGCTTGTCGATCGGCGCGCTCCCCAACGGCAGATATTCCTCGCCCACCACATCGCCGCCGAGCTCGCGCAGGGCGCGCGTGGCCGCATCGATCGAGCCGCGCGGCCATTCGTAGTTGCTGCCGGCGAAGAACATCTTGGGGCCGATCTCGCGCGCCATGTAGGGAATCATGCGCTCGATCTGTTGATTGGGCAGGGCGGCGAAATGGAAGAAATAGCGACTGTGGATGCTGCCCTCGTAGAACGAGAAGTTCAGATAGGGCACCTGACGCACCTCGGCGACCCGGTCGGCCACAGCGATGCGCGAGTTGGAGAGCAGATTGCCGATCAGGGCGGTGCAGCCGTGTTCGTCGAGCAGGCGCTTGGCGGCAGGCACGGCGGTCTCCGGCAGGCTGCCGTCGTCCTCGACGATCAGCTCCAGTCGTCGGCCCAGGAGGCCGCCGGCGGCATTGACCTCGTCACAGGCGATCCGACCGGCCCGGGCGATTTCCTGGCCGTAGATGGAGACCAGGCCGGTCAGTGGACTCAGGAGTCCCAGTCGAATCGGTTTGGCGGTCGAATCGGTCATGGATCGTCCAGACGCGGCGCGGCCGGGGGCGGCCGGCATCAACGGTGATGTCTTGAGACGAGGATTATAGGCAACTTGGCTGGTGCGCGGTTGGCCAATGCATCAATTACGGAAAAATGGCGATTTCGTTAAGATTGCAAGACATTTTTGTGACGATCCACTAGGATTTTCAGATCGCACTCTCCTGCTCCTGCCGTTTCGGAACGCCCATGAACTCCGTGCTCGCCTTCGTTCGTGCCCATTCGCGCGTACTGTCCTGGTGCGCGGCGCTGCTGTTCGTACTCGTCTGGCACTGGCTCGCCATCCGGGCCGGCGGCCGGTTCCTCCAGGTCAGCCCCTGGGCCTCGGCCTACACCCGCGATCTCGTCGCCCATCTGCTGCTCGGCGTGGTGCTGTTCGCGATGGCCCGCTCGCTGACGCGCTTCATGATCGCGACCATGGCCGTCTTCAGCGTGCTGACCTTCGGCAATGCCATGAAGCTCTCGACCCTGGGTGCGCCCGTGATGCCGGACGACTTCGCGGCGGCGCGCAACATGTTCCTGCTGCTCGACGGCTGGTCGCTGGTCGCCGCCGTGCTGCTGGTGTCGGTGCCGACCCTGCTGCTCGTCTGGTCGATCGACTGGAAACGCCGTTGGACTTGGGTCAATCTGGCGCTCGTCGGCGCGGCCGTCGGACTGGTCGTCAGCTTTCCGGCCGATCTGGTGCGGGCGATGGATCGGCATTTCGGGCACTCGGTCTGGAATCAGCCGGCGAACTATCAGTCGCGCGGTCTGCCGATCCATCTGCTCCAGGAGACCACGCGCGCGCTGGCACGGCGTGTGCCGCCGCCGACGGCGCCTGAGGTCGATCAGGCGCTGCGGCTGGTGGCGGGTGAGCGGGCGAGCGAGTTCGTCAAGGTCACGGAGAATACGGCCGGCGCCGGCTTCGCTCGACCCAGGCGCAATCTGCACATGATCGTCCTGGAGTCGTTCTGGGATCCGATGGCGCTGACCGCCTCCCGGCTCTCGGCCGACCCGCTCGATCCCGAGTTCCGTCGGCTCTGGGCGCAGGCCGGACACTCGCACCTGCTCGCGCCCGTCTTCGGCGGCTATACGGCCAACACCGAGTTCGAGATCCTGTGCGGCTTTCCGGTGACGGCGGACAATGTCTTCTTCGAGACCGGACTCAAACGCGACGTGCCCTGTCTGCCGCGTCATCTAGGCGAAGCGGGCTATCACAGTCTGGCCTCGCATCCGAATGCGGCCTCCTTCTGGAACCGGGTCAATGCCTATCGGCGCATCGGTTTCGAGACCTATTGGGCCGATCAGGACTTCGTGCTCGATGACATGAACCGGGCCTTTCTGAGTGATGAATCCATGTACCGGCAGGTCATGGAGCGGCTGCGTGGAGCCGGGACGCTTGGCGGGTCGCGTCCGGTGTTCAACTATCTGCTGACCTATTTCGGCCATCTGCCCTACCCGCTCAACGAACGCCGCCCGGCGGTCATCACGGCGGCCGAGGGGCACGAGGTCGTCGCGGCCTATGCCAATACGCTCTATTACAAATCGCGTGAACTCATGGCGTTTCTGCGCGAGCTACGGGCGGCCGATCCGGACGGCCTGATCGTGCTCTTCGGCGACCATCTGCCGGCGCTGACGCCGAACTTCGGCGGCTATACCGAATCCGGTCTGCTGGCCGGCCGGCGCGGCGAGTTCACCGACCCCATGTTCCGCACCCTGGTCGAGACGCCGCTCATCCTGATCGATGGGGAGCATGGGCCGGTGGCGGTCGGTGATATTCCGGCCTATCAGCTGCCGGCACTGCTGCTCGACCGGCTCGGCGATCAGCGGCCGAGCATCCTCAAGCTGGCCGCTCAGGCGGGCGAGTCCAGTCGCATCCGTCCGCTGCCCGGCGTTCACCTCGTCGTCGCCGCGGACGAGGATCGGGTCTGTCGCGGGGCCGAGACCGACGCCGCCGCGTGCAGCGAGTCGACGCGCCGGCTCCAGGCCGTCGAGACCCTGCGTACCGATCTCTTCAGCGGCAGTCAGCATACCTTGCTCGAATTGCATCTTCCCAATCGCCGCTTCCGCGCCGCCGCTGTGCAGTCTGGTTCGCAAACGCCGCTTTGAGCCTTTTTCGGTATGATGGGGCCAGCCATCCAGCTCGGCCCCCATCATTCCCGACACGCTCATGCCTCCGACGACAGACAGCTCCACACGACGTCTCGCGCTGCAAAACGCGAGACGTTTATCAATTGCGCCCATGCTCGACTGGACTGACGGACACTGCAGATACTTCCTGCGTCTGATCAGCCGCCACACCCTGCTCTATACCGAGATGATCACCACGGGCGCCCTGATCCACGGCGACCGGGAGCGCTTTCTGCGCTATGACCCGGCCGAGCACCCGGTGGCGCTCCAGCTCGGCGGCTCCGACCCCAAGGATCTGGCGCGCTGTGCGCGGATGGCCGAGGACTGGGGCTATGACGAGATCAATCTCAACGTCGGCTGCCCATCCGACCGGGTCCGGAACGGACGCTTCGGTGCCTGTCTCATGGCCGAGCCGGCGCTGGTGGCCGAGTGCGTGACGGCGATGCGTGCGGCGGTGCGGGTGCCGGTGACGGTCAAGCATCGCATCGGCATCGACGAGCGCGACAGCTATGCCGAACTCGTCGACTTCGTCGGTCGACTGAGCGAGGCCGGTTGCGATGCCGTCATCGTCCACGCGCGCAAGGCCTGGCTCAAGGGCCTGAGTCCGAAGGAGAATCGCGACATCCCGCCCCTGCGCTACGAGGTGGTGCGTGATCTCAAACGCGACTTCCCGTGTCTCCCGATCGTCATCAACGGCGGCATCGAGACCCTGGACGCGGCCGTCGACTTCCTGAGCGATCTCGATGGGGTCATGATCGGACGCGCGGCCTATCACAATCCCTGGATCCTGGCCGAGGCCGACCGGCGCGTCTTCGGCGACGATCACCCCCGGCCGACACGCCGGCAGGTGCTCGAAGCCTTCATCCCCTACGCCGAACGCCAGCTCGCCGCCGGTGTGCCGATGAGCGCCATGAGCCGCCATCTGCTCGGGCTCTTCCGGGGCCGGCCCGGTGCGCGTGCCTGGCGGCGACGCATCAGCGAACAGGCCCACCGGCCGGGCGCCGGGGTCGAAGTACTCGGATTCGGCGACTACGCACGTCCATGAGCTGGATCGCGCTGGCGCTGATCTGCGCCTTCACTCTGGCCAGCGCCGACGCGGCGGCCAAGGCCTGGTTGCGCGATCTCACGGCGAGCGAGCTGCTGGTGGTGCGCTTCTGCCTCCCCGGACTGCTGATGACGCCGTTGCTGATCGGGATGCCGCCGATCGCCGAACTGCCCTGGGCCTTCTGGGGCTGGATGGGCGTCATGCTGCCGCTGGAGATGGCCGCCATGTGGCTCTATGTGGCGGCGATCCGCGACCATCCGCTCTCGCTCACCCTGCCCTATCTGGCCTTCACCCCGGTGTTCGTGATCGGTGTGGCCTGGTTGCTGCTCGGCGAACAGGTCTCGGCACGCGGCGTCCTGGGCATCCTGCTGGTCGTCGCCGGGGCCTGGCTGCTCAACAGCGCCCATGCCCATCGGCGCAACTGGCAGGGCTGGGTCGCGCCCTTCGTCGCCATCCTCGACGAACCCGGATCACGGATGATGCTCGGCGTCGCCGCGCTCTATGCGCTCACGGCAACCCTGGGCAAGGGCGCGATGCGCTATCTGCCGCCCGAATCCTTCGGTGCCTTCTATTTCGCGCTGCTCGGGATCGCGGTCGCGGTGGTCATCGTCCTGCCGCGTCCGAGTCGGCTGGTGCGGCTCGCGCGACACCCCTGGGCCGTGCTGACGGTCGGCGGACTGCTCGGGATCATGGTCTTCACCCATTTCCTGGCGATCCAGAAGATCGAGGTCGCCTATATGATCGCCGTCAAACGCACCAGCCTGCTGTTCGGCATCCTCTATGGCGCGCTGATCTTCCGCGAGCCGGGGATGGCGGTGCGGTTGCCGGCCGGCGTACTCATGCTCAGCGGCGTGGTCGTGATCGTGCTCTGAGGTCGTCGCGGGGAGGATGGCGTTCCTGATCGTGTGCGTCGCGATCACCCGTCTCGACCTGCTGCTGGAGATCGCGCGCCCAGGCAAAGGCCTCGAGGAAATAGACGGCGAGCGTTTCGGCGTCCAGACCCGGCAGCGACTCATCCGAGGATCGCTCGTCGTCCTCAAAGCCCTTGGCATAGGCCAGGACGGCGCCGAGCAGTCCCTTGTGTTCGAGAATGGCCTGCTTGATGCGGAGATCCAGGGGCAGGTGTTCCAGGGCCTCGTGCAAGGGGATCAACAGGATCTCGTCGAGGTTGGAGAACAGGCCCACGGTGAAGAGCGCGTCCTTGTCCTGGCTGAAACGGCGTTCACCGACGATCTGACAGAAGCGCGCATAGGTCAGGGAGCGCGTGAAGCTGTACGGATTGACCGAGTCCAGTGACCCCAGGGTCAGGAGTGCCGCCCACTGGCGCACGGTACGCAGACCCACCAGGGAGATGGCCTGCATCATGGTCTGGATGGGACGCGCCTGAGAGACGGCGACATTGCCGATGAAGCGCAGCAGACGATAGCTCAGGGTGACGTCCTGACTGATGATGCGCTCGACCTCCTGCAAGCCGATGTCGTCGTCCTGCAGACGCGCCAGCAACCGCAGGGCCTGCACATGATTGGCGGGTGGGCGCTTGCCGGCGAGCACCTCGGGTCTGGCCAGGTGATACCCCTGGAAGAGATCGAATCCCAGACCGAGACAGTCCTGGAACTGCTCGTGCGTCTCGATCTTCTCGGCGAGCAAGCGCGGACGACAGGTCCGTGGAAGCGAAGCCAGCTTGGCCGTGATCGCAGCGCGATCGTCACCGAGCACGTCGAACTTGACGATCCGGGCGATCTCGAGCAGCGGATCCCATTCGGGCGAGTAGACGAAGTCGTCGAGGGCCAGCGTGAAGCCCAGACCGACCAGTGACCTGGCGGACTCGACCAGGGCGGGCGTGATCCGCACGGTCTCCAGGATCTCCAGCACCACCCGATCCGGCGGCAGGGTCCGGATGAGGTCGCTCTTCAGCAGGCCCTCGGTCAGATTCAGGAAGAGCAGCTTGTCGCGCCCGAGACGCTCCACACCGATGTCGGTGAAGGCGTTGAGGATGACCTGTGAGGTCGCCGCATCGGGGTCGATCGGGTCGTCCTCGAATCCGCCGAAGAGACCACGAAACAACAATTCGTAAGCGATTATGTGCTGGTCGCGGTCGAAGATCGGCTGTATGCCGAGAAATGTGTCTGACATCGCTCCCTCGTCGACCACAGGATAAGTGTATTGGAGATGACGGATATATTGTGACGCTTCGAGCACGAGCGCGCCAGACTCCAGGGAGACTCGCCGGGTCGAATCACCGCTGAGCGACCGGCCCACCCCGGATCTGGGCGCGCCGGCTCATGCCGAACCCCGCTGTCGATCCCGACTGGATTCGGCGGGCGGCACGTCGACATTAGGGTTTCGTTCCGGTGCCGGCTCGGCGGCGAGCAGTGCGCGCAGATGGTCGAGGATCTCGGGGAAGGCATTGTCGCGACTGGTATCGATGACGAGCGCGCGGCTGTGCTCCAGATCGCTCAGGGGCTGACGGCTCGCGTACTGACGCTCCAGCACCGAGAGATCGGCCTCGGAGACATCGGCCCCCTCCGCGAGGCGTCTCGCCACCCGTTCGCGCAGAACCTCCAGCGGAGCCTCCAGCGCGAGGATCGCGAATCCGGCCCGATGCCGATGCGCCAGGGCCGCGAAGTGCTCGCGCCGCCGGCGGGCGAGGAAGGTGGCATCGACCAGCACGTCGTAACCGCTGGCCAGGATGCCGTCGGCCAGACGATGCAGACGCTCGTAGGTCCAGTCGGTCGCGCGCGGGAAATAGATGCCGCGATCGATGCTGCTGGCGGTTCGCGCCAGCTCGCCCAGTCCGAACAGCCGCTTGCGCTCGATATCCGAGCGCAGATGGATCAGCGGCAGCGCCTCGCGCAGTCGACAGGACAGCCGGCTCTTGCCCGAGCCCGGCAGGCCGCAGGCGATCAGCAGATGCAGGCGGCGCGTCCGGGTGTAGGACAGGGCCAGATCCAGATAGCGTGCGAAGTCGTCGCGGAGGGACTGCGCTTCAGCGGTCGGCAGATCGCTCTGATCCCAACGGATCGCGAGCACCTTGGCCCGCACCAGGGCGCGATAGACCTTGTAGAAGTCGAGCACGGCCAAGGCGCCATAGTCACCGCTGCGTTCCAGATAGCGGTTGAGGAAGCGATGGGCCGCGCTACGCTCGCCCTCCTGCTCCAGATCCATGACGAAAAAGGCGATCTCGCTGGCGGTGTCGATCCAGCGCAGATTGGGGTTGAACTCGATGGCGTCGAAGATCAGGATTCGGTCGTCGACGAGGGCGATGTTGCCGCGGTGCATGTCGCCATGACACTCGCGCACGAAGCCCTCGGCACGGCGCTGCTCGATCACGGGCGTCAGTGTCTCGAAGCGGGCGCGGATCCAGGTTTCGAGAGACTCCAGACGCGCCTGCGCCTCAGGATCGTCGAGACGGGCACGGATCTGGGTCAGATTCTCCAGCATGGGTTCGAGCACCCGCGCGGGCGTGCCGAAACCGCTGCTCGGACCGGCCGGGGGGAGGCCGGCATGGAAGTCGGCGATGTGCTCGGCCAGCCGGGTCATGAGCTCGGCCGTCACCGGCCGGCGGTCGAGCAGGGCCGACTGCGGGAAGCGGCGCATCCGGACGCCGTATTCCAGGATCGGCCCCGTGCCGTCGATGCGCGGCGCATCGAGCGTGCCGTTGACCGTGACGACGTCCAGATAGAGATCGGGGGCCAGACGGCGGTTGAGCCGCAGTTCCTCCGCGCAGCAGAACCGGCGCCGCTCCAGGGTCGAGAAGTCGAGAAAACCGAGATCCAGCGGCTTCTTGAACTTGTAGGCGTACTCACCGGCCAGCAGCACATGCGAGATATGGGTCTCGATGTGCTCGACGCCGTCGACCTCGTGCGGATAGGCCCGAGGGTGCCGCAGTGCCTCGATCAAAACGGACAGATCGTCGTGCTTCATCGCCCTACCTCGTGACCCGACACGCGCCGGAGTGCGCGCACGAACGAATGTCCGTGCACGATGATGTGTCGCGGCTGGAATCCGGGCTCGGTTGAACAAGGCCGCCTCGACTCAGTAAGATCCGACCGCCATCCATCCCACTATCAAGTGTAGAGAATTCCATGTCGATCGAACGCATCGTTTTCGCCGTCGCCGGCGGCTTCATCCTGATCTCACTGTTGCTGGCCCATTTCGTCAGCCCCTACTGGCTGTGGTTCACCGCCTTCGTCGGCGCCAATCTGTTCCAGTCGGCCTTCACCGGCTTCTGTCCGCTGGCGCTGATCCTCAAGAAGCTCGGCAAGCAGAGCGGGCCGGCGTTCTGAGACTGACGCCCGTCACTCCTCGTCCTCGACCGGCTGCGCCCAGAGGTCGTGTTCGCCGGCTTCGGTGATCACGACCTCGATGAAGTCGCCCGGATCGATCTCCCAGGCGCCCTCGATGATGACCTCGCCGTCGATCTCGGGGGCGTCGCCGTAACTGCGGGTGATGATGGCGTCTTCCTCCACCACGTCGACCAGCACCGTGAGCCGCTGTCCGACGCGCGCGGCCAGTTTCTCGCGGCTGATACCGGCCTGCACCTCCATGAAGCGCTCTAGGCGCTCCTGTTTGAGCGATTCCGGAACCGGGTTCGGCAGTTCGTTGGCCGCCGCGCCCTCGACCGCTGAATACGGAAAGCAGCCGACCCGGTCGAGCCGCGCCTCGCGCAGGAAGTCCAGCAGGCGTTCGAAATCGTCCTCGGTCTCGCCGGGAAAGCCGACGATGAAGGTACTGCGCAGCACCAGTTCGGGACAGTCGGCGCGCCAGCGGGCCAGACGGTCCAGCACCTTCTCGGTCGCCGCCGGACGGCGCATGGCGCGCAGGACCGACTCGCTGCCATGCTGGAGCGGCATGTCCAGATAGGGCAGGATCACCCCATCGGCCATCAGCGGGATGAGCTCGTCGACGTGCGGATAGGGATAGACATAGTGCAGCCGGATCCAGGCCGGCAACTCGCCGAGCGTCCGCGCCAGTTCGGTGATGTGAGTGCGTAGCGGACGCCCGCCCCAGAAGTCGGGCCTATGCCCCAGATCCTGTCCATAGGCGCTGGTGTCCTGCGAGACCACCAGCAGTTCGCGCACCCCGGATTCGACCAGACGTCCGGCCTCGTCGAGGATCTCGCCGATCGGGCGGCTGACCAGAGCGCCGCGCAGACTGGGGATGATGCAGAAGCGGCAGCGGTGGTTGCATCCTTCCGAGATCTTCAGATAAGCGTAATGACTGGGCGTCAGACGCACGCCCTGCGGCGGGATGAGACTGGTGAAGGGATCGTGCGGGGCCGGCAGATGCGCGTGCACGGCGATCATCACCTCTTCCAGCGCGTGCGGGCCTGTGACGGCCAGCACCTCGGGGTGACGCTCGCGCACCAGTTCCGCGCGCGCGCCGAGACAGCCGGTGACGATCACCCGTCCGTTCTCGTCGAGCGCCTCGGCGATGGCGTCCAGGGACTCATCGACCGCCGAATCGATGAAGCCGCAGGTGTTGACGATGACCAGATCGGCCTCGGCATGGGTCGGCTGGAGCCGATAGCCCTCGGCACGCAGCCGGGTGAGGATGCGTTCGGAGTCGACCGTGGCCTTGGGGCAGCCGAGACTGACGAAGCCGACACGCGGGGCCAGTCCGTGCGGATGGACCGCGCTACTGGAGCTGGATGAGGTCTTCAAGGGATGACGATGCCTGGGGTTGAGAAATGCACGGAAGGAACCATTGAACCTGGCGCGAACTTGGGTAAGGATAGCGCGGCTTTTGAAGGATACCCGAGATCGATCACCGCTCCGGCCCGTCCACGGGCGAGCCGAAGCGCCATTCACACACAGACGAGCGGACAGAGAGACTGATGAGAAGCTGTAAACTCTGCAAGTACAGTCGGATCTGCAACGACCTGCCGGGCATCTGCATTCTACTCCCTTACGTGGCCATCGCCGTGGTCACGGTCGCGCTGGGCTATCTGTTCGTCACCCAGGAACTGATCTGAAAGCTGTCGGACGCGCCTTTGTCGGCGGTCGTCGTCTCCTGAGGTCGAACGATCAGGCGGTCCGATCATCAGAAGGTCACGATCGGCCTGTATCGTATTTCGATGTGATCTCAACCCGGACTCAGGAGCAAAAAACAGGATGACCATGACGCACGACACCACGCCCGCGACCGCCACCCCGCTCACGCCCGAGCAGCTCGACCGGATCGACGCCTACTGGCGCGCCTGCAACTATCTGGCCGTGGGCATGATCTATCTGCGCGACAATCCGCTGTTGCGCGAGCCGCTCAAGCCGGAGCACATCAAGAAGCGACTCCTGGGCCATTGGGGCGCGAGTCCCGGACTCTCCTTCATGTATGTGCATCTCAACCGGATCATCCGCGAGCGCGATCAGGACGCGATCTTTCTCGCCGGTCCGGGGCATGGCGCACCGGGGGTGCTGGCGCCTGTCTATCTGGAAGGCACCTACTCCGAGATCTATCCCAACAAGAGCGAGGACGAGGAGGGTCTGAAGGCGTTCTTCAAGCAGTTCTCGTTCCCCGGCGGCATCGGCTCGCATTGCACGCCCGAGACGCCCGGTTCGATCCACGAGGGCGGCGAGCTGGGCTACTCGATCTCACATGCCTTCGGAGCGGCCTTCGACAATCCGGACCTGTTGGTCGCGGTGGCGGTCGGCGATGGCGAGGCCGAGACCGGGCCGCTGGCGACCTCCTGGCATTCGAGCAAGTTCCTGAATCCCATCCGCGACGGCGCGGTGCTGCCGATCCTGCATCTCAACGGCTACAAGATCAACAATCCGACCCTGTTGTCGCGCATCCCGGATGAAGAACTGGCGAGCCTGATGCGCGGCTACGGCTGGACGCCGCATTTCGTCGCAGGCGACGATCCGCTGACCCTGCATCAGCAGATGGCCGCCACCCTGGACGCCTGTCACGACCAGATCCGGGCCATCCAGCAGGACGCGCGTACCAGCGGTGAGGCCACGCGCGCCCACTGGCCGATGATCGTCTTGCGCACGCCCAAGGGCTGGACCGGGCCGTCCGAGGTCGATGGGCACAAGGTCGAGGGATTCTGGCGCGCGCATCAGGTGCCGCTCTCGGGGATGCACGACAATCCGGCGCATCTCAAGCAACTCGAAGACTGGATGCGCAGTTACAAGCCCGAAGAGCTGTTCGACGCCCAGGGCCGACTGATCCCCGAACTCAAGGCACTCGCGCCCCAAGGGACCAAGCGCATGAGCGCCAGCCCGCACGCCAACGGCGGACTGCTGCGCCGCGCGCTGCGGATGCCGGATTTCCGCGACTATGCCATCCGCGTCGACAAGCCCGGTACCGCGCGCGCCATGAACACCAAGCCGACCGGCGCGTTGCTGCGCGATGTGATGGCGCGCAACCCGGACAACTTCCGCGTCTTCGGCCCGGACGAGAACACCTCCAACAAGCTCGATGCGGTCTATGAGGTCAGCAAAAAGCTCTGGCTGTGCGACTACAGGCCCGAGGATGCCGACGGCGGCGAACTCTCACCCGACGGGCGCGTGCTCGAAATGCTCTCCGAGCATACGCTGGAAGGCTGGTACGAGGGCTATATCCTCACCGGGCGTCACGGCTTCTTCGCCACCTATGAAGCCTTCGTCCATGTCATCGACAGCATGTACAACCAGCACGCCAAGTGGCTGTCGATCTGCGAGGACATCCCCTGGCGCGCGCGCATCTCCTCGCTCAATCTGCTCATCACCTCGACCGTCTGGCGGCAGGACCACAACGGTTTCACCCATCAGGATCCGGGTTTCCTCGATGTCGTCGTCAACAAGAACCCCGAGGTCACGCGCATCTATCTGCCGCCGGACGTCAATACCCTGCTCTCGACGGTGAACCACTGTCTCCAGAGCCGTGACGACATCAATGTCATCGTCTGTGACAAGCAGAACCATATCCAGTATCTGGACATGGACGCGGCCATCAAGCACTGCACCAAGGGCATCGGTATCTGGGACTGGGCGAGCAATGATCAGGGCACGGAACCGGATGTGGTGATGGCCGGGTGCGGCGATATCCCGACCAAGGAGGCGCTGGCGGCCACGGCGCTGTTACGTGAGCACTTCCCCGACATCAAGATCCGCTTCATCAATGTCGTGGATCTGTTCAAGCTCCAGCCCGCCGGTGAGCATCCGCATGGGCTGTCGGATGCGGACTTCGACAGTCTCTTCACCAAGGATCGCCCGATCATCTTCAACTTCCACGGCTATCCCTGGCTGATTCATCGACTGGCCTACCGGCGCACCAATCACAAAAACCTGCATGTGCGCGGCTACAAGGAGAAGGGCAACATCAACACGCCGCTCGAACTGGCGATCAACAACGAGATCGACCGCTTCAGTCTGGCGATCGATGTCATCAACCGGGTGCCGCGGCTCCAGGTCGCCGGGGCGCATGTGAAGGAAAAGCTGCGCGACCGGCAGATCGAGTGCCGCAACTACGCCTATGATCACGGCATCGACAAGCCGGATGTCGATGAGTGGGTGTGGCCATTCTGAGCGCGTTCACGCCTTGACCATCTGCACCACGACCAACCGTCCGCCCTCGCCCCTGGCCGGCAGGATCTGCTGGCCATCCTTGAGCTCGACCCGGTCGCCGACCGGAACCGCCGTCCGGTTGGAGACGTCGAGCAGATCCGGCAGCCCCTCGTTGACCAGCCGCCAGCGTCCTTCGTGCAGGACGAAATAGCCGACGCGCCGTTTCTGGTCTTCGGTGAGCTTCTCGTTGGGCGCGATCAGGGTGTTGGCGTGCCAGTGGAACAGCGACTGGCCGGTCCAGACCATGAGCCGGTGGTCGTCCGGTCGGAACTGGCCTTCCTTGCGCGATGAATAGAGGTTTCGGTCTCGCGTCGGGGCAGATGACGCGCCGGGTCGTCCTTGGGCAGATGGCTGGTCGTCACCACTTCCGGGGCGATGAAATCCGGCGTGCCGACCACGTCGGGCGGATACTTGCCCGGCACCACCAGGCCGTCGACGTCGATGACGCAGGATCGGCCGCGCGAGGGGTCGATCAGGACGTTCTTGTAGGACAGGTCCGAGTGCGCCAGTCCGGCCATGTGCAACCGGCGCACGGCGCGCGCCGGCAGCAGACAGGCGCGGAGATGGCCGAGCCAGTCGCCCAGTTCGCGCGGTTCCATGAAGCGGTTGCGCAGATTGGCGGCGGCGAACCATTTGCCTTCCTTCTCACGGCCCCGGATCTTGAGGACGTCGCCGTTCCTGGAGCCGTGCTCGAAGAAGAAATGACGCGGATAGGCGGGCGCGACCAGCCCGAGCCGGCCTTCGTGCTCCAGCATCGCGGTCGGCCAGCAGAAAAGGTTGCGCCAGTAGTCGCCGCCGGTCTGCTCGAAGATGCTCTCGCGATACTTGCCGTGGTTGCTGATCCCATTTCACGCAATCCGATATCTGCTTTGTTTATACCACTTACGATATAATTCCTCGCATGACTGATCGACAAAAACCCCTGTTGTGGGTCGGAAGCAGCAAAAAGATCTGATGGAACTTCCGCTCAGGGTGCGGAAGTTCTTCGGTCATGCGCTGGATTTCGCTCAACATGGCGAACGGCACGCGGCGGCCAAAGTTCTCAAGGGATTCGGCGGCGCCGGCGTCCTGGAGATCGTCGAAGACGATACCGGCGGCACCTACCGTGCCGGTCTACACCGTCGAATTCGCCGAAGCCGTGTTCGTGCTGCATTGCTTCCAGAAGAAGAGCAAGAGCGGGATCTCGACGCCAAAAGCAGACATCGAGCTGATTCGCGCCCGGTTGAAAGTGGCCGAAACGATTGCACAGGAACTGAGACATGACAACACGCATCATTGAAGGCATCGAGGTCGAAACGAGTTCAGGTAATGTCTTCGCGGATCTTGAACTGCCCGAGGCCGAAAAGCTTAAGATCAAATCCGGTCTGGTGATCGAGATCACCCGTGCCATCCGCCGACTCGGTCTCACGCAGGAACAAGCCGGTCGTCGCATGGGAATTACTCAACCCAAGGTATCGGCCCTGCTGCGAGGCCAATTCGCCAACCTGTCCGAGCGCAAATTGATGGAATGCCTGACCCGGCTCGGTTACGACATCGAGATCAAGGTCAAACCGACATCCGCACCAGTCGGCCACCTGACGATTGCCGCCGGCTGATTGCCGATCCGCGAACCTGACTGGCTACAGCACGAGCTGCACCTCGGCCGGCGGCGGAGGCAGCGTCACCCGCCCTTCCAGCCCGGCGCTGCTCGACCCGACCGCGACACTGGCCGAGACCCATTTGAAGAACCCCGAGAAGGCCGCCGCGTCCAGGGTGTCGAGCCGCACCACCCGATCGGTCAGCTCGCGCAACGCCTCGTCCTTGGCCTTGGGACCGGCGGCACAGGCGACGATGGAGCCGAAATGACGCCTGTGGATCTCGGGGATGGCGTGACGATAGGCGAGCAGATCCGACGGGCTGCCGTCGGTCATGACGAAGAGCAGCGGCCGCCAGTCGCCCTTGGCCTCGTTGGTGCTCTTTCTGACGTCGCGGGCGCAGGGTCGAGACCAGGAGCTGCACGCCGTTCTTCACCGCCTCGATCGGCTCGCCGCTCATCGAGTAGGACGTGTCGAGCAACAGATAGACCGGAAGTCTTCGCATCGGGTTCGTCTCTCCAGCATGGTTCGGACGATCCGTTTGTAGCAGATGGTGTCCGGGATGACCAGCCGATCAATCACCCGGCTTCAGGCGCCGGAAGAGCTCGCGCCGCGAGATCTCCTTCTGCATCGGGCAATCGCGGCGTGCGGCTTCCATGTTTTCGTCGCGCACGCGGATGACCTCGCTCCAGCGCTCGAAGACGGCATCGGCGTCGCGATAGGGTTCCATGTTCAGACACAGCGGTTGCAGCAGGTAGTGCCCGAGTTGGTCGTGATAGCCGAGATGGGCCTGTTGCGACTGGCCGAACAGATCGAAGGTCAGACGCGGCCCCAGAACCAGATACCTGGCTTCCGTGCGTTCGGCAGCCGACCAGCCTTCGGGCAGCGCGAGCGATGGCGCACGGTCGGGGAACAGCAGACGCGCCAGCATCCAGGGCGTCAGCAGCAACAGCACGCGCCAGTCCTCGACCCGACGCAGGGCGCGAACCTCGATCGGCAGGGCGAGGTTGAGCATGGGATCGCCCGCCAAGGTCTCGGCGAGAATACGCGCGTGGACCGTGACGACCGCCGCGCTCAGTGCCTGATCTTCGGCGAGATCTTCGGAGCAGAGACACCACGCGGCTTCAGACGTCATCCGAATGCTCCGACGTTCGATCCTCGTCCGTCGAACAGAGTCGCGCCAAACGCTCGCCGAGACCGCGATACAGGGCCAAGTCCGCCTGTGTCTGTAGATCGCGGGCAAAACGCGGCAGCCAGCGACATAGATGGTTGCTCCACAGCTCGGCGGCCAGCGTACCGGCCGAACAATCCGTGTCGCCCTCACCCGACCCCGCATCCAGCAGATAGGCCGCGAACTCCAGTTGCGTGCCCAGATAGTCGGGCGGCACTTCGCCCGATTCCAAACCGGCACGCCGATAGAGTCCCTGGAGATCCGGCGCCGCCGTGCCGCCCATGTTGCCCTGCCGATAGGCCGACTCGAAGGGCGGACAGGGCGTCTTGGGATAGCCGCTGACGAACAGCCGCGTGTGCTCGGCCTGCCAGCGCTCCGGCGGCAGGGATTCCAGCTCGGCGATCGGCTCCGCGAGCCAGGGTTCTTCGTCGGCGATCTCGCGCAACGCTTCCAGGGCATCCGTCTCAGGCATCGCCAGCAGCATAGCCAGTCGGCGCAGATGGCTTGGATCCCGGTCGAATGTCATCGAATGGTCTTGGGTGATGTCCAGAACACGCATCCTCGTAGGAGCACCTGAGAAGATGGGCATCGCGTTCGCTCTGCCCATCCTGCGACGGGTCGATTCTTTAACCTGGATCTCACCTCACCAGGGATAGGCATAGACCCCGGCATACATGAAGTAATGCCGCAGCAGATAGCCGCCCGCCAGCACCAGCACCGCCGCCGTCAGGATCGGCACCCGGCTGCCCCAGCCGCGCATCACGCCCTTGAGTTCCAGCAGGAAGGGCAAGATCAGACCGAAGCCGATGAAGCCGATCAGCCAGCCGTAGTCGTTCCACAGTAGCTCCAGCGAGCGCACGGCCGACTCCGAGCCGTTCTTGAGATACTGGTAGAGCGAGAACAGGATCACCAGCTCGGCGGCGATCAGCACCAGATCGATGCGCTCATAGAGCACCCGCACGTGCTCATCGGCCTGATCGTGCAGCAGGGTATACATCAGCACCAACAGGAACGCCATCGCGGTCGAGAAGGCCGAGACCGTGAACAGCAGCGGCACCGCCGGATTGTGCCAGAGCGCGACCGCCGGGAAGGATTGCAGCAGCAACCCCGTGTAGACCGCCACGCCCACGCCATTGATGACCGCCAGCCAGCCGACACTGCGATGGAACCGCTGCACCAGCTTGGAGGTACCGATGACGAACGGTTTGTCGATCAGGTCGCGGATGCCCGGCACCCTGTGCGGAAACTCGGTCTCGCGCACATAGGGCAGCGCATA
Source organism: Allochromatium tepidum (assembly GCF_018409545.1). Lineage (GTDB taxonomy): Bacteria > Pseudomonadota > Gammaproteobacteria > Chromatiales > Chromatiaceae > Thermochromatium > Thermochromatium tepidum_A. Next base: position 816,736 of record NZ_AP024563.1, on the reverse strand, counting down.
GAGCACGCCCCAGACCATCATCCAGATGATGAACTGCGTGCCCCAGGCGATCCAGGCGCTCGACTGATTGAGCATCGCCATCGGATTGAGCACGGTCAGCACCGCCGTCTTGTCGAGCAGATGGCCGAACAGCATCAGCGAGCCGAGCGCCAGCAGCACCACGCCCGCGCCCGCGCCCCAGATCACCAGCGCGCGGTTGGGCTTGAGATACATATCGGTCAGAAAGGTCACGGCCAGCGTCGCCGCGCCGAGACCGCCGAAGTAGAGATAGATGGCGAGCCACCAGGTCCACATCTCCTGGGTCGCATAGGTCATGTTGACGTCCATCGTTCAGCCCCTCCAGCGGATATCGTCGATGTAGTAGACATTGGGCCGGGTGCCGATGTGCGGCATCAGCGCCCGCGCCGCACCGCTCGCCACCATTTGGGCCACCGGATCATTGGGATCGTCCAGATCGCCGAACATCCGCGAATAACCGACACAGGTCTCGACGCAGGCCGGCTTGCGTCCCTGCTCGACCAGATGATCGCAGAAGGAACACTTGTCCATGCTCGGACTGGTGCGCCGATAGTCCGAGCCGTAGAACTCGCGTCCCTCGCGCATGTCGCGCCGGGTGACCGGAACGCGCGCATGATAGGGACAGGCCATGGCGCAGGCGCCGCAGCCCATGCACAGATCCTGGTCGACGAAGACGATGCCGTTGGCCTTCTTCCGGGTCGCGCCGGTCGGACAGACGGTCATGCAGGGCGGGTTGTCGCAGTGGTTGCACAGCCGCGGGAAGAAGCGCCGCTGCACGTCCGAGCCGAGACCGATCTCCTTGTCGTGCACATAGGTACGCCACTTGTTCTTGTCCCAGACCGGGGTCTGGTTCTCCATCGCGCAGGCGGCCATGCAGGCGTTGCAGCCGACGCAGGTGTTGAGGTCGATGACCATTGCATAGTGAGTCATGGATCAGAATCCTCTCCTTCAGGCCCGGTTGACGCGGACGGTGAATTCCTGCGAGCGGAAGCCCGCGACCACCGGCTCGACCTGATAGGGGATGAGCTTGCTGGTGGCGGTGCCGTCGCCGTGGGTGCGCGACAGGGCCGGGTTCTCGACGCCGAACGAGCTGTAGACGAAGATGACGTCCGGATGGATCAGGCGCGTCACATAGGCGTTGCCCGTGGTCTGCTGGCCGGACTGGGTGTTGGTCAACTGGATCGGATCGCCCATCGCAATCCCCAGCCGCTCGGCGCGCTCGGGATGGATCCAGACCCCCTTGTAGACGTCGCTCTTGAACTCGTTGATCGCCGAGAGCACCGGATTGTTGCTGTTGGTCGAGGCGTGCGAGACGGTCGGCGTCTTGCCGTAGGTGAAATAGAACTCGTCCTTGGCCAGGGGCGCGGCGATCTCGCGCGGCGAGCCGGAGCGCAACCGGATCGGGACATCACCCGCCAGCACATTGAAGTTCGGCGCCGTGTGGCCGCCGTCGCGCAACTGACGCATCAGGCTGGAGAAGAACTCGACCCGTCCGCTCTCGGTCGGCACCGGCATCTTCCAGGGCATGGCGTGCTCTTCGAGGATCTGCTCGCGGTCGATCTCGTGATAGACGCCCTTGGTGCGCAGCACGCGGTCGATATGATCCGGCGTCACCCCGAGCCGTTCGGCGGCCTGATTGAAGGCGACCTCGCGGCAGGCGAGCTGATAGGCGCCCTTCTTCATGGTCTGACGGTTGCGTTCGAGCGCGGCCTTGACCGGCGCGGCCTTCAGACCGGTCAGCTTCTCGACCCAGTCGTGGAAGGTGTCGGTATTGCCCGAGATGATCTCGGTCATCTTGAGCAGGATGTCGGCCGTCTCCTCGGTGTCGTAGAGCGGCGGAATCGCCGCGTAGCGCGTGGTCAACGCCAGATCATGGTTGACGCCGTTGCCGTAGAGGGTCGGCTCGTCGCGTTCCAGATAGGTGGTGTTGGGCAGGATGACGTCGGCATAGGGCGCGGTGTCCGAGGGCAGCACCTCGATCATCACCACCAGCTCGACGTTCTCGTGGCTCAGGGTCTCCTTCCAGCGCGAGTCGGGATAATAGTGACGCACCGGATTGGAGGCGTTGATCAGGAAGGCGCGCGTCGGATAGGGCTCGTCGTTGAACTTGACCCGCCCCTCGACCGACTCGCGCAGTCCGGACTCGGTCATCACCGGCAGGGCGACACTGAAGTGTCCGGCGGCCTTCTCCTGCGCGTTCCAGGCCCAGGTCCAGCCGGGATGCCCGTGCGAGAAGTTCTCGCCCTTGGACAGTGCGCCGATGACCATCTTGGCGAAGGCCATGCCGGCGAGCGTGGCCAGCGGCGAGCCCATCTCATAACCATGCTCCATGGCCTCGTACATGCGCGCGGCCTTGTGATGGACCTCGGCCGAGTTCATCCAGCCGCCGACGCGGTCGAGACCGCCGGTGAGCGCCTGGATCATGGCCTGGACGCGGCGCGTCATCATGATGTTGCCGTAGCGCGCGCCATGCCAGCCCGGATCGATGATCGCCGGGCGCGTAGTACCGAACTCATGGGCGATGCGCTCGATGACCTCGGCGTCGATGCCGGTGATGTCGGCGGCCCATTTGGCGGTGTAGGGTTCGAGCTCCCGGAGCTGGGCCTCGAACACCGTCATCACCGCCCGTCCGTCCAGGCTGTAGTCCTTGGGCGTCCTGAGCGCCGGGGTGAAGGCGTTGCCGTCGACATCGACCGTATTGTCGTTGCCGAAGGCGGCGACCGTGCGCACCTCGTCGCTCCCCTCGACCCGCACGCGGGGTCGGTCCTGCTCGTCGGTCAGCAACCGCAGCTCGCCGGCCTCGTCGCGATAGGCGAGGAAGGGCATGTTGCTGTGCTTGCGCAGGAAGGCGGCATCGTACAGCCCCTCGTCCATCAGGATGCGCATCATGGCCAGCAGGAAGGGCAGATCGGTGCCGGGCCGGATCCGGATCCATTCGTCGGCCTTGGCCGCCGTCTCCGAACGGCGCGGGTCGAGCGAGACGATCTTCGCGCCCTTCTTGCGCCCCTGGGCGAAGCGCACCATGCGGCAGGTCGAGACCGCGCCGATGGAGGCATTGTTGCCCATGAAGAGGATGTACTTGGCGTTGTCGAAGTCCGGCAGCATCTCGTCGTGGATGTTGAAGTTGCCGGTGACGAGATCCGTGCCCAAGTGCCCCGTGGTGACGCAGTGCTGCATCGGCGAGGCGACGATGTTGGGCACCTCGTTGGCCATGGCGAAGGGCACGGCCCAGTTCATGTAGAACACGCACGAGGTCCAGCCGCCGACCATGGTCCATTCCCAGGGCCGGATCGCGGCGTTTTTGCTCTTCTCGGCGATATAGGCGTAGGCTTCCTCCCAGCTCGCGGCACGGAAGGCATATTCGCCGCGCTTGGAGCCCTTGACGCGGATCAGCGGCGTCTTGAGGCGGTCGGTGTCGTAGGTCTGGCGCAGTCCGGACTGGCCGCGCGCGCAGATCTTGCCGCGATTGAGGGTCGAATGCGGATTGCCGTCGAGCTTGACGACGCGCTTCTCACCGTTGCGGGTGTGGGTCGTGACCTTGAGGTTGCACAGCGAGGAGCAGAAATTGCAGATGCTGTAGGAGACCTCTTCGATGGTCTCGTCCCTGGCGGCGGCGGTCTTGACGAACTGGGCAGCGGGCGACAGGAGTGTCAGCCCGGCCGCGCCATAGCCTGTGGTTTTCAGGAAGGCACGGCGGGAGAGGCGTGGAATGCTCCAAGCCATGAGGATGTCCTCCGAGGTGGTCGATAGGATCCCGGGTCTTGGCCGCGGGATTCGGGTGTCTTGCGCGTTTCAACCGGCAAGCGAGGGCCGGCAGGCAACATTACGGCAAGCGCCCGTCATGGGTCCATCGGAAGATTCGGATTGCTTGATATGGGTCAATTGCGGGGCGCTGGAGGAGAACCTGTGGTATGGGCACAGTGCACGCCTTCTGGCGCCAGGACACCGTCTGCGCTACCTTGAAAAACCGTCCAGCCGCAGGATATAGGCCACTCGTGCCTGCATCTCCAAGCAATACACGCCTAACCCGAACCAGGAAACAAGAGACATGCCGTACTTCGTCTACAAGATCTCCCCGCCCCGCCAACTGGAGCATCTCGAAACGGTCGATCAGTATCAGCGCGCACGCGAACTGGTGCGCGAACGGCGCCAGAACGAGCCGCGTGAGACGGGCGTGGAGTATCGGTTGATCTTCGCGCGCCAGCAGGGCGAGGCCGAACGCCTGCTCTCGACCCCGCGTGACACGCGCGTGATCGGCGAGGACTGAGCCGGCCTAACGGGCCGACTGGGCCGACATGATGAAGCTGTTCGGGCGCTCGGCGGCATAGAAACGCAGCACCTTGCGCACATAGTCCTGGGTCTCGGCATAGGGCGGAATCTGGCGGCCATACTTGATCACGGCCCCTTCGCCCGCGTTGTAGCCGGCGAGCGCGAGCTTGACGTCCTGATCGAACATGTCGAGCAGATCGCGCAGATAGGCCGAACCGCCGCGGATGTTCTCGGCCGGATCGAAGCTGTCGCGGACGCCGTAGCGCGCGGCCGTGTCCGGCATGAGCTGCATCAGCCCCTGGGCGCCGGCCCGCGAGACGGCTGTGGGATCGTAGGCCGACTCGGCGCGGATGACGGCATGGAGCAGACTCGGTGAGAGTCCGTAGCGGCGCGCGTTGGCCAGGACGAGATGATGATAGAGTTCGCGCCGCTGCGACTGCGACTGACTGAGACTGGGAGCCGGTTTGGGCCGGCTGGTGATGACGCGCCCGCGCGCCGCGATGCTCGACTCCACCTGCGGCTCGACCTCGCGCGCGACCCGGCGCGACTCGCGATGCCATTCGAGCTTGTAACGGCTGCCCTGCAGCGGCGTATCGGTGAAGTAGACATTGCCCGCTGCGTCGACGTATTTGTAGATATCGGCCCGTACCGTTCCCCAGGATGCAAGCGCAACGGCACCGATCATCACGGCCGTCCTCAGCGTTCCATACATCCCTCGCCCCCCTTAGAGATTCGACGATCACGGGATAGCATAGTCCATTCGCGCCCTGAAAGCAGCCTGAATCTCGCAGACAGCCGGCGCCATGACGAGCGCCAAACACCTGATTCCAAAGTCACTCGAAGCCCAATCATATCTTGCTCGGGATGCATGGCGGTTTGCTTTGAATCTCGATAGTTATGATTGGTTTTTAGTGTGGAGTATAAAAATCGCGCTGAAATTGAGATCGAACAAATTTTCATTTGCCATGGCTGGCGAGCACACTATAATCGAGCCTCCAAATCGACTAACGTCACTAAATGTACCGGGGGGAACATGAATCGACGTTACTTCCTAGGGATGGCCCTGTCCGCGGCGGCCGCTCCCGTTGCCGCCTCGCCCTTCTTCTCGCGCCGCACGACCGAACGTCCGCGTGTCCTGTCTTTCCGCCACCTGCATACCGATGAATGGGTCGATGTCACCTATCGCATCGGCGACACCTACCAGCGCCCCGCGCTGCAACGGCTGAACCATTTCTTCCGTGACTTCCGCACCGGCGACGTCACGAACATGGATCCGCAACTGTTCGACATCCTCTACGACCTGAAGCTCAGGCTCGGCGACACCGACGCCCGCTTCGACGTCATCAGCGCCTACCGCTCGCCGGCAACCAACGCGCGACTCAGAAGGGCTTCCAGCGGTGTAGCCGAGCGCAGCCTGCATCTGCACGGTCAGGCGATCGACGTGCGCTTGCCCGATCTCTCGACCCGTCATCTGCGCGATGCCGCCGTGTCGCTCGGGCGTGGCGGCGTGGGTTACTACCGGCGCTCCGATTTCGTCCATCTCGACACGGGCGCGGTCCGCTCCTGGGGCGCCTGATCGCTCCGAGCGAAACCCAAAGCGCGAAGGCGGTCGGCTCGAATCCCTCGACATCGACATTTCCGGCACACGTCAGGCGCCGAATCCCTTCGCGCACCCCGCCTCCACGACGCTCGCCCCCGCTCAACCCAGCGTGCGGAAACTCGCACTGAGATCCGGTAGATCGACCTCGTTGACGGCGATCCGGAGCGGCTGATTGAGCGTCACGGCATCACGGACCCGAATGCGCGCTTCCAGCGCCAGTTCCGGCACCAGGATCACGGCCCGGCGTTCTTCGAGCGCCACCACCACGCCCTGCCCCTTCCAGCCCGGATTCTCCTTGAGATAGACCAGCTTCCAGTGCTGGTTCGAGAGTCGTTCGCCGCGTCGCACCGCGATCGACGACTGCTCGGCCTCACCGATGCGTTCCAGCACGCTCGCGCGATCGAGCGGCGGAGCGCCGTCGAGCCAGGCACGGATCTGCTGATGGACCAGCAGATCGGAATAGCGCCGCAGCGGACTGGTGGCGCGGGTGTAGCGCTCCAGGCCCAGGCCGGCGTGCCGGTCCGGCTCCAGTACTAGGCGCGTCGGCTTGAAACCGCGCCGACGAGCATACATGCCGGCCAGATCCGTGCTCTCCTCGGCCGAGTCGGGCGGCGGCTGGACGGCGAAGGGGATCGGGATCTCGTGCTCCAGACAGAAGCGCGCGGCGGCTTCGCCGGCCATCAGCATGGCATCCGTCACCAGCTCGCGGCTCATGAGCCGCGGCAGCGGGCGGATGTTGACCCGACCATCCTCGACCCGCACGCTGACCTCGGGCAGGGCCAGACGGCTGGCGCCCTGGGCGAATCGCCGGGCACGGAAGCGGTCGGTGAAGGCGCGCAGGGCGGCGAAGGGTTCCTCGTTCAGCCGGTGCTCGACGGCCTCATAGCTCAGGCGGGTGACGCGCACCCAGGTACGATGGATCTCGATGTCGCGGATCTCACCGTCCGTGTCGCAGCGCAGGGCGAAGGAGAGCGCGGGAGAGACCTCCTGCAAGCCCAGACCCAACCGCTCGGTCACGAGCCCGGGAAGCATGTTGACCACGCCCTCGGGCAGATAGAGATTCGAGCCGCGTGCGCGTGCCTCGCGTTCCAGCTCGCTGTCGGGATGCACCAGGGCACCGACGTCGGCGACATGGACCCAGAGGCGATCGCCGTCCAGGCTCAGGGCATCGTCGGGATCCCGGTTGCCCTCGTCGTCGATGGCATAGGCCGGCAGATGGGTGAGGTCGAGCCGGGTCTCCTCGTCGAGATCCGGGACCGGCAGTTCGACGTCGGCGATGGGAGCGCCGCAGCGGCGCGGATGCGGATTGTGCCGCTCGGGCCAGTGTCCGACCCGGATCAGGGCGCGATGGGCGCTCTCCGGGGTCTGCGGATGGCCGAGCGCCTCCAGGATGCGGCTGTGCTCGGACTGACCGAGCGCCAGACGCTCGACCTCGCTGAGCCTGGGGGCGTCCTCGGGTGCCGGGCGCGCGGCGGCCATACGCTCCAGGAAGGCACGCCAGTCGCGCTCGGCGGCTTCCTTGGCGGCGCGTTCGGCCTGCTCGCGCTCGACCACGTCGCGCGGTCGAACCTGGATCGACTCGGGCGTGCCGACGAAGGCCAGCCCCTCGGCAACGCACTGCCAAGCGGCCCAGACCGTCGCCGGCGTGTAATCACTAAAGGCCAGTTCGGCCAGCTCGCGCAGGGTGGTCTCGCCGCCTTCCAGTAGCTCCCAGGCCGCGTTCATCTCGCCGTCGAGCGGCACCAGTTCGGACAACCGGCGCAGCGGCCCCGGATGCAGCAGTTCGATGTCCTTGGGCCGGACGCGCTTGGTCTGACCGCCCTCCAGCTCGATCTCAATCTTCTCGCCGAGCGCGGCCACGCGCGCCGGTTTGGTCTTGTAGAGCACCAGACTATCGAGGGGCGGTGTCACTTGATGTGTCGGCAAAGCGCTGTTATCTCCGGTGGAACCGCATGTCATACTGGACGCGGCTTAGATGTCTATTTTCGAGGTCCATATCATGATGAATCAATGGCGAGACTTCCTGACCGCCGGTACGGCGTCCGTCGACGCCCTGGGGCGCGTCCAGTTCCCGGAACCGGCGACGCCCGCAGACTGCCGGCTGTTCGATCTCTCGCATCTCGGGCTGATCGCGGCGCGCGGTGCGGACGCAGCGAGCTTTCTGCAGGGACAGCTCACGAACGACATTCGCGAGCTGTCGGCCGGTCATACCCAGCTCAGCGCGCATTGCAGCCAGAAGGGGCGTATTTTGACGCTGTTTCGCGTCCTGCGTCTGGGCGAGACCATCTATCTCCAGACTCCAGGCGAGCGGGTGGCCGAGAGCATCCAGCGCCTGAGCCGCTTCATCCTGCGCGCCAAGGTCACGTTGAGCGATGCCGGTGACGAGCTGGTCCGCATCGGGCTGGCGGGCGAGACGGCGGCGGAGCTACTCGCGGCTCAGGGACTGCCGGCTCCGGCGCCGGCCAATGGACTGGCCCAGTCCGACGAGATCGCCGTGATCCGGATTCCCGGCCCTACACCACGCTTCGAACTGCTCGGTCCATTCGAGCCGCTGCGCACACTCTGGGAGGCGCTCGCGCCCCAGGCCGCGCCCGCCAACGCTGCCGACTGGACCCGGCTCGACATCCAGGCCGGTCTGCCGAACGTCTATGACCGGACGGTCGAGACCTTCGTGCCCCAGATGCTCAATCTGCAACTCATCGACGGCGTGAGCTTCAACAAGGGCTGCTATACCGGACAGGAGGTCGTCGCACGCATGCAGTTCCTCGGCAAGCTCAAGCGGCGCATGTATCTGGCCGAAGTCGAGCGCGACGTTCCGCCCGAACCGGGCGATGAACTCTCTGCCGCCTCCAGCGCCTCACAACAGACGGAAGGCTGGGTGGTCGATGCCTGCCCGATCGGCGACCGGCGCCACGCCCTGCTGGTCGTCACCGAGATCGCCGCCGTCGACAGCGGTTGCGACATCCGGCTCGGGGTCGATGGGCCGGTGCTCAGCTTGCGCGAGCCGCCCTATGGGTTTCCGGCCTAGACCGACTCCGGGCGCATGTGCGGGAACAGCAGCACGTCGCGGATCGAGGGCGAGTCGGTGAAGAGCATCACCAGTCGGTCGATGCCGATGCCCTCGCCCGCCGTCGGCGGCAGACCGTGCTCCAGGGCGCGGACATAGTCGGCGTCATAGTACATGGCCTCCTGGTCGCCGGCCTCCTTTTCGGCCACCTGGGCACGAAAGCGCTCGGCTTGGTCCTCGGCGTCGTTCAGTTCCGAAAAGCCGTTGGCGATCTCGCGCCCGCCGACGAACAGCTCGAAGCGGTCGGTGACGCTCGGGTCTTCGTCATTGCGCCGCGCCAGCGGTGAGACCTCGGTCGGATAGCGGGTGATGAAGGTCGGATCCATCAGCCGGCACTCGACCGTCTGCTCGAAGAGTTCGACTTGCAGCTTGCCCAGACCCCAGGTCGGCTTCGGCACGACGCCATGACGCTCGACCACCGCACGCAGGCGATCCAAGTCGTCGACGTCCGCCGCCGTCAGATCGGGATTGAACCGGAGGATCGCGTCACGCACGCTCAGCCGCGCAAAGGGCCGACCGAAATCATAGGTCGCGCCCTGATACTGGATCTGGGTGGTGCCCAGAACCTCGGTCGCCATCCGGCGAAGCATGTCCTCGGTCAGATCCATCAGATCGTGATAGTCGGCATAGGCCTCGTAGAACTCCAGCATGGTGAACTCGGGGTTGTGCCGGGTCGAGAGGCCTTCGTTGCGGAAATTGCGATTGATCTCGTAGACCTTCTCGAAGCCGCCGACCACCAGCCGCTTGAGGAACAATTCAGGCGCGATGCGCAGGAAGAGCTGCATGTCGAGCGCGTTGTGATGGGTGATGAAGGGTCGCGCCACCGCGCCGCCCGGAATCACCTGCATCATCGGCGTCTCGACTTCCAGATAGCCGCGACCGTTGAGATAGTCGCGGATGAACTGCACGATCGCGGTACGCACGCGGAAGGTGTCGCGCGTACCCGTGTTCATGATCAGATCCAGATAGCGCTGGCGATAGCGGCTCTCCATGTCGGTCAGGCCGTGGAACTTCTCGGGCAGCGGACGCAGGGCCTTGGTCAGCAGACGCAGCGAATCGCAGCGCACCGACAGCTCGCCGGTCTTGGTCTTGAACACCTGACCCTCGACGCCGATGATGTCGCCGAGATCCAGTTCGCGCTTGAAGTGGTCGTAGGTCTCCTCGCCGACCTGATCGCGCTGGACGAAGACCTGCATCCGCGCCGACATATCCTGGATGTGCGCAAAGCTCGCTTTGCCCATGACGCGCCTGGTCATCAGTCGGCCGGCCAGCTTGACTCGCACCGCGCGCGCTTCCAGCTCCTCGGCCTCCAGCGCCTCATACTGAGCCAGCAGGTCGCCCGCCAGCGCATCGCGCCGGAAATCGTTCGGGAACGCGTTGCCGCGCTCACGCAGACGTGCCAGCTTCTCGCGCCGCTGGGCGATCAGTTTGTTCTCGTTGAGTGCCTCGGTGGCGGTTGATGGCGCGTCGCTCATCGGATTGGGAGTCTCCAGGTGATCCGGCGATCAGCCGGCGGCCTGGGTCGGCGGCCGGCTGATCGCACTGGCTGAAACGGACAGCGGTTCAAAGCCCGCTCTTGAGGCTGGCCTCGATGAAGGGGTCGAGATTGCCGTCGAGCACGCCCTGGGTGTTGGTGATCTCCACCCCGGTGCGCAGATCCTTGATGCGCGACTGGTCGAGCACATAGGACCGGATCTGGCTGCCCCAGCCGATGTCGGACTTGGTCTCTTCCAGCGCCTGCCGGCTGGCGCGGCGCTTCTGCATCTCAAGCTCGTAGAGCTTGGACTTGAGCTGCTTCATCGCCTGATCCTTGTTCTTGTGCTGCGAACGGTCGTTCTGACACTGGACCACGATGCCGGTCGGGTTGTGCGTGATACGCACCGCCGACTCGGTCCGGTTGACGTGCTGACCGCCGGCGCCGCTGGCGCGATAGACGTCGATGCGCAGGTCGGCCGGGTTGATCTCGATCTCGACCGAGTCGTCGACCTCGGGCGAGACGAACACCGACGAGAAGGACGTATGACGCCGGTTGCCCGAATCGAAGGGCGACTTGCGCACCAGACGGTGCACGCCGATCTCGGTGCGCAGCCAGCCGAAGGCGTAATCACCCTCGAACTTGACGGTGGCCGACTTGATGCCCGCCACTTCGCCCGCCGAGACCTCCAACAACTCGGTCTTGAAGCCGCGCCGCTCGCCCCAGCGCAGATACATGCGCAGCAGCATCTCGGCCCAGTCCTGCGCCTCGGTGCCGCCCGAGCCGGCCTGGATGTCGACGAAGGCGTTGCAGGCGTCCATCTCGCCGGAGAACATGCGCCGGAACTCCAGCTCCGACACACGCGCCTCGTGGCTCTTGAGATCGGCGACCAGCGATTCGAGCGTCGCTTCGTCGGATTCCTCGGCGGCGAGCGCGAGCAGATCGTCGGCGTCGGCGAGCGCGCCGGTCAGCTCGTCGATTGTGAGCACCACGGCTTCCAGCGCGGCGCGCTCGCGCCCCAGCGCCTGGGCGCGGCTCGGATCGTTCCAGATGGTCGGATCCTCCAGTTCGCGCAGAACCTCGGTCAGCCGATCCTTGCGTTCGGCATAGTCAAAGATACCCCCTGAGGGACTCGACACGTCCCTTCAGGTCGGCGATTTGATGGGCGATCGGATTGATGTCGAGCATGAGCAGTCCCGGCCGGATAAAAGTCTGAAATCATACCCCGTCGTCATACGGGCTTTCCAGTGATGGCGAAGCGTGAATGCCAACGCCCGCTGACGACGGGCGTTCGGACGAAGGCCGCGCGGAACGCCTCCACGAAGGCGTCGTAATCGGTCTCGGGCAGATGGTTGATGCCGGCCGCGCCCGTGCGCCCGCCCCCGGTCGGGAAGCGGCGGCAGATCTGGTCGGCGCCCTGAGGATGGGCCACCGGAGCGCGGACACTGACCAGAAAGCCGCCCGTGCTCAGGCGCGTGAGGATGGCGTGCGCCTTTTCGGGCGCCGCCTGAGCCAGTTCATTGGCATAGACCCCGCTCGCGCGCCGCGCCCAGGGCTCGGCCGGCAGGATGACGAGACGATGCCGGGCGTCCTCGTACTCGGGCGTCAGGGCACGAGCGCGCGCCATGTCGTCGGCATAGCCGTCGCGCAGGTGCGCGAAGGCCTCCTCTTCGTTGATGAAGTCGAACGGATCGGCGTAGGGCTGGAGACGCCGATAGAGCGCATCCGGTGCAAAGTGCAGATCCTCGATACTGGGGCCGTAACCATTGTAATTGAGACAGATCCCCAGCTCGCGCAGGCGCTCGACCTCGGGCGCGTCCAGACCCAGCGACTCGGCCGCCTGCCGTGCCGAGCGCTCGAGATTGTCGCCGAAGGCGCCGACCACGGCCCAGGCCCGCGCCCGCCCGTCGAGATAGGCATCGACCAGCAGACTGGTGCAGACCTCGGGCCGCATGTCCAGATGCGCACTCAACCCCGGATGCGCCGGGATCTCACCGGGAAAATGATGATCGAAATAGGCTACACGGACGCCGGCCTCCAGCAGAGAACGTAGGGCCGCGCCATTCTTCTCCATCGAGATGTCGAGCACAGTCACAGACTCGGCCTGATCCACGGGAACACGCCCGAGCAGATCGATCTCGCGCTTGGGCCCGGTCACGAGCCGGGTGTCGAGCGGCTCGATCAGCCGCAATTGATGCAGGGCGCACAACCCGTCGGCATCGCCATTGAAAACGTCGTATCGGCTCATTCAAATCTCTATCGAATCGTGTAGAAACGTCCCGCCATCGTCAGGCGACGCGCGCGAACCAGAGCGACTCTACAACACTCGGGCCGCGATCCAAACCATTGCGCCATTGCCCGACCACGCCGCTACCATTAGACTTAGGGATCGACCTGACACAGACGTCGCTGGAATCCGTCGGACAGTCCGCGTTCGGACCGGACCAGCCGCCTCCCGACAGCGTTCCAATCCGCGTCGCATTCCGACTCTAAACTCCCATTATCAAACGCCCCATTTCGTTAGGAGCCCGCATGGCTATTGAGCGCACCCTTTCCATCATCAAGCCGAACGCCGTCGCCAAGGACGCCATCGGCGCCATCCTCGGCCGCTTCGAGGCCGCCGGACTCAAGATCGTCGCCGCGCGCATGCTGCACATGAGCCGCGAGCAGGCCAGCGCCTTCTATGCCATCCATCAGGGCAAGCCCTTCTTCGACGAACTGGTCGACTTCATGATCTCCGGTCCGGTGATGGTCCAGGTGCTGGAGGGCGAGGACGCTGTGGCCAAGAACCGCGAGATCATGGGCGCCACCAACCCGGCCCAGGCCGCGCCCGGCACCATCCGCGCCGACTTCGCCGACTCCTTCACCGAGAACGCCGTGCACGGTTCGGATTCGCCCGAGAACGCGGCCGTCGAGATCGCCTTCTTCTTCCCCGAGGGCGTCTGCCCCCGCACCCGCTGATCGAAGACGATCAGGATCGCCATGAGCGCCACCCAATCCAGGCCCAATCCGCTCGACCTCGACCTCGCCGGTTGCGAGTCGCTGGTGACGGCGCTCGGCTTCAAGGCGTTCCATGGCCGCAATCTCTTCAAGTGGATGCACAAGCATGGCGTCGTCGACTTCGACGCCATGACCGATCTGCCCAAGAGCCTGCGCACCGTCCTGCTCAATACGGTCGAGATCCGGCTACCGCGCATCCTCCAGACCCATCCCTCCGCCGACGGCACCGTCAAGTGGGTGATGGCGCTGGACGACGGGCAGCGGGTCGAGACCGTGTTCATTCCCGAGGGCAAGCGCAGCACCATCTGCGTGTCCTCGCAGGTCGGCTGTGCGCTCGAATGCGCCTTCTGCGCCACCGCGCGCCAGGGCTTCAACCGCAACCTGAGCGTCGCCGAGATCATCGGTCAGGTCTGGCATGCCGCGCGCCGGCTCGGCGCCGCACCGACCAACGTGGTCATGATGGGCATGGGCGAGCCGCTGGCCAACTTCGAGGCGGCGGTCAAGGCCATGGACGTCATGCAGGACGATCTGGCCTACATGCTGGCCAAGCAGCGCGTGACCCTGAGCACCTCGGGCATCGTGCCCAACATCTACCGGCTGCGCGAAGTCAGCGACGTCTCGCTGGCCGTCTCGCTGCATGCGCCGAACGACGCACTGCGCGACCAACTGGTGCCGATCAACCGCAAGTATCCGCTCGCCGAGCTGATCCCGGCCTGCAAGCACTATGTCGCCGGCGACAAGCGGCGCAAGATCACCTGGGAATACGTGATGCTCGACGGCATCAACGACAGCCCGACCCACGCCAAGCAACTCATCCGGCTGCTCGAAGGGGTGCCGTCCAAGGTCAATCTGATTCCCTTCAATCCCTTCACCGGCAGCGATTTCGGCACCTCGCCGCCGGAGCGGGTCGAGACCTTCCGCGAGCGTCTGACCCGCTCGGGGATCTTCGCCATGACGCGCAAGACCCGCGGCGATGAGATCGCCGCCGCCTGCGGACAGCTGGTCGGGCGCGTCCGGGATCGCACCGGACGGCTCGGGCGCGTCCGGGTCGAGGCGGACACACGGGTGGGTCTGCGATGACGATGCACGGATTCGCTCTACGCCTGCCGCTGGTGCTCGGCCTCTGCCTGACACTGCTGGCCTGTGGCGGCAAGTCGACCCTGAAGACGGGCGACGAGGCGCTGGGGCTGACCCCGGATGACAGTCCGGCCAAGCTCTATGTCGATCTGGCCAAGGAATACCACAGGCTCGGGCAGACCGAGGTCGCCCTGCGCCGTGCTCAACAGGCCGTCAAGACCGATGACAAGTATGCACCGGCGCACGTCTGGCTGGCCTTCCTGCTCGAACAGTTGCAGCAGACCGACGAGGCGGCCAAGCACTACGAACGCGCCGTCAAAATCGCGCCCAACAATCCCGACGTCCTCAACGCCTACGGCTCCTTCCTGTGCAATCAGCGCCGTTATGCCGAGGCCGATGCCCAGTTCGTCAAGGCGGCGAAGAATCCCGTCTACGCCACGCCCTGGATCGCCCTGACCAATGCCGGCAACTGCGCCGTCGAGGCGGGCGACACGACCAAGGCCGAGACCCATTACCGTGCGGCCATTCAGTCGAACGCCGGCTTCGGCGCACCGCTGGCCAGCCTGGGAGAGCTGGCCATGAGGCGCGGCGACGCCAAGGCCGCCAAGGACTACATCGACCGTTATTTCAAACCGGAAACGGTGCGCACACCCGCCGCCTCGCGTATCGCCCTGCAGGTCGGCATCGAGGCCGAGCGCGCACTCGGAAACCGCAAGCGCGCCGCCTTCTACCAGGACGTGCTGCACAAAAGTTTCCCCAACACCCCAGCGGGTCGCTCTCCCTAGACCCGGATGGTTGCGACGAGACCGGCCCGATCATGCCAACCGCATTCGAAGCCAGTCGGATTGCGGTGCGAATTGCCCAGTCGAGCGACACCATACACTAGAAAACAACTCCTGATCACGCTATGAGCCCATCGATCAATACCATGCCGTCAGGCGATCCCAACACGCCGGAGACAAACGATACCCCAGGTCGCCGACTGCGGGCGCTGCGTGAGTCCCGCAAGCTCGATATCGAGCGGGTTGCAGCGCAACTCCATCTCCAGCGCCATGTGGTGGAATCACTCGAGGGCGACCACTATGAGCGCCTGCCCGCCCCCGTGTTCGTCGTCGGCTACCTCAAGAATTACGCCCGGTTGCTGGGAGCCGACCCGACACCCATCATCGCGGCCTATCGCGACAGGGTTCCGGTTCACGAGATCAGTTTTGGGCAGGCCGCCAATGGCGCGGTCGAGTCGACGAGCGGCTCCGGACGCTGGATTTGGGTGATCGGCATCCTGCTGATCGGCGTGGCGGCCGGAATGGGTACGCTCTGGCTGCGTGGTCAGACCGATTCCGGGTTGCCGCAGGACAGGCTCGCGCCATCGAAGACCGAGGATTCGGCGAGCGTGATCGCCGCGCCGACGAAGACGCCGGGTTCGCCCGGTGGGGCGGCGAGCAGCACGACGGCCGCCTCACCCCAATCCGAACCTGAACCGGCGATTTCCGCGCCTCCCGAGAGCATTCCGCTCAGACCCACGGAGGCTCGGGCGCTCGCCGGCACGAACACCACTCGACCCGAGCCGGCGGCACCCGCTACGGCGGCACCGGCTGAAACCCTGGTTGCCGCCAACACGCTGGCCGGTGTAACGACTACGACCGGCACTCCGGCCGAATCCAACGCCGAACAGGAGGCACAAAGCGCGGAAGAGGCAGAGGCGGAAGCCCCCGCCCCCGAGACGACATCCACCGAGGTCGTGCTCGAATTCACCGGCACTTCCTGGGTCGACGTGCGCGGCGCCAACGGCCGCGTGGTGCTCAATGGCGAGATGCGCTCGGGCGATCGGCGCGTACTCGACGGCGAGCCGCCCTATAAGTTCGTCATCGGCAACGCCGCCGCGACCCGGTTGACGATCGGCGGTCGGCCCTACGACCTCAAGCGCCGCGCCCAGGGCAATGTCGCGCGTTTCTCGCTCGACCCGAACTCCTTCGAATGATTCCGTCGGCCGGCATCGGCCGCTCCGACTCCCGCCCGCACTCATGAGCAAATACATCCAAGCCATCCGTGGGATGAACGACATCCTGCCGGAGCGCATCGCCATCTGGCACCGTATCGAGGAGGCCGCGCGCGAGGTGCTGGCCGGCTATGGCTACAGCGAGATCCGCACCCCGCTGGTCGAGGTGACGGAGCTGTTCAAACGCTCCATCGGCGAAGTGACCGATATCGTCGAGAAGGAGATGTACAGCTTCGCCGACCGTCATGGCGACAGTCTCAGTCTGCGTCCCGAGGGGACGGCGAGCTGCGTGCGCGCCGCCATCGAGCACGGCCTGCTGGTGCAGCCGCAGCGGCTCTGGTACCAGGGGCCGATGTTCCGCTACGAGCGCCCGCAGCGCGGACGCTATCGGCAGTTCCATCAGATCGGCGTGGAGGCCTTCGGGCTGGCCGGTCCCGACATCGACGTCGAGGTCATCCTGCTCACGGCGCGGTTGTGGCGGCGTCTGGGACTCGACGGCTTCCGGCTGGAGATCAACACCCTGGGTGACGGCGCCGAGCGTCGGGTCTATCGCGAGCGGCTGGTCGCCTATCTCCAGGCGCGCGCCGACCGGCTCGACGCCGACAGCCGGCGACGGCTGAGCACCAATCCGCTGCGCATCCTGGATTCCAAGCATCCCGAGACCCAGCGCCTGCTGACCGACGCACCCAGTCTCATGGACGTCCTGGGCGAGGAGACGCGCGCCCACTTCGCGCGTCTGTGCGCCGGACTCGATGCCGCCGGTATCACCTATCAGATCAATCCGCGCCTGGTGCGCGGACTGGATTATTACAATCGCACCGTCTTCGAATGGATCACCGAGGATCTCGGTGCTCAGGGGACGGTCTGCGCCGGCGGACGCTATGATGGCCTGGTCGAGCAGCTCGGCGGGCGACCGACCCCGGCGGTCGGCTTCGCCATGGGGCTGGAGCGGCTGGTCGAGATCCTGGAGCAGTCCGGATTCGCCCCCGAGCGGCGCCTCGACGCCTATCTGGTCGCCGTCGGCGAGCGCGCCGAAGCGGCCGCGCCCGCGCTGGCCGAACGACTGCGCGATGCCCTGCCCCGTCTGCGTCTACAGTCCAACTGCGGCGGCGGCAGCTTCAAGAGCCAGTTCAAGAAGGCCGACAAGAGCGGGGCGCGCTTCGCCCTGATCCTGGGCGACGAGGAACTGGAACGCGACGTCATCGGCGTGAAGGATCTGCGCGGCGAGTCCGAGCAGCGCGAGCTGCGTCATGCGGATGTGGCCTCCTTCCTCGCCGAGACGCTTTGAACCCACACATTGACGGAGACTGTCGTGAGCTACGAAACCGACGACGAAAAGGTCGAGGCGATCAAGACCTGGTGGAAAGAGAATGGTCTGTCCGTCATCGCCGGCGCGGCCATCGGTCTGGGCGCCATCTGGGGCTGGAGGTTGTGGATCGGCTACCAGGAGGGCGCGGCCGGCCAGGCGTCCATGGCCTTCGAGCAATTGATGCTCGATGCCGCCGACCGCCAGACCGAGGCCGTGACCAAGCGGGTCGAGAGTCTCAAGGACGATTTCGGCTCCACGCCCTATCCGGCGCTCGGCGCCCTGGTCGCGGCCAAGGCGCTCCATGAAGCCGGCCAGACGGACGAGGCCATGGCCATGCTCCGGAACGCGATCGACACGGCGCCCGATCCGGCCATCGCGCGCCTGGCCGCCCTGCGTCTGGCACGCCTCCAGTTCGCCGAGAACCGGCTCGATGAGGCGGCCGGGACGCTCGACAAATACGACGTCAGTCCCGCCTTCGCCGGTGAGTTCGCCGCCGTGCGTGGCGACATCGCCGCCGCGCGCGGTGATCCGGACGCGGCGCGCGCGGCCTATCAGCGTGCGATCGAGTCGGGCAGCAGTCTCTCACAACTGATCCGACTCAAGCTCGACAACCTGCCCGCCGCCGGTTAGGCGGCCCGGATACCGCCATGATTGGATTTTGCTCTGGATCTTCGCTCTTGCGGCTCAGTCTGGTTCTGGTGCCGGCCATGCTGCTGGCCGGCTGTGGCGGTATCCCCTGGTTCGGCAAGGAAAAAGACCCGACGCCGCCCTCGCCGCTGCCGCCCCTGGCGCAGGAGACGCGGTTCGACACACTCTGGTCGACGCGCCCGACGCGCGGCACCGAGGGGCGGCAGCTCTATCTGGTGCCTGCGCTCGTCGAGGGTCGGCTCTATGTCGCCGATGCGCGGGGTCGAGTGGCGGCACTCGCCGCCGACTCGGGTCGCACACTCTGGCAGCGCGAGACGGGACTGGCCTTCAGCGGCGGACCGGACGTGGCCGGTGAGCGTCTGGTGCTCGGCACCAGTCAGGGCGAACTGGTCGCGCTCTCGACCCAGGACGGGCGCGAACTCTGGCGCACCCAGCTCGGCAGCGAGGTGCTCTCGGTGCCGCGTCTGGGGGCCGATGGCCGGGTCTTCGTCCATACGCTCGACGACAGTCTCCATGGCCTGGACGCCGCAACCGGCCAGAGCCAGTGGCGCATCGACTATCCGCCGCCGGTTCTGACCCTGCGCGGCAGCAGCACCCCGGCCCTGACCGAGAACGGGATCATCGTCGGACTCTCCGGCGGCAAGCTGGTCAAGCTCGATCCCAAGGACGGTCTGCCGCTGTGGGAGGTGATCGTCACCCGTCCGAGCGGACGCTCTGAACTGGCGCGCATCGCCGATATCGATGCCGATCCGGTCGTGGTCGGCTCGACGGTCTATGTCGGGGCCTACAATGGCGACTTGGCCGCCGTGGATCGCGAGCTGGGCGAGGTGCTGTGGCGGCGCGAACTCTCGGCCCATGCCGGACTGGTCGCCGACGCCGACGGACTCTATGTGACCGATTCCGAGGATCGTGTCTGGGGCGCCGCGATGGCCGACGGGGCCGGGCGCTGGCAGCAGGATCAACTGCGCTATCGCCGGCTCACCGCGCCCGCGCTGCTCGGCGAGCGGCTGCTGGTCGGTGACTTCGAGGGCTATCTGCATCTGCTCGACAAGCGTGATGGGCGACTGGTGGGGCGGATGCGTCTGACCAAGGCCGGGATCACCGCCCGTCCGCTGGTCTCGGGCAACCGGGTCTATGTCTATGCCGACGACGGCACGCTCGCCGCACTGACGCTCGGGGCCACGACGACCCTACCCTCTGCGCCGGCCGCCAAGACGCCGCCGGCACCCCGGACCCCGGCGGCCGAGTCCTCATCCGGCACGCCGCCATCCGATCAAACCACCGCTCAAGGGAAGCGCTGATCCGCATGTTGCCCGTCATCACTCTGATCGGCCGCCCCAACGTCGGCAAATCGACGCTCTTCAACCGGCTCACGCGCACCCGGGACGCCCTGGTCGCCGACTTTCCCGGTCTGACGCGCGACCGCCAGTACGGCATCGGTCGCATCGGACCGCGTCCCTATGTCATCGTCGACACCGGCGGCATCGGCAGTGCCGCTGAGGGGATCGAAGCGCTGATGGAACGACAGGTGCAGCGCGCCGTCGAGGAGGCCGATCATCTGCTGTTCATGGTCGATACCCGCGACGGCTGCACGCCCGAGGACGTCGACATCGCCCGGCGGCTACGCCGGCTCGGCAAGCCGATCACCCTGGTCGTCAACAAGAGCGACACCATGGACCCAACGCTGGCCGTGACCGACTTCCATCGGCTCGGACTGGGCGACCCCTGGGCGGCGTCCGCGACCCAGGGCCTGGGCATCCGCGGACTCATCGACCATGTCTTCGAGCAACTGCCCGAAAGCCTGGATGAGGATGCGGCGGAGACTGAGGACGACCGGATCAAGGTCGCGGTCGTCGGGCGCCCGAATGCGGGCAAGTCGACGCTCATCAACCGCTTGCTCGGCGAGGAACGGCAGGTCACGTTCGACAGTCCGGGCACCACGCGCGACAGTATCTTCATCCCCTTCGAGCGTCCCGGCCACGATCAGCGTTACACCCTGATCGACACGGCCGGACTGCGGCGCCGCGCGCGCGTCCATGACCCGATCGAGAAATTCAGCGTCATCAAGACCCTGCAAGCAATCGAGGAAGCCAACGTCATCATCCTGGTGATCGATGCGCACGAAGGCATCGGCGAGCAGGACGCCACGCTCGCCGGGCACATCATCGACAGCGGGCGGGCGCTGGTGGTGGCGATCAACAAATGGGACGGGCTGGACCCGGATGCGCGCAATCGGGTGCGCGATCAGTTCGCGCGCAAGCTGGCGTTTCTGGATTTCGCCAAGCTGCACCGGGTCTCGGCGCTGTACGGCAGTGGTGTCGGCCATTTGCTCGACGATGTGGATCTGGCCTATGCCAATGCCACCCGCGATCTGTCGACGCCCGAGCTGACGCGGCTGCTGGAAGCGGCGGTGATGGAGCATCAGCCGCCGTTGGTCAAGGGCCGGCGCATCAAGCTGCGCTATGCCCACCAGGGCGGACGCAATCCGCCGATCATCGTCATCCACGGCAACCAGACCGACGTGGTCCCCGAGACCTACAAGCGCTATCTCATCAACCGCTTCCGCAAGGAACTCGATCTGCTCGGCACTCCGCTGCGGCTGGAGTTCAAGAGCGGTTCCAATCCCTATCAGGGCAAGCGCAACACGCTCACGGCGCGTCAGATCGCCAAGAAGCAGCGGCTCAAGCGTTTCACTCAGCGCAAGAGTTGAGCGCGTCCGGGTGGCTTGGCTCCGGGGCGATCGATGGGTACTCTAGGGCACAACAGGATCTGGTTTGGAGATCATGCCCATGAGTTCCGTCGTCGAACTGTATGAAGCCCTGAGCACCGCCCCTGACGATCGCACCCGAGCGCGGGTGATCGCCGAGGCGTTCGAGCGGCTGGAGGATCGCTATCCGCATCTGCCCGAGCTGGCCACACAGGGGCATGTGCGCGAATCCGAGCTGCGGTTGCAAAAGGAGATCGAGCAGGTACAGGCGAATCTCAAACTCGAGATCGAGCAGGTGCGAGCCGACCTGCGAATCACCGAGCAGCGACTGCAAAAAGAGATCGAGCAGTTACGGGCCGATCTCAAGCTGGAGATCGAACAGCTCCGTTCCGAACTCAAGCTCGATATCGAACGTGTGCGCGGTGAAGTTGCGCGCGTCAAGATCGATCTGCTGAAATGGCTCGTGCCCTTGACGTTCGCCCAAGTCGCCGCGATCGCGGCACTCGTGAAATTGCTGTGATGCCGGATTCGCAAGCGGTCTACAAGCGTCGACCGATTTCGAGATAGCGTCCATAGCAGTCGAACTGGAGCCGGCTCAGTAACGCGGCGGCCCCCATCAGCATGAGCGCGCCGAGCGCCATCAGCCCGGCGCTCCAGGTCTTGTCCGGCCAGATGGCCGCCGACGTCAATGCCGACAACGCGCCCAGATGCAGCCCGAACTGAACGCGCGCCGAGCGCTCGGGGATGAACGCCTGCATGTGCGGTAGCCGCACGTCGAAACGCCGTGCCGCGACCTGCCGATGCTGGAGATGGAACCAGCTCAGAAAGGGCATGATCTTGAACAGCATCCCGCTCGGCAGTCCGAGGCCGACGCCGATCAGGACCAGGACGCCGATGAGTTCCGGTCGTCCGCCGAACAACCAGACCAGTGCGGCCAGCAATGCGCTCAGCATGGCGCTCCACCAGTGCAGCAGCGTGACATCGATACGCGGACGCACACGCCGGCGCTGTCGATCCAGGGTCACGACGGCGAAAACGGCCAGGACTCCAACCGCAGGTCCGAATCCCCAGACCGCCGCACCACTCCAACCCATGAGCGTGAACGCGGTCGCGATCAATAAGCCGCTCAGGATCAGCCAGGCCGCCGATCGCGCCAGCCAGGCCGGATAGGCCGGCGTGACATGGAACATGGGCACCACCTGATAGCCGACCCCCAGGATCAGCATCCCGACCCAGCCGAGCAGCGCCCAACCGAGATGCAGATCGACCCAAGCGGTCAACCCGCCGATCGGCACGCCGAGCAGACCGGCCACCAGCAACACGCCGAGCAGCAGTGTCATCAGCAGTCCGAAGAGCGCCAGCCGCATCGCCTGGAGCGTGCGCGGTGCGCCCCTGCCACGCGCGAGCGCGACCCCGGCGGCACCCATGAACAGGGTCAGCCCGAGCGCGAGCGCACCCGCCCCCAAACTGAGCCGGACCGTCCCGCCCCATTGAAGTCCGGCCACGAGCGCCAGCGTCCCCAGGATCAGGCACCCCTGCACCAGCGACGCGATCCAGGTCGCCCCCGGCACACGCGCACCGATCAGCACCGGCAGCATCTGGAACAAGGCGCCCAGCATCACCTGGGTCAGAAAACCGAGTGCGATCAGATGGGTCAGCGCCAGGGCACTCGGCGACCAGCGCGTCAGCAGGACCGCCTCACCCTGCCACAGCAGCAGCACGCCTGCCAGGAGGACGAAGAACGGCGCGGCCAGGAAGAAGGCGAAGGGCACCCGGATCGGCGGGGCCTGATCCAGACTGAGTCCGGCGGTATTGAGCACGGTGCGATCTCCGCTTCAGGACCGGATGAGGATCTCGAAATACTCGTCCGCGCCCTCGGTATGCCACTGATAGCCCAGACGGCGCAGCAGATCGTAGAGCGGAAACGGCTCGCGCCGATGCACGACCCGCAGTCGCGCGTCCCTGGGCATGTCGGCGAGCGTGTCGAGGATGCGTTCGAGCGGCTCGGGCGGTTCGAGCCGGCGCACGTCGAGCTGGAATGTCTCGCCGGTCTCAGGACTCACGCGCCACCAGCCCGGCGATCTCGGTCGCCTGATCGCGCAGCGCGCCATCGGCCATGGGATAGAGCACGATCTCTTCCTTGGAGTTGTGCTGCTGGGTGAGGAAATGGAAGGTCTCCAGCACGCCCTGACAGGTGTCGCGGTCGCGCTGCGCCACCGCCTCGCCCAGATCGCCGAGTAGCGCGCGCATCTGGGCGTGCTCGGAGCACATGACCTCGATCGGATTGGACGCGACCCGATAGATGCTCGCCAAACGCGGGAAGAGCGTCTGCTCCTCGACGTCGAAATGATGGTTGACGGCCGAGATCAGCGCCTCGGACGCCTGAGCGATGACCTCCCAGTCGCCGCTGCTCAGGCTCTTCTCGGCGGCAGCCAGCAGGTGGTCGCAGGCATGATGATCATGGGTGAAGGCGTCGGTGATGATGGATGCCATGGTTGGATCGACTCGCTGGATGAATGGATGGACGAAGGCTGGACGCGATTCTGCAAGGCGGCGACAGGCGCCGCCTTGATCCGGATCATCCGCGCCCGGCCGCGTCGCCCCGGCCATAGCCGTCGAGCCGCAAAGGTTCGGATTCGGGATCCGGCCCGGCCCCCGGCTTGGGGCGATCCAGCCAAGGACTCGGATGCGCGAAGCCCTGCCAGCCCCAGCGCAGCCAGTCGAGTAGCCGCACAGCCAGCCACAGCGCCCAGGCGAGCATGAGCGCGCGATAGACCCACAGCGGCACCGAGATCACCCAGACCTCGGGCAGACGCGGACCGCCGCGATCCTGATACCAGTTCAACAGGGTCGCACTCGAGCCATGACCGCGAATCCACATCTCGGGATAGCCGAGCAGACCCTGCCGGACGGCGCCGATCAGGGCCGACAGCGCCAGGAGCGTGAGCAGCACCAGCCCGAACTGGAGCAGATTGAAGCGCCACCAGAGCACGCCGGCCGTATTCAGACGCCGGCGCCAGCCGAGCGCGAACAGCCAGCCGCCGATCAGCAGCGCCACCCAGACCTCGGACAGTGCCAGCCCCAGACCGAGCAGCAGCCAGTCGTACCGGCGCAGCGGCGTCAGACGCACCCGCCCGAGCACCAGCGCCACGCCGACCAGTACCACGAACAGCCCCCAGAACAGCACCGCCGGCCCGATCCCCGGACCCCAGGCGAACAGCACCCAGCGGTCATCGGGCAGACGTAGCCGCTGGGTGAGATTGACTGCGGTCTGTCCCAGATCCGGGCCGGCCGGGCTGAAGCTCGCCGTCAGCGGTGACTCCAGACGCCAGCCGACCAGCATCTCCTGAGTGCCGGGCACCAGCGGCAGCTCGACCAATGTCGTCTGGCCGCTCGGCAGCGGAAGGGTACGGCCATCGATGCTCAGGGTTCGGGTCTCGGCGCCCTCGGGCAACCGGAGCCTGTAGACGCCGCCCTGAGTGCTCCGCGCCGTCAGGGTCAGGGTCGTGTCCGTGCCGCGCCGTCCGGGTTCGACCTGGACATCGACGCGATCCAACGTCAACGTGGGACCGGGCACACCCTCGGGACGACTGATCCGTAGGCGCAGGGACTCGCCGGGCAGCGGACGCCAGTGCGGCAGCCAGCGCTCGCCCTGGCCCCGATGATGGATCGGGGCCAGATCCATGCCGTCCAGATGCCAGATCGGGCTGAGATCCAGCCACCAGGATTCGGTCAGACGCGGATCCGTGCCGGCCGTCAATTCGAGTTCGGCCACGGGTTTGAGGCTGGAGGTCCAGCGTAGCTCGGTCTGTCCCGGAGCGAGCGCGACCCGGACCTGTCCGCCCTCGACCTGGAGGGCCGCCGTCTGGACCGACTCGCCCGGCAGCAGCGGTACTGGGACCAGCGCGGGAAACTCGGGCGCCGAGAGCCGACTGACCCGCGTCTCGACTCGCCAGTCGAGTCCGAATTCGAGCCGGCGTTCGATCAGGAGCAGCGGCGGCAGGGCGTCCTGGGTCAGTGGCCGCTCGCCCTCGGACTCGGCGCTCGCCAGACGGATCAGTTGGATCTGGCGTCCAGGCCGACCATCGGTACGGATGCCCTCGACCCGCCAGCCGTCGGCCGCGACGACCTCGACCCGGCGCGGATCGAGCGCCAGCGGCAGGTCGATGCGCGTCTCGGCGCCGAGCGCGCCGGTCAACTGCAACCGATGCCGGCCCGGATCGAGCGGGATCAGCAGACGTCCATCGCCGTCGCGGCGCAGGCGTTCCAGCACGACGCCATCGAGAATCACCGAACTCGGCGACCAGCCCGAGCGGGCATCGAGGATCTCGGCGGCCATCGCCGTCGCCGCGTCCAGGGTCAGATCCAGGGTCAAACGCTCCGGTTCGGCGCGCAGGACGAGGCCGGCGAGCGTCAGACATTCGGGCAGACACTCGGGCGGCGCGAGCAGGCGTGTGCGCAGTTCGTCCAGGAGGGCCGGACTCGGGAAGTCGGCGGCCAGGGTCGGACGTGGGGTCAGCATCGCTCCCAGGATCAGAGCCGGCACCAACAGCGACAGCGGAGCACCGGCGCGAAACTTACTTTGCAAGCGCTGTTTTAAATCCGCCCCCGAGAGACTCAGATCCGATAGCCGCAGTCCCAGCGCGACCAGCAGCAGACCGGCGACGAATACGAGCACGAGACGCCGGCCAGGCGTCAGCCACCAGAGTCGTGCCCCATCGTTCGGTCCGACGGGTCCGGTCCAGCTCAGATCGACCTGACGCCACTGCCAGTCCGGGATGCCCGGCCCGGTCTGGACCAGGGCCTTGGGGTCGAGCCGTTCCAGGGGCGGTGGCGGCGCGGCTGGGCGCGCCAGCGATGAGGGGGCGTAGACCTTGCCTTCACGACGTGCCGGCTCCGGTTCGGCTTGAGGCAAGAGTGCGTCCGACTCCGTCAGCGTCTTCTCGAAGGCGAAGGTCGGCGCCGGTGCTCGGGCGCCCGCCACGCCGCCGGTCGAACTCCAGTACGGCTGGGCGAGCTGCGGATAGAGTCCGCCGCGGACCTCGGAGACCAGGAAGGGCAGACCGATCGCCAGTAGCGCGAGCACCGCCAGCCGCCGATACCAGAGCACGAAGGTGCGCCAGCGCGCCAGCCCGCGCGATTCGCCCTGATCGGGCAGCAGACGCAACAATGCAGCCGCGGCCAGCAGATGCAACCACACCAGACGCGGCGCACCGGGTTCGAGCCAGGTGAGCGCCAGCGTCACGAGCGCCAGCGCACCCCAGCCCAGTCCCCACAGACGCCCGACGCCGAGCGCCGGGATCAGCACTAGGAACAGATCGAGCAGCGTCCAGCGCGTCAGCCAGGTGTCGGGACGATTGTCGACCCCGGAAACGGCCAGCAGATCCCAGCCCGGCGGCAGATGCAGCCGACTGGTCGCGCCGTCGAGCACCAGCGACCAGCCCGAGGCCGGTATCCAGTCGGATTTGGCGTCGAGACGGCTGTCGGCGACCAGATCCAGGCGACCGCGCCGCACCTCGACACCGGGCGGTGCGTCGGCATCGAGCCGGGTGATGAGCACCGGCTCGCCGTCGACCCGCGCCTGACCCAGATCGAGACCGGGTGCGGCCTCCAGCCGCCGGCTTCGGGTCAGATCGCCGTCGAGACGATCGCGCGCGCTATAGCCCTGTCCGTCGAAGTCGAGCCAGATCTCGCGCGCGAGCCGCAGTCGATCCGGTTCGGGGTCCGTGTCGCCGCGTCCCTGCTCGGTGAATGTGAGCACCGCACCTGGGCCGGCCGCATAGACCGGTAGCCGCGCCCAATCGCCCGGAAGCCCGGTCTGGCTCGGGTCGAGCCTCTCCAGGCCCGACAGCTCGACGCGGCGGCGTTCGGGCTGGGCGGCGAAGGCCCAGACCTCACGCGCGGGCCAGGGTGCGGCGAGATCGGCCGGTCGCGCCAGTCGGGTCACAGCGCCCGGATGGTGGCTCGCGACCTCCAGCACCCAGCGTCCGGGACGCACCTGGACGCGCAGCGTGCCATCCGGCTCCAGACGGGTCGGCAGGGGACTGACGACATTCGAGGGGATGCCGTCGGGCAGCAGGACCGGGCCGAGCCGGATCTCGCGGGCGCGCCCGGACACCTCCAGTTCGAGCCGGGTCAGGATGCGCAGCGGCAGGTCGTCATCGATACGTCGATAGACCTCCAGCCGCAGATGATCGCCCTCCCCGTCCGCGCGCGTCTGGCCGGGATCGCGCAACCAGAGCCGAGCGTCCCGGTCCAGTCGCGGCGAGATCGGTGCGCGTCCATCGAGCGCCAGGGTCAGGAGTCCGGTCTCGGGGGGCAGCGGGAGGGATTCGGGACGCTCGCGCCACTGGAAGCGTCCGGTCAGACGATGTCGGCCGGCGGGTAGCTGGGCCGCCGGACGTCCGTCGCGCGCCGTGACCGGCAGTGGCACGTCATCGGCGCGCACGTCCTGCGGCCAGAGATCGACGTCGCCCGGCAGCGAGATCCAGTCCTCGGCCTTCAGCTCCCAGACCTGCTCGAAGCGGCCGCCCCCGGCGTCCAGTTCGAGCTGCAACAGGCCCGGCCAGGCGCAGAGCCGGTTCACGCCGCGCGCGTCCAGCGGACAGGCGCGCCGGTCGCGTCCGTTCGGTCCCTGCTCCAGCACCCAGGGAACCCAGGGTTCGAGTGACTTGGGGATCGCGATCCCGGTACTTTCGTCGCTGCCCGATCGAGCCGTGGACTCGGCGGGTGGGAACAGAGTTTGGGCCTCGGCACGCGCCGGCGGCAGCGCCAATACCAGGAGAATCATCCATACGGCAAACCGTCCGGGACTGGAGCAAAAAACAATTCTTGATTTTTTCTTCATTTTTCATCAGAATTTTTCATTGTAGATAGGTTATCTACAAGCGTGAAGGTTTCACGCTCCATGGTCGGGGTCAACGTCGAATCGCAAGGTTGTTCTCTGTTCAGGATGAACGCCGAGGCAATTTTTATGGCGCAAGCTGGGTTTCGACGGCTGACCACGGCCCATGTTGCCGGTGTTGACCGGCCATTCGGTTGGGACTGCTCAACCCGGACTCCAGTTGCTCACCCGCCAGGGTGTTATCAACGGAGAGCGAAATGCCTAAAAGCTGCATAAGCAATTTTGTTTAGGTTTTTAGGAACAGCCTGACATACCTGGACCTCGTCGGGTTGAATCGAACCACGCCATGATCGGAAACGAGCATAGCATGGTGCGACGAGGCCGGACGGCCGAACCCGCGCGAGTCGGGTTCGGCATCCGGCTACACGGACGTTCAGTAGCCCAACAGCGGCTCCTCGACCCCGGTCGGGGTGTTCTGATCGACCCAGGGATGGACGTTGAAGCCGGCCGTCTCGATCATGGCATCACGCCCCTCGATGAAGCTCTGTTCCCGGACGATCACCCGATAGGCCTTGTTGAGCTGCATGGCGCGCTCGGGCGAGGCATAGAGCAGGACGCTGATGTCTTCACGCAACCGTTCCAGCATCTCGGGCTTGAGTTCGCCATCAGCATTGAAGAAGCGTTCGCGCACCTCGCGGTTCTGGCGGAACTCGTCGCCCGCGCCATTGGCCGCGAGATAGAAGGCGTACTCCGGCTCGCCGGCGCGCCGCAACGGTTCAGGCAGGCCGTCGAGCCCCTTCCGGCTCCAGTGATGCCAGCCGCGTTGGAAGCCGTCGGCCTCGAAGCGGCGTGGAAAGGCGAAGCTCGAGTCCGTGGTCGCTCCCAGGCCGCCGTGACAGCCGACACAGAAGGCCAGTTCCTCGTAGCTCTGCGGACGCAACTGCCCCTCGGCATCCTCGATCAGCCCCGAATAGACCCAGCCCTGATCGTTGCTGACTCCGGATTCGAGATTGCCCCGGAAGACGCGCACCCGATCCGGGAAGTCGTGTTTCTCCTTGGTCTCGGCGGCCATGCGGCTGTCGAGTTCGGCATAGGTCATCCAATAGCGCTTCCTGGCGTGGCGCACTTCCTTCATGCGCGCGGCGAGCCGGTTGTCGCCCGATTCGTCGACGTCGATATAGCGCACCGTATGCAGGAACTCGGTGCCTTCCGGATAGAGTCCGGCGGCCAGATGCACGCGCCCGGCACGCTGTTCTTCGAGCGCCTGGCCGACGTACCACATCAGACGCCCCTCGCGCGGCGCCCAGTCGTAGCGCACCCATTCGGCGGTACCGATGGCGCCGTCGCGATCGAGATCGACCCCGCCGAGCGCGGCCTCGTCGACCGGCTCGATGGCGATGTCGCGCCGACGGATCAGTGACTCGACGATGGCCAGATTGGTCTTGTAGACGGCGCGGTCGAACTCACCGGCTGCATTGCGCCTGAAGGGTTCGTCCAGTCGGATGAGCACATCGTCGGTCGAGCCGTTGGTCGGCCAGAAGGTACCGACGAAGGGGTAATAGCCGAAGGCACGCCAGCCGGTCGGCCGTCCCTCGGGGTCGAGATCGAAGCCCTCGTCGTCGAAGCGGAAATAGGCATCCGGGACATAGCCGTCCCAGCGGCCGTTGTCGTCGTAGTCCCAATCTTCCGGCGGCTCGGCCAGACGCCGGGCGGGGATGATGCGACCCTCGGCATCCAGATAATTGCTCCGGCGGATGTAGTCACGCATCTCATCATCGCCGATCGCCGCGATCTCGGCGCGCCGATCCTTGTAGAGATTCTTCCAGGGATTCTCCTCGGCCGGCGCCGGGAAACTGAAGGTCAGTTGCAGATCCTGGTCGTTGAGATAGTTGGGCGCCTGCGACTGAGTGTGACAGGCATAGCAGGGATTGCGGATCCGACCTTGGTCGTCGACCGTCTTGGTATAGCACTGCGAGACGATGTGGGGCGTCTCGTTCTTGAGGATGCGCTCGTCGAGTCCGGCGCTCGGCGCCGAGCCGGCCCAAGACAGGCCGAGCAGGATCGAGAGCATGGCGGGAAAGCGGGATTGAAATGACATGGCAGCGGTACCGATTGACGCGAACGGCCTCATGCTTCGAGTCGAGCGGCAAAAACTCCCGCCGTCGCCTCGGATCGGCACGCGACCGATCCGAGACGCCGTGGAAGTCCCCCGACTTCAAAGACGAACGAAGATCACTTGTTCATGGCCGGAAAGACGAAGTAGCCGGTATAAGCCGAGAGCTGACCGGGTTCTTCGAGCTTGTCGGCATCCGACTCGCCATAGGGATGCTGGACGACCGACATCAGATAGGCAAAGCCGTTGATGTCGGGATAGAAGTACGGCGACGTGGTCTCGGAGCCGTAGGGCGTGGTCTGGATGCGGGTGAGCCGGCCCGAGGTCAGGTCGTAGGACCAGATCATGTCGTTCTGATGACCCGACCCCGTATCCTCGCCGATGATGAGTGTGTTGTAGCCCGGCATGTAGGTGATATTGTCCGGGTTGGCGATGCCGTTGAGGTCGCACTTGTTGACGCCGTCATACTCGGGCGACTCGGCGCCGGCGCCATAATCCATGGTCAGCGGTTTGCCGACGACGAGCGGGAACATGTCGACGGCCGTATAGTTGCCGTCCAGGTGCAGTCCATAGACAGCGCCGCAGACATTGGCCTGCTCCAGTCTCATGTGATTCGGGCCGCCGATGTCGTACTTGTCATAGCTGCCCTGGGCACGTCCGGCGCGACTGTAATCGAGCATGCCGCGATCGACCTCGGACATGGCGACATAGAGCCGATGACGATCGGAGTCATAGGTGATGCCCTCCATCTTGCGGAACTCGGTCGTTCCGCCCTGCATCGCCGCCCAACGGCGGGTCTCCAGACGTGAGGCGATGTTCTCGTCCATCCAGTTGACGGTGCCGTCCCGGTTGACGTCGCGCAGTCTGAGACACTGATGATCGCCATCGTCATGCCCGGCGTTGATCGAGGTGAAGCCATCGGGACAGGTCGGACGCTCGCCCTCGGCCAGCGCGACCGGCTCGGCCTCGTCGAAGATGTCGGCGAAACGATAGCGCTCGATCCAGTCGCGCACCTCGTCGTTGGTGGTCCAGCCGAGATAGACCCAGTTGAGTTTGGCCAGTCCGGCGCCACGGGCGTCCTTCTGATTCCACTGCGCGACCCAGAGCGCACCGGCGCTCAGATCGCCCGGCCGGCTGGCGACGAAGCGGAACAGTCCGACGTTGGTGCCGTCGTCGGACATGTAGACGGTCTTGCGGTCGGGCATCACATAGCCGAGTTCGAGCGCGATACGGCCCATGGCATAGTGCTTCTCGACCCGTGCCGAGTCGAAGCCGTCGACCTTGATCTCGACCGGCCAGCCGTAGTCATAGGGATTCATGACCGAACCGGCCTCGGCAGGCGTTGCACCGAAATAGGTCGCCATGGCGGCGTTGTACTCGGTGATGGTGCCGTCGCGCCACTGCTTGGCGTCCGGTTCGTATTCCTCCGAACCCAGATGCGTGCCCCAGGGCGTGACGCTGCCGGCGCAATGGACCCAGCCGCCGTTGACCTGCGAGAAGTCGAGCGGACGGGTGCGCAGCGCGGTCAGATGACCGTTGCCCGGATCCTGGGCCAGTTCGGTCAGATACATGGCTCCGGGACGCGACTCGAAGTGCGAGACCATGTAGAGCTTGCCGTCGGCGCCGCGCAGCAGCGACGCAAAGTCATTGTCGTTGGAGATGTAGGCCGAACCATCCTCGGCGAGCAACGGCCGTCCATCGATGTCGTAGAGCTGGCCGAAGCGGAATCCGTTCGCATCCTGGACGCCGGTCTGGCCGGAGCGCAGGATGGTGTTGTAGCCGAGATCGACCGTCACGCCGTCGACGACGGCCTGGGGCGAGGTCAGGATCGCGCGCTTCTCGGCATCGGTGCGCGGGACAGGCGCCTCGCTGAACTCGATGGTGCCTGCAAGGACGGGTGCGCCGCAGCAGCCGAGCGCCAGAATCGCCGCCACCGCCTGCTTGACTGAAGACTCCATGGTCGTGCTCCGTGGGTTCGAGGTTGGAAAAGACTGGGATTCGGACCGCGAGAGCATAAAGGCGGGTCATGACGTTCGGATGGCCATTCTGTGACGACTGCATGAGTCACCGCGTCGAGCCGTCTCGGAACCTCGGTCGCGCATTGCATACGACCCGGCAAATCGCCTTATACTCGCCGGCCAGTCGATTGATTTCCAGGGTACTGCCGATGACCATTCGTTCCTTCAATCCTCCCGTTCGCACCCTCATGGGGCCGGGCCCGGCCGACGTCCACCCGCGCGTGCTCGCCGCCCTCGCCCGCCCGACCATCGGCCATCTCGACCCGGCCTTCGTCGGCATGATGGACGAGGTCAAAGACCTGCTGCGCACCGCCTTCCGTACCCGCAACGCCCTGACCATGCCGGTCTCGGCCCCCGGCTCGGCGGGCATGGAGACCTGCTTCGTCAATCTGGTCGAGCCGGGCGACGAGGTCGTGGTCTGCATCAACGGCGTCTTCGGCGGCCGCATGAAGGAGAACGTCGAGCGCGCCGGCGGCGTGCCCATCGTCGTCCAGGGCACCTGGGGCCGCGCCGTCGATCCCGATCAGGTCGCCGACACCCTCAAGCGCCATCCCAACGCCCGGCTGCTCGCCTTCGTCCAGGCCGAGACCAGCACCGGCGCCCAGTCCGACGCACGCGCCCTGGCCGAGATCGCCCGTCGCCACGACTGTCTGACCATCGTCGATGCCGTGACCGCGCTCGGCGGCTCGCCGCTGGAGGTCGATGCCTGGGGGCTGGACGCGGTCTACGCGGGCTCTCAGAAGTGTCTGTCCTGCGTGCCCGGACTGGCGCCCGTGACCTTCAACGAGCGCGCCCTGGAAAAGGTCCGAGCGCGCAAGACCAGGGTCCGGAGCTGGTTCCTGGACCTGAATCTGGTCATGGGCTACTGGAGCGGCGAGCAGAAGCGCAGCTATCACCATACCGCGCCGGTCAACGCCCTCTATGCCCTGCACGAAGCGTTGGTGATGCTGGCCGAGGAAGGCGTCGAGGCGGCCTGGAAGCGTCACGCCCATCATCATCTGGCCCTGCGCGCCGGACTGGAGACCCTGGGCCTTGAACTGATCGTGCCCGAGGCCGAGCGTCTGCCCCAGCTCAACAGCGTCGCCGTGCCGGCCGGCATCGATGAAGCGGCGCTGCGTGCGCGTCTGCTGTCGCGTTACAACCTGGAACTGGGCGCCGGACTCGGCGATCTGGCCGGCAAGGTCTGGCGCATCGGACTCATGGGCTACAGCAGCCGTCCGGCCAACATCCTGCTCTGTCTCGGCGCCATGGCGAGCGAACTGGATGCCGTGGGCTATCGCGCCGACGCGGGTGCGGCCATCGCGGCGGCGCGCGCCGTGCTCGATCAGGCCGATTGAGGCCCGCGCGGCATGTTCCTGCCCAATCGCCGGCGTCTCGGTGTGCGTCTTGGTCTTCGCGCTCGGGGCGATGGCGCTCTTCGTGTTCGGCTATCGGTGGGGCAACACTTGCACGCATCGAAGCGCGGGCCGAGGACCTGGAAGAGATCGACATGTCGATCGACGACCTCGACCTCGACGACCCCGCCTTCGAGAGTCTGGTCGTGGGCCGCAAGGTCAAGGTGCTGCTCAAGGATGTGGACCTCGTGCGCTGGAAGCAGGACCTGATCGAGGACCGCAACCGGCTGGCCACACTGGTGTCCGCCACGCAGCAGGTGAGTGCCGAGCGCGACGCCAAATTGGCCGAGCTACGCGCACAAGTGCCGCCACCCGATCAACCAGGGCAACCGCAAGGTGATCGTCTTCACCGCCTTCGCCGACACCGCCCGCTACCTCTACGAGCAGCTCGCGCCTTGGGCCAAGACGACCCTCGGTATGGACTCAGCGCTGTTGACATCCTCCCCGGCCTGAAGGCCGGAGATTCCTACGGCGACGAGGCGCGGCATTGAGCCGCCCATGAGTCGCTTCGGGGGGTTCCTGGGCCGAGTGCGCAACCGCTGCTCGTATCTCCACAGGCGTAACTTCCGGCATGTCCTGCCGTAGGTCGGCATGGTTATCGCCGACAATGGAATTATAGGACGGCTCCGCCGTCCGCGCTATCCTTCCCCGCCCTGAACGGCGGGGCTTGTCGCGCACCGGGTCACCGGCGCGGGTAGCAACCAGACCACGCTTTTGGTGATCCTGCCGGAGGTATCCGCTTGAACGCCGCCGAGGTCATCGCCGCGCTCGAACTGCCGCCCGGCGCACGGGTGGACCGCCGCGGTGACCGGTCGTTTTGCGATGGCCACGTCGGCCGATCAGGCGGCCGCCCGACGCGAGGCGCTGCGCGAATGCGCCCGGTTGGACGCTGAGATCGCCCGCTTGCGCAAGGCCGCAGAGAAGGAGCGGCAGGTGCCGCGGCAGGTTGAACTGAACCTGGAACTCAAGCGCGCCGAGGCCGCCCGCGCTGAAGTGGGGAAAAGGCTATGAACTCACGCGGAGGCGCGGAGAACGCGGAGAAGACTGGATGAAAGAGATAGACGACATCACGGGCGCCATCGTCGATGCCGCCTATGTGCTGCACACCGGGCTGGGGCCGGGACTGCTGGAGTCGGTGTACGAGGCTGTCCCGGCACGCGAGCTCGAACACCGCGGATTGAGCGTCGAACGCCAGAAGATCATCCGATTCGAATACGACGGCATGGTCTTCGAAGAGGGCCTGCGGCTCGATCTGCTGGTGGAGGATCGCGTCATTGTGGAACTGAAATCGGTGGAGAAGCCGGCCCCAGTTCATCCCAAACAGCTTCTCACCTACTTGCGCCTGATGCAGCTCCCCGTCGGACTCTTGATCAATTTCGGTGCGCCCACGCTCAAGGAAGGCCTGCAGCGCGTGGTCAACCACTATTCCCCGTCTCACTCCGCGTCGCCGCGCCTCCGCGTGAACCAGAGTTCTGGAGAACCAAAATGAAGAAGCTGACCGCCAACGACCCCGAGACCAAGAGCCCCGACCTTGTCGCCGAGAACATCGCCCGGTTCAAGGCGCTGTTCCCGGAATTGGTGACCGAGGGGCCGGACGGCGCCGCCGTGAACGTGGACGTGCTCAAGCAGTTGGTAGGCGACAAGACCGTTACCGACTGTGATGAGAAGTACGGCCTCAACTGGCACGGCAAGCGCCGCGCGCGGCAGCTCGCGCTCACGCCCTCCACCGGCACGCTGCGCCCCTGCCCCGAGGACAGCGTAGACTGGGACACCACGCAGAACCTGATGATCGAGGGCGACAACCTGGAGGTGCTCAAGCTCCTGCAGAAGAGCTACGCGGGGAAGGTGAAGCTCATCTACATCGACCCGCCGTACAACACGGGCCGCGACTTCATCTACAAGGACGACTTCCGCGACAACATCCGCAACTACAAGCGACTTACCGGCCAAGTGGACGACGAGGGCTCGCCGCTGACGAGCAACCCTGATACGAGCGGGCGGTTTCATACAGATTGGTTGAACATGATGTATCCGAGGTTGAAGGTCGCACACGCCTTGCTGCGGCGTGATGGGGTGTTGTTCGTCTCCTGCGACGACAACGAGGTAGCCAATCTGCGAATCGTGCTCGACGAAATCTTTGGCGCCGAAAACTTCATCGCCAGCGTTATCTGGCAGAAGATCTATTCGCCGAAGAACGCAGCCCGCCATTTCTCCGAGGACCACGACTATATCCTGGTCTATGCCCGAAGCACCGAGACCTGGCGGCCGCGGCTTCTACCTCGCACCGAGGCAATGGAGGCCCGCTACGACAATCCGGACAACGACCCGAGAGGGCTGTGGATGTCGGACAACCTTACAGCCCGTAACTATTACAGCGAGGGGGTCTATCCGGTGACCTGCCCGTCCGGGCGGGTGATCGAGGGGCCGCCGCCGGGAACGTATTGGCGTGTTTCCAAGGAAAAATTCGAGGAGTTGGACCGGGACAACCGTATCTGGTGGGGCCAAGATGGTAACAACATGCCTAGGCTCAAGCGGTTCCTCTCCGAGGTGCAGCAAGGCCGGGTGCCCCAGACCCTGTGGTCCTACAAGGAGGTGGGCCACACCCAGGACGCCAAGAAAGAATTGCTGGAGCTGGTGCATTTCGAGCACCGGGACAACGTGCTCGACACCGTCAAGCCCACCTCCCTCGTCCGGCGCATGTTGCAGATCGCCACCGCGCCGGAAGACGGAAATATCGTGCTCGATTTCTTCGCCGGTTCTGGCCCCACCGGCCACGCGGTGCTGGAGCAAAACCGGCAGGACGGCGGCAACCGGCGCTTCGTGTTGGTGCAGATCCCTGAGCCATTGCCCAAACCGGAAACCCACCTCCGCACCCTGGCCGACATCACCAAAGAACGCCTCCGCCGCGCCGGAAAAAAGCTCAAGGAAGAGCACCCGGATTGGGATGGCGACACCGGCTTTCGCGTCTTCAAGCTCGACTCCAGCAACATCCGCGCCTGGGAGCCGGACCGCCATAACCTGGACCAGACGCTGCTCGACCACGTGGAGCACATCAAAGAGGGCCGCACCGAGCAGGACATCCTCTACGAGCTGCTGCTCAAGCTCGGCCTCGACCTGTGCGTGCCGATCGAAACCAGGACCATCGCCGGCAAGGCCGTGCATAGCATCGGCGGCGGCGTGCTGCTGGCCTGCCTCGCCACGGAAATCACCCGCGAGGAGGTGGAACCGTTGGCCCAAGGCATCGTCGCCTGGCACCAGGCGCTCGCCCCGGCAGCCGATACCACCTGTGTCTTCCGCGATAGCGCCTTTGCCGACGACGTGGCCAAGACCAACCTCGCCGCGATTCTTGAGCAGGCCGGCATCGCCAACGTCAGGAGTTTGTGATGAGTGAATTCTTGGAACCGCCGCGTGTAGAGGCTCTGCATGTGCGGAATTACCGTGCCCTGCGAGATGTGCGCTTGGATTACCTCACGCCGCTGAACGTGTTGCTCGGCCCCAACGGCAGCGGCAAGTCCACGGTCTTCGACGTGTTCGCCTTTCTGTCCGAGTGTTTCGGTGAAGGACTGCGCAAGGCGTGGGATCGGCGAGGTCGCTTCCGGGAACTCCGGAGTCGGGATTCGGAAGGCCCCATCGTGATTGAGCTCCAATACCGGGAAAAGCCGGGCACGCCGCTGATCACCTATCACCTGGAAATCGACGAAAAAGATCGGGGGCCGGTGGTCAAACGTGAGTTTTTACGCTGGAAGCGGACCCACCCGGGGGCCCCCTTTTACTTTCTCGATTATCGCGAAGGAGTAGGCAAGGTCATTACCGGGGAACAGCCGGAATCGCAGGACAAACGTATTGAAAAGCCTCTTTCCGGACCGGATGTGCTGGCGGTGAACACTCTGGGGCAGCTCGCGGAGAACCCGCGGGTGATCGCCCTGCGCCACTTCATCACCGGCTGGCATCTTTCGTACCTTTCCGCCGACGCGGCACGGGGCAACCCGGAGGCAGGGGCGGAAGAACGGTTGTCCCAGACGGGCGACAACCTGGCCAACGTCATTCAATACCTGGGCGAGGAACATCCGGAACGCTTGAACAAGATTTTTGAGACCTTGAAACGCCGTGTCCCCCGCATCGAGGAGGTGACCTCCCGCCCGCTGGACGACGGCCGCCTGCTGCTGCAGGTCAAGGATGCACCCTTTTCTTCCCCGGTGCTGGCGCGCTTCGCCTCGGATGGAACACTGAAGATGCTGGCCTACCTGATCCTGCTCTACGATCCGGAACCACCGCAGCTCATCGGCATCGAAGAGCCGGAAAACTACCTCCACCCCCGGCTTCTGCCGGAACTGGCGGAAGAGTGTGACATGGCTTCGGAGCGCACTCAGCTCATCGTGACCACCCACTCCCCCTTCTTTATTGATCGGCTGCGTCCTGAACAGGTGCGGGTGCTCTATCGAGGCGCCGATGGCTACACCCGGGCGAAGCGGGTAGCGGATATGCCCGCCATCAGGGAATTTCTTGCAGAGGGGGCATCCTTGGGGGATCTGTGGATGGAGGGACATTTCGACGTGGGCGACCCCCTGGCTCCCGAGGAAGGGGCATGAGCCGACTGGAACTGCTCGTGGAGGAGCCCTCCATGGAAGAGGCTTTGCGGCACCTGCTGCCGAAGATCATCGGGAATCGCGCCGAGTGGAAGGTGATCAACATGCGCAGCAAGGGGCGGCTCATGAAAGAGCTCCCTGACCGGCTCCGCGGCTACAAAAGGCGGATGGATGGAGGCGAGGAAATCAAGGTCATCGTCTTGATCGATCGGGACAACGACGACTGTCACGCCTTGAAACGGCAACTTGAAGACATGGCTCGCAACGCCGGATTGCAGACAAAAACGGCTGCGGGAACGGGTGGTGCTGCTTTCCAGGTGGTCAATCGCATCGCCATCGAGGAGCTGGAGGCTTGGTTCATGGGCGATACCGCGGCGCTGCAACGTGCTTTTACCTCGTTGGGCGGTGTCCGGTTCCCGAACTCCTTCAACAATCCCGACAACGGCGGCACCTGGGAGCGGCTGCACCATTTCCTCAAACAAAACGGCATCTACCGTAACAGTTTTCCCAAGATCGACGCGGCCCGGAATATTGCCAAACACATGGAACCCGAACGCAATCGCTCGCGCAGTTTTCAATGCTTTCTGCAAGGCGTGGTGGCCTGTCTATGAAGCTTCATTTCGAACCCAACCTCGACTACCAGCTCGAAGCCATCGAGGCGGTGTGTGATCTGTTCCGCGGGCAGGAGATCTGCCGCACGGAGTTCACCGTCACGCGGCAGACGAGCCTGGCGTTTGCCAAGAGCGACCCGGGCGTCGGAGACCTTGGCGTCGGCAACCGTCTGACGCTGCTCGACGATGAGATTCTCGCCAACCTCCGCGACGTTCAGATCCGCAACGGCCTTGCGCCGTCGGAGACCCTGGCCTCGGGCGACTTCACGGTGGAGATGGAGACCGGCACCGGCAAGACCTACGTCTACCTGCGCACGATCTTCGAGCTGAACAAGCGCTACGGCTTCACCAAGTTCGTGATCGTGGTGCCGTCGGTGGCCATCAAGGAGGGTGTGTACAAGTCGCTCCAGATCACCGAGGAGCACTTCAAGAGCCTGTACGCGGGCGTGCCTTTCGACTACTTCCTGTACGATTCGGCCAAGCTCGGCCAGGTGCGCAACTTCGCCACCAGAGCCGGCATCCAGATCATGGTGGTCACCGTCGGGGCCATCAACAAGAAGGATGTCAACAACCTCTACAAGGACAGCGAGAAGACCGGCGGCGAGAAGCCCATCGACCTGATCAAGGCCACCCGCCCCATCGTTATCGTGGACGAGCCGCAGAGCGTGGACGGCGGCCTCCAGGGCCAGGGCAAGGCCGCGCTCGACGCGATGAACCCGCTGTGCACGCTGCGCTACTCGGCCACCCACGTGGACAAGCACCACATGGTTTACCGGCTGGACGCGGTGGATGCCTTTGAAAAGCGGCTGGTGAAGCAGATCGAGGTGGCCTCGGCCACGATCGAGGATGCACACAACAAGCCCTACGTGCGCCTGATCTCAGTGAGCAACAAGAAGGGCACGATCAGCGCGCGGGTCGAGCTGGACATGCAGACCGCGGGCGGCAAGGTGCGGCGGCAGGAAGTCACCGTGCAGGACGGCGACAACCTGGAGCAGACCACCGGCCGGGCGATGTACGCCAACTGCCGCATCGGCGAGATCCGCGCGGCGAAGGGCAATGAATATCTCGAGCTGCGTGTACCCGGCGGCGAGCTGTACCTGAAGCCGGGTCAGGCTTGGGGCGATGTGGATGCGCTGGCTGTGCAGCGCGAGATGATCCGCCGCACCATCCGCGAGCATCTCGACAAGGAGAAGCGCCTGCGGCCGCAGGGCATCAAGGTGCTGTCGCTCTTCTTCATCGACGAGGTGGCCAAGTACCGGTCGCACGACGCCGACGGCAACCCGGTGAAGGGCGACTACGCGCGCATCTTCGAGGAGGAGTACCGGCGCGCGGCGAACCTGCCCGACTACCGCACGCTCTTTCAGGAAGTGGACCTCACGCGCGCCGCCGAGGAGGTGCACAACGGCTACTTCTCCATCGACAAGAAGGGCGGCTGGACCGACACCGCCGAGAACAACGCCAGCAATCGCGAGAACGCCGAGCGCGCCTACAACCTGATCATGAAGGAGAAAGAGAAGCTGCTCAGCTTCGACACGCCGCTCAAGTTTATCTTCTCCCACTCCGCGCTCAAGGAAGGCTGGGACAACCCCAACGTCTTCCAGATCTGCACGCTGCGCGACATCCAGACCGAACGTGAGCGGCGCCAGACGATCGGCCGGGGCCTGCGCCTGTGCGTCAACCAGCAGGGCGAGCGCGTCCGCGGCTTCGAGGTCAACACGCTCACCGTGGTGGCGATGGAGAGCTACGAGCAGTTCGCCGAAAACCTGCAGAAGGAGATCGAAGAGGACACCGGCATCCGCTTCGGCGTCGTCGAGCCGCACCAGTTCGCCGGCATACCGGTTAGCCAACCCGACGGCGGCACGGTGCCGCTTGGCGTGGAGCAGTCCAGGGCGCTATGGGAACATCTCAAGGCCGCGGGGTACATCGACGCCAAGGGCAAGGTTCAGGATTCGCTCAAGCAGGCGCTGAAGGACGACACGTTGGTGGTGCCCGAGCCCTTCGCCGCGCAACGCGACCAGATCACGGCCGTGCTCAAGAAGCTCGCCGGGCGGCTGGAGATCAGGAACGCCGATGAGCGCCGCCAGGTGCGCACCCGCCAGGCGGTGCTGCACAGCCCCGAGTTCAAGGCGCTGTGGGACCGCATCAAGCACAAGACCACCTATCGGGTGCAATTTGACAACGAGAAGCTGATCGAGCGCTGTATCCGCGCGGTGCGGGAGGCGCCCGCGATCCCGAAGACGCGTTTGCAATGGCGCAAGGCTGACATCGCCATCGGCAAGGCGGGCGTGGAGGCGACCGAGCGGGACGGCGCGGCGACCGTGGTGATCGACGAAGGCGACATCGAGCTTCCCGACTTGCTCACGGAGCTGCAGGACCGAACGCAGCTCACGCGCCGCAGCATCCAGCGCATCCTGAGCGGCAGCGGGCGCCTCAAGGACTTTAAGCGCAACCCGCAGGCCTTCATCGAGCTGACGGCCGAAGCCATCAACCGGTGCAAGCGGCTGGCGGTGGTGGACGGCATCAAGTATCAGCGACTGGGCGATGAGCACTACTACGCGCAGGAGCTGTTCGAGCAAGAGGAGCTGACCGGCTACCTCAAGAACCTGCTCGACGCCAACAAGGGCGTCTACGAGCAGATCGTCTACGACTCGGACACGGAGCGAACCTTCGGCGACCAGCTTGAAAAGAACGACGCCATCAAGGTGTACGCGAAGCTGCCGGGTTGGTTCACCGTGCCGACGCCGCTCGGCAGCTACAACCCGGACTGGGCGGTGCTGGTGGAGAAGGACGGGGCGGAGCGGCTGTACTTCGTGGTCGAGACGAAGAGCGGTTTGTTCGCCGACGATCTGCGGGACAAGGAGCGGGCCAAGATCGAGTGCGGGAAGGCGCACTTCAAGGCGCTGGAGGAGGACGGAGAGTCGCCTGCGCACTATGTCGTGGCGCGGACGGTGGATGAGGTGCTGGCGGCTTCATGATGTCCAAGAGCGCAGCGCGGGGGTGCGCACGAAGGTGTGCAGCGAGTCCCAGGCGCTATCGACGCCCGGAACCTTGATTGCCTTGGCTGCCGAGGAGACACAAGCTCTCGTACCCTTCGTCGATCTGCCGGCCATCCGTACCGGCTACAGGGAACAGGCCGGGTGGTCCGCCCTGAAGGGATTGAACTGGCGGATGACGGCGCTCGAAGAGCACGCCCAGTATCGGTGACGGCCCAGCTGCAATGACCGCCGGTCAGGTCAACACCAGATTGTCGCGATGGATCAGTTCCTCATCGTCGAGATAGCCGAGGATGGACTCGAAACTCGACGACGGACGGCCCCGGATGCGCTCGGCTTCATCCGCGTCATAGTTGACCAGACCGCGCGCGATCTCCTGTCCGGCCTCGTCGAGACAGATGACGACCTCACCGCGATTGAAACGCCCCTGCACCGCCTTCACGCCCACGGCCAGCAGACTGGTGCCCTTCTCGCGCAAGGCACGCACCGCGCCCGCGTCCAGCACCAGCCGACCACGCGCCTGGAGATGACCCGCCAGCCACTGCTTGCGCGCCGCCTGCG
Source organism: Allochromatium tepidum (assembly GCF_018409545.1). Taxonomy (GTDB): domain Bacteria; phylum Pseudomonadota; class Gammaproteobacteria; order Chromatiales; family Chromatiaceae; genus Thermochromatium; species Thermochromatium tepidum_A. The sequence goes on along the minus strand of NZ_AP024563.1, from coordinate 774,451 downwards.
GCCCCTGGAAGGGAATCAGCAGCGTACCGACCGACTCACCCGCACCGATGCGGTTCAAGACCTGCTCACCCCGTCCGGGCGCGATGATGGTCGGCGTCCCCGAGCGTGCCGCCAGACGCGCCGCACGCACCTTCGTAACCATGCCGCCTGTACCGAGCCCGGTGACGCTGCCGCCGGCGACCTCATCGAGCAGCGGATCACTGACCCAGGTCTCGGGGATGAGCCTGGCGTCCGGGTTCTTGCGCGGATCCTGGTCGAAAAGCCCATCCTGATCGGTGAGCAGGATCAGCAGATCGGCCTCGATCAGATTAGCCACCAGCGCGGCCAGGGTGTCGTTGTCGCCGAAGCGTAGCTCGTCGGTCGCGACCGTGTCGTTCTCGTTGATGACCGGGATCACGCCCAATTTCAGCAGCGTGCGCAGCGTGCTGCGCGCATTGAGATAGCGCGCGCGGTCGGACAGATCGTCGCGTGTCAGCAGCACCTGGGCCGTATGCAGTCCGCGCGCCTGGAAACAGTCCTCATAGGCTCGCACCAGCCCCATCTGACCGATGGCCGCCGCCGCTTGCAGCTCATGCAGCGTCTTGGGCCGACGCCGCCAGCCCATGCGCGCCATGCCTTCAGCCACGGCACCTGAGGACACCAGCACGATTTCATGACCCGCCTGACGGCGCGCACTCATCTGCTCGACCCAGGGCGCCAGCATGGCGCGCTCCAGGCCCTGGCCGTCGCGCGTCAGGAGCGCACTGCCGATCTTGACCACCCAACGCCGCGTACCTGGAATCCTGTCTCGCGAGATCATGCTGCAACCGCGCTCAGAGTGTTGAAGTTGTTATCGTATCCGTGTTCAATCCAGAGGATGCCAGTCGCCGGTCGCCGAGTCGTCGAACTCATCCCAGTCGGAAGCGCCCGCGTCGGACTGAACGGTGCCGGTACTGTCGGGGTCGGTCTTGAGCGCTTCCAGGCGATACATCAGATCATTGATCAGCGTCTCGGTCCCGGCGCCGGTGAGCGCCGAGATGGTATGGACAGGCCCGCGCCAGTCGAGCTGTTCGACGATCTGCGCCCGCCGCGCTTCATAGTCTTCCGGTTCGAGCCGATCGATCTTGTTGAGCACCAGCCAGCGTTCCTTGTCCGGCAGCCCGGCGCCGAAGGCATCCAGCTCGGCCTCGATCTTGCGCACCTGATCGGCCGGATCCGGACTCTCGTCGAGCGGGGCGATGTCGACCAGATGCAGCAGCAGGCGCGTGCGCGCCAGATGCTTCAGGAAGTGAATGCCCAGCCCCGCCCCCTCGGCCGCGCCCTCGATGACACCCGGAATATCGGCGATCACGAAGCTGCGCCGCTCACCGACCCGTACCACGCCCAGATTCGGATAGAGCGTGGTGAAGGGATAGTCGGCGACCTTGGGCCGCGCGCTGGAGACCTTGCGGATCAGCGACGACTTGCCGGCATTCGGGAAACCGAGCAGCCCGACATCGGCCAGCAGGATCAGTTCGAGGAACAGATCGCGCCGCTCGCCCGGCGTGCCCGGCTTGGACTGACGCGGCGCGCGGTTGGTGCTCGACTTGTAACGCGCATTGCCGATGCCGTGGAAACCGCCCTGCGCCACCAGCAGCCGCTGACCCGGTTCGAGCAGCTCGCCGATCAGCTCCTCGGTCGCCTGATCGAAGACGCGCGTGCCGACCGGAACCGGGACCGTCAGATCCTGCCCGCTGCGCCCGGTCATGTGCTTGCCCTTGCCGTTCTCGCCGCGCTCGGCGCGATGCTTGCGCAGATAGCGGAAATCGACCAGGGTGTTGATGTTGTTGTCGGCGATCAGATAGACACTGCCGCCGTCACCGCCATCACCGCCGTCCGGACCACCCTTGGGGATGTACTTCTCGCGTCGAAAACTCACACAGCCGTTTCCGCCATCGCCGGCCTCGACCCGAATGACGGCCTCGTCGACGAATTTCATAGTTTTGATCTCGAAAAAGAAAAAGCCCCGCCCGAGGGACGAGGCTTCGCGATCGGCGCGAACAGCGTGATCGAGACAGGCCGGCGAGTGGTTCGAAGAACCGTCGCGGCAGGCCGCGCGCCGATGCGACGCGAACTCAGGCGCTCTCGACAGTGACGAACTTGCGGTTCTTCGGACCCTTGGTGATGAACTTCACCACGCCGTCGGTCAGCGCGAACAGGGTGTGATCCTTGCCGCAACCGACGTTGACGCCGTTGTGGAAACGGGTGCCGCGCTGACGCACGATGATGCCGCCCGCCCGGATCTGCTGGCCGCCGAAGATCTTGACGCCCAGTCGTTTGGATTCGGAATCGCGGCCGTTGCGTGAACTGCCGCCTGCTTTTTTGTGTGCCATGGATGCTGACTCCTCAGCCGGCGCTGATGCCGGTGATCTTGACCGCCGTGAACCACTGACGGTGGCCCTGGCGCTTCATGTGATGCTTGCGACGACGGAACTTGATGATCTTGACCTTCTTGGCGCGGCCGTGCGACTCGACGGTCGCCGTCACCTTGCCGCCGGCCAGGTAAGGCTTGCCGACCTTGACATCATCGCCATCGGCCACCATCAAGACCTGCTCGAAATCGACGCTGTCGCCGGCCTCGGCGGTCAGCTTCTCGATCTTGACCGTGTCACCTTCGGAAACCCGGTATTGCTTGCCACCGGTTTGAATGACCGCGTACATGTTCTGAAGATCCCCAGGAGTGTTCGGATAGGGCCGACGCTCCGCGCCGGAACAAAGAAGCGGAATTTAATCAGAAAATCCCTGTTGGGTCAACGCCCGAAACCACATCCCGGTCCAAAACTGCCCAAATGTCGGCAAGCTGTCGACCGGGAGCGCCAAATTGCGTACCCTTCTCGAATCGACAGCCGGAGGCGCTCGGCTTGACAGCCTTTCGCCCCCGCCCCTAGCATCCGCCGCCATTCCACGATAGATCCCAGACACGCATGGACCTTTCCAGGATTCGACAACCCGTCGCCGAGGACATCAAGGCCGTCGACGCCTTGATCCTGCGCCGACTTCAATCCGACGTGGTGCTGATCAACCAGATCGGACACTACATCGTCAACAGCGGCGGCAAGCGGCTGCGTCCGCTCTCGGTGCTGCTCGCCGCGCGCGCCTGCGGCTATAGCGGCGAGCGCCACATCGACCTCGCGGCCATCGTCGAGTTCATCCACACCTCGACCCTGCTGCACGACGACGTGGTCGACGGCTCGGAACTGCGGCGCAATCGCGAGACCGCCAATGTGGTCTGGGGCAACGACGCCAGCGTGCTGGTCGGCGACTTCCTCTACTCGCGCTCGTTCGAGATGATGGTCGATGTCGGCAGCATGCGGGTGATGGAGGTGCTGGCGCACGCCACCAACCGCATCGCCGAGGGCGAGGTATTGCAGCTGCTCAACGAGCGCGATCCGGACACGGACGAGGCGCGCTACATGGAGGTCATCAGCCGCAAGACCGCGACCCTGTTCGAGGCCGGCACCCGACTCGGCGCCGTGCTCGCCGAGTCGCCGCCCGAGATCGAGGACGCCATACGCGAATACGGTCTCTGTCTCGGCATCGCCTTCCAGCTCGTCGACGATGCGCTCGACTACAGTGTCGATAATGCCGAGCTGGGCAAGAACGTCGGCGACGATCTCGACGAAGGCAAGCCGACCCTGCCGATCATTCGCGCCATGGACGTCGGCACGCCCGAGCAGCGCGCCCTGCTACGTGATGCCATCGAGCATGGCGGACGCGATCGCATCGAATCCGTCACGGCGGCTATTGCGTCCACCGATGCGATCGACTATACTACGCAGCTCGCACAGTCCTACGCGGCACGGGCCAAAGACGCTCTCGAACGTCTACCCGCTTCGCCCGCGAACGACGCACTCGCCATGCTGGCGGATTTCGCGGTCGCTCGCACGTATTGACGGCGTATCGATTCACGGGGTGTAGCTCAGCTTGGTAGAGCGCTGTCTTCGGGAGGCAGAAGTCGCAGGTTCGAATCCTGTCACCCCGACCAATTTTCTCGAATGAAATCAACCGGCTAAGGCCGGTTTTTTCATGTCTGACTCGACTGCATTCCCTCCAGTGTGCAAATCAGTGTGCAAATGCACCGCTGATCGGTTCTGCTTCGGCTGATCGAGAACGGCGGCGGCCGAGGCCAGGTCGTCAGGTCGCAGATGCGCATAGACCCGAGCCGTGATGGCCACATCGCCATGTCGGAGTTTGTTGACGTTCACCCGCACCCCGGCCTCGCGCGGCTCCGCCGGCAGGGCGGCGGTGATTGCCGGTGCGGCATCGAGTACCGGTCTCCAGGCGTGCCTTCTGTTGGTGCACCGCACCTTCCAACTCGTGCACCTTTGTCACATCACGGTGCATACCGAGGAAATACTTGAGATCGCCGTCGCGGTCGATGACGGGCGCGATGGTCAGCTCCGCCAGATAGTCCCCGCCCCACTTGGTGCGGTTGACCAGGGTGCCGCTCCAGCTCTGGCGCGCGAGGATGGTGCGCCAGAGTTGTTCGTAGACGCGCGCGGGGGTGGCGTTGAACGTGGTGCCGGTCAAGTTTCTCGGGCTGTGCCCCTTCATGGGGGTGTCGGGCAAGCTCGACTCGGCGCTCGGGATGGGGCTGGCGACCACCTTCGTCCTGACCCTGGCGGCGGTGGCCGGCTGGGTGCTGGAGCATGCGCTGCTCCAGCCGCTCGGACTCGGCTTTCTGCGCATCCTCACCTTCATCCTGGTGATCGCCGCCGTGGTGCAGTTCACCGAGCTGGCGATGCGCAAGATCTCGCCGACGCTCTATCAGGTGCTGGGGCTCTATCTGCCGCTGATCACGACCAACTGCGCGGTGCTGGGCGTGGCACTGCTGAACGTACAGGAGGACCACAGCTTTCTGCAAAGCGCGCTCTATGGCCTGGGGTCGGCGCTCGGCTTCACCCTGGTGATGGTCATCTTCGCCGGGATGCGCGAGCGGCTGGCGCTGGCGCAGGTGCCGGCGGCCTTCTCCGGCGTGCCCATCGCTTTAATCGCCGCCGGGCTGTTATCGCTGGCGTTCATGGGTTTCGCGGGACTGGCCTAGGAGTCGAAACAGCATGTTCACTGCCATCGTCAGTCTCACCACACTCGGTCTCGCCCTCGGCGGTCTGCTCGGAGTGGTCGCCAAGCAGGTGTTCGGCGGTGTCGGCCAGAATCTGTTCAATCCGGCGATGGTCGCGCGCGTGGCGCTCCTGATCGCCTTTCCGCTGGAGATGACGAGTTTCGTCGCGCCCACGCCGCTGTTCTCCGCCGAAGCACCGGGATTGATCGAAAGTCCGGCCATCACCTTCGGCGGTCAGGGCTTCGACGCCTTCAGCGGGGCCACGGTACTCGGTCAGGTGCGCACCGAGCTGGGCCAGGGTGAGACGCTGGCGACCATTCTGCCCGATCTCTATACACCACTCTCGGGCGCGCTCGGCACGGTCGCCGGCAGTCTCGGTGAGACCTCGGCGCTGTTGCTCCTGTTCGGTGGGCTGTTCCTGCTCTACAAGCGCGTCATCACCTGGCACATCCCGGTGTCGCTGCTCGGCACCATCGCGGTGCTGGCCACGCTCATGCATCTGCTCGACCCCGCGCACTATGCCGATCCGCTCTATCACTTGGTCTCGGGCGCAACCCTGCTCGGGGCCTTCTTCATCGCGACTGATCCGGTGACATCGCCCGTCTCGGCGCGTGGTCAGCTCATCTTTGGGGCCGGCTGCGGACTGCTGATCTATGTCATCCGCACCTGGGCCGGTTATCCCGAGGGCGTGGCCTTCGCGGTGCTGCTGATGTGCACCACCGCTGCCGAGATGAGCGTGCTCCGGGTGATTTCCGCCTAAAATGCCCTCCACCGTACTTCGGTCGTCGAGGACCACCCCATGCGCTTTCATCATCCGATCCGGCGGAGCACCGACACGGGTCTCGGGTTCGCCGCCCAGGCGGCATTACTCTTCGTCTCGCTGCTCACCCTGAGCGGCTGTGCCGAACGAACCACCCCCATGATCGAGCTGTCCGGCCCGACCATGGGCACCTATTACTCGGTCAAGATCGCCCGCCCGCCCCAAGGATTGAGCGCCGAGACCCTGGAACAGGAACTGATCCAGGTGCTCGACGCCGTCATCGCCGAGATCTCGACCTATGATCCGAACTCGGAGCTGTCGCGCCTGAACGCCAATCCGAGCACCGACTGGATTCCGGTCTCCGCGAATCTGTTCGCCGTCATCGCCGAGGGCCGGCGCATCGCCGAACTGACCGATGGGGTCTATGACGTGACCATCGGCCCGCTGGTCAACCTCTGGGGCTTCGGTCCCGAGCGTCGCCCCGACCGCCTGCCCACCGAGGCCGAGATCCAGGCCGCGCGCGAGCGCGTCGGCTACCTCAAGCTCGAACTGCGCGACTCCCCGCCCGCCGTGCGCAAGGCACGCGGCGATCTCTACATCGATCTCTCGTCACTCGGCGAGGGCTATGGCGCGGATCGGCTCGTCGACTGGCTGGAGTCGCGCGGCGTCACGGACTACATGGTCGCCATCGCCGGGGCCATCCGCGCCAAGGGGCTCAACGCCAAGGGCCGACCCTGGGGCATCGCGATCGAACAGCCGCTGCCCGACCGACGTGCCGTACATCGCGTCGTCCCGGTCTCGGGACATGCACTCTCGACCTCGGGCGACTATCGCAACTTCTTCGAGAAGGACGGCAAGCGCTATTCGCACGAGATCGACCCTCGGACCGGCGCCCCGGTCGACCGCAAGCTCGGCTCGGTCACCGTGATCGGCGATGTCGGGATGGTCGTCGATGGGTTGGCCACCGCGCTCATGGTGTTGGGTGAGGAACATGGTCCGGCGCTCGCCGAGACTCAGGGGATCGCGGCCTATTTCATCGTGCGCGACGGCGAGGACTTCAAAGGCATCGCCTCGACCGCCTTCCAAGGCTATCTGGACGCCGCCGCGCCGGACGCGGATTCAGTCCGGAAAACAAATGCCGAGCATTGAGAAAATAAAGACGACCAAAAGCGCCACGCGCTCGGAAACCGACAATTTCTTTGTGTTAAAGTTCGGTGCCGTTTTTTGGCGGCACATCGGTTCGTCCGAAGCCGTATTCCAGACGTTGCGATTGCCGCCACCATTGATCGGCCAACTCCAACGCTATAACCCGTAAACGGGGGGATACGTATGTCGACAGATTTCGTTCTTTGGCTCGCCATCGGCTCTGGGGGCCTGGCCATCGCCTTCGGCCTCGCGGTCGTGGCCTGGATCACCGCCCAGTCGGCCGGTTCCGAACGGATGCGGGAGATCGCCGCCGCCGTCCAAACCGGCGCTCGGGCTTACCTCAATCGGCAGTACACCACCATCGGCCTGGTGGGCGCGGGACTCTTTCTCGTGCTCTGGCTGTTTCTCGATCTGGCCACGGCGGGCGGCTTCGCCGTCGGCGCGATTCTCTCGGGTCTCGCTGGTTATATCGGCATGAACGTGTCGGTGCGCGCCAACGTGCGTACCGCGCAAGCCGCTACCGTCAGCCTGGAATCGGCCCTGGCCATCGCCTTCCGCGGCGGCGCCGTGACCGGCATGCTGGTGGTCGGTCTGGGTCTGATCGGCGTGGCCGGCTACTTCATGTATCTGGGCGCCAACGAAGCGGCGCTCCATGCCCTGGTCGGTCTGGCCTTCGGCGGCTCGCTGATCTCCATCTTCGCCCGACTGGGCGGCGGTATCTTCACCAAGGGCGCCGACGTCGGCGCCGACTTGGTCGGCAAGGTCGAGGCCGGCATCCCCGAGGACGACCCGCGCAACCCGGCGGTCATCGCCGACAACGTGGGCGACAACGTCGGCGACTGCGCCGGCATGGCCGCCGACCTGTTCGAGACCTACGCCGTCACCATCATCGCCACCATGGTTCTGGGCGGACTCATGTTCAAGGGCGCCGACGGCGACGTGAACATGGACTATGTCCTCTATCCGCTCGCCCTGGGCGCGGTCTCCATCATCGCCTCGATCGTCGGCGCCTTCTTCGTCAAGGCCAACGAGGGCGGCAAGATCATGAACGCCCTCTATCGCGGTACGGCGGTCGCAGGCGGTCTGGCGTTCGTCTTCTTCGCCATCGTCACCGGCCTGATCATGGGCGAGCACTTCTTCTCGATGCTGTTCTGCGCGCTCATCGGTCTGGGCCTGACGGCGGCGCTGATGTTCATCACCGAGTACTACACGGCGACCGAGTACCATCCGGTCCAGTATGTCGCCGAGGCCTCGCAGACCGGACATGCCACCAACGTCATCGCGGGTCTCGCGGTTTCCATGAAGTCCACCGCCCTGCCGGTGCTCGCCGTCTGCGTCGGGATCTGGGCCGCCTATCTGGCCGCCGATCTCTACGGTATCGCCATCGCCGCCACCGCCATGCTGTCGATGGCCGGCATGATCGTCGCCCTCGACGCCTATGGCCCGATCACCGACAACGCCGGCGGTATCGCCGAGATGTCCGGTCTGCCCGAGGACGTGCGCAAGACCACGGACGCGCTCGACGCCGTCGGCAACACCACCAAGGCCGTGACCAAGGGTTACGCCATCGGTTCGGCGGGTCTGGCGGCGCTGGTGCTGTTCGCCGACTACACCCACAACCTGGAAGTCGCCGACAAGATGCAGGTCTTCAGCCTGTCCGATCCGGCGGTCATCATCGGTCTGTTCATCGGCGGTCTGGTGCCCTATCTGTTCGGCGCCATGGCGATGGAGGCCGTCGGTCGCGCGGCGAGCTCCGTGGTGATCGAGGTGCGCCGTCAGTTCCGCGAGATCAAGGGCATCATGGAGGGCACGGCCAAGCCGGATTATTCGCGCGCCGTCGATCTGCTGACCCGTGCGGCGATCAAGGAGATGGTCATCCCCTCGCTGCTGCCGATCCTGGTTCCGGTCGCGGTGGCCATCGGCATGAACATCCTCATGGGCGACGGCGCCGGTATCCGCGCGCTCGGCGGTATGCTGATCGGCACCATCGTCACGGGTCTGTTCGTCGCGATCTCGATGTGTACCGGCGGCGGCGCCTGGGACAACGCCAAGAAGTATGTCGAGGAAGGCAACTTCGGCGGCAAGGGGTCCGAGACCCACAAGGCGGCCGTTACGGGCGACACCGTCGGCGATCCCTACAAGGACACCGCCGGTCCGGCCATCAACCCGCTGATCAAGATCATCAACATCGTGGCGCTGCTCCTGGTGCCGCTGCTCTGATCGCGATCCGGCCCGTTTGAAGCAAGGCGCGGCTCAGACCGCGCCTTGTTCGTTCCAGGGATTGACGACCGGAGTGCGGAGATCCTCGAAATGGCGCGTGTTGCGGGTCGCGAGGGTGGCGTTGCGGGCTTCGCAGATTCCGGCGATCTGAGTGTCCCGCATATCCACGGGACGCCCTGCTCGACGCCGTTCACCGGCCAACCTCGCGGCCTGATCGGCCGCCGCTGTGTCAAATGCCAATACGCGACCTTCCAGGTCTTCGTCGAGCAAGGCCGTGAAGGCTTCCTCCAGGGCGCGCCGAAGCTTGCCGTGCGCCAGTTGATGCAGGCCGTAGCGGATCTCGAACACGTTGATCGCAGTCGTCCAGACGGACTCGGCGGGTTGCTGATCGAGCCAGTCCACGACGCCGGCCTCCGGCTGCGATTGCATCAAGGCGGACAGCACGTTGGTATCGAGGACGATCATTGGTCGAACGTCGCTGCCCGCGCCTCGGAACCCTGGAGTTCGGGCAGATCCGTGTCGAGTCCCTGGCCTCTGAAACGAGCGGCAATGCGTGAACCCAGCCGACTGGGCGGGGCTTGCTCTTGACGAACCGCATTCCGGAGAATCTCGCGGATTTCTTCTTCCATGCTATTTCCGTGACGCGCGGCGCGGCGCTTGAGTCCCTGTTTGACGACATCTTCCAGCTCTCTGACGATGACTTGTGCCATGACAGCTTTACCCATGAGCGGCATTTCGTAATAGATAGCATGATAGCACGCCGATGAGGGCATGCTACGCGCCTATTCGAACGCCGAAGTTCAGACCTTCTCCAGCGCCACAGCCGGCTTGGCCGGTCCGCTCAGCCGCACGACCACACAGAGCACCAGCAGCCCCACATTGACCGCACCCACCAGCACGAAGGGCGCATAGGGTGCGACCCCATCGAACAGCCGCCCGCCGATCGCCGTGATGATCAGGATGCCGATCGCACCGGCGACATTGAACGCGCCCATCACCGAGCCGCGCTTGTTCAGCGGCGCCTCCTGCCCCACGAGCGACTGCGAGGCCAGGTAGACGCTGATCTGACCGATGCCGAGCAGCACGCAGAAGAACCAGGCCGAGCCGGGCGTCGGGTCGACCATCCAGATCACCGCCAGATTGCCGACGGCCGCCAGCGCCATCGACAGCGCCAGTCCCGTCACCCGGTCCATCCGGTCCATGAACGGCCCCATGATCGGCGCCCACACCAGAGCCGAAACCTGAGCCAGCACGAAGATGATGGTGCCGTTCTTGACCGCCTCGGCCGAATCCATCCCCGCCGCCAGCCCAGCCGTCGTGCCCCACAGGATCAGGAAGACGGCATTGACCGACTGATCGCCGCGCGCGATGAAGGCGGCCAGATACGCGAGCAGGATGCGCGGATTGCGCGCCTGTGCGAAACCGCTGACGAACAGATCGCGCACCGACGGGCGTTCCTCATGATGCATCGGCGTGCCCTTCTGGAGTCCCAGCCAGACCATAACCGCCACCACCACCGCGATGCCGGCCACGATGTAATGGGTGACATAACCCGCCTGGACAGCCTCCATCCCATGCGCCGTCAGACTTTTCGGCAGCCCGCCGAAGAACTGGTTGATGACGACGATCCCCAGCCCGCTGAGCACCCCCACGGTGGCCACCAGCTTGCCGCGGGAGCGTTCGGCCGGATAGTCGGCCATCACGGTCGAGAGCGCCGTGGCGACCGTGACCACGCCCAGCGCATAGACGATGCGGTAGAGATAGAGTTCGTCGACCGAGCCGGCCATCGGATAGAGGACATAGGTCACGGCCAGCAGCATAAAACCGATGGCGAAGATCAGACGCCGGCCGACACGGTCGACCAGGATGCCGGCGGGGATGAACAGCGCCAGGGTGATGATCTCGGTCCAGAACACCAGATCGCCGCTGATGGTGCCCTGCACGTCGGTCGGGATGCCGAGATGGGCGTTGAGGATATAGGTCTGCCCGACGGCGATGAAGGTCATCAGACCGATGGAGAAGAAGGCGCCGAACAGCAGGGTCGCGGCCTGCATGCGCGTGACGCTGGGTGCAAGGTGGATCGGGCCGAGTCGGTAGAGTCGATCGAGGTCGGACATGGCGTGGGTCTCAGGCCGGGTGGCCGGGGGTGGTTGATGGATGCAATGGCGCATTATTCCATCCGCCGCGCGGCACGTCTCGACCGGAGCGACCCGTCATGCAGAGATGCAGAAAAGAAAAAGCCGCCCCAAATCAGTAGGCGGCCTTGAGCAAGGAGGAGTGGATGATTTCGGTGGCTGAGATTAGCAACCCGGAACCATGAATGATTTGAAAATTCTCAATCCGACAGGCCCAATTCAGACCACAGGCGCGTCACCGGCCCGGATTGATTCATGGTGTAGAAGTGCAGTCCGGGTGCGCCGCCCTCGATCAGCCGACGACAGAGGCCGAGCACCACCTCGTGCCCGAAGGCGCGGATACTCTCGACATCGTCGCCATAGCCTTCGAGCCGCCGCCGGATCCAGCGCGGGATCTCGGCCCCGCAGGCGTCCGAGAAGCGCGCGAGCTGGGTGTAGTTGGTGATCGGCATGATGCCGGGAACGATGGGGATGGCGATCCCGGCGCGCTCACAGCTCTCCACGAAGCCGAAATAGGCATCGGCGTTGTAGAAATACTGCGTGATGGCAGCCTCGGCGCCCGCCTCCACCTTGCGCTTGAAGTTCTCCAGATCGCGCGCCGGGCTTCCCGATTGCGGGTGATACTCGGGATAGGCCGCGACCTCGATCACGAAGGCGTCGCCGAACTCGGCGCGCACGAAGCTCACCAGCTCGTTGGCATAACGGAAGTCGCCGCTGTTGCCCGCGCCCATGCCGGAGGGCAGGTCGCCGCGCAGCGCCACCAGGCGATTGATGCCCTGCTCGTGGTAGTGCGCCAGGATCTCGCGCACCTGATCGCGCGTCGAGCCGATACAGGCCAGATGCGGCGCGGTGTCGATGCCCTGCGCACGCAGCCAGGCGACGGTCTCGAACGTCCCTTCGCGGGTCGAGCCGCCCGCCCCATAGGTCACGGAGAAATACGCCGGACCCAGGGCATCGATCTTCGGGATTTCTTGCTTGAGCTTGTCCATCCCCTCGGCGGTCTTGGGGGGGAACAGCTCGACACTGTAGACCCGCTTCGGGGTCTCGGATGTTGTCATGCGGCAGGCTCCAAAATGACAGCGCCGGTCGCGCACCGAGGCACGCGACCGGCGATTCAGGACGACGGACGATCCGTCATCAGTAGCGATAATGATCCGGCTTGTACGGACCCTCGACCGCCACGCCGATGTAGTCGGCCTGGGTCTTGGACAGCACCGTCAGCCTGGCGCCGATCTTTTCGAGATGCAGCCGCGCCACGTCCTCGTCGAGATGCTTGGGCAGCACATAGACGCCGACCGGATACTGCTCGGTCTTGGTGAACAGCTCGATCTGCGCCAGCACCTGGTTGGTGAAGCTGTTGGACATGACGAAGCTCGGATGCCCGGTCGCGCAGCCCAGATTCACCAGACGGCCCTTAGCCAGCAGGATGATGCGCTTGCCGTCGGGGAAGATGACGTGATCGACCTGCGGCTTGATCTCCTCCCACTCATACTTGGCGATGCCGGCGACATCGATCTCGTTGTCGAAGTGACCGATGTTGCAGACGATGGCCTGATCCTTCATCGCCGCCATGTGGTCATGGGTGATGACGTTGAGGTTGCCGGTGGCGGTGACGAAGATGTCGGCGACCGGGGCCGCGTCTTCCATGGTCACGACACGATAGCCTTCCATCGCGGCTTGCAGCGCGCAGATCGGGTCGATCTCGGACACCCACACGGTGGCGCCCAATCCACGCAGCGACTGGCAGCAGCCCTTGCCCACGTCGCCATAGCCGCAGACCATGGCGATCTTGCCGGCGATCATGACGTCGGTGGCACGCTTGATGCCGTCGACCAGCGACTCGCGGCAGCCGTAGAGGTTGTCGAACTTGGACTTGGTGACGGAATCGTTGACGTTGATGCCGGGGAACAGCAAAGTGCCGCTCTTGGCCATCTCATAGAGACGGTGCACACCGGTGGTGGTCTCCTCGGTCACGCCCTTGATGTCGGCGGCGAGCTTGTGCCAGTGCTCGCGGTCGCGCTCGAAGGTGCGGCCCAGCACGCCGAGGATCGCGGTCCATTCCTCGTTGTCGTCGGCCTTGGGCGCAGGCACGGCGCCGGCCTTCTCGAACTCTACACCCTTGTGGACCAACAGGGTCGCGTCGCCGCCGTCGTCGAGGATCATGTTCGGACCCTTGCCGTCGGGCCAGTTGATGACCTGCTCGGTGCACCACCAGTATTCCTCCAGGGTCTCGCCCTTCCAGGCATAGACCGGGATGCCGCGCGCCGCAATGGCGGCGGCGGCGTGGTCCTGGGTGGAGAAGATGTTGCAGGAGCACCAGCGCACCTGGGCGCCGAGATCGACCAGGGTCTCGATCAGCACGGCGGTCTGGATGGTCATGTGCAGGCTGCCGGTGATGCGCGCGCCGGCCAGCGGCTTGGAAGCGGCGTACTTGCGGCGGATGGCCATCAGACCGGGCATTTCGGTCTCGGCGATGGCGATCTCCCTGCGGCCGAAACCGGCCAGATCGATGTCGGCAACCTTGTAGTCGGTGAACTCACTCATGTGAATCAGACCTCGATAGAACGTGAGTGAGCGCCGTTGGAACAGTGAAATCCCGCCACCGAGCCTGGCCGGAATCCAACGTCGTGGATTCGGGTTGCAACGCTCCTCGGTGGAAGGCGTGTCTGGGTTAAAGTGGGGCCATGACGCGGAATTCCTCGCCCGTCATCGCCCTATCCGGCGAAGCGCTTCTGCATCGGGCGGTCATGCGGGTCAAATCGGCATTATAGATCCTACCTTCGGATCGAAGTACATCGTCTTCTTCGTTCGCGAACCGTAGACGATACGCGGTCATGGCGATCGCCATGTCCGGCTCAGCATCCGGCCGGCGAATGATTTGAAAGTGTCGATGAGATTCGGCGCTGTGAGCACGATGTCTTTCGACGTCCTGAACCAACCGTCCTTGCCCAACCCACGTTCGAGCCGTTTCTGCTGTGCCTCGGGCAAAACCTGAATGATGGCCTGCTCCAGGGCCTCACGATTCCAGAGCGGCTCACCGGGACGGATGGCCACCAGCGCACACTGATGCAGGGGCACGTCGAGTTGCTCACAGGCCGCCTGACGCGCCTCGCGCATCTCGCGTTCCTTCAGACCCAGCCCCTGATCCGGGTCATACGGAGGCGTCCACTCCTACGGCGGGTCGAGTTTATCGGCATGGGTCAGCACCAGCGCGCGCGGGATGCGGCGTGCCGTCCGGCTGCGTTCGGTCAGGGCATCGAGTGCGGCCAGCGCGCGTTGATCGGCGGCACGATCGGCGCGATTCGCCGCCGCGACCCACAGCACCAGATCGCTCTGCGCGGCCTGGGCCGGCCAGGGTTCTTTCGGCTGGCCGTCACTGCCGGGACAGTCGACCAGGATCAGCTTACCGGCCTGTGCCGACTGAAATTCATAGGCGCGACAGTCCGCCGTTGCGGGCGTCAGCAAACCAACCGGCTCTCCGGCCTTGCCCAGCAGGGCATTGAGCAGGGCGGACTTGCCGGCATTCCGGCGTCCAGCCGGCAGGATCGTCAGCGGGGCGTCCGGCGTTTCCGGGAGAGGTTGCGGCGCGGTCGGCCGTAACTCATCGACCCGACGCCGATACGTGCCGGAGTACAGCTTGATCGCCGTCTCGCCGGCCTGCTCGATCAGGATCACGCCGACCTGTGCCTTCGCCGTCTCGCCGACAACGCTGAACACCTTGCCCGTCAAACCGCCGCGCAACTCCGCCAACAGCGCCTGGCTCGGATCGACCCAGCGCAACAGACGCAGGACGCTCCACCAGCGGCCGACCGGGCCGGCCAGATCCAGGAGCGTGACGACCCAGGACAGCTCGATGTGCCGAACCATCGGCTGCTCCAGCAGCACCCTCGTGCGCAGACGCTGTGCAAAATCCTCCACCATCAACAGCAGTTCCGGCAGCGTGAAGCGCCACAACGCCGCCTGATCGTCCGGTGAATAGGCTTGAGCCACGTCATGAAAGGCCCCCTGTATCAGGGGAGCGATGGCCTCGAAGCTGTCCAGATCCCCAGCCTCGACGGCTTCAGCACGCCGGCGCACGGCCTGCCGGGCGACGCGCTCGGCCTCCGAGGCCCCTGGAGAGGCGAAAGGCAGCGTGACGCGCGGCGGCTGTGGCCGATGCAGCTTCGACAGCGCCAGCCAGAAGCCAAGCGTGATCAGCAGCACCGAGCCGACCCACCAATACCAGGTCCAACCCTGATGCGCGATGAACCAGACGCCGGCCGCCAGTCCGGCCAGCCATGGAATCAGGATCAGGGCGCCGAGCAGTCCCAGCCACCAGAGTTCGCGCCGATGATGCCGCCTCAATTCACGCCATGCAGACGTCTGCGTCATGTCGGCCGCTCCTATTCACGGTCGCGCTTGAGGGTCTTGTAGCGATCGCGCGCCTCACGCAGAGCTTGATGGTAACGCGCGCGCAGTCGTTCGCGATCCAGGTCTCGTCCGGCGGCCTTCTCGCTGAAGTAGTAGAGCGCCGCCTCGCCGATCGCCCAGGTGATGGCGAAGGTCCAGGAGGCGACGATCGCCGTGCCCCAGCCGAGTCCGACCTTGAGGATCTGCTGCGCCGCCCAACTGCCGCCGAAGCCCAATGCGAAGCCGGCGCCGAGTGCGCCGACGAACTCGCGCCACAGATCCCAGCTGGTCGGAAAACCCAGCCGCTGTGCAATCTGCACGACCATCGCCGCTTGCAGGCTGGCCGACCCCAGTCCGCCGGCCACTGGGACGGGTACGGCGTTCACCGTCGCCGCCGCCATGGCCCAGGGCAGGATCACCTTGGCGCGAATGGCGGTCGAGCGTGTCGTGCATCCGCGCAAACGCTCCGAGACCTCCGGCAGGGTCTGCTCCAGCACGTCCCATAGGCGCTCGGCGCCATAGTCGGCCGGTGCGATGCCCTGTTCCGGGCGCGTGAAGTCCAGCGGCACGAACAGCGGCGGCGCGCCCGGAATCCGATCGAACAGCAGGCGCTGGGCCAGCATGACGCGGCTGAGCGGATAGGGAACGCCGGTGCGGTCGGCATCGTCCAGGCTGCCGTCGAAGGGGTATGGGTGGTAAGCGTTCACACCCCCCTCCCCAACCCTCCCCCACAAGGGGGGAGGGAGTCGGTTCAAACCAGGTTTGAGCCTCTCCCCCTCCCCTGGCGGGAGGGGGCCGGGGGGAGGGGGTCTGAACGGTTACTATGGGTGCTTTTTCACAGCATCCTGATCCGCTACTGTAATTTAGAAACGCTCATGGCCTGAACTGATGCAAATCCAAACCCTTGATCATGCGATAGTGCTTGGAATTAGCCGTCAAAAGCGGCCCACTTAATTCCAAAGCCGTTGCTGCAATCAAATAGCGTGATATCGGGCAAATTTTCAATCTTATCGTAAGCGCCGGCATGACCACGCATGTACCAGATCAGCACATCTGTATCAATCAGCATTAAAATCGCCCTTTACGCAAATTTCTCAAATAGCCGTCGACCGATTCTGTTTCCGAATAGTCCCGCCAGAGACCGAAGAGTTCTTTCGGTTCTGC
Organism: Allochromatium tepidum; assembly: GCF_018409545.1. Taxonomy (GTDB): domain Bacteria; phylum Pseudomonadota; class Gammaproteobacteria; order Chromatiales; family Chromatiaceae; genus Thermochromatium; species Thermochromatium tepidum_A. Next base: position 757,557 of record NZ_AP024563.1, on the reverse strand, counting down.
ATCGTTTGGTTCAACGACGGGCAGTACCGGCCCCATGTACTGTGCGGGAAGTTCGTCCAGGATCGTCACCAAGGCTCTATGAACGCCTTTGATGGTTAGCGGCTGATAGAAATGCACTTGTCCACTTTCGTCGATGGCCGGCTCAATGGTTTGGATCATGCTGAGGTTTCCTGTGAGAAAGTTCGTTTTTCGCCGCATCTTGCTGCGATGACAGAGTCACTTCTGCTTTCCAAGTCGCAGTTTCCGGCAATGTATACTGAACCCTTCCTTCGCGGCATGTAACATAGCCGAGACCTAGTAAATTCCCAAAAACCCCCATTAGTGCCGTCTATTTTCAAACCACCGGCGAGACAGGCACTCCCTCGCCCGTCTCGCCATCCATCAACTCAGGTCAAGCTCAAATGCCGGCCGCCGCGCGCAGCTCGTCGGCCTTGTCGGTGCGCTCCCAGGTGAATCCAGGCTCGTTGCGCCCGAAGTGACCATAGGCCGCCGTGTCCTGATACTTGATCAGCTCGCGGTTGGTCAGGTCGAGCATACGGATGATGCCGTAGGGACGCAGATCGAAGTGCGCCCGGATCAGCTCGATGATGCGATCCTCGCTGATCTTGTTGGTGCCGAAGGTCTCGATCGAGACCGAGGTCGGCTCGGCCACACCGATGGCATAGGACACCTGGATCTCGCACTTGTCGGCCAGACCGGCGGCGACGATGTTCTTGGCCACATAGCGTCCGGCATAGGCCGCCGAACGGTCGACCTTGGACGGATCCTTGCCCGAGAAGGCCCCGCCGCCGTGACGCGCCATGCCGCCGTAGGTGTCGACGATGATCTTGCGCCCGGTCAGACCGCAGTCGCCCACAGGCCCGCCGATGACGAACTTGCCGGTCGGGTTGATGTGATACTTGGTGTCGGCATGCAGCCAGCCGGTCCCACTCAGCACCGGCTTGATGATCTCCTCCATCACCGCCTCGTGCAGCACGCTGTCGCTGACGTCCTCGCTGTGCTGAGTCGAGAGCACCACGGCATCGACCCCGACCGGCTTGCCCTGGCTGTAACGCACGGTGATCTGCGACTTGGCGTCCGGACGCAGCCACGGCAATGTGCCGTTCTTGCGCACCTCGGCCTGACGCTTGACCAGCCGATGGGCGTAGTCGATCGGCGCCGGCATCAGCATGTCGGTCTCGTTGGTGGCATAGCCGAACATCAGACCCTGGTCGCCCGCGCCCTGGGCCTCCTCGCTCTCGCGGTCGACGCCCTGGTTGATGTCCTTGGACTGCTCGCCGAGCGCGATCAGCACGCCGCAGTTGTTGCCGTCGAAGCCGCACTCGGAGTTGTCGTAGCCGATCTCCTTGACCACGCGGCGCACGACCCGCTCGTAGTCGATCTTGAGATCCGCGTCCGTGACCGTGATCTCACCGGCCAGCATCACGAAACCGGTCTTGACCAGGGTCTCGCAGGCCACGCGCGCCTTGGCGTGGTTGGGGTCGCGGCGATAGATCTCGTCGAGGACGGCGTCGGAAATCTGGTCAGCCATCTTGTCCGGATGGCCTTCGGAAACGGATTCGGAGGTAAAGATGTAGTCCTTGCTCATATCGATCACGAGACCTGCGGTTCAGGGCGCCGGATGGCGCGTTGATGAAGCCGAGCATGATAGCGCGTCGATTTGGCGCTTGAAACAAGAGGCTGCGCCTGGAAACAGGCGTCCGCAACCCCATTGTGCAGTGCAAGATTTTGAATTGGGCCGAGTTCCGGTACCATCGCCTCATCATTACAAACCGAACTCATAAGCTCGGAGGACTTCATGGTCTCGACTGAAACCCCGCTCTGCGACTTTGGCGCTCCGGCTCCCGACTTCGCGCTCCCCGGCGTCGATGGCCGGATCTGGACCCGCGACCAGTGCAAGGGCTCGCGCGGTCTTCTGGTGATGTTCATCTGCAACCACTGCCCCTATGTGAAGGCGATCCGCGACCGGTTGGTGCGTGATGCGCGCGAGCTGGCCGCGCTCGGCATCGGCTGCGTGGCCATCAGCTCCAACGATGTCAACGACTACCCCGAAGACTCCTTCGACCACATGAAGCAGGTGGCCGCAGAGTTCGATTTCCCCTTCCCCTATCTCTACGACGAAAGCCAGGCGGTCGCGCGCGCCTATGGCGCCGTCTGCACCCCGGACTTCTTCGGCTACGACAGCGAGCTGGGCCTCCAGTATCGCGGTCGGCTCGACGCCAGCCGCAAGGAGGCCGCACCACCGGATGTGCGCCGCGATCTGTTCGAGGCCATGAAACAGGTCGCCGAGACCGGCAAAGGCCCGACCGAACAGATCCCGAGCATCGGCTGCTCGATCAAGTGGAAGGCGAACTGAGCCGGGGAGGATGGGCATCGCGTTCGCTCTGCCCATCCTACGGGTAGCGTCTTGCCCAGCGATCATTTGAGGCGTATTCGTCCGCCGATCGGAATGGCCGGCACGCCCGTTCGCACGTACCTGATAAAAACGCTGGCCATTTCGTTCGTCAATTTTTAATATTAGAAAATTACAAATCGCTGAACGCCCCCCGGTTCCTCGTGGCCACCCGCCCACGAACCCATCACCGATACCGCGCCGCCGAGCGGATCGTCCGGCCGTCGTCACCGACGCGACGCCGCCGGCGGGGTACAGGCGCACGCTTTCCGACCATCGCCAACTCAATTTTCAGGAGGGGCTCATGTCCTCACGCAGAGAACTTGCCAATGCCGTCCGCGCGCTCGCCATGGATGCGGTCCAGAAGGCCAACTCGGGCCATCCGGGCGCGCCCATGGGCATGGCCGACATCGCCGAGGTGTTGTGGAACGACTTCATGCGCCACAACCCGAACAACCCGAAGTGGGCCGACCGCGACCGCTTCGTGCTGTCCAACGGCCATGGCTCGATGCTGATCTATGCCCTGCTCCACCTGACCGGCTATGACCTGAGCATCGAGGATCTCAAGCAGTTCCGTCAGCTCCATTCCAAGACCCCCGGCCATCCCGAGTACGGCTATACGCCCGGTGTCGAGACCACCACAGGCCCGCTCGGTCAGGGCATTACCAACGCCGTCGGCATGGCCATCGCCGAGAAGGCACTGGCCGCGCAGTTCAACAAGCCGGGTCACAACATCGTCGACCACTACACCTATGTCTTCCTCGGCGACGGCTGCCTGATGGAAGGCATCTCGCACGAAGCCTGCTCGCTGGCCGGCGCTCTGGGCCTGGGCAAGCTGATCGCGATCTATGACGACAACAACATCTCGATCGACGGCGAGGTGCGCGGCCACGGCGACACGCCCGGCTGGTTCCTCGACGACACGCCCAAGCGCTTCGAGGCCTATGGCTGGCATGTGATCCCCAAGGTCGACGGCCACGACGCCGAGGCGATCCAGGCCGCCATCGAACAGGCGCGCGCCGTCTCCGACAAGCCGAGCCTGATCTGCTGCCAGACCATCATCGGCTTCGGCTCGCCGAACAAGCAGGGCAAGGAGGAGTGCCACGGCGCGGCGCTGGGTGACGATGAGATCGCCCTGACCCGCGAGAATCTGGGCTGGAATCACGCGCCCTTCGTCATTCCGGACGGCATCCGTCAGGGCTGGGACGCCAAGGAGCGCGGTGCAGCGGCCGAGGCCGACTGGAACGCCAGGTTCGACGCCTACGCCAAGGCGTATCCGACTGAAGCGGCTGAGTTCAAGCGCCGCATGGCCGGCGAACTGCCCACCGACTGGTCGGAGAAGGCCGACGCCTTCATCAAGTCCGTGGTCGAGAAGGGCGAGACCATCGCCTCGCGCAAGGCCTCGCAGAACGCGCTCAACGGCTTCGGCCCACTGCTGCCCGAGCTGATGGGCGGTTCGGCCGACCTGGCCGGCTCCAACCTGACCCTATGGAAGGGCTGCAAGGGCGTGAGCAAAGCCGACGGCGGCAATTACATCTTCTACGGCGTGCGCGAGTTCGGCATGTCGGCGATCATGAACGGCATCGCGCTGCATGGCGGGTTCATCCCCTATGGCGCGACCTTCCTCATGTTCTCCGAGTACGCGCGCAATGCGTTGCGCATGGCCGCGCTGATGAAGGTGCACTCGATCTTCGTCTACACCCACGACTCCATCGGTCTGGGCGAGGACGGCCCGACCCATCAGCCGGTCGAGCAGATCCCGACCCTGCGCCTGATCCCGAACATGAGCGTCTGGCGTCCCTGTGACGCGGTGGAATCGGCCGTGTCCTGGAAGCTGGCCGTCGAGCGCAAAGGCACCCCGAGCTGTCTGATCTTCTCGCGTCAGAATCTGGCCCACATGCCGCGTTCCGAGCAGCAGATCGCCGACATCGCACGCGGCGGTTACATCCTGCGCGATTGCGCCGGCACCCCGGATGCCATCATCATCGCCACCGGATCTGAGGTCGAGCTGGCCATGAAGGCCGCCGAGGCCATGAGCGACAAGGCGATCCGCGTGGTCTCCATGCCTTCGACCGACACCTTCGACAAGCAGGACGCCGCCTACAAGGAATCCGTGCTGCCCAAGGCCGTCACCGCGCGCGTGGCGGTCGAAGCGGCTGTGACCGACGGCTGGTGGAAGTACGTCGGCAGCTCGGGCGCGGTGCTCGGCGTCGACCGCTTCGGCGAATCCGCCCCAGCCGGTGCACTGTTCAAGGAGTTCGGCTTCACGGTCGAGAACCTGGTCGCCACGGTTCGCGGCGTGCTCTGAGCCGTACCCCGGCCTTCAATCATTCAGGAATCGGCAGGATGACCGCATATCGGGTCGACGGCCCGCGTTCATCCTGCCGCCATCCGACAGGGTTTAGAATACCCGTCCTTTTTCATTACTGGAGTTCTACCGCATGACAATCAAGGTTGGCATCAATGGGTTTGGTCGTATCGGTCGCATGGCGTTCCGCGCCATCGCCAAGGACTTCCCCGGTATCGAGGTCGTGGCCATCAACGACCTGCTCGACCCCGACTACCTGGCCTACATGCTCAAGTACGACTCGGTCCACGGTAACTTCAAGGGCGACATCGCGGTCGACGGCCACACCATGATCGTCAACGGCAAGCGCATCCGCCTGACCGCCGAGCGCGATCCGGCCAATCTGAAGTGGGGCGAGGTCGGTGTGGATCTGGTCATCGAGTCGACCGGCTTCTTCCTCGACGAGCCGTCCTGCCGGAAGCATATCCAGGCCGGCGCCAAGAAGGTCGTTCAGAGTGCGCCCTCCAAGGACGCCACCCCGATGTTCGTCTACGGCGTCAACCACAAGGAATACGCCGGTCAGGCCATCGTCTCGGCGGCCTCCTGCACCACCAACTGTCTGGCGCCGGTCGCCAAGGTGCTGCACGACAACTGGGGCATCAAGCGCGGTCTGATGACCACGGTCCACGCCGCCACCGCGACCCAGAAGACGGTCGACGGCCCCTCGATGAAGGACTGGCGCGGCGGTCGCGGCATCCTGGAGAACATCATCCCCTCCTCCACCGGCGCGGCCAAGGCGGTCGGCAAGGTGCTGCCGGAACTCAACGGCAAGCTCACCGGCATGGCCTTCCGCGTGCCGACCTCCGACGTCTCGGTCGTCGACCTGACCGTCGAGCTGTCGAAGGAAGCCAAGTACGACGAGATCTGCGCCGCCATGAAGGCCGCCTCCGAGTCGGGCGATCTGGCCGGCGTGCTGGGCTACACGGATGAGAAGGTCGTCTCGACCGACTTCCGTGGCTGCGCCAACCCATCGATCTTCGACGCCGAGGCCGGTATCGCGCTCGATCCGACCTTCGTCAAGGTCGTGGCCTGGTACGACAACGAGTACGGCTACACCTGCAACATGCTGCGTCTGGTCGAGCACGTCGCGAAGTAAGCGGCCGGCTTCCAGCGGCCGGCTTCCAGCCATCTGCTCTCCGGCTGGAAGCTGAAAGCTGGAAGCCCTCCAGAGCCATGCGCCAAGCCCCAAGGCTTTGCGGATCGCTTTGACATCAAAATTCGAAACTCACGAGGAGACACGACTCATGTCCTTCATCAAGCTCACCGACCTGGATCTGGCCGGCAAGCGGGTGCTGATCCGCTCGGATCTGAACGTCCCGGTCAAGAACGGCAAGGTCACGTCCGATGCGCGCATCACCGCCTCGATGCCGACCTTCGAGCACTGTCTCAAGGCCGGCGCCAAGGTCATGGTCATGTCGCATCTGGGCCGTCCCGAGGAAGGCGTGTTCTCCGAGGCCGATTCGCTCCAGCCGGTCGCCGAGGCGCTCGCCGCCAAGCTCGGCCGCGAGATCCGGCTGATCCGCGATTATCTGGACACCCCGCCGACCGTCGCCGACGGCGAGCTGGTGCTGCTGGAGAACGTGCGCTTCAACAAGGGCGAGGGCAAGGACAACGAAGACCTGTCCAAGCAGTACGCCGCGCTCTGCGACGTCTTCGTGATGGACGCCTTCGGCACCGCGCACCGCGCCCAGGCCTCGACCCACGGCGCGGGCAAGTTCGCCCCGGTCGCCTGTGCCGGTCTGCTGCTGGCCGAGGAACTCGACGCGCTGCAGAAGGCGCTGGCCAACCCGGCGCGTCCCATGGTCGCCATCGTCGGCGGCTCCAAGGTCTCGACCAAGCTCAAGGTGCTCGAATCGCTCTCCGAGAAGGTCGATCAGCTCGTGGTCGGCGGCGGCATCGCCAACACCTTCCTGGCCGCCGCCGGCTTCCCCGTCGGCAAGTCGCTGTGTGAGGAAGACCTGATCCCCACCGCCAAGGCGCTGATGGAAAAGATGTCTGCGCGCGGCGCCGGCATCCCGATCGCCACCGATGTCGTCTGCGGCAAGAAGTTCGACGAGAACGAGCCGGCCGTCACCAAGGCCGCGTCCGAGGTCGCCGACGACGACATGATCTTCGACATCGGTCCCGACTCCGCCAAGGCGCTGGCCGACATCATCAGCAAGGCCGGCACCATCGTCTGGAACGGCCCGGTCGGCGTGTTCGAGTTCGACCAGTTCGGCGAAGGCACCAAGACCGTGTCCATGGCCATCGCCCAGGCCGCCGGCTTCAGTCTGGCCGGCGGCGGCGACACCATCGCCGCGATCCAAAAATACGACATCTACGATCAGGTCTCCTACATCTCGACCGCCGGCGGCGCCTTCCTCGAATACCTCGAAGGCAAGACCCTGCCCGCCGTCGCCATGCTCGAATCCCGGGCGAAGGACTGATTCAGCGACCAGCCATCAGCCGCCGGCCAGCTGAGTGCCGGCGGCTGGAAGCTGAACGCTGGAGGCTCACAAAAAATGCCAAGACGCACCAAGATCGTTGCAACTCTGGGACCGGCGACCGATCCGGTCTCGGTCACGGACGAGATCCTCACCGCCGGCGTCGATGTCGTCCGACTCAATCTTTCACACGACACCCATGACCGTCATCGCGAGCGCGCCACGCGCATTCGCGAGCGCGCGCTGGCCGCCGGTCAGGAGATCGCGGTCCTGATGGACCTGCAAGGCCCCAAGATCCGCATCGGTAAATTCACCGACGGCAAGATCGAACTGGCCAAGGGCGACCATTTCGCCATCGACACGGCCTGTCCGATCGACGCCGGCGACCGGACGCGCGTCGGTACCACCTATGTCGAGCTGGCCGACGACGTGCGCCACGGCGACACCCTGCTGCTCGACGACGGCGCGATCGAACTCTGGGTCGATGCCGTCGTCGACGGACGCATCGAGTGCCGAGTCGTCACCGGCGGCACACTGTCCAACAACAAGGGCATCAACAAGAAGGGCGGCGGACTCTCGGCCCCGGCGCTGACCGACAAGGACAAGGACGACATCCGCTTCGCCGCCGAGATCGACGCCGACTATCTGGCCGTCTCCTTCGTGCGCAACGGCGACGACGTGCGTCTGGCACGCGAACTGTTCTACGAAGCGGGCGGACGCGGCGGCATCGTCGCCAAGATCGAGCGCGCCGAGTCGCTCAAATGCATCGACGACATCATCCATGCCGCCGACGCCATCATGATCGCGCGCGGCGACCTGGGCGTGGAGATCGGCGACGCCGAACTGCCGGCGGTGCAGAAGCGACTCATCAGCCGCGCGCGCGAGTTGAACAGCGTCGTCATCACCGCCACCCAGATGATGCAGTCGATGATCGAGAACCCGATCCCGACCCGCGCCGAGGTCTTCGACGTCGCCAATGCCGTGCTCGACGGCACCGATGCGGTGATGCTCTCGGCCGAGAGCTCCATCGGCAAGAACCCGGCCAAGGTGGTCGAGGCGCTGGATCGCATCTGTCTGGAAGCCGAGAAGAACGTCACCCGTTCCGGCCATCGGCTCGATTCGGTCTTCGGCCGTGTCGACGAGGCGATCGCCATGGCGGCCATGTACACCGCCAATCACCTGGGCGTGAAAGCCATCGCGGCGCTCACCGAGACCGGCTCGACGGTCAAGTGGATGTCGCGTATCAGCTCGGGCATCCCCATCTATGGCCTGACGCGCTCGGTCGCGACCCAGCGCAAGCTGTGCCTGTTCCGGGGCGTCTATCCGATCAGCTTCGATGTCGCCAGCACCGACATGCACGAGGTCAACCGCGAGGTGATCGAAGAGATGCTGCGCCAGGGAACGGTTCAGGACGGCGATCTGGTCATCATCACCAAGGGCGACCGCTCGGGTGTCGAGGGCCAGACCAACATCATGAAGATCATGCGCGTCGGCGAGCATCGGCTCCTGAACGAGGACTGAGCGATCGGGGAGGATTACGCGCCTCCCGAACGCTTCACCAAATTTCTCCAACCACAGAAAACGAGGACGACTCATGGCCCTGATCTCAATGCGTCAGATGCTGGACCACGCCGCCGAACACGGCTACGGCGTGCCGGCCTTCAACGTCAACAACCTGGAGCAGATGCGCGCCATCATGGAAGCGGCCGACGAGACCGATTCGCCGGTCATCGTCCAGGCGTCCGCCGGTGCGCGCAAGTACGCCGGTGCGCCCTTCCTGCGTCACCTGATCCTGGCCGCCATCGAAGAGTGGCCGCACATCCCGGTCTGCATGCACCAGGACCACGGCACCTCGCCCGCCGTCTGCCAGCGCTCGATCCAGCTCGGTTTCAGCTCGGTGATGATGGACGGCTCGCTCAGGGAAGACGGCAAGACCCCGGCGACCTATGAATACAACGTCGAGGTCACGCGCCGCACCGTCGAGATGGCGCACGCCTGCGGCGTCTCGGTCGAGGGCGAGCTGGGCTGTCTGGGCTCGCTCGAAACCGGACAGGCCGGCGAGGAAGACGGTGTCGGCGCCGAGGGCCATCTCGACCACAGCCAGCTCCTGACCGACCCCAATGAAGCCGCCGACTTCGTCAAGAAGACCGGCGTGGACGCGCTGGCGATTGCCATCGGCACCTCGCACGGCGCCTACAAGTTCACCCGTCCGCCGACCGGCGACATCCTGGCCATCGAGCGCATCAAGGAGATCCACACCCGCATCCCGACCGTGCATCTGGTCATGCACGGTTCTTCTTCGGTGCCGCAGGAATGGCTCAAGATCATCAACGAGTACGGCGGCGACATGGGCGAGACCTATGGCGTGCCGGTCGAGGAGATCGTCGAGGGCATCAAGCACGGTGTGCGCAAGGTCAACATCGACACGGATCTCCGCATGGCCTCCACCGGCGCCATCCGCAAATATCTGGCCGAGAATCGCAAGGAATTCGACCCGCGCAAATACTTCACCGCCGCCACCAAGGCGATGAAGGACATCTGCAAGGCGCGCTACGAAGCCTTCGGCACCGCCGGCAACGCCAGCAAGATCAAGGTGATCTCGCTCGAAGCCATGACCGCGCGCTATGCCACGGGTGAACTCGATCCCAAAGTGAACTGAGCGACCGTCCCGCGCGGACGTCGAAACGGACCCTGGGGCGCGCGAGCGCCCCTTTTTGTGTTATTTGTTGCGTCCCGTGTGATCATGTTCCGCGCAGGAGTTATCCGTTGTTCCTCGCCCGCGAGGTGCTCCAGCGACTTGTCGCGGAGTTTGAGCACGGCCCAGCGCGTCCAGAATGAACACGCGAAGGTTTCGTTGCCATGGTCATCCGTCTGCACAAAAACGCCCGCACGACACCGGCCATCCGTCGTGAACGCCAGTCCTCGACGCGCTCAACCCGCGAGCCGGCCGAGCGCTATGGGCGGAGCCGTCAGACGGTGTTGAAGTGGCGTCGGTGCTCCGGCACCGAGGACGCCTCGCATCGACGAACTCAAGATCGATCGCGACATCCGTCAGGGCTGCACCGCCGGTCAGGGTTATCTGTTCGGACGTCCATTGCCGACCGAGGCGTTCGCGCAGACGATAGGCACGCCCTGGACACCGGAACGCGGAGCCCCGGCCACTGATCCCTGAATGCCGGACGCCGGAGGCTGAAAGCCGGTCGCCCACCATCAGGGCGCCAGATACACCCGATTACGCCCACTGTGCTTGGCCGCATAGAGCGCGCTGTCGGCGGCCTTGGTGAGTGTCGCGAGACTGGCCTTCTCCGGATCCAGCTCGGCGACCCCGATGCTGGCCGTGAACCCCAGCCACCGCCCATCGTGCAGCCTCAGCGGCGTGGTCGCGAGTCGCGTCCTGAACCTGTCCATGAGTACGCGGCTCTGGTCCAGCGTCGCGCCCGGCAGCAGGACGGCGAACTCCTCGCCGCCCAGCCGCCCGATGACGTCGCTCTCGCGAAAGGAGGTGCGCAATAGCCCGGCCAGATGGATGAGCGCCTGATCGCCGACCTCATGGCCATGGGTATCGTTGATGCGCTTGAAGAAATCGATGTCGATCATGGCCAGCGAGAGCTCCTGTCCATCGCGTAGTGCGCCGGCCAGACGCCCCTGGGCGTGCTCCGAGAAACCGCGCCGGTTGAGCACGCCGGTCAGCGGATCTGTGGTCGCCAGCTCGCGCAGGACGGACACCTCGGCCTTCTGCGCGGTGATGTCGCGCTCGATGGCGGCGAAATGCGTCACCTCGCCCCTGGCATTGCGCAGGGGCACGATCTTGAGTTCGACCCAGTGTAACCGTTCAGAGACCCCCTCCCCCTAAGGGGGAGAAAGCTGTGGCAAGGTGGATAACTCATTGATCTGCCAAGCCCTCAACACCGTTGCTTCTCTCAGAAGGAGGTGGGTGTCTGAACGGTTACGACCCAGTATTCCTGGCCGCCCTTGGTGTAATTGACGATCTGCTCGCAGATCGGGACGCGATCGATGAGCGCCTGACGGATGCGCTTACGGGCCTCGGGGTCGGTGTGTTCGCCCTGCAGGATGTGCGGCGTCTTTCCGATGACCTCCTCGGGCGTGTAGCCGGTCAGATCGGTGAAGGCATCGTTGACATAGAGGATGCGCGGCCCATTCCCGACCACGGGATCGGCCTCGGTCACGACCACCGGATCGCCGGCATAGGCGACGATCTGCTCGAAGGGGATGTCCTGCTTTTCACTGGTGATGTCGATGAAGCTGACCACGACCTTGGCGATGGTTCCGCCCGGGTCACGTTCGGGATAGGCATTGGCCAGCACCCAGGTCACATCCTTGGAGCGACTATCGACGATCCCGAGGATCTGATTGATCACCGCCTCGCCGCCGGCCAGGACACGATTGACCGGATACTGATCCACCGGCAACAGGCGCTTGTGTTCGTCGAGGAAGCGCCAATCAGGATCCGGCGCTGCCTTGCCCAGGGCCTGATTGGCGGTCAGACGCAGCAGTTCCAGGGCGCGCGGGTTGGCATAGAGGATCTCGGTCCCCTGACCATGTACGACGACGCCGGCGTGCAGCGAGGCCAGCAGGGCGCCGGCGTCGATGGCCTCGTAGGGCATGAAGGTGTCTTTGGTGTCCATGAGCCGGCTCTGGGTCTTGAAAGGTTCGCGGAGGCGCCGAGACGAGACAGGTAGGGCATTTTATGGGAAACACGCCCAATATCCATCCTGGTCGCCCTGAACCACAAGACCGAATACCGCTTCGATCGCTCCGTCAGCCTCGGGGCCCCATGTGGTGCATCTGCGTCCGGCCCCGCACGCCGCACGCCGATCCGCTCCTATTCGCTCAAGGTCGAACCCGAGGGTTGTTGAAAACCGCGTTTGGAGCGTCAGAGGTCGGCGACCGTTTGCCAGACCACCCGCTCCAGCCCGACCCCAACCACGGCATACAGGCGCAGATCGGTCAGGCCGTAGCGTTCGGTCAGCGCCGCGCCATAGCGGCGCGCCTGCTCGGCGGCCGTCTGCAACGCCTGGCGCACCGCCGGCTGTGCGGCCAGTTCGTCCGCTGAGGCGGCCCGCAACTGCTCGCCGTCGAGCTTGAGTTGGGTCAGGCTCACATACTTGAACTCAAACAGCAGATCGAGCGCCTTGACCGACCGTCGGTCCAGGCGCCGGATCAGGCTCAGATCGACATAGCCGTGGTCCATCTCGGTCTCCGAGATCAGCATGTAGAGCCGGTCATCGAACAGCAGGGTCAGGAAGGCCAGCTTGACCATCAGTTCATTCGTCCGGCGATAATCGCGATTGGACAGGATCGGGAAATACCGCGCTTCGATGAAGGATACCAGCGGGGTCAGGTCGCCGGTCCGAAACACCTCCTTGCGCAGATCGGGAACGCGGGTCTTGTCCTCGTAGGTCTCCAGCCACAGATCCTGCAAGTGCTCCACATACAGCGACCGGGCGACCAGATTGGGGATGTTGAGGATCGGCTCCAGAAAGTCGCTCAGCCCGGTGTGGGTGAGGACGCCGAAGTAATAGAGCAGCGAGGCCATGAACGGCCGATCCTTGACCGCCGCGAGCACATCGGCGACCCCGAAGCGTTTGGCCAGTTGCGGAATCCTCAGACCGCCCTCGCCGTCGAGGGCCTGGACCAGCACTTCCTCGCCATGCGGCAGGTCGGCGATATAGCGCAACTTGCCGCGATCCATCGCCAGATTTTCATCCAGCATCCGCAGCGGATAGCGGCCCTTGGTGTGCAGAGCCTTGAGGAAATACAGGCTCAGAGTCGGATTGTAGAGCCGCTCACCGCCCTCTTCGCTGAAGCAATAGCCGTTGTAAAAGGTGCGCATCAGCTCCAGGGCTTCCGTCGGCGACCAGGCGCCCCCCTCGGCAGCCAGGCGCTCCAGCACGGCGGCAACTTCGGACTCGGTGAAACCGCACAAGTCGTTGAAGGCGGCTTCGAGATAAATGTCCTCGCCGACGTTGTAGCCGCTGGTCATGTCGCTGAGCACCACGGGCGAGACACCCGTGATGAAGACTCGATCGATACCCTGCCCCATGGCGGCCTTGACGCCTTTGAACAGGGTTTTCAGGAGGCCTTCGCCATACAGCAGGCCCTCGTAGAATTCCTGCCGGCGGCCGCTCATCATCACTTCGTTGGCGAAGTTGTCGTATTCGTCGATCAGCAGATACAGGGGATGGTCTTCCCGACGCACTCGACGCAACAGCGACGACAGTGAAACCACTGCATCATCCGGAACGATCTCGATATCGTCCCAGCCATAGTGCGCCGCGCAGTCCTGGATGGCGGCGTTCACATGGCGATGCAAGGCCATTTCGATGTCTTTCAGCTCCCCCTGGCACTTCACCAGCGAGAAATCCCATTTCAGGATGAAGTACTGATTGTGCAGGGGCGTGGGATTGCGTCCGATCGCCAGATTCCCGAACAGGGCGTCGAACCGGTCGGCGCGACCGACGTCGTAATAGTGCTCCAGCATCGAAAGCAGCAGGCTTTTGCCGAAACGGCTCGGGCGGATGAAGATCAGCTGGCGGCCGGCCTCTTCCAGGTGCGGAATGCGGTCGGTGCGATCCTGATAGAAGTAGCCTTCCCCCCTCAGGGTGCCGAAATCGCTCAGAGCATAGGGAAATTTCATCAGCATTGCGCGAGAAACCCCGTCCTTCAGGGCGGGGAGGGATAGCGCGCGGCGCGTAGCGCCGTCAAGCCGCCCGTCTCGCTTCCTCCGTCTGTGGTTTGGGTTGAAATGAATAACCATAGCCGTCGGCACGCTGAAGGAGACGGCAATGGCGGTAGGAGATCCCCTGGACGGTTCCGCCCTGGGTTTGGATGTTGAACGATCCGGTTCGGCGCACCGCCACACGCCCGACATGCACGCCGGCCTTCTTGCCTTTGGGCACCTCGGCGCGCACCCAATCGCCGGTCTGGAAGCCGTGGACGCGCTTTTCACGGGTGAGATAGCCGCGCGGGAAGCCGTTGCCGGATGTGTGGGTGCGGCTGTAGGCCCCGCGTCCGGTGGCGCGGATGGCCAGGACCGGGCGGTTCCAGTCCCGTAGCTGATCGACGGCGCCGACACAGGCGGCATCGAGGGCATGGGTCTTGGGGATGTCCAGGCGCGTGCGATTGAACTTGGTGCGTCCGCCCGAGCCGGTTTCGACCGCCAGACCCGTAGCTTTGAGCGCCGCGAACAGCGCCCAGCGCGTGGCATTGACGGCGGCGGCATCCCTGAGCGGGGCTTTGGCTTGGGTCCGTATCCGGTGCAGGAGCGCCGGTTGGCGTTGCAGAAAGTCCTCGATGGACCGGTTCCCCTTGCGCTGATTGCAGGCGCGGCAGGCAAGCGTCAGGTTCGAGATTCGATCCGAGCCGCCCCGGCTCTTGGGTATGATGTGCTCGATCTCCAGCGGCACGTGCGTCGCGCCGCAATAGGCACAGGTGCGGTTCCATTTCTCCAGCAGGTATTCACGCACTTCGTAACCGGCCAATTCGCCCTGTTGGTATTCGACCCCGCGGATCTCCGGGTTCTGCATGGCCTGAGTGTCGAACCGCACCAGTTCTTGACTGAGGGCGCTGATCGGGGCGATCCGGCACAGGCGCCGTACCCAGTTGACGGTGGTGTCGAGCCGATGCTGTAACGACGGCGGCAGCCGGCCCTCACGGCGAGTGCGGTTCAGGAAGCGCGGCGCCCGGTAGCGGGTCTTGCGAGCGCGCCGGGCGCGCCGGTACTGACGCCGAAGCGTCAGGGCGTCCCGGATCTGGTGGCCGCGATGCGCCAGTTCCCCAAACCACAGCCCATGTTCGAGTCGCTCAACGGCACCTGTGTCCGGATCACAGGTCTCGGATTCGCGCACCAGGGCCGGCCCGGTCACGCGACTGCCCGGATCCAGCTTCAGGCGCAGCGGTTGAACCGCTCCGCCGAGCCGATCCTTCAGGCGAATGGTGAACGGGGCCGGACGCACCACCACGGCGCGTCCGCGCTCCAGTAACAGTCGCGCGCGTTTCTCCGTGCACGGCATCAGCGGACGTTTCTGTTTGTCGAGTACGAATACGGCCATTTTTCAATTCCTGCCCTTACGGGCCTGGTGACGGAGCCTTGCGGCTCGCTCCCCTCGGGAATGTCGGCAACCTGCTCTCACCTTGCGGTGACGATCGGAACCTTCGGCGTTTTACCTTGCGCCTGCATGATCCCGACCTTCCAGGGTCCGGGACTGAGGAAGCATCCCGGAGTGGGTCTCAGCGACCTGTTGCAAACGGAGCGGGCTTTCCCCGCTGTCCCTGGTCAACCCAGCTTGCGAGTCGCCTCACAAGCCCCCGCCTTCAGGCGGGGGTGGTTGACCGGGGTTCGCTCCTGAAAGCTTGGGTCCGGTGTGGATGGTACTACGCCTGTGAGCCGGTCCAAGCGACCTGGGTGTCGCCTCAACGCCTGATCTCGCTGAGGACAGGCGATCACAGGATCCACTCGACCCCAGACGACTCCTGTCGCATCATGGTCGCCCCATCTCGATGCACGACTCTTGGCTGCCATGATACAGACCCGATTCACAAGGTTCTCTTTCCTGTTCGCGATCCTTTGCGGCGCCTCGGCCCCGGCCGAGGACAGTCCATTCATCCATGAGCCGGCACCCTTCACCCCGTCGAGCGTCAAGCCCGGAACGCCCTGGACCGAGGCCTTGACCCGCTTGCCGCCGCTGCCGGACGACGCGGATCTGATCGAATTCCGGCTCGACGGCTCCCAGGGTTCCTTCCGCTATTTCATCGACGGCAAGCATCTGAGCGTCGGCCCGGATGAGGTGGTGCGCTATACCCTGGTCGCGCGTTCCGACACAGGCGCGCGCAATCTCTCCTTCGAGGGCATTCGCTGCACGCCCCAGGGCCGGTACCGGATCTTCGCCTACGGCACCGGCAGCGGATTCACGCCCGTGAACGAGGACTGGCAGAAGATCGGCCCGGCGACCGAGCGTTATCGGGTCGAACTCCAACGCCATCACTTCTGCATTCCGCGCGCCTTCAAGCCCCGTCCGCTCAAAGACATCAAACGCTCGCTCCAGGGGCATATCGCACCGCGCCGGAACAGCGGTTTCCTGCCGGACTGAATCCAGTCACTCCGAACCGCCTTGAATGGCAACTGAGAGCCGCGATCTTTTGTCGGTATGACGCCCAAGGCTTTATCATGACCGCTCGATGACCGCGCGCACGGTCGTCCACCGAACACCGTCAACCGACCACGGATCACGCTAGCCATGTCCAATCCACTCCTCGATCAAACCGGCCTGCCCGCCTTCCACCTGATCCGTCCCGAGCACGTCGAGCCGGCTGTCGACGCGCGGCTGGCCGAGTGTCGCGAGGCGATCGAACGGCTGACACGCGAGGTCGCGGTGCCGACCTGGGAGAACTTCGTCGAGCCGCTCGACGAGGTCGACGATCGCCTGAACCGCACCTGGTCGCCGGTCGGACATCTCAACGGTGTGCTCAACAGCGAGGCCCTGCGCGCGGCCTACAACGCCTGTCTGCCCAAGCTCAGCGAATACGGCACCGAGGTCGGTCAGAACGAGGCGCTGTTCCAGGCCTATCGCGCGGTCGCGGCCCAGGAGCATCTGGACGCGGCACAACGCAAGTTGCTGGAGAACGTCCTGCGCGACTTCCATCTCTCGGGCGTGGATCTGCCGCCCGAGAAGAAGGCGCGCTACAAGGCGATCAGCCAGGAGCTGTCGCAACTGACCAGCAAGTATTCCGAAAACGTGCTGGACGCGACCAACGCCTGGAGCAAGCTCATCGAAGATCCGGCACGGCTCGCCGGTCTGCCCGAATCGGCACTGGCGCTGGCGCGTCAGAATGCCGAGCGTCAGGGGCTGGACGGCTGGCTGTTCACGCTCGACATGCCCTACTATCTGCCGGTCATGACCTATGCCGATGACCATGAGCTACGCTTCGAGTTCTACCAAGCCTTCGGCACGCGCGCCTCGGATCAGGGGCCGCATGCCGGACAGTGGGACAATACGGAACTGATGGAACGCATCCTGGCGTTACGTCACGAGCTGGCCGGGTTGCTCGGTTTCGCCGACTATGCCGAGCGTTCGCTGGCGACCAAGATGGCGCGCTCGCCCGATGCCGTGCTGGGCTTTCTCAACGATCTGGCCGCGCGCTCGGTCGGACAGGCACGGCGCGAGCTGGCCGAACTGGAGGCATTCGCGCGCGAACAGCACGGCGTCGAGCACCTGGAACCCTGGGACATCACCTATTACTCCGAAAAGCTGCGCGTCCATCGCTACCGGATCAGCCAGGAGGAACTGCGGCCCTACTTCCCCATCACCCGCGTACTGTTCGGACTCTTCGGCGTGGTCGAGCGACTGTTCGGCATCCACATCCAGGAAGCGCCGGCCTTCGAGACCTATCACCCGGACGTGCGCTTCTTCGAGATCCGCGATCTGCTCACCGGCGAGCTGCGCGCTCAGTTCTATCTCGATCCCTTCGCGCGTCCGAACAAGCGCGGCGGGGCCTGGATGGACGTTTGCACCAACCGGATGCACACCAGCCGCTGCGATCAGATCCCGGTCGCCTATCTGGTCTGCAACTTCACGCCGCCGGTCGGAGATCAGCCGTCGCTGCTGACGCACAACGAGGTGGAGACCCTGTTCCACGAGTTCGGGCACGGGCTGCATCACATGCTCACGCGCGTCGACTATCCGGGCGTGGCCGGGATCAATGGGGTGCCCTGGGACGCGGTCGAATTGCCGAGCCAGTTCATGGAGAACTGGTGCTGGGAGCGCGAGTCGCTGGATCTGTTCGCCGCGCACTGGGAGACAGGCGCGCCCCTGCCCGAGGAACTCTATACGCGCATGATCGCGGCCAAGAACTTCCAGTCGGCGATGCGGATGGTGCGTCAACTGGAGTTCGCGCTGTTCGACTTCCGGATACATCGTGAATACGAT
Source organism: Allochromatium tepidum (assembly GCF_018409545.1). Lineage (GTDB taxonomy): Bacteria > Pseudomonadota > Gammaproteobacteria > Chromatiales > Chromatiaceae > Thermochromatium > Thermochromatium tepidum_A. Next base: position 739,449 of record NZ_AP024563.1, on the reverse strand, counting down.
CCCGAACGCGGCGGACGCATCTACGAGATCCTCGAAGCCGTGCGCGATCAGGTCGCCGTGATCCGGCCGCCGGCCTTCCACCGCTTCGCGCATGGGTTCTCGCACATCTTCGCCGGCGGCTATGCGGCGGGTTACTACAGCTACAAATGGGCCGAGGTGCTCTCGGCGGATGCCTTCTCGCTGTTCGAGGAACGCGGCGTCTTCGATGCCGACACCGGACGTTCCTTCCTGGAGAACATCCTGGAGAAGGGCGGATCGGAGGATGCGATGGCGCTGTTCGTCAAATTCCGCGGACGCGAGCCGACGACCGATGCGCTGCTGCGTCATTCGGGCATCGTCGCCGAAGCGGCTTAACAGGAGTCTCGAACCAGGATGCAATACCGCGATCTGCGCGATTTCATCGACCAGCTCGAACAGCGCGGCGAGCTGCACCGCGTTCGCGTCGAGGTCGATCCCTATCTGGAAATCACCGAGATCTGCGACCGCACATTGCGCGCGGGCGGTCCGGCATTGCTGTTCGAGCGGCCCAAGGGGTCGAAGATCCCGCTGCTCGGCAATCTGTTCGGCACGCCCAAGCGGGTCGCGCTCGGTATGGGCGAGGAATCGGTCGAAGCCCTGCGCGAGGTCGGGCGGCTGCTCGCCTTCCTCAAGGAACCCGATCCGCCCAAGGGCATGAAGCAGGCCTGGGAAACGCTGCCGATCTTCAAGAAGGTGCTCGACATGGCGCCCAAGGTGCGGCGCAATCCGGCCTGTCAGGAGGTCTCACTGAGCGGTGCGGAGATCGATCTCGGTCGCCTGCCGATCCAGCACTGCTGGCCGGGCGATGCGGCGAAGCTCATCACCTGGGGGCTGGTCATCACGCGCGGACCGGAGAAAGCGCGCCAGAACCTCGGCATCTACCGGATGCAGGTGCTCGGACCCAACCGCGTCATCATGCGCTGGCTGTCGCATCGCGGCGGGGCGCTCGACTATCGCGACTGGCAGCGCGCCAATCCCGGAAAGCCCTTCCCGGTCGCGGTGGCGTTGGGCGCCGATCCGGCGACCATCCTCGGCGCCGTGACGCCGGTGCCGGATACGCTGTCGGAATACGCCTTCGCCGGTCTGCTGCGCGGCAGCCGCACCGAGCTGGCGTCCTGTCTGGAATCCGATCTCCAGGTTCCGGCCAACGCCGAGATCGTGCTCGAAGGTCACATCTACCCGGACGACATGGCCCCCGAGGGACCGTTCGGCGATCACACCGGCTATTACAACGAGGTCGATTCCTTCCCGGTGTTCACCATCGAGCGGATGACCCATCGGCGCGACCCCATCTATCACAGCACCTACACCGGCCGTCCGCCCGACGAACCGGCGGTGCTGGGCGTGGCGCTGAACGAAGTCTTCGTGCCCATCCTGCGCAAGCAGTTCCCCGAGATCCGGGACTTCTATCTGCCACCCGAGGGCTGCTCCTACCGGCTCGCGGTGGTCAGCATCCGCAAGCAGTATCCGGGACATGCCAAGCGGGTGATGATGGGCGTGTGGTCGTTCCTGCGCCAGTTCATGTACACCAAGTTCGTGATCGTGGTCGACGAGGACGTGAACACGCGCGACTGGACCGATGTCATCTGGGCCATGACCACGCGCATGGACCCGGCACGCGATACGCTGATGATCGAGAACACGCCGATCGATTATCTGGACTTCGCCTCGCCGGTATCCGGCTTAGGCTCGAAGATCGGATTCGATGCCACCAACAAATGGCCTGGGGAGACGACACGCGAATGGGGACAGCCGATCCGCATGGACGAGGCCGTCCGCGAACGGGTCGACCGGATCTGGGGAGACCTGGGGATACAGCTCGAACCGCGCCGACGCTGACGCGGTTCGAGGTCGATCAGTAGCGACCGCCGCCGCCCCCACGGGGACGCTCGGCACGCGGTCTGGCTTCGTTGACGGTCAGTTTGCGGCCCTTCATCTCGGTTTCGTTCAGGGCCTTGATGGCCGCGTCGGCTTCGGAGTTGTTGGGCATGTCGACGAAGCCGAATCCCTTCGACTGACCCGAGAACTTGTCCTTGATCACCTCGGCGGAGGCCAGTTCACCGAACTGACCGAAGATGTTCCGCAACTCGTCGTCGTTCACGCTATAGGGCAGATTGCCTACGTAGATCCTCATCGCTGCTGTCTCTCGCGCTCATCATGTGTGTCGATCGATCGGATACCGCCGCGGGCCGACACACAAGCCGCCGCGACAGCCATGGAAACACGCCGACTCAGCTGACAGCATTGGAACCCTGGACTTAGCCGCCAATCGCCGTTTTGGCGGAAGCTAGTGGATGCGCGCCCTTGCGTCAACCGGGGTTCGACAAAAAAACCGTATATTCCGTAAGGCCAAGCGCTCAACCGAGTGCCTGTGCCAGCCCTTCGGCCAGGGTCGGGTAGCGCAGCTCGACACCCAGTTCCTCGCGCAGACGGCGATTGGACAGGCGGCGCGACTCACTCATATAGCCCATCATGCCCTCGGACAGATGGGCGGACGCCTCGGCCATGCCGATCAGCGGCGGCTGGGGCAGACCGGCGGCCTCGGCAATCTGCATGAAATACTCGGTCATGGTGCTCGGATGACCGTCGCTGACATTGAAGATGTCGCCATTGCGACCCCGTTCCATGGCTGCGACACAGACCGCGACCAGATCATCGACATGGATACGGTTGCTGTAGGGGGCCTCCTCGGGACGCACCAGGGGCAGGCCGCGCTTCAGACGCTCCAGCGGCAGGCGTCCGGGCCCGTAGATGCCGGCGACCCGCAGCACGATCAGCTCACCGCCGTGTTCGCGACTCCAGCGGCGTAGCTGCTCCTCGGCGTCCAGGCGTCGGAGCGAGCGGTCCAGGGTCGGGCGCGTCGGCCAGTCCTCGTCGACCCAGGCGCCGTCACAGTCGCCATAGACGCCCGTGGTGCTGATGTAGACTAGGCGGCGGGGATGGCCGGCCCGGTCGAAGGACGCGACCAGCCGGCGCGTATGCAGATCTTCGGTTCCATGCGCCGGCGGCGGGGCCAGATGGAACAGGCGCCTGCCGGCGAGCGAACAGGCGATGGGATCCGTGCAGGCCAGATCATGGCGCACGGCAGGAATGCCGGCGGCCGCCAGACGCTCCAGTCCGCTCTGGCTCCGGACCAGACCGAGGACCGAGTCGCCCCGATCGAGGTATTGGCGCGCCAGACGCTCGCCCACATATCCACAGCCTGCAATCACGATGTCCTGCATGGGTTCTCTTCCGCTATGAGTTTCAAGATCGAGATCTTACCCGATGGCCCGAGCTTCGAGGCCAATCCCGGCGAGACCCTGCTCCGGGCCGCACTGCGTCAGGGCATCGACCTGCCCAACGGCTGTCGCGGCGGCCATTGCGGCGCCTGCGCAATCACGCTCAAGAGCGGCTTCATCCATTATCCCAGCGGAGAGATCGAGGCGCTGCATGGCCGACCGGCCGGTACCTGTCTGACCTGTCAGGCGGTCGCGCACTCGGACTTGACCATCGAGCCGGCGCCGCCGCCGACGCGGACACTCTGAGCGCGCTAGCCAGAAGACCGGCGACTTCGGCATACTGAGTCCCGGCGCCGCCGGCGCGCGGCGGTGTCGCGACGGACCGCGCGATCCCGGCGCATTCACCAACCGGCTATGACTCGCGACACCCCGCCTCAGCGCGCTGCATCCACCCACTATTTGGGATACTGCGCTAACACTGGAGTCGATCTACTGATGTACCCCTTCGTGCGTGCCCTGCTCGCCGGCCTGCTCGCCGTCCTCATGACGGCCTGCGCCACCACCGGCCCGGTTTCTTCGGTCTGGACTCAGCCGAACCAAACGCCCAAACACTATGAGCGGCTGGTGGTCTTCGGCGTGACCAACAATCCCAAGGTGCGGCGTGCCTATGAGGACAACTTCGTCAAGCAGCTCCAGGCGCTTGGCGTCACGGCCACGGCCGGACATGAGCTGGTCTCGGATCGCAATCTCGGTCGACTGACGCGGCTGACCGAAGGCTATGCGAAGGTCAAGGCCGATGGCGTCCTCATCACGCACCTGGTGGCCGATGAAGCGCCCGGCACCCGGCCGGCGGCGCGGATCGGTTCGGTGCCCGATCACTACCGCCATCTGATCGGCTATTTCAGCCGGGTCTATGAGGAAGTTTGCACACCGGGCTACTACAGCGATCTCGAATCACTGCGGCTCGAAACCAATCTCTACGACGCCAAGCAGGAGCGGCTGGTCTGGTCAGGACGCTCACAGCCGCTCGACCCCAGTTCGGAGCGCACCACCATCAGTCAGGTGATCAAGGAGATCGTCGCTCAGATGCAGCGGGATGGCTTTCTGCCAAGCCGCTGAAGGCGCAAGCGTGCGGATAGCACGAAAGGCTTCAGCGTCAAAACCAAGGTCCAATATGACGCGCCGCCGCTACACCAGCGTAAAGAACATGACCAAGACCAAGAAACCGAACCACCAACCCAACCTGCCCTTCCCGTAGCGGTTTATCCCCCCCTCTCATCAGCCCGCATCTCGTGCTCAAAACGCCGTGAAGGTTAAGCCGCGAGCGGCAAGGCTGGGGCGGGCAATCCTTGGCGACGCTGACGCAAGGCGTCGGTCAGATAGGGCCAAGGCGCAGAAGGCGCGCGAGCCCTGCTCGGTGCGCGTGCCTTGACTGACCCGACGCAGAATCACCCAGGGGCGCAAGGCGCGCTCGGCCTCGTTGTTGGTCAGCGGCAGGTGCGGATGCTCCAGCACGACCCGGAAGCCGTCCCAGTCGTTGCGCAACTCGCGCGCAAGCGCCTGGGCCTTGTCGGGATAGGGGCCGGCGGCCACGCGCACACAGCACTGCCGGAGGGCCTGGAGCCTCTGACTGTAAGTCTGTCGCAGGCCGTGGGGGCCTGGGGCGGCGCGCGCGGCGTAGACGGCCTGCATCAGCGTCTCGAAGGTGCTCGGAAGCTCCCGGCCAAAGGCTTGGGTCGGGGTGTGGAGGCGCTCGGCCGGGCCGCGGGCCTTGCGCAGGATGGGCGCCCAACAGCGTAGCCGGTGTCCGTAGGCGCGGTAGACCGAGTAACCATCGCTCATGATCCACGGGCTGGGGGTGGGACCGAGGATGGAGTGCAACAGCTCCCGGGTGCGCCGACCGATCACATAGAGGAGGGTGTTGGCGGTCACGAACGCCCACAACCACAACGCCTGATCGTGCTGCGGCCGGCCGGTTTCATCCACAGGCACCGGTTCGGCTTCGCTCAGCGCCGCGCGCAACGCCTCCTCGACCACCGGTTCCAGCGCGCGCCCGAGTTCATGGCGGCACTGACTGATGAGCGCCGTCGACAGCGACAGCCCGAACCGGTCGGCGAGAAACTCTTGAATCCGTCGGTGTGAGCCGCCCAGACGCAACGACAGCGCCACGATGAAGCTCGACAAACGTGGTCCGACCAGATGCCGTTCGGTCAGCTCCACCGTCCAGTCCGCCTCGGCGAGCGCGCGTCCCGGTTCGGCCCGCGTGCGATGCCCACACCCACAGCGCACCTCGAAATAGGTGTGCTTGGTCTGGGTGACGACTACACCGGCGTTCCCCGACACGGGACGCTCCAGTTCCAGCTCATAGCGCCCGGTATAGGCCACCGCCTCCAGACCCTCCAACGCCACTCCACAACAGGCGCAATGACTCGGCACGTGGGACTGTTCCTGATCGATCGGCAACACCCGGCGACGGCTCACCCCCGGATGACCGGGCCGGCGACCCGGGCGACCTTTCGGCTTCACCCCCGCCTTTGAATCACCCCCCACGCTCGCTTCCCGTTTGGGCCTCTCCGGTTCTGGGGCCGACTCCGACACCCTATCCGTCGCGCTCCCCGCGCTCGCGTCATCCTCCTCCTCCACTCCCAGCGCCAGACTCTCACCGCCTCGTTCCCACGGCGCCCGGCTGCTCGGCGGACGCGAACTGTTCTCCGGACTCCGGTTCAGCCGCTCGCGCGCCTCCTTCAGATCCGACAGCAACCGCTTCGATAACGCGCGCAACACCTCGCTCGGCAGTCCGTCAAGACGCGCCTCGTCGAGTTGGCGTAGATCGTTATCCTTCAGGTACATCGTGGCCGGTCGCTCTCAAACCTCAAACCGGTGCAATGGCGCTGTTGCAGCAAATCTCGACATCCTCGTCACGCTCCGATCGGCACGAAACGTCGGGCAGCAAAGGGTGGGGGGTAAACGGTTACCCTGGCGCCCCATCCCGGTACTCGGCTCGGTCGCATACTGGAGATAGGGGTCATCGGGCAGCACGGCGAGCCGCCCTCGGCCTGATGCGCCCCGGCGATCAGGGTCAGCGTCAACCCGGCGGCGTGGACGGCGCCGGCCTGACGCACCCGGTTGCGATTGAGCCGCACGAAATCCGAGACCTCGACGCCCAGGTTGCAGAACAGCACCTTGTCGCCGGTCAGCCCTGCCGACAGCCGCTCGGCCAGCGCTCGCGATTCCCAGGGTTCCTCGACCGGGGTGCGATAGTCGGCGACCGTGGTGCAGAGTGGCTGGAGCCGGGCTTCGAAGAGTCCGAGCCGGGCATGGACGCGCGCCCAGTCGAGTGCGCGCTCGGCGGCGGCGCGCAGACCGGACGGACTCAGGTCGCCGGTGGCTGCATAGCCGCTGCCCGCACCCTCGACGACCGTGATCATGGCCCCGAGCGAACAGCCGATCAGGCTCGGTTCGACCACGCCCTGACGGACTTCCAGATGATCGCTGGTCTCGGCGACCAGACGCAGGGTCCAGGCGTCACAGGCCGGTGCGTGCGCGACGAAGCCCTGGGCGATGTCCAGGAGTCGAGCCATGTTCGGCGCACGCTCGTCGCGAGACGTGGTGATCCAGCGGCGAACCTCAGGCCGTGCCATCGTTGGGCGCCCGGATCTCGGGAGGATCGGCCAGCGCCACAGTGACCTGGACTTCGTTGCCCGTACCCCGATACTCCATGCTCGCGAAGGCCAGATGGCGCGCCATGGCGATGCCGCGGCCATGACTGTCGAAGGCGCGCGACGGATCGAGATCCAGATAACGCTGCCAGTCGAACCCCGGCCCCCGGTCGCGGATGGTGAAGCTCAGAAAGGCCGGGTCGCGCCTCAACTCGACGATGGCATGACGCCCGGCCTGGGCAGGGTCGGCCAGCCGGCGCTCGACCTCCTCCTGCCAGAGCCCCTCTTCGATCAGGCGTCCCTTCTCGGCATAATCGATACCCAGATTGCCATGCTCCACGGCATTGAGCATGAGCTCGGACAGCCCCATGGCCACGGTTTCGGGATTGGGGCACATCTGCGCCAGGGTCGAGGACAGGACCGAGACTTCGTCGAGCGTGCGGAAACGGAAGCCGGCCTGCTCGGTCAGGTCGAGGATGGCCTGGAGCCTGCCGCCGATATGGGCCAGATCCTTGCGATTGCGCCGGTCGTCCAGGGCGGCGTTGACGATGCTGCGCAGGGCCTTGGGCGCATAGGGTTTGGCCAGATAGTACCAGGCGCCGGCGGCCAGCCCTTCGGCGACCTGCTCGGAGCTGTCGGCCGCGCTCTGCATGATGACCGGCACGTCGCGAAAGCGCCGGTCGGCCTTGAGACGCCTGAGCACCTCCATGCCGTCCATGCGCGGCATCATGCGATCGAGGATCACGCCGTCGTAAGCCTGTGGGGAGGCCTCCAGCATGGCCCAGGCTTCCAGCCCATCCTCGGCGAAGGCCAGCTGATGCTCGTCTTCCAGGCAATGACCGATGATCTCGAGGTTGATCGGTTCATCGTCCACCACCAGTAATTTAGCCATCGGAACCGTCCTGTCGTTGAACCCAGTCGAAAGTGTCGATGATTTCGCGCAACACGCTGGTTGCATAGGCTCCGGATGATAGCCCGAACTCGAGTGTCGGACAGCCATCGATCCGTTCGTGCTTCAGATTTTCGATCGTCAGACGCAGTGAACGGCGTTCCTGTTCCAGCCCCTGTTCCGCCAGTCGTTCGGGCCAGGGCGCCAATCCGGCCGCGACCTCGAGTTCGAGCGCCTGAACGGCCTGACGACTCGGCGGCTCGCCCCGGCCCCAGAGCGGACCAGTCGGATGCAGATCGAACCGCGCGGCGCGCGCATGCAGGGCCTCGTCGAGGTTCTCGGCCTGGAAGAACGAATGGGTGCCGGCCAGTTGCGGACAGTCGCCGGGCAGGAGCCGGTCCCAGTCGCCACGGCGCACGCGCTCGGCCAGCAGTTCGTTGAAGATCTGCGAGCGCGCGGCCGAGAGCTGGAGACCGCGTTGATGAGGCGGCACCCGCTTGACCGCCCCCGTCAGCAGCGCATGGGCGCGATGGAGATTGCCGTCGGCGTGACCGAAGCGTTGCTCGCCGAAATAGTTGGGCACGCCGCGCGCGCGGATCGACGCCAGACGCGCGTCGAGCGCTGCCGGGTCGAGCCGGCAGTCGCGCAGGCGAATCCGAAAGCGGTTGCCGGACAGGGAACCGCGCTTCAGCTTGCGCCGATGGGCGTGGACTTCGAGCACCTCGATCCCCTGCTCGGCCAGCGGCCCCCAGTCCGGCTCGGGTTCACCGGTGCGCGGACGCGGCAGCGAGAACCATTGTTCGGTGACGGCCCAGCGGTCCTTGAGGCCGGCATAGCCGACCGTGGAGACAGGTACGCCTGCCGTGGCCGCCAGCCGCCGTGCGACCCATTCGGTATTGGCACCGGTCTTGCGCACCCAGAGCAGCCGGTGATCGCCCTCCCCGTCCGGGTCGAAGCCCAGCACCTCCGTGACCCGGAAGTCCTCGGGCTCGACACGCAGCCGACCCGAGCCGAGCGGCTCGCCGTGGGCGCGCGGCAGATCGGTGAAGGTCGTCCAGCGCGGAAGCGTCGAATCGGACATCGAAGGATTCAGCCGTCCGCCTCGACCAGCAACACCACGGCTGAAGCCGCGATCCCTTCGCCGCGTCCGGTGAAGCCCATGTGTTCCATGGTCGTCGCCTTGACATTGACGCGCTGGGGATCGCACTCCAGATCGGCGGCCAGGGTCTCGCGCATGGCCGGGATATAGGGCGCCAGCTTGGGTTGCTGGGCGATGAGCGTCATGTCGGCATTGTGCACACGCAGACCGCGCTCGCGCAGACTGTCGATCACGCGTCTCAGCAGGATGCGGCTGTCGATGTCGGCATAGGCGGCGTCCGTGTCCGGGAAATGGCGTCCGATGTCGCCCAGCCCGGCCGCACCCAGCAGGGCGTCGCACAGGGCATGGATCAAGACATCGCCGTCGGAATGGGCGAGCATCCCCCGGTCGTGCGGGATCTCGACCCCGCCGAGCACCAGCCGGCGATCCGGCGCGAAACGATGGGCATCGAAGCCCTGACCAATCAGCATTCTGGAGCCTCGCTAGATCCGTCCCTGGCGTTGCAGATAAAAATGCGCGAGCGGCAGATCCTCGGCCCGCGTGATCTTGATGTTGTCGGCATGGCCCTCGATCAGGCGCGGGGCCAGTCCCAGACGCTCGATGGCCGAGGCGTCGTCCGTGACCAGATCGCCGGCCTCCAGCGCCTCGTGCAGCGCGCGCCGCAGCAGACCGAGCCGGAACATCTGCGGCGTGTAGGCATGCCACAGACTGGAGCGGTCCACCGTGGTATCGATGCGCTCGCCGGCCCCGGCGCGCTTCATGGTGTCGCGCACCTGGATGCCGAGCAGGCCGCCGACCTGGTCGTCGAGCAGAGCGTCGATCAGCCGTTCGAGATCGTCCGGACGCAGACAGGGGCGCGCGGCATCGTGCACCAGCACCCAGTCGTCGGCATCGGCCTCTCCGTCCAGGACCGCGAGCGCATTGAGCACCGAATGGCAGCGCTCGGCACCGCCCGGTGCGCGCCGCACCCTGGGATGCGCGGCATAGGCGGTCGAATCCCAGTAGCCGTCCTCGACGCCCAGCGCTACCACCACGCCCGCGATGCGATCGTGGCTGACGAAGAGTTCGAGCGTGTGCTCGATCACGGCGCGACCGGCCAGTTCCAGATACTGCTTGGGCACGGCGCTGCCCATGCGCCGCCCGACGCCGGCGGCCGGCAGAATGGCCCAGAGTCGAGCCGTCATGGTCGGATCTCCCACGGATGTATCGATGGCGGAGGCTGTCACTTCGGCGGCTCGGGCCGTTCGATGACCTGGATGAAGATCTCGCCGGGTTTGATCATGCCCAGCTCGCTACGCGCGCGCTCCTCGATCGCCTCGGAGCCTTCGCGCAGATCGTCGACCTCGGCCTGAAGCTCACGATTGCGCGCACGCAGCCGCTCCAGCTCGGATTCTTCCAGGGCGATCTCGCGCTTGAGACTGTGCAGCTCGGCGATACTCCCTTCGCCGACCCAGAGCCGGTACTGGAGCGCACCCAGGAGCAGGACCAACACCAGGATCAGCCAGTGCATACGCAAGCCTATGCCACTCAGGGTCAAGGAACGCCAGGTTCCGAGACCCGGACGGATGGCCTCAGAGCCACTTGAACGCATCGCGGCCGGCATAGACGGCCTCATCGGCCAACTGGTCCTCGATGCGCATCAACTGATTGTACTTGGCCACGCGGTCGGAGCGCGACAGCGAGCCGGTCTTGATCTGACCCGCGCCCGTAGCGACCGCCAGATCGGCGATGGTCGAGTCCTCGGTCTCGCCCGAGCGATGCGAGATGACCGTGGTGTAACCGGCCTTGTGGGCCATGGCGATGGCGTCCAGGGTCTCGGTCAGGGTGCCGATCTGGTTGACCTTGATCAGGATCGAGTTGGCGATGCCCTTGTCGATGCCTTCCTGGAGGATGCGGGTGTTGGTGACGAAGAGGTCGTCGCCGACGATCTGCACCTTGTCGCCCAGACGCTCGGTCAGACGCTTCCAACCGTCCCAGTCGCCTTCGGCCAGACCGTCCTCGATCGAGAGGATCGGGTACTTGGCGACCCAGTCGGCGAGCAGGTCGATCAGGCCGTCCGAGCTGAGGGTGCGGCCCTCGCCCTTGAGGACGTACTGGCCGTCCTTGTAGAACTCGGAGGCGGCGACGTCCACACCCAGATAGATGTCTGAGCCGACCTTGAAGCCGGTCTTGTGGATGGCTTCAAGGATGGCCTCGATCGCCGCTTCGTTCGAGGCCAGGTCGGGCGCGAAACCGCCCTCGTCGCCGACCGCTGTGGCCAGACCGCGACCGTGCAGGACCGACTTGAGCGCGTGGAAGACCTCGGCGCCGTAGCGCACGGCCTCGCGAATGCTGCCGGCGCCGACGGGCAGGATCATGAATTCCTGGAAGTCGACGCTGTTGTCGGCATGTTCGCCGCCGTTGATGATGTTCATCATCGGCACCGGCAGACGGTAGGGACCGCCGGCGAGCGACTGATAGAGCGGCAGCGCCTTTTCCTGCGCGGCGGCATGGGCGACGGCGAGCGAGACGCCGAGCAGGGCGTTGGCGCCGAGACGGGCCTTGTTGTCGGTGCCGTCGAGTTCGATCATGCGGCGGTCGATCGCAGTCTGATCGGCGACGTCCAGGCCGAGGATGGCTTCGCGCAGTTCGCTGCGGATGTTGGCCACGGCGGTCAACACGCCCTTGCCGTTGTAGCGCGACTTGTCGCCGTCGCGCAGTTCCAGCGCCTCGCGCGAGCCGGTGGAAGCGCCGGAGGGCACGATGGCGCGACCGATGGCGCCGTCGGCGGTGATGACGTCGGCCTCGACGGTCGGGTTGCCACGGGAATCCAGCACCTCACGGGCGCGGACGTCGACGATTTCGGACATGGTGGATGACTCCTTGAGGATTCAAGAGCTACCGGATAGCTCAGGGTTATTCGATGTGTTAGGCCAGTTTTTGCAGATGATGAAAATCCTGAATGGATTCAATCTCATCCGCTTCCAGTGATTGAGTACGATATAGATCCCAGCGAACTTGCAAGTTCAACCAGAAATCCGCCGACACGCCAAAAAACTTAGCCAAGCGGAGCGCGATGCTTGGGGTTACGCCTCGCTTGCGATTGACCAATTCATTGATTTTTTGATAAGGCACATGAATGGCATTCGCCAGATCACGTTGACTGATCTGCATGGGTTCAAGAAACTCCTCCTTGAGCATTTCACCTGGATGTGTCGGCGGCCGGTGAGTTGGGACGCGAATCATGGTGTTTCTCAGTGGTAATCGGTGATTTCAACTTCTCCGGGGCCTTTTTCTCCCCAAACGAAACAAACCCTGTACTGCTCGTTGATGCGAATACTAAATTGACCTTTTCGATTTCCAGAGAGCGCTTCGAGCCGATTTCCTGGTGGAATACGCAATTCCTCGATACTTTGAACCGAATCAAGCTGATCGAGTTTGCGAATCGCGATACCCCAGAGGTTTTGAGGGCAGGCTTTGCGGGCTTCTCGCGAGTTCACACCGTTGAAAATATCCTCGCTGGCTTGATTTGCAAACGACTCGATCATTGCAGTACGATAGGACGCCTAGTTCAGTGGTGAGCGAAGTGAGTCCGCTGCAATTTCGTGTCGGACAGATTTTTTGGATTGACTGCCGGAGACGAAACCCGAACGTCGGCCGCTTTCATCTGTAGAACACAGAATTAAGCAAACCAGAGTTCAAAAATGCGTTCACAATCAATGCCTGCGTGACGCACTTAAGTCATTTCGCACGAAGATACAGAACTTTACCTAAGCTGCTCTGCGCGGGCGCTCTGCCATCAGGGTTTTTCTCTTCCTCTTCTTTTCTTGCAAGCCGGATCAGAAGCTGAGCAAGTCTGAACTTGTCTCGATAAGAGAGTTGCCCACAAAGCTCTACTATCTCTTCGTATCCCACTTTTTACCTCGACGCCTTGGCTTTCATCTGATGGCATTGCCAGACTAATTTATGACACTATAAGTGTTGCAATAGAATGTTACCATTGTTCAACGAATCCATCTGCCTTGACCAAGCGATCAATCTCGATGAGGGTCGACAGCAATTCACGCATCCGTCCGAGCGGCCAGGCATTCGGGCCATCGCTCAAAGCAAGATCCGGATCGGGATGGGTCTCCATGAAGAGTCCGGCGACACCCGCCGCGACCGCCGCGCGCGCCAGCACCGGGACGAATTCGCGCTGTCCGCCCGAGCTGGTCCCCTGCCCGCCCGGCAGTTGCACCGAATGCGTGGCATCGAACACCACCGGACAGCCGGTCTCGCGCATGACCGCCAGCGAGCGCATATCCGAGACCAGATTGTTGTAGCCGAAGGAGACGCCGCGCTCGCAGACCATGACCCGATCGTTGCCGGTCGCGCGCGCCTTCTCGACCACATGCTTCATGTCCCAGGGCGCGAGGAACTGCCCCTTCTTGATGTTGACCGGCTTGCCCTGGCGGGCGACGGCCTGGATGAAGTTGGTCTGACGACAGAGAAACGCCGGGGTCTGGAGCACATCGACCACAGCGGCGACCTCACCCAGAGGCGTATCCTCATGCACATCGGTCAGCACAGGCACGCCGATGATTGCGCGCACCGACTCCAGAATCCGCAACCCCTCCTCCAGCCCAGGCCCGCGAAAGCTCGCGCCCGAGGATCGGTTGGCTTTATCGAACGAGGACTTGTAGATGAAGGGTATGCCGAGCGCCTCGGTCAGCTCCTTCAGCGCCCCCGCCGTCTCCTGTGCCAGCGTCTCACTTTCGATGACACAGGGCCCGGCGATCAGAAACAGCGGCCGGTCGAGACCGACCTCGAAACCGGCCAGCGACATCATGCGCTTCGATCTCCGTTGAACTGACGTTGCACCAGGGCCGCGCGCACGAAGCCCTCGAACAGCGGATGTCCATCGCGCGGGGTCGAGGTGAACTCGGGATGGAACTGACAGGCGATGAACCAGGGATGATCCGGGATCTCGATGATCTCGACCAGCCGGTTGTCGAGCGACCAGCCCGAGAACCGCAACCCGGCATCCTTCAGCGTATCCAGATAGGCGTTGTTGAATTCATAGCGATGGCGATGGCGCTCGCGAACCTGGGGCTGACCATAGACCGAACGCGCCAGACTGCCCGGCTCCAACCGACAGTTCTGACCACCCAGACGCATGGTGCCGCCCAGATCGTCCGTCTCCGAGCGCGTCTCGATCCGCCCCTGCTCGTCGCGCCACTCGGTGATCAGCGCGATGACCGGATGCGGTGTCCGGCGGTCGAACTCGGTGCTGTGCGCGCCCTCCAGCCCCGCCATGTGACGCGCATATTCGATCACCGCCACCTGCATCCCGAGACAGATGCCGAGATAGGGCACCCGCTGCTCGCGCGCATAGCGCACGGCCATGACCTTGCCCTCGACCCCGCGCTCGCCGAATCCGCCCGGAACCAGGATGGCATCGAGTCCGTCGAGACAGTCGGTGCCCTCGCGCTCGATGACCTCGGAGTCGACATAGACGATCTCGACCTTGGTATTGGTGTGCACACCGGCGTGCGCCAGCGCCTCCGACAGCGATTTATAAGCCTCGGTCAGATTCATGTACTTGCCGACCATGCCGATGCGCACCGACTGCTCGGGATGATCGAAGCCGTCCATCACCCGATCCCATTCCGACAGATCGGCCTCGGGCACATCGAGATGGAACTGACGCACCACCAGCTCGTCGAGCTGCTGGGCATGGAGCAGACGCGGGATGCGATAGATGTTGTCGGCGTCGATGGCCGAGATGACCGCCTTCTCAGACACATTGGTGAAGAGTGCGATCTTGCGCCGCTCCTCGTCCGGCAACAGCTTCTCGGCACGGCACAGCAGGATGTCCGGCTGGATGCCGATCGAGCGCAGTTCCTTGACCGAGTGCTGGGTCGGCTTGGTCTTGATCTCGCCGGCGGTGCGGATGTGCGGCACCAGGGTCAGATGCATGAAGAGCGAATTCTCCGGTCCCTCCTCGACCCGCATCTGACGGATGGCCTCCAGGAACGGCAGCGACTCGATGTCGCCCACGGTGCCGCCGATCTCGACCATGGCGATGTCGGACCCCTCGGCGCCGAGCCGGATGCTGGCCTTGATCTCGTCGGTGATGTGCGGGATGACCTGCACCGTGCGGCCCAGATAGTCGCCTCGGCGCTCCTTGCGGATCACGCTCTCGTAGATCTGGCCGGTGGTGAAGTTGTTGTTACGCCCCATGCGTGTACGCAGGAAGCGCTCATAGTGGCCCAGGTCCAGGTCGGTCTCGGCGCCGTCGTCGGTGACATAGACCTCGCCGTGCTGGAAGGGGCTCATGGTGCCCGGATCGACGTTGATGTAGGGATCGAGCTTGATCATGGTGACGCGCAGGCCGCGCGCCTCCAGCAACGCCGCCAGCGAGGCCGATGAAATGCCCTTGCCCAGCGATGAAACCACACCGCCGGTGATGAAGATGAACTTTGTCATAGTGAATGGGGGCCGAGGGAGGGTCGAGTGAGTCGAGAGTCGCGACTCGGATACGCGGACAAGCTACCAAAATCGCCGCATCGGCTCAATGCGATCCTGCATGACTCCGGCTCGATCCGGGCGTCCCGGACCCGGCGTTCGAGTCACGGATCGGGGGGGCGGTTCGAGCCGAAAGTGTACGCCAATATAAGCACTTGAGTTTCAGAAGGGATCGGGTTAAAAAGCGGCGGCACTTGATCCAGATCAAAAACAAAATCATATAGCCCCACATCGGGCCATGATGAGGAGCGAGGGCGGAAGTCTTGAATCAGAGTACGGTGATATCGATCGAATCCATCCGCGTGGCCTGTCGCCACTGCACCCTCTCCTCGCTCTGCCTGCCCATGGGACTGACGCCCGAGGACGTCGAACGGCTCGACGACATCGTCAAGCGTGCGCGCCCGCTGCATCGTGGTGACGTGCTGTTTCGCGAGGGCGACCGCTTCCTCTCGCTGTACGTCGTCAAGACCGGCTCGCTCAAGACCTTCGCCCCCAGCAGCGAGGGCGGCGAGCAGGTGCTCAGCTTCCATCTGCCCGGCGAGATCATGGGGCTGGACGCCATCGACAAGGGCGAGCACGCCTGCTCGGCCAGCGCGCTCGAGACCTCGGCCGTCTGCGAGATCCCCTTCGGACGACTGGAGGAGCTGACCGCGATCATCCCCAGCCTCCAGCACCAGATGTACCGGCTGCTCAGCAAGGAGATCGGCCAGGACACCGACCTGCTGCTCCTGCTCGGCAAGAAGAACGCCGAGGAGCGGCTGGCGGCCTTTCTGCTCAGCTTCTCACAACGCCTGCACAAACGCGGACTCTCGGCCACGGACTTCCATCTCAGCATGTCCAGGCATGAGATCGGCAACTATCTCGGGCTGGCCGTCGAGACCGTCAGCCGTCTCTTCACCCGTTTTCAGGACGATGGTCTGGTGCGCGTCGAGCGCAAGCATATCGAGCTGCTCGACCTCCAGGGGCTGGAAGAGATCGTCGGCGGCGTGGGCGCGGGACGACGCTCGCCGCAGTGTCGGCAGCACACCTGATCAACCGTCCGCGCCGAGCCAGACACACCCGCCGCTCGCCTTCTGGATCGCTTCCAGCCGGACGCGATGCGCCTCCAGTTCGTCCGGGGTCGCGCGCACCACCCGCAGGCGCGGCCGCCCGGCGTCGATACGGCCGCGATAGACCCCACGCCCGCCCTCGCCGATCAGGTCGCCGCCCTCGCCGCCGAGATGCAGCGCGACCTGTCCGCCGGTCATCGCCAGATAGACGTCGGCCAGGATCTCGGCGTCGAGCAGCGCGCCGTGCAGGGTGCGGTGCGAGTTGTCGATCGAATAGCGTTTGCAGAGCGCGTCGAGTCCGTTGCGCTGGCCAGGATGGAGCCTACGCGCCATCAGCAGGCTGTCGGTCACGGTGCAGAGATCGGCGATGCGCGGAGCCTCAGGGCCGCGCCAAAGCCCGAACTCGTGATCGAGGAAGCCGACGTCGAAGGCGGCGTTGTGGATGATGAGCTCGGCCCCGCGCAGATACTCGACCAGCCGCTCGGCGAGATCGGCGAAGCGCGGCTTGTCGGCGAGGAAGGCGTTGCTGATGCCGTGCACGGCCTCGGCCTCGGCGTCGATTTGGCGCTCGGGGTTGATGTATTCGTGGAAGTTGCGCCGGGTCGGGCGCCGGTCGACCAGCTCGACACAGCCGATCTCGATGATCCGGTGTCCCTCGCGCGGTTCAAGACCCGTGGTTTCGGTGTCTAAGACGATCTGACGCATCTTCAACGTCCTCCAGTGGTCGGCACGCCCAGATTGGCGAGCCGGTCGGCGCGCTCGTTCTCGGCGTGCCCGGCGTGCCCCTTGACCCAGCGCCAGCTCACCTCGTGCCGGCCGAGCGCACGGTCCAGACGCTCCCAGAGATCGCGGTTTTTGACCGGTTGACGGTCGGCGGTGCGCCAGCCGTTGCGCTTCCAGCGCGGCATCCATTCGCCGACCCCGCGTTTGACGTATTGCGAGTCGGTGGTGATGCGAATCGGGGTCGGGCGCTTGAGCGCTTCGAGCGCCATGATCACCGCCATGAGTTCCATACGATTGTTGGTGGTCTCACGCTCGCCGCCGTGCAGTTCCTTCTCGACCTCGCCCCAGCGCAGCAGCACGCCCCAGCCGCCGGGGCCGGGATTGCCCTTGCAGGCGCCGTCGGTGAAGGCTTCGACACAGTCAGACATGTCCGGTTCCTCGGGTGGTGGGACGCACGGCGCCGCCCGGCAGCAGGGCGCAACGGCTGGTGCGATAGGGTTTGATCGGGGTCAGGGGCGCAACCCGCTTGACGGCGCGGATGACATAGAGACCGCCGAACAGCGGCCAGAACCGGCGTCCGAGCGACTCGACGGACGGACAGCGCGATCCGGTCGGAGAAACGAATGGGGGACAAAAGAGCGCCCGCTCACGCGCCTCGATCTCGAAGCCATGTTCGGTCAACCGGCGCTCGACCTGGACGGCCGGCCGCCAGCGCCCATTCCAGGGCGGACGCCGACGGGCCGGCCACCAGAGACGTCCCAGCGCCCACAGACTCAGCGGATCGAATCCCAGCAGGATCAGTCGTCCCTCGGGGATGAGCACGCGCTCGACCTCGGCGAGGATCGCCCCCGGCCGATCCGAATACTCCAGCACATGAGGCAGCAGCACGGCATCGATGCTGTCGGAGGCCAGCGGCAACGCAGTCGGATCACCGACGACGGTCGGCCCCTGGGCACTGTCGTTCGATCGAGCGCCCGACAGCCGGATGCGATGCCGGATCCGGCTCGCGGCCAGCACCTCGCCGAACCCCTCGCTCGCGCCCACCTGAACCAGGTAGTAGCCGAAGACATTGGCCAGCAGACGCCGGACGCCGGCGCTCTCGATCCGCGCCACCTCGGCGCCGAGCGCCGAGCGATACCACGCCTGCAATGGATCGGACTGGTCTGGCTGGAGTGGATCTCTGGTCATGCTCTCGCGGCCTCGTCGGGGCGACCATGTTAACCGCGATCCTCACCGCTTGTCCCGACGCCGAATCTCACGCACAGGACGCTCGATTCTGGAATTCAGCGCGACCTTTGCGTATGATAGCCCGCACAATTTTAATAATGTTTCGCTCAATCAGAGAGTTACGTTAATTCAGTCGGGGTTCCCATGCCAGAAGTCAAGCTTCTGGGGCCGACGGCCTGCGCGTTGTCGGCCCTCGCCCTGCCCTTTTTCACCGGTTGTGCCGGCCAAGGCGGCCTCGCCGAGTCCGATTATTCCAGCGACCTGTACGCCGGTGTGGTCTCGGCACGTGAATATGGCTATGTCAGACCCGCCCGTGATGTCACGGTGACGGCCCGCTCGCGCGTCGTGGAGCGCGGACGAATCGGCCCTGGGGGGGATCTCTGGCAGCGCGTGCGCTCGGGGATGCAGCTCGATCTCCAGGCCAACGCCGGCATCGACAGCACGCTCGAACGCTTCCGGCGCGATCCGCGCTATCTGGAGCGGCTCTCACAGCGTGCCACGCCCTATCTGCCGATCATCGTCGCCGAGATCGAGCGCCGTGGTTTCCCGATGGAGCTGGCCCTGCTGCCGCACGTCGAGAGCCGCTACGATCCGGCGGCCACCTCGCCGAAGTCCGCCGCCGGCATCTGGCAGTTCATGCCCTATACGGCCCGCGAGATGGGTCTGCGCCTGGACGACTACACCGACGAGCGGCGCGACGTGGTGGCCTCGACCCGTGCCGCGCTGGACTATCTGGATCAGCTCAACAAGCGCTTCGAGGGCGACTGGGAGCTGACCATGGCCGCCTACAACTGTGGTCCGGGCTGTGTGTCCTCGGCCATCGAGGCCAACCGCCGCGAGGGCAGGCCGACGGATTTCTGGTCGCTGAACCTGCCGAACGAGACGCGGCAGTACGTCACACAGATCCTGGCCGCATCCAAGCTGGTGGCCGATTCACGCCGCTACGGCCAGCATCTGCCCTCGATCCCGGATCGCATCGGCATCGACGTGATCCGCTCCAGCCGGCCGATGGATCTGGCCAAGGTCGCCCTGGACAACGGCGTCAAGCTCGACGACCTCAAGCGGTTGAATCCCGAGCTGAAGATCGGGCGCTGGTTGCGTCCGACCGTCACCGAGCTGAACGTGCCCCAGGGTCAGGGGGCGCGCATCAGCGCCGGCTCATCGGCGATCCGGCTCGACGCCCTGCCCCTCCCCGTGGTCGCCGGCCGCGCCTCGGCCCCGGTGCGTCTGACGGAGCGCCGACCGGTCGCCGCTACTCCCACCGGCACGCGCCGCCATACCGTCAGGAACGGCGAGACACTGGCCGCCGTCGCACTGCGTCACGGCCTGGATCTCAAGACCCTGGCCGAGGCCAATGGTCTCTCCGAGCGTGATCCCCTGCTTCCGGGCCAGACGCTCGAAATACCGACCCGTCAGGCCCAGGCCGTCATCACCCATCGCGTCCAGCCCGGCGAATCGCTCACCGGACTGGCGCGTCGCTATGGCGTCTCGATCGAGGAGATCCGGCGCTGGAACCAGCTCGCCGACAATACGCTCAAGAGCGGCGCCACGGTGCTCATCTATAGAAGCAATCGTTCCTGATCGAACGGCCGGGACCGGCGGATCTTCGAACGGCCGAGTCGCCCTAGCGTACCCGGCCTCAAGCCGCCGGAGCGCAGTTCAGAAAGAAACGCAGCATTTCACGCGAGGCATCCGGCCCCTTGGGCTCGGCGAAGGAACCGGCCGGATCGCCGCCGAACCAGCCGTGTCCGCCGCCCTGCACCATCCAGAGCTCGGCGCGGATCGCGCCATCCATCTCCAGATAGCGGGTTCGGGTGTAGTCCAGACCGCCCGGTGCCCGCCCCGTCTCGCGCTCGATGCGCGGCTCGTCATCCGCCGATAGCGCCTGCTCGATGATCCAGGAGGCATTGACCGGATTGACCCTGAGATCGGCGTCGCCCTGAAAGACGATGACCGGCACACCCGTTTCGCTCAGGACCGGTATCTGGCCACCTACGGCCGCCGGCCCCTGATGCATGAGCGTCAACGCCGACATCTGATCGCGCGCCAAGCCATACGGCAGGCCGGAATGCACGCCGACGGCGGCAAAGAGTTCCGGATAGACCGCAGCGAGTGCCAGGGCCATGGCACCGCCCGCCGAGAGTCCGGCGACATACAGCCGGCACGGATCGGCGCCATGCCGCACGCTGATATCGCGGGTCAGGGCGGCGAGCAGTGCCGCCTCCCCGTCGTCGGGACGCCGGTGTTCGGGCAGGAACCAGTTCCAGCAGCCCGTGGCATTGGCGGTGCGCGACTGGCTCGGATAGAGGACGATGAAGCCCAGCTCGTCGGCGAGCCGGTTGAAGCGGGTCAGACGCGCAACGTCGGCGGCGTCCTGTTGGCAGCCGTGCAGCATCAGGATCAGCGGACGCGGCGCACCATCGGTGTCGGCCGGCACATAGAGGTCGTAGTCGCGTGCTTCCGACCCATGCGTGTAGTGACCATGGATCGAGCGGCCGCCCGCGGGACCGACGTCCTCAATGGCCTCGAAGTCAGCGTCGATGACGCCGTGACGATCAGCCGTGGCGGCATCCGGCCTGACCGTGTCGCGCGTCAGATGCAGGCCACGCTGGATGAGGGCCGTGGCCTCGGTGAAGCGGCCATCGCGCCCCAGATGCATGGCCTCGGCCAGGATCGCCTTCAGAGTTTCGTTCATGACACACCAGTCGATGGCGCCCGCTCGGGCCGAGTCGAGACAGCTTAAACCGCCTCGACAACGGCGTCGATCGGCCTGGCGACCACTGCGTCAGTAACCGCGATGGCGCAGCGTCTCGATCAGGATCTCGCGATTGCGATAGCGCACATCCTGTCCGAGCGCGACATAGATGACCTGCTCGGCGATACTGGAGGCATGATTGCCGATGTGCTTGAGTGCCTGCGCAGAGTGGAACAGCGCAATGGTCTGACGCGGCACCAGACCATCGGTGTCCGATTCGCTCAGCAGATCGTGTAGTGCATGCGCCGCCTCGTGAAGCCGTGTCTCATCCTCGAAGATGGTCAGGGACTGAGTCACATCGAAGGTGGTGACGGCATGCACGCTGCGCTCGAACATGCAGCAGGCCTTGTCGTCGAGACGCTGGAAGGCGTCACGCAGCGGTTCGACGAGCAGTGCGCCGTCCTGTTCCTGCTGGTGCAGTTCAAGCACCTGACGGGCGATGCGTGCGGCCTTGTCGCCGGCGCGCTCGACCTCCCCGGCGATCTTGGACAGCGCCAGCACGATGCGCAGATCCACGGCCGTCGGCTGACGCCGGGCGATGACCCGAAACACCTCTTCGTCCGCGTCGAGTGAGAGATAGTCGATCAGCGGCTCGCGATCGAGTACGCGATAGGCCTGGGACTCGTCGTCTTCGATCAGGGCCGCGACGGCGACCTGCGTTTGGTCGATGACGCGCTCGCCCATCTGCAGGATGATGGCGCGCAGCTTGGCCAGCTCCTGATCGTAGCGACGCACGGTATGGCCGCTGGTGAGATCGCCGGCCGGTTTGTCGACGGCAGTGTCGCTCATCGTCGTCTCCGCGCCGGACTCAGCCGAAGCGCCCGGTGATGTAATCCTCGGTGAGCCGGTGCTGAGGATTGGTGAAGATCTGATTGGTCTCGCCGACCTCGATCAGATCGCCGAGATGGAAGTAGGCGGTGCGCTGCGAGACGCGCGCGGCCTGCTGCATCGAGTGGGTGACGATGGCGATCGAGTAGTTGGCGCGCAGCTCGTCGATCAGCTCCTCGATGATGGCGGTGGCGATAGGATCGAGCGCCGAGCAGGGCTCGTCCATCAGGATCACCTCGGGCGAGACGGCGATGGTGCGGGCGATGCACAGCCGTTGCTGCTGGCCGCCCGACAACCCGGTGCCGGGCTGATCGAGCCGATCCTTGACCTCGTTCCAGAGCCCGGCCTTCTGCAAACTGCCCTCGACCAGCTCGTCCAGCTCGGCCTTGTTGTTGGTCAGACCATGGATGCGCGGCCCATAGGCGACGTTCTCATAGATCGACTTGGGGAAGGGATTGGGCTTCTGGAACACCATCCCGACCTGGGCGCGCAGCGGCACCGGGTCGAGTCCCTTGTCGTAGATGTCCTGACCGTCGAGCCGGATCGAACCCGTCACCCGGCAGCCGTCGATGGTGTCGTTCATGCGATTGAGACAGCGCAGGAAGGTCGACTTGCCGCATCCTGAGGGGCCGATCATCGACAGCACCTCGTTCTTGCCGATGTCCAGGCTCACGCCCCTGATGGCCTGTTTGGCGCCGTACCAGACATCGACGTTGCGGCAGGTAATGCGCGGGTCGGCGACCGTGATATCGCCGACGGTGGCCGTTGAGTGTCGGTCTTTCGCCAAGTCGGCGGAGCTGATCGCGCCAGTCGTCTTGTCCATTACTTCAACCAGAGTGTTCATGAAAATTCAGCCTCTCGCTTGGGTTTGAAACCTACCAGCGACGCTCGAACCGGCGGCGCAACAGGACGGCGGCCAGGTTCATGACAAAGAGGAAAGCCAGCAGCACGAGGATGGCGGCCGAAGTGCGCTCGACGAATCCGCGTTCGGGACTGTCGGCCCACAGGAAGATCTGCACCGGCAGCACGGTCGCGGCGTCGGTGAAGCCCTTGGGGATGTCGACGATGAAGGCGATCATGCCGATCATGAGCAGGGGCGCGGTCTCGCCGAGCGCCTGCGCCATGCCGATGATGGTGCCGGTGAGCATGCCGGGCATGGCCAGCGGCAGGACATGGTGGAACTGGGTCTGCAAGGGCGAGGCGCCCACACCGAGCGCGGCCTCGCGGATCGAGGGCGGCACGGATTTGAGCGCCGCGCGGCTGGCGATGATGATGGTCGGCAGGGTCATCAGGGTCAGCACCAGGGCCGCGACCAGCGGGGTCGAGCGCGGCACGCCGAAGAAGGCGATGAAGACCGCCAGACCCAGCAGACCGAAGACGATCGAGGGCACCGCCGCCAGGTTGTTGATGTTGACCTCGATCAGATCGGTCCAGCGGTTCTTGGGCGCGAACTCCTCCAGATAGAGTGCCGCGCCGACCCCGATCGGGAAGGACAGCGACAGGGTCAGCACCAGGGTGTAGAACGACCCCATCAGGGCGCCGGCGATGCCGGCCAGCTCGGGTTCGCGCGAGGTGCCGTGGGTGAAGAAGATGGTATTGAAGTGCTTGGCGACCCGCCCCTCGGCGTCGAGACGATCGATCCAGCCGATCATCTGGTCCTTGACGCGCCGGTCGCCCTCGGCGGCCTCGCGATCGATATGGCCCTTGACCAGCATGTCGATGTCGTCGTCGGCCAGAATCCACAGTTCCTGCGTGGTACCGATCAGTTGCGGATCGGCCATCACCCGTTCGCGCAGCAGATCGGGCGCGCCGACGCTGATCATGGAGTTGAGCAACCGCCGGTCGCCCCGATCCGTAACCTCGGGGAACTGCTCGCGCAGCGCCTCGCGGATCGGCTTCATGTAGTCGGCGCGCGCCAGCACGGCGGGATCACGGGTGCCGTCCGGGTCGATGGCCTCGGCGGCCAGCTCGATCGGCAACTGGATATAGGTCTGCTGGAAGGCCGTATAACCCTTGAGGATGATGTCGGCGAACAGCAGCGCGACGAAGCTCATGCCCAGGACCACCGCCGTGGCGCCGAGCAGCCGGAAGCGGCGCTCGCGCGCATAACGACGCTTGAGCGAGGACTGGACGATGTCGATGGTGCGACGCGGCGCGCCGGCCGCGTCCTTGGCTGGATTATTCATATTGCTCTCGATACTTGCGCACGATCGACAGGGCGATCACGTTGAGCGTGAGCGTCACCAGGAACAGCGTCAGTCCCAGGGCGAAGGCGGCGAGCGTCTTGGCACTGTCGAACTCCTGGTCGCCGGTGAGCAGGGTCACGATCTGCACCGTCACCGTGGTGACGCTGTCGAGCGGATTGGCGGTCAGATTGGCGGCCAGTCCGGCGGCCATGACCACGATCATGGTCTCGCCGATGGCGCGCGAGACGGCAAGCAGGATGCCGCCGACGATGCCCGGCAACGCGGCCGGGATGACGACACGGCGGATGGTCTCGGACTGGGTCGCGCCCAGGGCATAGGAGCCGTCGCGCAGCGACTGGGGCACGGCGTTGATGACGTCGTCCGACAGCGAGGAGACGAAGGGGATGATCATGACGCCCATCACCAGACCGGCGGCGAGCGCGCTCTCGGAGGCCACGTCGAGTCCCATCGAAGCCCCCAGCGAGCGGATGAAGGGCGCGACGGTCAGGGCGGCGAAGAAGCCGTAGACCACGGTCGGGATGCCGGCCAGCACCTCCAGGATCGGCTTGGCGGTCGAGCGCACATGACGGTTGGCGTACTCGGACAGATAGATGGCCGACAGCAACCCGATGGGCACGGCCACCAGCATGGCGATCACCGAGACCATCAGCGTGCCGGTGAAGAGCGGAATGGCGCCGAAGGCCCCCGAGGCGCCGACCTGATCGGCGCGCAGGGCGATCTGCGGACTCCAGTTGGTGCCGAAGAAGAACTCCAGCGGCGAGACCTTCTGGAAGAACAGCAGCGACTCGAACAGCACCGAGAGCACGATCCCGAGCGTGGTCAGGATGGCGATCGAGGAAAAGATGATCATGATGATCGAGAAGATCGACTCGACCCGATTGCGGGCGCGCATCTGCGGCCGGGTGCGCATCCAGGCATAGGCCATGCCGGCCAGCGCCACGGCCAGCACCGCCGCCCACATCGACCACTGTGCGATCACGCCCAGACGCGCATATTGATCGGCGGCGGCCTGGATTTCGGGCGTGACCTCAGCCGAGACGATATTGCCGGTGGCCAGATTGCGGATGTCGCTGACCAGAAGACTCAAGCGCCCGTCGGAGAGTCCGTCGAGCATCGCGGGCGGCAGCTTCGCCGTGACCAGCGCGATGAGGATCCGGTCCTGGAAGCCGCTCCACAGTCCCATCAGCAGCAAGGCCGGGATACCGGCCCAGAGTGCGGCATAGAGTCCGTAGTAGGTCGGCAGCGAGTGCAGCTGCTTGATGTGTTTCGGACCGCCGGCGCTGGCGATGGCGCGTCGGCGCCCGAGTTGATAGGCCCCGGCCATGACCGCGAGCACGACGAGCATGAGAATCCAGGAGTACATCGGGATTTGGCCTGGTTTGAATGGAACAGCCGATGCCCGAACATCGGGCATCGGCGGCTGGCCGGGTGATTCCGGCGCGTGACGCTGGGCGGTGTGCCGCCTTACTTGGCGGGCTTCTCCATCGACTTGAGCGACTGCGCGGCCTCGGCGACGGCGGCGCGCTCCTCGTCAGGCAGGGCGATCAGCCCCTTGTCGGCCAGATAGCCGTCCGGACCCCAGGCCTTGTCGCTGGTGAACTCCTTGACGTACTCCTCGATGCCCGGAATGGTACCGACATGGGCCTTCTTGACATAGAAGTAGAGGGAACGCGAGATCGGGTAGGAACCATCGGAGATGGTGTCATAGGTGGGCTCGACACCGTCGATCTTGGCGCCCTGGACCTTGTCGGTGTTCTGATCCAGGAAGCTGTAGCCGAAGATGCCGAGCGCGCTCGGGTTGGCCACCAGCTTCTGCACGATCAGGTTGTCGTTCTCGCCGGCCTCGATATAGGCCCCGTCTTCACGGATGCCCTGGCAGACGGCCTTGTGCTTCTTCTCGTCGGACTTCTTGAGATCCTTGATCTCGGGGATGCTGTTGCAGCCCCCTTCCATGGCCAGCTCGACGAAGGCATCACGGGTGCCGGAGGTGGGCGGCGGACCCAGCACCTCGATCTTGAGGTCGGGCAGTTCGGCGTTGACGTCCTTCCAGGTCTTGTTGGGGTTGGCCATGAAGCCGCCCTTGCCGTCCGGGATATCCTTGGCGAGCGCCAGATAGACGTCCTTGAGACTCAGATCCCAGGGTTCGGCCGACTTGGAGTTGGCGATGGCGATGCCATCGAAGCCGATCTTGACCTCGGTGATCTCCTTGACGCCGGCTTCCTGGCAGGCCTCGAACTCGCTGGCCTTCATGGCGCGCGAGGCGTTGGTGATGTCGGGATGATCGACGCCCACGCCGCCGCAGAACAGCTTCATGCCGCCGCCGGTGCCGGTAGACTCGACCTTGGGGGTCTTGAACTTACCGGTACGACCGAAGGTCTCGGCCACGGCGGTCGAGAAGGGGAACACGGTCGAGGAGCCGACGATGTAGATGGTATCGCGGGCCATGGCCTGGGTCGAGAGTGTGGTCGCGGCTAGGGTCACGGCCGCGGCGATCAGGGTCTTGTTCATGCGTTGGAATCTCCTGCAAGTGGACGAAATCGCACGGGGCTGTATTGTCGCCACGATTGGTTCCCATTGTATGAAGACAAGATGACGATTCCGTGACAACGCCCATCCGGCGTGACCGCACCGTCAATCCGGATCTCTACTCTTTCGCCCGACCGGAGTCGCCCTTTAACTGCCCGAGCGAGCGTATCAGACGCAGGCTGGTATTGAAGAAATCCTCCTGCGGCTGCTTCTCGCAGAGCGCACCGATGCGCAGCATGGCCGCATCCAGTTCACCGCCCGCGAGCACGTCGCGCCCCACGGCCAGATTCAGTCCCGTGACCAGACCCGCCAGCCACTGGCGATAGAGCCGATATTCCTCGCCGGCGATCCCGGCCGGCGTGCCCGGCCCCGGCCGACTGGCGAGGTAGGCCGCGCAACTCTTGGCACCCTGCCCCCAGAGCGCGGGCGCGACGGGACGCTCAGTGGAAGGCTCAGCCGCACGGACCGGCAGCGACACGCTCAGAGCCAGTCCAGCCGCACACGCCAGCCGAACGAGAGACGAATGATCACCCATGACATGGTTCCTGAAAGGTTCGAGACGATGAAGACGGTTTATTCGGGTATGATCACCGGATTTTTCGGTTTCGGGCAATGATCCATGCGCGTCTTGATGATTTCGGATGTCTATTTTCCCCGTGTGACCGGCGTTTCGACGTCGATCCAGACCTTCGCGCGTGAATTCGGCGCCAAGGGGCACGAGGTCACGTTGATCGCGCCCGATTACGGTTCGAGTGACTATGACGCCGGCGCCAACGAGCCGTTCGAGATCATCCGTATCCCCTCGCGCTATCTGCCGATCGACCCGGAGGACCGCATCCTCCAGCCGTTCAAGATCCGCCGTCTAACGGAGGCACTCAAGGCGCGTGGATTCGATCTGCTCCACATCCAGACGCCCTTCATCGCGCACTACTCCGGGTTGGGGCTGGCCAAGCGGCTCGAACTGCCGGTGGTCGAGAGCTATCACACCTTCTTCGAACAGTATCTGCATCACTATGTCCCCTGGGTGCCGGCGCGCTGGATGCGCGGCGCGGCGCGCCATTTCTCCATCAGTCAATGCAATGGCGTCGATGCGCTCGTGGTGCCCTCGCAGGCGATGCTCGACGTGCTCCGGGACTATGGTATCCAGACCCCGGCCGAGGTCATCCCGACCGGGATCGATCTGGATCAGTTCAGCCAGGGCGACGGCCTGCGCTTTCGGGCACGTCACGACATCCCGCCCGAGCGTCCGGTGCTGGTGCTGGTGAGCCGGCTCGCCTTCGAGAAGAACATCGAGTTCATCCTGCGCGCGCTGGTCAGGATCAAGGCCGAGGTGCCGGACGTACTGCTGGTGATCGCCGGCGAGGGTCCGGCGCAGCGCGATCTGGAGCGTCTGGCCGAGCAGTTGGGTCTGGCCGACAACACGCGCTTCCTGGGTTATCTCAATCGCGACGGCAGTCTGGAGGACTGTTATCGGGCCGGCGCAGCCTTTCTGTTCGCCTCACGCACCGAGACTCAGGGACTGGTTCTGCTGGAGGCGATGGCGCTCGGCGTGCCCGTGGTCTCGACGGCGGTCATGGGGACGAAGGAGGTGCTGGGCGATGGACAGGGCGCGCTCATCGCTGCGGAGGACGAGGCGGATTTCGCCGGCAAGGCCGTGCGATTGCTGAAGGAGCCGGATTTGCGCAAGCGGTTGGCACGCGAGGCGGTCGAACATGCGCACGACTGGTCGGCCCCGGTGCTGGCCGACCGTCTGCTGAAGTTCTACGAGCGGGTGATCGATCAGGCGAGGATATCGATCAGATGATCGAAGGCGTCGGTCGAGGATTGGAGCACCTTGGCCGAGGCTTCGACCTGACGCAGGTTCTCGGTCTGATCGACCAGCGGCTCGCTGATGTCGCGCACCGAGGTGCCTGCCGGCGGCTTGACGCCGGCACTCGCGATCTCGCTGGCATTCTGGCTCAATCCATCCATGCCCCGCTGCATCCCCATCCAACCGGCTTGGCCGACGATTCCGGTGATCATCTCGGTTCCTCCGTCAAAAATCATTGCCTTGATTGAATCTTAGTCCAGACGGGCCGCCGGCGCTGAGACCGCGCGCCGATTCGCGACCAGCGTCACGGACAGAGTGTGCAAGGCACGCGCCCCTGCACACTGACCGCATCGATCTTGGCCTGTTAGACTGCGCCCGATCGACAAGACCTGTGAAATTCTGCCCGGATGCCTCCATGAGCGCCAGCTTCCAGCCACTCGCCAACTTCATCTGGTCGGTGGCCGACCTGCTGCGCGGTCCCTATCGTCCGCCGCAGTACGAGCGCGTGATGCTGCCGCTGACCGTGCTGCGCCGCTTCGATGCCGTGCTCGCCCCCACCAAGGAGGCCGTGCTTCAGCGCCACGACGAACTGCGCGCCCGCAACCTCACCAACAGCGACGCCATCCTCAACAATCTGGCCAAGGACGAGGACGGCAACCCACTGGGCTTTCACAACCACAGCCCGCTGGATTTTCAGAAGCTCAAAGGCGACCCCGACCACATCGGCCGCCACCTGGCCGACTACATCGCCGGCTTCTCCGAGAACATCCGCAAGATCTTCGAGCGCTTCGAGTTCGAAAAGGAGATCGAGAAGCTCGAAGAGTCCAACCGCCTCTACCAGGTCGTATCCCGCTTCGCCGAGATCGACCTGCACCCCAAGCGGGTTGACAACATCACCATGGGGTTGGTGTTCGAAGACCTGATCCGGCGCTTCAACGAAGCGGCCAACGAAACTGCGGGCGATCACTTCACCCCGCGCGAAGTCATCCGGCTCATGGTCAACCTGCTGCTGGAGCCCGACACCAACGTGCTCACCCAGGCCGGCGTCATCGTCACCGTCTGCGACCCCGCCTGCGGCACCGGCGGCATGCTGGCCGAGGCGCAAAACTGGATTCGCGCCCACAACGAACAGGCCATGGTCAAGGTCTTCGGGCAGGACTACAACCCGCGCTCCTACGCCGTGGCGGCCTCCGACCTTTTGATCAAGGGCCACAAGGACAGCCAGGTGGTGCTGGGCAACACCCTCACCGACGACCCTTTCCCAGATCAGCGCTTCGACTACCTGTTGGCCAACCCGCCCTTTGGCGTGGACTGGAAAGCCGAGAAGAAGGTCATTGACCGCTGGCCCAACTTCCGTGGCTACAGCGGCAAGCTGCCGCGCATCAACGACGGCGCCCTGCTGTTCCTGCTCTACATGATGAGCAAGTTTCAGCACTATGAGGCAGGCAACCGCGACAAGCCCGGCTCGCGCGCCGCCATCGTCTTCAACGGCTCGCCGCTGTTCACCGGCGGCGCCGGCAGTGGCGAAAGCGACATCCGCCGCTGGATCATCGAACGCGACCAGCTCGAAGCCATCGTCGCCCTGCCCGAGCAGATGTTCTACAACACCGGCATCGGCACCTTCATCTGGGTGGTCACCAACCGCAAGGCACCCACTCGCCGCGGCAAGATCCAGCTCATCGACGCCCGCGAGCGCTACACGTCCATGAAGCGCAGCCTGGGCGACAAGCGCCGCTACCTCGACCAGGCCGCGCTGGATGCCATCACCCGCGAACATGGCGCCTTTGCTGAGACGGCAAAAGCATGGGTGCGGCAAGACAAGGACGGCAAACCCTTGGAATGGCGCGATACCCCACCGACCGAACCCGCACCCGAAGGCCAGAAATGGGTCGAGCGAGTGACCAGCCGCGTCTTCGACAACGCCGACTTCGGCTACCGCCGCATCACCGTGCTGCGCCCGCTGCGCCTGCGCTTCCAGATCACCAGCGAGGGCTGCGAGCGCTTCCTTGACGCCTACCCCGAGCTGTTCGACGCCCTGCAGGCCGTGCAGAACGCCCTTGGCACCGAGCTGCTGCCGGACTGGAACCAGGTCTGGGACAAGGTGCAGCAGGTGTTCAAAACCCTGCCCGACAATGTGGAAGGCTGGGCCAAGGGCGCCAAGGGCACGGCGCAAAAGAAAGCGTTCCGCGACTGCTTCACCACCGTGGACCCCGAAGCCGCGCCCGTCATCGCCAGACACCACAAGGCCGAAGCGCTCAACCGCGCCGCACTGTTCCCCGGCCAGACCCTGCCCGCCGACCTCAAACAGGACGACCTCTACCCCTTGCTGGGCCTCCATAAACTCCCCTCGCCCTCCGGGAGAGGGGCTGGGGGTGAGGGCGTTTTTGCCGAATACGAACCCGACCCGGCGCTGAAGGACGCCGAGAACATCCCGCTGAAAGAAGACATCGTCAGCTACTTCCTGCGCGAGGTGCGCCCGTACGTCAACGACGCCTGGATCGACCGCGAAACCATGGACGAGCAGGACGGCGGCATCGGCAAGGTGGGCTATGAGATCAACTTCAACCGCGTGTTCTTCCAATACCAGCCGCCACGCCCGCTGCACGAGATCGATACGGAACTGGCCGAGGTGGAAAAGCGGATCATGGCGCTGCTGCGGGAGGTGACGGAGTGAGCATGGATGATCGACAACTCACCGAACTTCGCGGTTTGCTGTCAGAACTGCGCAAGCTCCCGCAAGAAGTCGGTTGGGTCGAATTCAAGCACGACAATGCCGACCCAGAAGGGATCGGCGAATACCTCTCCGCACTTTCCAATGCCGCAGCCTTGGCCGGCAAAGTGAAGGCCTATCTGGTGTGGGGCATCGACGACGCCACGCATGACGTGGTCGGCACACGTTTCGACCCAGCGTCGGTTAAGGTCGGCAACGAAGAACTGGAGAGCTGGTTGCTGCGGCTGCTGTCTCCCAAAATTGATTTTCGCTTCCATGTGTTCGAGGCTGATGGCCGGCGCGTCGTCCTGCTCGAGATTGGTGCAGCGTTTCGCCATCCAGTGCAGTTCAAAGGTGTCGAGTTCATCCGCATCGGTTCCTACAAGAAAAAGCTCAAGGATTTTCCCGAAAAGGAACGCGAGCTTTGGCGTGTGTTCGATCAGACACCTTTCGAGCGCGAGGTGGCGGCCGAAAAAGTTACAGGTGACGAAGTCCTGCGCCTGCTCGACTACCCGGCTTATTTTGAGTTGCTGGGCCAACCCCTGCCCGAAGGCCGCGAAGCCATCCTGTCCACACTGGCCAGCGACGGTCTCATCACCCAAGCGGCGGGGGCATGGAGCATCACCAACCTGGGGGCCATCCTGTTCGCCAGACGGCTGGCCGACTTCCGCACGCTGCGGCGCAAGACCGTGCGCGTGGTGCTCTACAAGGGCAACAGTCGCGTTGAAACCATCCGTGAGCAAGAGGTCGGAAAAGGCTATGCGACCGGCTTCGAGGGCCTGATCGACTTCGTGACTGGGCTACTGCCAAGCAACGAAGTCATCGGTCGTGCCTTGCGCAAGGAAGTGCCGATGTTCCCGGTGCCGGCCATTCGCGAGCTGATTGCCAATGCGCTGATCCATCAAGATTTTCATCTGACCGGCGCCGGCCCGATGGTGGAGATTTTCGCTGGGCGCATGGAGATCACCAATCCCGGCCTGCCACTGGTGCAGACGCATCGGTTT
Source organism: Allochromatium tepidum (assembly GCF_018409545.1). GTDB lineage: Bacteria > Pseudomonadota > Gammaproteobacteria > Chromatiales > Chromatiaceae > Thermochromatium > Thermochromatium tepidum_A. The sequence goes on along the minus strand of NZ_AP024563.1, from coordinate 707,238 downwards.
CTCGACAGCCCGCCCCGGTCGCGCAACGAGGCCTTGGCCTCGTTCATGCGCCGCATCGGCGTTTGCGAGGAGCGCGGCAGCGGTATCGACAAGGTGGTCTTTGAGACTGAGCTCTACCAGTTGCCCGCGCCCTTGTTTGAGACCACTGACGAGCACACCCGCGCCGTGCTGTTTTCGCATCGCGAGTTCCGCGACATGGACAAGGCGGATCGGATACGCGCCTGTTACTTGCATGCCTGCCTGCGCTATGTACAGCGCGACGGCATGACCAACACGACCCTGCGCAAGCGCTTCGGCATCGAGGAGAAGAACAGCGCCATGGTGTCGCGGGTGATCAAGGACACCATCGCGGCCGGCCTGATCGTCTGCCACGACGAGACCGTCGGTAGCCGGGCCCGCAAGTACCTGCCATGGTGGGCGCGATGATCCTGATCGCGTTGCTTGAGCCTTGCTTGACTGGCCGGCTCCGGATGGGTCGGCCAACATCCTTTGGCTATACAAATCAAAGAATTACGCTGCCGATGTTGCTTGAGCGTTGCTTGACTGGCGGCGCAGCCGGAACCGGCTCCGCCCTGCGCGAGGTGCGCTCTTATGTGAACGATGCCTGGATCGACCGCGAAACCCTGGACGAGCAGGACGGCGGCATCGGCAAGGTGGGCTACGAGATCAACTTCAACCGCGTGTTCTTCCAATACCAGCCGCCACGCCCACTGCACGAGATCGACGCGGAACTGGCCGAGGTGGAAAAGCGAATCATGGCGCTGCTGCGGGAGGTGACGGAATGACAGCGCAGGAGCTGCTGGAACAGCTGAACCTGCTGGATGAGAACGAACGCATCGAGGCCAAGGCCGCCAGCATGTCCAACTGCCCGCTGCGGCTGGACATCCAAACCGACACGCTCACGGCCAGCCAGGGCTTGAAGAAGCTGCGCGACGCCGGCCTATCTAGCAACCCCGAGGGCTTATCTAGGAACCTTGGCGGCTTGTCTAGGGACCCCAACTCCCTAGACAAGGCCGAAACCGAGCGCAAAGCCGTAGTCCGCGATGCACTGCTGGCCGAGCTGCCCGGCGAGCTGGCCGCCCGCGTCGGCGCCCTGGGGCGCCGCAGCCCACCCGACGCGGTACGCGACGTGGTCCTGGAGCTGCTGCGCCAGCGCCCCTGGCGCCTGGAAGAGCTGGGGCATATCCTGCAGCGCAACCCGGAGTACGTCCGCCAGAAGTATGTGCAGCCTTTGCCGGAAGCCCGGCGCATCCGCATGACGCGGCCGGATGTCCCCAACGATCCCGAGCAGGCCTACCGGGCAATGGAGACACAGCCATGACCCCCGCATTGCTTCAGCATGGCCAAACTGGCGGCGCGGTAAGAACCGGCTCCGCCCTGCGCAAGGTGCGCCCTTACGTCAACGACACCTGGATCGACCGCGAAACCGTGGACGAGCAGGACGGCGGCATCGGCAAGGTGGGCGACGAGATCAACTTCAACCGCGTGTTCTTCCCATACCAGCCGCCACGCCCGTTGCACGAGATCGATGCGGAACTGGCCGAGGTGGAAAAGCGGATCATTGGGGTGTTGTGGGAGGTGACGGAGTGACACTTACCATACCGATAGGGACAGAAACGCGGCGCCTGCGTTTTCTATTCGATACCAAATCGGGTGCAACGCCTTCGAGTGGCATAGAAGACTACTGGGACGGCGACATTAACTGGGTGACGCCAGAAGACCTCGGGAAACTCACGGATCGGTATGTCCGGGAAACGCGCCGTCGTATTACTGAGGAAGGCTATAAGAGCTGCGGAGTCGATCTCGCGCCGCCTGGTTCGATCGTTCTTTCGAAGCGAGCGCCTATCGGACAAACCGCAATCCTCGCTGTGCCGTCAACCTGTAATCAAGGTTGTTTTCTATTGACCAAGCTGGACGGGGTAGACGAGCGCTTCTACTTCTACAGCCTGATTCACTTGCGACCGGCTCTGGAAGCATTGGGGCGCGGCTCGACCTTTATGGAGTTATCGGCCGACGACCTGCGCTCGATCTTGTTGCCGTTCCCAAGCGAGGAGAGGCAGCGCCTCATCGCCGACTACCTCGACCGCGAAACCGCCCGGATCGACGCGCTGATTGCCGAGAAGGAGCGCATGCTCGCGCTGCTGGAGGAAAAGCGCGCCGCCCTCATCAGCCGCGTCGTCACCCGCGGCCTCGACCCCAACGCCCCGCTCAAACCCTCCGGCCTCGACTGGCTGGGCGAGATTCCGGCGCATTGGGGCATGCCGCAACTGCGATTTGTCTGCAGATCACTTCAGATAGGCCCGTTCGGCTCTCAACTTCATGCCGATGAGTATGTTGATAACGGGGTCCCAGTAATCAACCCGGCACACTTAAAGGGTAACAAAATCACCCCAGACTTTGGGATTTCTGTCGACGAAAAGACCGCGCAACGATTGGCAATACACAGACTTGAAGAGGGTGACATTGTCTTTGGCAGACGCGGTGAGCTTGGCCGCTGCGGAGTCGTTGAGAGCTCACAAGTTGGTTGGCTCTGCGGTACCGGAAGCCTGCGAGTCAGGTGCGACAGGACTCTCGTGGATCCGAGATATGTGGCATTGGTGTTCAGCGGAACTCTTGCCTCAACGCAGTTAGCACTGGAATCTGTTGGTTCAACGATGGACAACTTGAATACAGAGGTGCTGGGACACTTCCGCATCCCACTGCCGCCGCTAGAAGAGCAAAAGAGCATTGTTAGCGCGGTCGAGGCAGGCCAACGGAAGAGTAACGCACTGAGTGACAGCTTGCAGGTCTCGATCTCGCTTGCCAAAGAACGCCGCGCCGCCTTGATTACCGCCGCCGTCACCGGCCAGATTCCGCTGGAGGAGATGCAGCCATGAGCGTAAGGGTCCCCGCGTCGATTCCGGTGCTGCGCTGGGCAGCATTGCGGGCGCGCCTGGATGAGCCGGCCATCGAGCGGCGATTTCGCCAGTGGCCGAAGTGGCTGTCCGGCGAGGCTCAGCCGACGCTGCAACAGCTGGAGTCCTTCGCGCGGATGACCCATACGCCGATCGGCTACTTTTTCCTGCCGGAGCCACCGGAGCTACGCTTACCGGTGCCTGATTTTCGTACCTTCCGCGATGAAGCGCCGGCCGCGCCGAGCAGCGAGCTGCTGGACACGCTCTACCTCTGTCAGCAGCGGCAGGAGTGGTACAGCGAGTATGTCCGCCTTCATGGTTTGCCGCGGCCCGCGTTTGTCGGCAGCGTTTCCATGAAGCATGCCCCGGAGACCGTGGCGGCTGAAATCCGCAAGACGCTTGGTCTTTCCGTTGAGGAGCGGCGGCGGCTGTCCACCTGGACCGATGCCCTGCGCCGGCTCATCGCCAAGGCAGAGGAAGCCGGCGTGCTGGTGATGGCCAGTTCGATCGTCGGCAGCAACAGCCACCGCAAGCTGCGTGTGGACGAGTTTCGCGGCTTCGCCTTGGCCGATGAGGCGGCGCCGCTGGTGTTCCTGAATGCCGCCGACAGCAAGGCGGCGCAGATGTTCACCCTCGCCCACGAGCTGGCGCATGTGTGGCTGGGCGCGAGCGGCCTATCCGATCCCACAGCCGGCAGCGTGCCGGAACTGGAGCTTGAGCGCTGGTGCAACCGGGTGGCCGCTGAGCTGCTGATGCCATTGGAAGAGTTGCACAACGCCCACGACCCTGTTGCCGATGTGCCGGCCGAGATTCAACGGCTGGCGCGACTGTTCAAGGTGAGCACCCTCGTCGCGTTGCGTCGCCTGTTCGATGCCGGATACATCGACCGAGGAACGCTCCGGCAACACTACCGTGAAGAGCTGGACCGCGTCCGCGCACTGGAGCGCAGCCAAGCTGGTGGCGGCGACTTCTATCGCACCCTCGGAGCGCGCACCGGCAAGCGATTCGCCCGCGCCGTGCTGGCTAGCACGCTGGAAGGGCAAACGCTGTTTCAGGATGCCTTCCGCATGCTGGGTGTACGCAAGACATCGACGTTCTACGAAGCGGCGCGCGAGTTGGGGGTGAGCCCATGAGCTACCTGCTCGATGCGAACGTGTTCATTCAGGCCAAGAACCTGCACTACGGGCTGGACTTCTGCCCTGCATTCTGGGAGTGGCTGGTCGACAACCATGCGGCCGGCAAGGTCGCCAGTATCGACAAGGTGGGGGATGAGATTGCCGCTGGCGATGACGAGCTCAGCATTTGGGCGCGCAATCATGGGAATGGCCTGTTCACCAAGACCGATGCGTCGGTTGCAGCCAAGTTCGGCGTCGTGAGTACCTGGATCACGGCACAGCAATACGAGCCGGCCGCCATTAATACCTTCCTGCAGGTTGCGGATTTCTATCTGATCGCCCATGCGCTGGCGCGTGGCCAGACCGTGGTCACGCACGAAGTTCCCGCAAACTCGGCCAAACGGATCAAGATTCCGAACGTCTGTATTGGTTTGAACTTACCCTTCATGACGCCTTACGAGATGTTGCGGCGGGAGAGGGCCCGATTTGTCCTGGGTAAACGACCATGAAGAGAACCTCCGAAGCCGCCTTCGAAACCGCCATCGAGGCCGCCTTGCTGGCCGATGGCTACACGCGCCTGGACGGCAAGGGCTTCGACCGGGAGCGGGCGATTTTTCCGGAGGAGGCGCTGGCCTTCATCCGCGCCACCCAGGGCAAGGAGTGGGCCAAGCTGGAGGCCTTGCACGGCGGCGAGACCGGTGCGCGGGTGCTGGAGTCGCTGTGCAAGTGGCTGGATACCCATGGCGCGCTGGCCACGCTGCGGCATGGCTTCAAGTGTTACGGCCGCACGTTGCGGGTCGCCTTTTTTCGCCCGGCCCACGGCCTCAATCCGGAGCTCGAGGCGCGCTACCAGGCCAACCGGCTGGGGTTGACCCGCCAGTTGCACTACAGCCCCCGGTCGGAAAAATCGCTGGACGTGGTGCTGTCGGTCAACGGCATCCCGGTGGTGACGCTGGAACTCAAAAACCCCTTGAGCGGCCAGACGGCAGCCGACGCCATCCACCAGTATCGCCACGACCGCGACCCGCGCGAACCGATCTTCGTGTTCGCCAAGCGCAGCCTGGTGCATTTTGCGGTGGACACCGAAGAGGTCCACATGACCACCCGGCTGGCGGGTTCGTCTACCTATTTCCTGCCCTTCAACCGGGGCATGGACGGCGGTGCAGGCAACCCGCCCGATCCGCACGGGCGCAACTACAAGACGGCTTACCTGTGGGAAGAGGTGCTGCAGCGCGACAGCCTGCTGGACCTGCTCGCCCGCTTCCTGCATCTGAGCGTCGAGGAAAAAACCACAGACGACGGCAAGAAGGTGCGCAAGGAAAGCCTGATCTTTCCGCGCTACCACCAGTTGCAGGCGGTGCGCGAGTTGGTGGCGGCGGCCGCCCGCGAGGGCGTGGGGCATAACTATCTCATCGAGCACTCGGCCGGTAGCGGCAAGAGCAACACTATCGCGTGGCTGGCCCATCGCCTCTCCAGCCTGCACGATGCGAGCGACGAACGGGTGTTCGACAGCGTGGTGGTGATCACCGACCGCGTGGTGCTCGACCGCCAGTTGCAGAACACCATCTATCAGTTCGATCACCGCCAGGGCGTGGTGCAGAAAATCGACGAGGACTCGCGCCAGCTCGCCGAAGCGCTGGAAGCCGGCGTGCCGATCATCATCACCACGCTGCAGAAGTTCCCCTTCGTCTCCAGCCAACTGGCCAGGCTGAACGAGGAACGCGGCGAAGGCGGCAATAGCCATCTGCCCACGCGCAAATACGCGGTGATCATCGACGAGGCGCACAGCTCGCAGTCGGGCGAGACAGCCACGGAGCTGAAGGGCGTGCTGGGGGGCGAGGAACTGCGCAAGAAGGCGCAGGCGATGGCTGAGGAGGAAGGCGAGGTGGAGCTCGAGCGCCTGTTCCGTTCCATGGCCAAGCGTGGCCGGCAGCCCAACATGAGCTTCTTTGCGTTCACCGCCACGCCCAAGCACAAGACGCTGGCGATCTTCGGCCGCAACGGCGAACCCTTCCACCGCTACACCATGCGCCAGGCCATCGAGGAAGGCTTCATCGAGGACGTGCTGAAGCATTACGTCACCTACAAAACCTACTACAGGCTGATCAAGAAGGCCGAGGACGACCCCAACGTCGAGCGCAAGAGGGCGGCCAGGGCGCTGGCGCGCTTCATGCGCCTGCACCCGCACAACATCGCCCAGAAGACCGAGGTGATGGTGGAGCACTTCCAGCACTTCACCCGCCACAAGATCGGCGGGCACGCCAAGGCCATGGTGGTGACCGGCTCGCGACTGGAGGCGGTGCGCTACAAGCAGGCGTTCGACCGCTACATCCAGGAGAAGGGCTATCCGATCAAGAGCCTGGTGGCGTTTTCGGGTACGGTGGAAGACGACAAGATTCCGGAGAAGTGCTACACCGAGGTCGAGATGAATGGCGGGCTCAAGGAAAAGGAACTGCCCGACACCTTCGCCAAGCCGGAATACCGCGTGCTGCTGGTGGCCGAGAAATACCAGACCGGCTTCGACCAGCCGCTGCTGCACACCATGTACGTGGACAAGCGCCTGGCGGGCATTCAGGCCGTGCAAACCCTTTCGCGCCTGAATCGGACGCACCCGCTGAAGGAAGATACGTTCGTGCTCGATTTCGTCAATGAGCCGGGCGAGATTCAGGAGGCCTTCCGGCAGTACTACGACGGCGCGGTGATGGGCGAGCAGGTCGATCCCGACAGGCTCTATGCAGTCAAGGCCGAGCTGGATGCGGCAGGCATCTACCTGCAGACCGAGGTGGCCGAGTTTGCCCGCGTCTTCTTCGCGCCCAAACGCCGCCAGAGCGCCAGCGACCACAAGGCGATGAATGCGCTTCTGGACCAGGCCGTCGCGCGTTTCGTGCACTGGCAGAGCACGGCCGAGGAAGAGGCCGAACTGTGGCGCGGCAAGCTGCAGGCATTCCGCAATCTGTACGGCTTCTTGAGTCAGGTGATTCCCTACCAGGACAGTGACCTGGAGAAGCTGTTCACCTACCTGCGCCACCTGGCGTTGAAACTGCCCAAGCGCAAGAGCGGGCCGGGCTACCGGTTCGATGAAGAGGTCGAGCTCGACTATTACCGACTGCAAAAGATCAGTGAAGGCTCGATCAGCCTGAACGAGGGTTACGCCAAGCCGCTGGACGGACCGAGCGAGGTCGGTTCGGGCATGGTGCGCGAGGAGTCGGTGGCGCTGTCGCGTCTGATCGATCTCGTCAATCAGCGTTTCGGCGGCGAACTCAACGAGGCCGATCAACTCTTCTTCGATCAGATCGCCGAGGCCGCTAGCCTGAACGAGTCGCTGCAACAGGCCGCCGAGGTCAATCCGTTGGACAAGTTCCAGCTCCTTTTCGGTCAGGTGCTGGAGTCCCTGTTCATCGAGCGACTGGAACTCAACGAGGGGCTGTTCACGGAGTACATGAGCAAGCCGGAGATGCGCGAGCTGGTATCGAACTGGCTCGGACAACAGGTCTACGAGCGGCTGTCCAAACGCCGGCCAAGCGACTGAGCGGGCGTAGCGGACCGGTTGCGCATGCAAGCGAGATCCGGCATGACGCCGCTACTTGGCGCGTGCCGCCCCTTCAGAAAACGCCGCGCGCTCGCGGAGCGTTCTGGACAGTTCAGCGCCCAGATAGCGATCGATCAGGGTGCGCCCGAGATAGATCAGGGGCGTGAGCGCGATGGCGACGACGAATTTGTAGACATAGTTCACCGTGCCCACCGCCAGGAACAGCTCCATCGGCCATTGTTGCGGCCCGAGCACGAAGGCGACATAGAGCACCACGAAGCTGTCGATGAACTGTGAAATCAGCGTCGACCCGGTCGCGCGTGCCCAGATATAGCGTTCGCCGGTGAGACGCCGGACACGATGGAAGACGCTGACGTCGACGATCTGGCCGATGAGAAAGGCGACCACCGAGCCGACGATGATCCACATGCCCTGGCCGAAGATGGCGCTGAAGGCCGCCTGCATGTCCGGCACGCCCTGCCCGGACTGGATGCCGACCCACCAGTCGGCCGGCGCCAGCCCGATCGACAGATAGGCGAAGACAAAGGCGTAGAGGATGAGTCCGACCGTCAGATAGGAGAGCAGCTTCACGCCGCGCCGGCCGTAGTACTCGTTGATGATGTCGGTCATGATGAACACCACCGGCCACAGCAGCACGCCGGCGGTGAAGCTCAATGAACCGGACTGACCGAAGAGGTTCCAGTCGAAGGGCGCCAGTCCCAGGGTCGCTTCGAGGGCGAAGATCTTCACGCCCAGAAATTCGGCGATCAGGGCATTGCAGACGAAGAAACCGCCGAGGACGATGAACAGCCGGGTCGGTCGGTCGAACATTCGAACCTCAGACCGCCGCCCGCTCCCCGACGCGCAGCAGGGCGAGCGTGATGTTGTCGTTTCCGCCGCGCTCGTTGGCCAGCCGCACCAGGGCATCAGCCGCCGATTCGAGCGCATCGTCTCCGATCGAACTCAGGATCTGCGTCAGCCAGTCATCCGGGACCAGACCGCTCAGCCCATCGGTGCAGAACAGAAAGAGATCGCCGCTGTCGATCGCGATCACATCGGACGAGACGGCCACGCTCGGCGTCGACCCCAGTGCGCGGGTCAGGATGTTCTCGCCGATGCCATAGCGGCGTGCATCCTCGCGGGTATTGAAGAAACCCTGATCGACGACCTCCTGGATGAAGGAGTGGTCGCGCGAGAGCTGGACCAGTTCCTCGCCGCGCAGCCGATAGAGACGCGAGTCGCCGACATGGGCGAAGGCCAGCCAGTCCCGACCGACCGCGCCGACGACCACGGTCGTCCCCATGCCGCTGCATTCGCGATTGTCCTTGGCATGGCGCAGGATAGTGATGTTGGCCTCCTCGACGGCGGCCTGGAGATAGAGCCGCGCCTTCTCGGCATTGGCGCCGGCGCCGACGCGCCGACTGAAACGTTCGGCGATGGTCTCGGTCGCCAGACGGCTGGCGACATGGCCGGCCGTCGCACCCCCGACACCATCGGCGACCACGACCAGACCGAACTCGGGACGCACGACCACCGCGTCCTCGTTGCGCTGGCGCACTCGTCCCTGGTCGGTGCGCCAGGCGAAATCCAGCTCGAAGGCACTGACGGGCTTGGCGTCCATCACGGCGCGCTCGCGTTGGGTGCTCGCTCAGCCGCCGGGCTGCCCGTTGAGCCGGGCCGCCAGACGCTTGGGTTCGACATAGCCGGGGATCATCTCGCCGCTATCGGTGATGATCGCCGGGGTACCGCGCAGTCCGAGATCGGCGCCGAGCGCCATGTGCTTCTCGACGGGGTTGTCACAGGTCTTGGTTTCGATCGTCTGGCCGGACTTGGCCTTGGTCAGAGCCGTGCGACGAGCCGCATCGTCGCCCGCGCACCAGACCGAGACAGCCTCGTCATAAGCCGCGCTGTCCTTGCCGGCGCGCGGGAAGAACAGATAACGCACCCGGATGCCTTCCTTCTCGTAGTCGGCGATCTGGCTGTGCAGCTTGCGACAGTAGCCGCATTCGATGTCGGTGAAGACGGTGATGGTGTGCTTGGCGCTCTTGTTGCCGAAGATCACCATGGCATCCTCACCGACGGCGTCGATCAGACGCTTGCGCGCCTCGGCCAGACGCGGCTCGGTGAGATCGTCGCGCGTCTTGAGATCGACGATGTGACCACTGATGAAGTGACGGCCATCGGCGGTGATATACATCAGATCCGTGCCGGCCATGACCTCGTAGAGTCCCTTGATCGGCGCGGGCTGGATGCTGGTGACCTTGAGATCGGGCGCGATCTCCTTGAGCGCCTCGCGGATCTTCTGCTCGGGCGAGGCGAACGCCAGTGTGGTGGAGAGGGTCAGCGCGGCGGCGATCAGCAGGCGTTGAGTCGGTCTGTTCATGGATGTCGAAACCTTAGTCGCGGAAATTGTTGAACTGTAACGGCAACCCCCAGTCACCGCCACGCAGCAACGCGATGACCTCCTGGAGATCATCGCGCTTCTTGCCGGTGACGCGGAGCCGATCGCCCTGGATCTGGGCCTGCACCTTGACCTTGCTCGCCTTGATGGCCTTGACCAGGGTCTTGGCCGTGTCCGAGTCGACGCCCTGCTTGAGTTTGACCTCCTGACGCGCGCTGCTCAGGTTGGTCACGGGTTCGCCGGGGTCGAGGCTCGCCAGGTCGATTCCGCGTTTGACCAGCTTCTGGCGCAGGATATCCATCATCTGCTGGAGGTGGAACTCCTGCTCGCCGGTGAGCAGGATCTTGTCGTCGCCCAGCTCGAAACTGGCTTTGACGCCCTTGAAATCGAAGCGGGTGCCGATCTCGCGGTTGGACTGATCGACCGCGTTGCGCACCTCTTGCAGATCGATCTCGGAGACGACGTCGAATGAAGGCATGACGGGTAAGACTCTCGGTAGGACGGTGTCGAGTGATGAATGGGTTGAATCTTAACCCATTCGGCGGTGTTCTGGCGTCTGGGATTGAGTCGGCGGCCCATCTTCGGCTTCCGGCTTTCAGCCACGGGGATGATGGCGCGCATGGAGCTGCTTGAGCCGTTCGCGTGCCACATGGGTGTAGATCTGGGTGGTCGAGAGGTCGCTGTGGCCGAGCAGCATCTGCACCACACGCAGATCGGCACCATGATTGAGCAGGTGGGTGGCGAAGGCGTGGCGCAGGGTGTGGGGCGAGAGCGGTTTGACGATCCCGGCCCGGATGGCATAGCGCTTGATGAGCTGCCAGAAGGCCTGGCGCGTCATGCAGTCGCTGCGGCCGGTCGGAAACAGGAAGTCGCTGACCCGACCGCCGAGGATATCCAGCCGTGGGCCGCGTGCATAGTCGCGTAGCCAGTCGCAGGCGTCCTCGCCGAGCGGTACCAGACGTTCCTTGCCGCCCTTGCCGAGGATGCGCACCACGCCTTGAGTCAGGCTGACCTGACTGGGGGTGAGGTTCACCAGTTCGCTGACGCGCAGACCACCGGCATAGAGCACCTCCAGCATGGTGCGGTCGCGATGGCCGCGTGCATCTTGCGTGTCCGGGGCGTTGAGCAGGGCTTCGACATCGGCTTCACTCAGACTCTTGGGCAACGGGCGTCCGAGCTTGGGCGCCTCGACGCGGGCGCTGGGGTCGGCCTCGATCAGACCGCGCCGGCGCAGATGCTGATAGAACTGACGCAGGCAGGACAGCAGACGCGCGCTGGAGCGCGGGTTGCGGCCCTGCCGGGCGAGCCGCGCCAGATAGTCGAGCAGATCGGCACGCTCGGCGGCGATCAGCGAGCGCCCGCGCTCCTGGTTCAGCCAGTGGGCGAAGGCGCGCAGGTCCGACTGATAGGCGGTGAGCGTGTTTCGGCTCAGGCCGCGTTCCATCCAGAGTGCGTCGGCGAAACCTTCGATCAGTGTGCGGTCGTCCATCCTGTCTTCAGGGGGCCGGTGCCGGCCCGAGCGTGCTGTCGGTCGGCGTTGAATACCGTAAAACGCCCTCGTGTTCCAGCAACCGGCGCTTGATGGCGAGCCGTCGGCCCGTCCGGTCTCCGGCGAAGCCGCCCAGCCCACGCTGACCGACGACCCGATGACAGGGCACCACGATGGGACAGGGATTGGCACGGCAGGCCTGTCCGACCGCACGCGCCGCACTGCCGAGTTCGCGGGCGATCTCGCCATAGGTGCGCGTCCGGCCGACGGGAATGGTGCGCAACAGTGCCCACACCCGTTGCTGAAACGCCGTTCCGGCCAGATCCAGCGGCAGATCGAAGCGCGTTTCGGGCGCGCGGAAATAGGCGTCGAGCCGGCGCGTGATTACCCTTGGCGGACGTGGCGTATCACATCCTGATGGTGGTGGGTGATCAGTCGGTGGCGGATCCAGATCGATGCCGGTCAGGACATCGCCCCGCCAATGCAGGCCCAACCGGCCGATCGGCGTCTCGATCAGGCACTGAGCGTCATGGCACATACTCTCGTTCTCCTCCACATCGATGTCGATCATCGATCGGTAACGGTTCGAACGCCCGAGGTCGAATGTGGTCGACGGCCGGGCATCCTGGCCTCAGAATCGGCGTCCCGATCCAGTCTCACCGGCCATGATCCATGGCCGTCGAGCCAAACACGAGTCCTCGCCCGATGAACGAACGCTTTTGGGAAACCACGCCCCTGACCGAACTGACCGCCGAGCAGTGGGAGTCGCTCTGCGACGGCTGCGGCAAGTGCTGTCTGGAGAAGTTCGAGGACGAGGAGACCGGCGACATCATCTATTCGCGCGTGGCCTGCGCCCTGCTCGACCTGGAGACCTGCCGCTGCCGTCGCTACGCCGAGCGCGCCCAGCACATGCCCGACTGCGTGACCATCGTCCCCCAGGTGCCGGCCTGGCCCAAATGGCTGCCGGAGACCTGCGCCTATCGACTCCTGGCCGAGGGCAAACCGCTGCCGAGTTGGCATCCGCTGATCAGCGGCGATCCCGACTCGGTCCTAAAAGCCGGTCAGAGCGTGCACGGCCGGGTCATCGGACCCGAGACGGGCGAAGACCCGCTGATGAACCTCATCGACTGGATTCGTTAGCGTTCATCCATACGCTTCAACTCGACTCCAGGGCGCGCGTCAGCAAGGCGCCGTCGCCGACGGGTTCGGGTACTGGGATGCGCACTCGCCAGCCCGAGCCGGGCGCGACCTCCAGCGGCTCACTGTCCAGGGTCTCCAGCCGCTCCAGCCGGAAAGCACGGTTCCCGCCCGGCGTCATCAGCTCCAGCGTATCACCGAGCGCGAAGCGGTTCCTGACCTCGACTTCGGCCCAGCCCGGTTCGGCATCACTCAGGTCGCCGACGAAGATCCGGCGCTGGTTGCGCGAGGCACCATAGGCATAGTTCTGGGTCTCGCTCGGGGCGTGACGGCGATAGAAGCCCTCGGTATAGCCGCGATTGGCCAGTCCCTCCAGATCGCGCTTGAGTTCGGGACGAAAGGCCCGTCCGGCCAGGGCGTCGTCGATGGCGGCGCGATAGGCCTGGGTGGCGCGCGCGACATAGTAGTGCGATTTGGTACGCCCCTCGATCTTCAGACAGTCGATCCCCATGGCCACCAGCCGCTCGACATGCTCGATGGCGCACAGATCGCGCGAGTTGAGGATATAGGTGCCGTGCTCGTCCTCGAAGATCGGCATGTAGTCACCGGGGCGCTGGGCCTCCTCCAGCAGATAGACCGACTCGGCGGCCGGATGGCGGCGTGCCGGAGCCGGTTCGGTGTCGGCGTGCTCGTGCCGGTGATCGGGTTCGCCCCCCTGCCCTGCCTGGGCCTCGTCGGCGGGGACATCGCCGGCCGGTGCGCCCAGCCGGTATTCCCAGCGGCAGGCATTGGTGCAGGCACCCTGGTTGGCATCACGATGATTGAAATACCCCGAGAGCAGACAGCGCCCGGAATAGGCGATGCAGAGTGCACCATGGACGAAGACTTCGAGCTCGATGTCGGGACAGGCGTCACGGATCTCGGCGACGGCCGCGAGCGACAGCTCGCGCGAGAGGATGACGCGCTTGAGCCCCTGCCGCTGCCAGAAGCGCACGGCGGCGGCGTTGACCGTGTTGGCCTGCACCGAGAGATGGATCGGCAGTTCCGGCCACTGCTCGCGCGCGAGCAGGATCAGGCCCGGATCGGCCATGATCAGCCCGTCCGGCCCCAGCTCGACGATGGGCCGCATGTCGTCGATGAAGGTCTTGAGCTTGGCCCCGTGCGGCATGAGGTTGGCGGCCAGATAGAGCCGCTTGCCCTGCCGATGCGTCTCGGCGAGGCCGGCGGCCAGATTGGCCAGATCGAAGTCGTTGTTGCGCACGCGCAGACTGTAGCGCGGCAGACCGGCATAGACGGCGTCGGCGCCATAGGCGAGCGCATAACTCAGATTGCGGAGCGTACCGGCCGGGGACAGGAGTTCCGGGATCTTTTTGGGCGTGGGATTCAAGGTGGGCTCGGCCTGTGGAAGGTTGGCGCAGAATGCGCCGTCATGACGATCATGTCTGCGGATACGAAGACTAATAAGCGATGGCGCTGGCTCCAGAGAAGTCATCGACGAACTTCCGATACCAGCGTCCATCGACATAGAGCCAAGTATCGCGAACCAGATAACGAACGGATGCACCCGAGTCATCAGAACGTTCGTCCGCTCCGGGGGGTGAGATGTCGGCCAGGATGCTTACTTGGGCCTCGTTACCCTGGACGAGCATGTCCCGGATCTCGTATCCCTGGAACGCGGAAGGGGCGGCTTTGGATCCATATCGCTCGAAATCGACCTTGGCGCGATAGAACGGATCATAGGCTCGATAGACAGCCGCTCGATCCCCGTCCGTGATCGCCTTCCAGGCCGCGTGCACGGCCGTCTCCAGTTCCTGTGTCCTGTCGGCCGGCGCGGATGTCGCTTCGGCCGGGCCGGCCATCGCCCAGGCCTCATCCCAGCTCAGCGTCCGCAGGATCAGATCCGCCCGATCCCGCTTGTCCGAGCGATACTGATGCCAGGCCACGGAGAGTTCGCCGTCGACATGATCGATCCGAGGACGGATGGCATACGCGCCCTGCGTCGACAGCGGGATGTCCCGCGCGAGCCAGTGCTCGCCCCGATCACCGGATAGCTGCATACGGATACGCGCGCGAATGTCACGCGAATCCTCCCACACCACGGCCACGCGCTCACCATCGACGGTCAGGCGCGGGAGCCAGGCGCGGGTGTTGGCGAATTCTGCGCTATCCAGTTGACGTGTTCGCCAATGGGCGCCCAGATCGTCGCTGAGCGCGGCGTAGACTCTTTGTTTGGTCCGCTCCCGCCGCTCGCCGCTGAACACCACGAGCAATCGGCCATCCGGCCAGACGTGCCGGTCGAGACGGGCGACATCGAGCCCATCGGCCCCGGCGACCGGTGAGACGTGCCAGTCATCGCCCTCGCGCACGGCCAGATTCAGGGAGAAGCGGCCTTGCTCATAGACCTTGAACAGCAGCGCCGGTCGTTTCGCGATGACCAGCGCCTCCATCAAGGGCGTGAAAGGCGTTTCGACCACAGTTTCCACGGACGTCACCTGTCCGGACAGGGTGTCGTAGGCGAGCGTTCCGATGAGCTCCCGCCCCATCCGGCGACCATTGAAGAAGATGTGGAGAGTCCGATCCAGAGACAGCGTCGAGATCTCACCCAATTCCTCGAGATTCGGGATCGGCAAGCTCTGACGGGATACGTCCGAGTCAGAGAGGCGAGTCAACGACAAAACCGGCTGCCGGCCTGGGGTCGCATCGATCGCATAGAGCCCGTCACCGACCGGCTCCAGGCGAACCAGGGTCGAACGGATACGCTCGGCAATGGATTCGACCGTCTCCCAACAGGCCTTCCCGTCGCCGCAAGCGGATGAAAGCAACCGATTGCCCTCGGGCAACTTTTCTATCCAGACCGCCGTCGAGCGCCCGCCGTCGACATGCAGTCCGGGACTCAGAACGCGGATTCGCGTCGATTCGAGACGTGGCCCGATCGGCTGTGGAGCCGCGACGTCCCTCGTAATCGAATACAGACCGTCCCCGCCGACGTAAGCGGCCCTATCACCGGCGAGCAGGGGGTCGACCCCGATGTCCACGGGGCCGCCACGAGACATGGATTCCGCCAGGGCACAGGAGCCACTCAATGCAAGTGCCATCGCAATCGACCGGCCCGCCCTGCAAGGATTCCAATCACTCATATCCACTCCTGAAAACCCCAAAAGCCGTCAACGAAAAGACGGAAAAGAGGGACTCCCCCTTTTCCGCCACGGCGCGAGTCCCCCTATCAGCTAGGGAAGCGCATAATCACTGAGCAGGAACCCATTGTTGACCGTTCCGTTGTATTGTGGGTCCATGGAATACTCGAGCTTGTAGACGACGGCATTGTTCGCCCCAAAAGAGGCCCAGCCACCGGTATTCTCGACGGCCGCCCAGGTACTGCTGTCGACCAGATCCCTCAGATCGACGGCTGCCGTACAGGTCACGCTCAGAACGATGGAGGTAAAGGGCCGGGATTGACCATCCCGGTCATAGAGATTGGTTACGGACACGGGGGCCGACAATTGGGCGGAATCCATGTTGGCGCCGATCGGCGTCACGAAGAAGCGTGTCGACCATTCGCTGGGCGGCGCAAAGGTGAAACGACGGTAAATCGACCCGTTCGATGGCAGCGCGGAATAGACGCCGCCGCCGGGGATATTGGCGTTGATGAAGTCGAAATTTTCCCGGTTGACGTCATTGATGGCCTTACCGCCCCAGGCGGCACCGCCCGCGATCTCCATGACGACGAACTCACCGGACAGATCCACATCGTCACCCACGACGATGGGAGTACCCGTGGAGTTGGTGTTCGTCACCAGCAGATAGCCGCGCTGCGGTCCGGTCACGCCGAGCCCGAAGCCCCCACCATAGAAATTGGCATCTCCGAACAGGGCATTGCCGCCCTCGAAGGCGCCGGCGACATCGAAGCTGACCACGTCACCACTGATCGAGGAGCGGGTCAGGGTTCTGGTCGAGCAGTTTCCATTCCGATTCGGCACACCGGACGAGTCGAAAGCGTCCTTGTAGCGATAGATATAGGTCAGATGGGTTGCCCCGCCGCCGGCGGTGGGTCCATCCACGACCGAGGCGATCGTGGTCACGGTCGGGGCATTGCTGACCAGCACGGGAAACAGCAGACTGTCCGCCTCCGCAGACTCGATCGTCAATCCGGCCGCGATCACGAGCAGGCTCGAGATTCGAAACAAGGAAAGATCGGAGTTCATGGTCAATTCACTCGGTTTTGGTTGAGGACGTCACGACCCTTGCGCACACCACGCGCGCACCGAAGTATAGTGCACTCGATTCAGCGCAGTTCGACCTCGAGTGTCAGTCGCTCGTCGCCACCGAGCCGACGCGAGCGGATCGCCTCGACCTCGACCTTGCCATTCGGTTCGGCGTCGAGCAGGGCGAGACGGATGTCGGCATAGCTCGTGATCGGCTGTCCGTCGACCCGGACGATGCGATCGCCGGTTTGCAGACCCGCCGTTCGCGCGCCGCTATCCTCGGCAAAACCATCGATCGCCATCCCACCCTCAGGCGCCGGCCGGCCGAGCAATACGCCGAGTTTGCCCGTAGGCGGCAGTTCGACCGGATCCGGATAGAGGAAGAAGTCGGCGGCACTCGGATCCGGTGTGCGCCCCTGGCCATCGAGCAGAGTGGCCATGGGGACCGGCACGCGGCGGGCGAGCCGTTTGGGGATACCCTGACCGTATTCGATGTGGCCGTCGCCACTGATCACGACCAGCGTGCGTTCGGGGTGCTCGGTCAGGTAGCGCGCCGCGCGTTCGGCCATGCCCTCGTCCCAGAGGAGCTGGACCTCCAGGAAGTGTTCGAAGTTACGCTGCTGTTCGTCCGGATGATGCTTGAAGATCGCCTCCAGGCGTGCGCGATGGTCCGCGTCCGAGCGGTCGATCTCGGGCAGGCGCGCGCGATCGGCCTCGTTCAGGCTCGCGATCCCGCCGGCGCCGACCTGACGTGTGAGCTCGGATTCGAGGTTGAGCGCGATCACCGGAATCCGGTGCGCGCGCGCCAGACGCAGAATGGGTCGATAGAGCCGGTAGTCGAAGCGCCAGCGGTCGAAATACTGGGTGCGACGCAGCAGTTCGGCCTCGTCGATCTCGCCGGCGACATAGGCGTCGAGTGCGGGCTGATAGGGTTGCTGGAACATCTCCATCCCGATCGCCACGGAACGGCCGCGCGCCAGCAGGCCCTCGATGATGGCGGCTTGATTGAGATGATCTTCGTAGCGGTCGTGCTGCTCGCCGACCAATATCACGCGCTTGTCGGCCAGACGCGCGATCAGCGCGTCCATGTCGGTCAGGTGCGCGCTCTCCAGCACCCGTGTCGGGTTGCCCTGGAGCGACGACATGGGCGACTCCCCGGCCGGGGTCAGGCTACCCGCCATCGCGAAGATGACCGCCAATGTCAGTCTGTCATGGATTCGATGCAACATGCGCTACCCCGTCGTCTTGGACGCCAAACCGCGTCCGTTATGATCGGCTCAGTTCACGGCCGCCTTCAAGCGCCGGCGTGTCCAGACCGCATCCCCGAACCCACCGCACGGGCCACCACGTTCAGCGATATCCGCCCCGCATCGGCCATCGACGTGCCGGCAGATTGCAAGATCTGCAATCAGCAATTCCAAATTTAAGCCCCTTGTGCTATCAGGGGCTTTCGAGCGATTCATCACAGCGCCACGGATAAGCCGATGGTTGTCCAGTCGATCCCTCCCCCCACCCCGGAGCTTTCTCCCGCGACACTGGTAGCGCGCGTGCGCGAGGTGTCGTATGCACTGCCCGATGCGCGTAAAGGCGGCAACCACCAGTTTCAGCGCCGGATGCAGTACGAGCGCGGAGCCAATAACGCGGCCACGCTGTTTGGGGTCGATCAGATCCCGAGCGACCAGCAGATTCGCAACCTACTCGACCCCATTCCCCCGGAGTCGGTGTTTGAGCTGTTCGTCGAGCCGGCCTTTCTGACGCACTCCATCCTCGATCACTTCGATACCCTCCATCACCGCGTGCGCCAACAGCTCCCCTCACGCCGCACCTTCTTCGAGCATCTACGCGCCTTGACCCAATACGTCCTCTTTGCCGCCTGGGAAGACTTGTTTGAGTGCATGCCGGAGGCCCTCCAACCGGCCCAGCCTCCTCCACGGCACCGGACTCGGCGCTGAGGGGGCATGGGGGCTTTCATCAAAGAGCATGATGACAAAGTGGTCTTAAATTTGGAATTGCCGGTAGCAAATGGGTTCCCAGGCCAGATGCCCAGACCAAAACCGACCGAACAGGAGTCGATCATGGCGGATGGAAATGTATGCAGTTGGTGCGATCGGTGCGTATCGATCGCGCGGACGCCAACCCTTCTCTTTTTCGGGCTGTTACTGCTTCTCGGTCAGCCGCTTCCCATCAGTCAGGTGCTCGCCTCCGAACTCCTGATCCGGCACCATCTGGAGGTTCGGCTCGACCCCGAACAGGGGCTGATCGAGGTCAGGGACCGGATGCGGCTTCCCGCATCGAAAAGCCAGTGGTCGCTGATCCTGCATACCGGACTCGACCCGAAGATCATCGACGGCGAGGCGACTCTGACGCGCGTTTCGGGGTTCGGGCACCTGGTCGAGTATCGCCTGAGCCTGAAGACGCCCGGAGCCGTGACGCTCGCCTATGGCGGACGCATCCGTCACGACCTGGAGCGTATAGACGAGAGTCTCGGGCGCGCGCGTCAGTGGTCGCACGGAACCATCGCGCCGGATGGCGTCTTTCTCGACGGCAACAGCGGCTGGTATCCGCGTATTCCCGAGAGCCATCAAGCCTTCGTGCTCGATGTCCGGCTGCCCGAGGGCTGGTCGGCGATCGCCCAGGGCGCGGGCACGACCGACCCGGCCAAGGGCCGGTCACACTGGTCCGAGTTGCAACCGCAGGACGACATCTATCTGATCGCCGGCCGCTTCCACGCCTATCACAAGCGTTCGGATAACGTACAGGCCGAGGCCCAGGTCTATCTGCGCGAGCCGGACGCGGCGCTGGCCGAGCGCTATCTGGACGCCACGCTGGAGTATCTCGCCTTCTATTCCGACCTCATCGGCCCCTACCCTTTCGCCAAGTTCGCGCTGGTCGAGAATTTCTGGGAGTCGGGCTACGGCATGCCGTCCTTCACCCTGCTCGGTCCGCAGGTCATCCGTCTGCCCTTCATCCTCCAGACCTCCTATCCGCACGAAATCCTGCACAACTGGTGGGGCAACGGGGTCTATGTGGACTATGGATCGGGCAACTGGAGCGAGGGTCTGACCAACTATCTGGCCGACTACTGGCTCATGGAGCGTGCCGGACGCGGGGTCGAGGGTCGGCGCGACATGCTCAAGAGCTTCGCCGACTATGTGCGGCAGGGACGGGACTTTCCGCTGACCGAGTTCGTGCAGCGGCATGGGGCGGACACTCAGGCCATCGGCTACAACAAGGGGGCCATGGTCTTCCACATGCTGCGGCGCGAACTCGGTGATGAGACCTTCATCCAGGGTCTGCGGCGCTTCTATGCCGACAACCGCTTCCGGGCGGCCGGCTATGCGGACCTGCGCCTTGCCTTCGAGCACGTGAGCGGACGGGATCTGAGCGCGTTCTTCGCCGCTTGGATCGAACGTGCCGGTGCGCCCAGTCTGGCGCTGGACACTGTCGAGACAAAGAGCACAGCGGAGGGCTATCGGATCAGCGGTCGGATTCGACAAACCCAGCCCGAACCGCCCTTTCCGCTCGCTATACCGGTCGTCATCGATCTCGACTCGGGCGAATCCGTGGTCGAGACGGTCATCAGTCACGCGCGCGAGACCCGGTTCGACCTCGCACTCAGATCCGCCCCCGTGCGTCTGCGCCTCGACCCGGACTTCGAGGTCTTCCGCGCCCTGGCCGCAGGCGAACTGCCCGTGACCCTGAGCAATCTCTTCGGGTCCGAACAGGGACTCATCCTGATTCCCGCTGCGGCCCCGGAGGCACTCCAGTCGGGCTATCGCCGCTTGGCCGAGAGCTGGCGCGCCGGACATCCCGGCTGGCAGATCGACGAAGATCAAGCGGTCGAGCGACTGCCCACCGATCGGCCCGTGTGGCTGCTCGGTTGGGAGAACCGTCATCTTGCCGCCTTTGCGCGTGATGCTGCCGATTTCGCCCTGACCCCGGACGACGATCAGGCACCCAGGTTGACGCTGACCTCAGCACCGAACGGCATGAACGCGACGCTCGATCCTGCAACCGACAGCCCGGTGCTGACCCGCCGGCTGGAGGATCGCCCCGTCGCCTGGATGGCCACGCACACGCCGGACGCCCTGCCCGCTCTGGCACGCAAGCTGCCGCACTACGGCAAATACAGCTATTTGAGCTTCAGCGGCCCGGAGGCGACCAACAGTCTCAAGGGACAATGGCCGGCGGGCGATTCGTCGCTCACCTATCGCCCAAGTCCGCCGGCGCAGAGCAGCAATGAGGATCAAGCCACCGACTGATAATAGAGATTCTGCGGATGGCGCGCCTCGGCGAAGAACGACCAGCGCTCGATCAGCAAGCCGGCGAACTGGACGAAGAAGGCGATGATCGGCAGATTCGACGAGCCGATGAGATAGGACAACCCGATCAGCAGCACCGGGATCGGAAAGACCAGCGCCAGATAGACGTAGCGCAGCCGTTCGACCAGTGACCGGCTCTGGCCGTGGAAGAACTCACGGGTGTTGAAGCTGCCGCCCGTTGCGCCCTGCGCCTTCTGGACCACATTGGCATGACGCACGCCGATGGCGGTCTGGACCGTGCTCTTGTGCTTGAGCCGGGCATTGCGGCGCAGATGCGCCAGGCGCGAGGCCAGACCGACCAGGGTCAGGATCACCGCCCAGGTGCCGTAGAAGGTCACCAGCGGATTACCGATATAGGCCGAATAGGCCGCCGCCAGCATGAAACCCGAGGCCGCCCCCAGGAACAGAAAGTTGCTGACCGTGAGCGGCGTATGCCATTCCTGCAGGAACCGCACGGCCGCATAGATCATGGCCGTGCAGACGAAGAGCGCCAGACTGGCCACCGTCCCCAACACCCCGAGCAGCAGGGTCAGATCGACCTGGAGCGCCGCGCCGACCTGGAACAGCGGCTGGGTCCACTCGAACCAGTGCGCCACGCCATAGGCGAACACCAGCGCCATGACGATCGGCAGCACGATGACCTCACGCGACAGCCAGGAGGTGCGCCACATCGCCGCCGCGCGCCAGGCCCGTTCCGGCCGTCCGAGATGGAAGAAGGACGCGCCGAGCCCGGCGATCAGGAGCAGCAACGCGACCAGACTGCCGACGGCATAGAACTGGTCGGCCTGAGCGGGCAGGAAACGGGCGATGGCATAGAGCTGGCCGGTGACCATCGCCAGATAGAGACCCTGACCGGCACCGAGCAGCGTGGTCAGAAAGATGACTGAGAAGGCTGGATGCATGGGATTCGATCCTGAAAGGCGGATTACCAGGCCACGTCGTCGAGGGTTTCCTCGCCGGTGTAATCGGTGAGGTCTTCCTTACGCCAGGGATTGTCGACGCGCGTGATCTCCTCGGGATCGATGTGCATCCGGGTCTTCCGGCGCGGCAGATAGTGATTGGCCGGCTTGGTGCCCCACTCGGGCATGAGCTGATAGCCGCCGCGCTCGCGGATGGCGATCGAGACCTCGGAGTCGGGATCGTGCACGTCGCCGAACAGACGCGCATTGGCCGGACAGGCCAGCACGCAGGACGGCTTGCGATCACGTTCGGAGAGCTTGGCGTCGGTGATGCGGTCGATGCAGAGCGTGCATTTCTTCATGACCCGCTGCTGCTCATCCAGCTCGCGCGCGCCATAGGGACAGGCCCAGGAGCAGTATTTGCAGCCGATGCACTTGTCGTAGTCGACCAGCACCACGCCGTTGTCCGGACGCTTGTACGACGCGCCGGTCGGACATACGGGCACACAGGGCGGTTCCTCGCAGTGCAGACAACTCTTGGGGAAGTGGACCGTCTCTGTGTTCGGAAAGGTTCCGACCTCGAAGGTCTGCACCCGGTTGAAGAAGGTGCCGGTCGGCGACCCCTCGTAGGGGTTCCGGTCCGCCAGCGGACCGGCCCAGCCGGAGGTGTTCCACTCCTTGCAGGAGGTCACGCAGGCATGACAGCCGACGCAGACGTTGAGATCGATGACGAGGGCGAGTTGAGTCATGACGCTTGCTTCCCGAAGATACCGGCCACATAGGCCTGCCACTTGCCGCGCTTCTTCTCCTGACCGGGGAGACGCGGCATCGGCTTGAACTGGGGCGAGGTGACCTCGGGTTCACCCGCCTCGGCCTTGTAGACCCGCACCCGCACGTCGAACCAGGCGGCCTGTCCGGTCACCGGGTCGGAGTTGGAGAGATGCTCGCCGGCTTCGTGGGCGGGCAGCTCCTCGCTGATGACGTGGTTGAGCAGGAAGCCCTTGCGCGCCTCGTCGGCATTGGGGGCCAGACCCCAGGCGCCCGCGCCCTTGCCGATGGCGTTCCAGGTCCAGACGGTGCCCGGCTCCACGGCCTCGGAGAAGCGGCACATGCAGCGCACCTTGCCGTGCGGCGACTCGACCCAGACCCAATCGCCGTCGTCGAAGCCCTGAGCCAGACCGACCTTTGGACTCAGGAACAGATAGTTGTGGCTGTGGATCTGCCTGAGCCAAGCGTTCTGGCTGTCCCAGGAGTGGTACATGGCCATCGGGCGCTGGGTGAGCGCGTTGAGCGGATAGCGCTGGGTGTCGGTGAAACGCGATTCCAGCGGCTCATAGTAGAACGGCAAGGGGTCGAAATAGGTCTCGACCCGCCGACGCAACCGCTCGGGCGGGCGACGACCGGGCCGCTTGCCCTGAGCGGCGAGCCGGAAGCGCTGCAACACCTCGGAATACAGATGCAGGGTGATCGGCTCGGCATAGCGGATCATGCCGTGGGCGCGCGCCCAGTGCAGATAGCCCTTGTTCCAGTTGCGCATGTACTGGTAGCTGCGCGGCAGTTCGTAGTGGAACACGCAACCGTTCTGGGCGTACATCTCCCACTGATGCGGATTGGGTTCGCCCTTGAGGAACTGATCGCCGCCCTTGCCGCGCCAGCCGGCCAGGAAGCCGATGCCCGACCCAGGCGAGGTCTCGTAGTTGACGATGAAGTCCGGATAGTTGCGATACTTGCGACTGCCGTCGGCATTGGTGAAGGCCGGCAGCTTGAGCCGCGAGCCGAGTTCGACCAGCACCTCCTGGAACGGCTTGCACTCGCCCTTCGGCGGCAGCACCGGGATGCGCACCGAGTCGACCGGACCGTCGAATTCCGAGATCGGGCGGTCGAGCATGGAGAGCACGTCATGGCGCTCCAGATAGCTGGTATCCGGCAGCACCAGATCGGCGAAGGCCACGGTCTCGGAGGCGAAGGTGTCGCACACCACCAGGAACGGGATCTTGTATTCGCCGTTCGGGTGCTTGTCGACCAGCATCTTGCGCACCTCGACCGTGTTCATGGTCGAGTTCCAGGCCATGTTGGCCATGAACAGGAAAAGCGTGTCGATCGGATAGGGATCGCCGCGCCAGGCATTGGTGATGACGTTGTGCATCAGGCCATGCACCGAGAGCGGATACTCCCAGGAGAACGCCTTGTCGAGCCGCACCGCCTCACCCTCGGCATCGACGAACAGATCCTCGGGCTTGGACGGCCAGCCGAGCGGCATGCCGTCGAGCGGGGTGTTCGGCTGGACGGCCTCGGGACCGTGCGGCGGCTTCGGGCAGGGCGGGATCGGACGCGGATAGGGCGCCTTGTGCCGGAACCCGCCCGGACGGTCGATGGTGCCGAGCACGGTCATCAGCACGCCGAGCGCGCGGATGGTCTGGAAGCCGTTGGAGTGCGCCGCCAGTCCGCGCATGGCATGGAAGGCGACCGGGTTGCCGGTGACGGACTCGTGCTCGTCGTCCCAGCAGTCGGTCCACTTGATCGGCAGCTCGATCTTCTGGTCACGCGCGGTCACGCCCATCTCGTGGGCCAGACGGCGGATGGTGTCGGCCGGGATGCCGGTGATGGGCGCGGCCCACTCGGGGGTGTATTGCTCCAGACGCTCCTTGAGCAACTGGAACGACGGCTTGACCGGGGTGCCGTCGGGCAGGACGTAGCGGCCCATCAGACGCGGATCGACGC
Organism: Allochromatium tepidum; assembly: GCF_018409545.1. GTDB lineage: Bacteria > Pseudomonadota > Gammaproteobacteria > Chromatiales > Chromatiaceae > Thermochromatium > Thermochromatium tepidum_A. Next base: position 682,529 of record NZ_AP024563.1, on the reverse strand, counting down.
CGGGCGTATGGGTGCTGATCGGGCCGTCGATGTCGCGATCCCACCACAGCTTGTTCTGCGGATCGAAGCAGTCCGGCTCGACGTGCATCTCGGCGCGATAGAACAGGCCGTGATCGTCGCGGCTCGGGTCGTCGATCACCAGCTCGGCGGCATTGGTGTAGCGGACCAGGAAGTCGCGGTCGAACAGTCCCTTGTCCAAGATCTCGCGGGTGATGGCCAGAATCAGCGCGCCGTCGGTGCCGGGCTTGATCGGCACCCACTCGTCGGCGATGGCCGAATAGCCGGTGCGCACCGGATTGATCGAGATGAAGCGTCCGCCGCGCCGCTTGAATTCGGAGATGGCGATCTTGAGCGGATTTGAATGATGGTCCTCGGCAGTGCCGATCATCACGAACAGCTTGGCGCGCTCCAGATCCGGGCCGCCGAACTCCCAGAACGAACCGCCGATGGTGTAGATGAGACCGGCGGCCATGTTGACCGAGCAGAAACCGCCATGCGCGGCATAGTTGGGCGTGCCGTACTGCTTGGCGAACAGACCGGTGAGCGCCTGCATCTGATCGCGGCCGGTGAAGAGGGCGAACTTCTTGGGATCCTCGGCGCGCAGCTTGGCGAGCCGTTCCTCCAACATATTGAAGGCTTCGTCCCAGGAGATGACCTCGAAGGCGCTCTCACCGCGCTCGGCATTGGCCTTGCGCCGCAGCGGTTGGGTGAGCCGCCCTGGAGAGTACTGCTTCATGATCCCCGAGCTGCCCTTGGCGCAGATCACGCCCTTGTTCAGCGGATGATTGGGGTTGCCGTCGATGTAGCGCACCTCGCCATCGCGCAGATGCACCCGGATACCGCACCGGCAGGCGCACATGTAACAGGTCGTCTCCTTGACCTCGACGCGACCGACGAGGCTGTCCGAATGACTGGCTGGATCCTGCATGGGGGGTACCTTTCGCGGGGGATGACGGACGAGACAATCGTCGCATTCTAATATTCAAAGGTCCGTGGTTTCAAACCGGCTCAATACTCAGTATTTCGAGCGTCCGGAGAGCGCGCAATGAAAAGGCCGCACACAGCGGCCTGTTTCGAGCGGAGGAAGCGGAGGCGATGGGATCAGGCGGCGGCGCGGTACTCGGCGGGCAGCCAGGCGCTCAGACGCTCGCGCTCCTGCTGGACGTCGACGGTGAAGAAGTGGTTGAGGACTTCCAGCGCCTCGGTCAGATCCTGGCACGGCCACTCGTTGGTGACGGTGCGGCAGTTCCAGTCCTCGACATGGAAGCAATAGTGACCGCCCTTGGCCGCGCCCTCGGCGTCGAAGCGTAGCTGATAGCCGGTGGAGGTCTCGGGATCCCACTTGTAGCGGATCGTATTCTGATTGGATTCGAACATGTCCTGGCCTTCGTCGCGAAAATAAATGTATGAAGATGACTGCTGATATACAGGAGGAAACCACACACCGGGATTCGTCGAGCTGAAATTGAGTCATGCACGCAACAGCGCCTGTCTCATTTCGGCTGCATACAGCAATCCATGACTTCATTCTAGTACATGGATGCAACAAACAACAACCGCCGCCCGTCCGGATTTTGTGCAAAAAACGTGATGTATGGCTGATATTCGAACATTTGCGCGTCATGAATGGACACTCGCCATCTGTGGCAGGAATCACACACATGACCGCGTTCAGCTCAAGACCATCCCAGCCCGAGCGGATCGTTCGGATCGATGCCCGCCATGAAGGTCTGGCGGCGGTCATGATGCGTGATCTTATAGATGAGCCCCATCCAGTTGCCGATGACACCCTCGGCGGTGTCGTGCCAGGTGTTGTTGAGACTGGCGGTGATGAGCCGTTCGGGCAGATCCGGGACGGGCTGACCCCGATCGAGCGCCCGGATGACGCGCTCGCGGTGCTCATCGAGGATAGCTCGTGCCTGTAAGCCGAAGTAGTTGTCCGGAAACGGCGGATAGTCGGACCGCGTGCCGGCGGCGAAGCGCCCGACCTCACGCTTGTATTCCTTGAGCAGTGAAATGGTGTCGTACTCGGGATGCCCCTGGAACAAGACCTGCCGGAAGCCGTCCGGACTGACCGCCAGATGCACCCCCGCCTCCTCGCTCTCCACCAGCACATGCAGACCGGCTCCGACGAACTGCCCGTGACTGATGTCGTTGAAACGCGAATGCGGCACGTCGAAGCAGGTATTGACGTCGGCCACCAGCGGATGGGTGCGCGCCAGCACCCGATGCGGAAACACCCCCCAGCGCTTGGCCGGCAGACGGCGCCGCCGCTCGCCATAACGGAACTGCATCACCGCATGGGTCGCCAGACAGGAGCAGAGCGTCGAGCAGACGTTGTCGTAGGCCCAGTCGACCACCTCGATCAGCGGCTCCCAGAACGGCTCCAGCGCCAGATCCGGCCCGGTGACGTTGGCGCCGGTGATGATGAGTGCATCCAGGCCGTCGGCGCGGATCCGGTCGAACGGCTGGTAATAGCGCTCGACATGGGCGCGCGCCTCGGGGCCGCGCTCCAGCTCTTTCAGCGTGAAGGGATGCACATAGAACTGCGCGATCTGGTTGCTCTCGCCGATCAGGCGGAAGAACTGGCGCTCGGTCGCCGCCAGGGCCGCATCCGGCATCATGTTGAGCAGACCGATGTGCAGTTCGCGGATGTCCTGATGGAGCGCGAAATCCGGGTCGAGGATCTGCTGCCCTTCCTCGCGCAACCGGGCGAAGGTGGGCAGGTCATTGTGGGCGACGATGGGCATAACAGCGGCGTTCAGTCAGTGACGGTCATGGCGCTCGGTTCGACAGGATCGTGCGGCGCCCGTTCCTGTAGGTCCAGCAACGATTCCGTCGAGCCCGTCCGTTTTAAAGCACTCCGCGCGATGGCCGACTCGACCAGGGCGAGGAAATCGGCCTCGTCGCGCACCTGGGCCACGTCTTCCGAGGAGACGGTATAACCGTGCGGCTGGGCGATGGCCTCATAGCGCGGCACACGCGAGTGGAACAGACGCGGGAAGACCCAGCGCGTGAAATCGTCCGGCTCGATCTGGGCCACATAGTCGAGCCGGCGCAGTTCCAGATAGTCCTTCACCGCCGTTTGCAGGAACTCGGGTCGATAGTAGAGCGGCTTGGGATCGGCCTGGGCGCGTTCGATGAGCTTGATCTCATCGGCCTCGGGCACGCGGATGTAGAGGATCAGGCTGTGCCGGGCGAGCATGTCGATGACGCGCGGCTCTTCGAGCTCGCACAGACTGCCGCCGACATCGTTGACCAGATGGGCGTAACCGTAGACCTCCTGGGCCTTGCGCACGAACTCGGGCAGGTCGAACATGGCCGCGATCTCGGCCTCGCGATAGAGCGCCTGACGACGGCTGAACTCGTCGAGCGGCAGCCCGCCCTGCTCCGGATTGCCGAGCTTGCCGATGAAGCTCAGCACCGGGCCGAGGTCATTGATCTTGATGACGTTGCGGATGGTGATCCAGTCGCGGCGCAGCAGATCGCGCAGAAAGGGATCGCGCATGGCACGCGACTTGATCAGATCCAGGATCGGCTCGTCCAAATAACGGGTGCCGATGCGGTAGTCGCCCGAATAATGGAACCAGTCGTGACGGCGCAGCAGCCCCGAGAGATGGGTCTTGCCGACCCCGGACATGCCGAGCAGGGTCACGCATTTACGCTTCCAGGCGCGGAATTCCTCGACCGTGAATTTCAATGGATCTACTCCGAAATGGATGGATGTGGATGTTCTTCGATCAGGTGCCTCACTCGCGCGCGGCCAGTGTCTCCCAACGCGCATAGGCCGCTTCCAGCTCGGCGTCGACGGCCTCCAGACGTGCCTTGACGGTCACGACCTCGGCACCGTCGCCCTGATAGAGCGCCGGATCGGCCAGACGTGCGTGCAGATCGCTCTGTTCCTGCTCCAGCGACTCGATACGCCCCGGCAGCTCGGCCAGCTCGCGCGTTTCCTTGAAGCTGAGCTTGTCGCTGGTGCGCTTGGGTTTGGACTTGGATTCGGCCGCCCGGGTCGCGGGCGTGCTCGACTTGGCCGCCGGGGCCGGCTCGGCCGGACGCGGACGCTGCCTGAGCCAGTCCTCATAGCCGCCGACATAGTCGCGCACGACCCCGTCGCCCTCGAACACCAGCGTGCCGGTGACGACATTGTCGAGCAACGCGCGATCATGGCTGACCAGCAGCAGCGTTCCCGAGTAGTTCAGCAGCAGTTCTTCCAGGAGTTCCAGCGTCTCGGTGTCGAGATCATTGGTCGGCTCGTCGAGCACCAGCAGATTGGCCGGACGGGTGAAGAGCTTGGCCAGCAGCAGGCGGTTGCGCTCGCCGCCCGAGAGCGCCTTGACCGGCTGACGGGCGCGCTCCGGGGTGAACAGGAAGTCCTTGAGATAGGACAGCACATGGCGACCGATCCCCTCGACCTCGACCTGATCGCTGCCGCCGGCGACGTTGTCGCGCACGCTCTTCTCGGGGTCGAGCTGCGCGCGCATCTGGTCGAAATAGGCGATCTGGAGATTGGAGCCGCGCCGGATGCGGCCCTGTTGCGGTTCCAGCTCGCCGAGCAAGAGCTTGAGCAACGTGCTCTTGCCCGCGCCATTGGGTCCGATGATGCCGATCTTGTCGCCGCGCAGGATCAGGGTCGAGAAATCGCGGATGACGGTCTTGTCGCCCCAGCGATGCGTCACGCCCTCGGCCTCGACCACCAGCTTGCCCGAGCGATCCGACTCGCTCAGCCGGATGCGCGCCGAACCCTGGAGCTCGCGCCGCTCACGACGCTCCTCGCGCATGGATTCGAGCGCGCGCACCCGACCTTCGTTGCGAGTCCGCCGTGCCTTGATACCCTGCCGGATCCAGACCTCTTCCTCCGCGAGCTTGCGGTCGAAGTGCGCGTTGGCCTGTGCCTCGGCATGGAGCCGTTCCTCGCGCCGGCGCAGATAGTTGGCGTAATCGCCCGGCCAGTCGGTCAGCCGACCGCGATCGAGTTCCAGGATGCGCGTGGCGACCCGCTGCAAGAAGCGCCGGTCGTGGGTGATGAACAGCAGCGCACCCTGGAAGCCGACCAGGAACTCTTCCAGCCAGGCGATGCCGTCGATGTCGAGATGGTTGGTCGGCTCGTCGAGCAGCAGCAGATCCGGCTCGACCACCAGGGCGCGCGCCAGCATCACCCGCCGCTGCATTCCGCCCGAGAGCGACTTGAGTTGCGCCTCGCCATCGAGTCCGAGCCGCGAGATGACACGCTCGGTGCGTTGCTCGATCTCCCAGCCGCCCTGATCCTCCAATTGATGCTGGAGTTCGGCCAGCCGCGCCAGATCCTGCTCGCTCGCGTCGGCTCCCAGCGCGTGCGAGCGGGTGAAATATTCGTGCACCAGCGCCCCCGGCTCGCCGAGTCCGGCGGCGACCACCTCGAAGACGCTGGCATCGACATGCCCCGGCACCTCCTGCGCCAGACGCCCGATCCGCAGACCCTGACCGGCGTGCACCCGCCCGCTGTCGGGCTGCACCTCGCCGGCGACGATCCGCAGCAGTGTGGACTTGCCCGCCCCGTTGCGCCCGATCAGACAGATCCGCTCGCCGCGCTCGACGGCGAAGGAGACCTCGTCGAGCAGGGGCGGCAGGCCGTAGGAGAGACCGATCGAATCGAGACTGAGCAGGGTCATGCGCTTTCCAGGGAATCACGGAGGATGAATGTTGTCGGAGCACGCGCCGGCGCCCATCGGGCGACCGCGTATCTCGAGCAAAGGGTACCGCAGACACTCGATTGCGCTTTGTCAATGACACGCCAAGCCCGCCTGGATCACCGACTTCGAGTAAGATTGTAACTTCGATCGCTCCAGCCGCGTCGATTCGCGATGAGTCCGGCGTGAATGGAGACAGACCCCAGGCAGTGAGCCGCGCTCCCGTGGACGCGGTCCGATTAGGAGTCCATCGCTACCGATGACGAAAACAGTCTCTCTTCGTGAGGCCTGGTCCGGCGAGGCCAATTGTCTCGATTGCGCGCTACGGACCTCGGTGCTCTTCTCCGGCCTGCAGGAAGCGGACTTCGCACACATCCATGAGCCGATCGACCAATTCACGCTCAAACCGGGCGCGCATCTCTATCTCGCGGGCGACACGGGCGAGTACCTGTTCACCGTCCGCTCCGGGATGCTGAAGCTGGTTCAGTATCTGCCCGACGGCAGCCAGCGCATCGTGCGCGTCGTCCGCTCCACCGATGTGCTGGGTCTGGAATCGCTGCTCGACGATCGCTATCAGCACGACGCCATCGCCCTGCACATCACCGAGGTCTGCCGTTTCCCGGCACGTCTGGTACGCGAACTCGGGCGTGTCAATCCGACCCTGCACCACGAACTCATGGCCCGCTGGCAGCGCGCCCTGACCGAGGCCGATGCCTGGCTGACCGAACTCTCGACCGGCTCGGCGCGTCAGCGCGTGGCGCGGCTGCTGCTGCGTCTGGTGCGCGACCGCGAGACCAGCGAGTGTCCGCTGTTCAGCCGCGAGGACATGGGCGCCATGCTCGGCGTCACCACCGAGACGGCCAGCCGCACCATCGCCGAGTTCAAGCGTCAGAGTCTCCTGGTCGAAACCGCGCCCAATCTCTTCCTGCTCGACATCCCCAATCTGCGACGGCTGGCGGAGGATTGAAGCATCCCTGGACGGCCGATCGCTCCGGCTTGACCGATTTCAATGCTCCGAGCGTGTCAAGGCTCCTAATCTGGCGACCTATTCCGTCGCCTACGGCCAGGATCTCATGAAGCCCTCACTCTCATTCGCCGAATATCCCATCTACACACTGGAGATTGCGCGCGAGGAGACGCCCTTCGATTCGGTCGAGGCCATCTGCGGTTATTTCCGTGCCTGCATCGAGTCACATCGCAGCGCGGTCTTCATCGCCGAGTTCGACCACTATGCCCATACCCGCTCGCTGCCCGAGGGGCACATCGGCGAGGGCATCCGCGCGGCCAGGAACCTGGTGTTCTGCTTCGGCATCTCGCTACCCAAGCCCGAGCTGCTCGCCTGTCGTCCGCGCTCGATCGGCATCGCCGAGACCGACCGGGGTTTCCTGGTCACCTTCATGGAAACACCCATGCCGGTGGCCAACGCCGTCATGGAGGACTGGGCCATGGGTCTGTGCAAGAACCGGCGCGAAGCGGCCTGAACGCGACGAATATCCCCCTAACTCACAGCGATTTCGGAGCACGCCATGCGCATCGCCGTCACCAGTCAGAATTTCCGCACCATCACCGGACACGCCGGCAAGACCCGGCGCTTCCTCATCCTGGAGGCCGACGCCCGGGGCGAGCCGGTCGAGATCGAGCGCCTGGATCTGCCCGCCGGACTCTCGCTGCACGATCATCACGGCGACGATCATCCGCTGTTCACACGCGGACTCGATGCCATCCTGACCCAGAGCGCCGGCCAAGGTTTCCGCACCCGGATGGCCCGCTACGGTATCGCGGTCCATGCCACCAGCGCCACGGATCCCATGAGCGCGGCGGCCGATCTCGCCGCCGGCCGCCCGCTTCCGGCGCCGGCCCCGCACGACGACGATCATGGGCATGGGCATGGGCATGGGCATGGACACGGGCATGGACAGACCGGCGGAGCCTAGGTTCGACTTCAGATCGCGACCCGGAAATAGATACGCCTCCGCGCCTGCTTTGCCTCCATATAAGCATTTTCGACGAACAAAGCTGACTCAGGTCATTCCCGAGAAGGCCGATCCGGTATAGTCTCCTGCCGCGGGCGCGGCTCGCCCGCGGATCTCCGATCCGGGCGAGCCCAGCGTCGATGTACCAACCATCCGCGACACCCGGTCCCGGATCTCAGGAGACTCGCTCATGCTCGACAGTACCATGGTCGAACTCTCGCGATGGCAATTCGCCATCACGGCGATGTATCACTTCCTCTTCGTTCCACTGACGCTCGGACTCTCCTGGATCCTCGTGATCATGGAGAGCGTCTATGTCATGACCGGCCGCGAGATCTACCGGGACATGACCAAGTTCTGGGGCAAGCTGTTCGGCATCAACTTCGCCCTGGGCGTCACCACCGGACTCACGATGGAGTTCCAGTTCGGCACCAACTGGGCCTATTACAGCCACTATGTCGGTGATGTCTTCGGCGCGCCCCTGGCCATCGAGGGCCTGATGGCCTTCTTCCTGGAGTCGACCTTCATCGGCCTGTTCTTCCTCGGCTGGGAGCGGCTCTCCAAGCGCCAGCACCTGACCGTCACCTTCCTGACCGCGCTCGGCTCCAACCTCTCGGCGCTCTGGATCCTGGTCGCCAACGGCTGGATGCAGAATCCGGTCGGCTCGGAGTTCAGCTACGAGACCATGCGCATGGAGATGACCGGCTTCAGCGAGCTGCTGCTCAATCCGGTCGCTCAGGTCAAGTTCGTGCACACGGTCGCCGCCGGCTATGTGACGGCCTCCATGTTCGTGCTCGGCATCAGCGCCTGGTACATGCTCAAGGGACGCGACCTGGCCTTCGCCAAGCGCTCGTTCTCGGTGGCGGTCGGCTTCGGTCTGGCCTCCATCCTCTCGGTCATCCTGCTCGGCGACGAGTCCGGCTACGAGGTCGGCGACGTGCAGAAGGTCAAGCTCGCGGCGATCGAGGCCGAATGGCACACCGAGCCGGCGCCCGCCGCCTTCACGATCTACGGACGCCCGAACAACGAGGACGAGACGACCCATGACGCCGTCAAGGTGCCCTGGCTGTTGGGACTCATCGCCACCCGCTCGCTCGACACCGAGGTCAAGGGTCTGAAGGATCTGATGCGCGAGCACGAGGTGCGCATCCGCAGCGGCATGATCGCCTATCAGTATCTGGAGCGTCTGCGCGGCGGCGAGGACACGCCCGAGAACCGCGCCGTCTTCGAGGACCACAAGAAGGATCTCGGCTATGGTCTGCTGCTCAAGCGCTATACCGAGAATCCGGCCGAGGCCACCGAGGAGCAGATCCAACTGGCGGTCAAGGACTCCATTCCCCAGGTCGCGCCGCTGTTCTGGACGTTCAGAATCATGGTCGGGGCCGGGGTCTGGATGCTGCTGCTCCTGGTGCTGGGTTTCTACTTCAACGCCAAGCGCGTCATCGAGGAGAAACGCCGGCTGCTGCGTCTCTTCCTCTACAGCATCCCGGTGCCCTGGATCGCCGCCGAGACCGGCTGGTTCGTCGCCGAGTTCGGACGCCAACCCTGGGCCATCGGCGAGGTGCTGCCGACCTCGATCGCCGTCTCCAGCCTGACGGCCAACGACATCCTGATAAGCCTGTCGGGCTTCATCCTCTTCTACACGCTGCTGTTCATCATCGAGATGTTTCTGATGTTCAAGTTCGCGCGTCTGGGTCCGAGTTCGCTGCACACCGGACGCTATCATCACGAGTGCGACGCCGGTCACGCGGGCGGCATGGCTCCGGCCACGGCTCCGCAGAAACCGCTCGACTAGCCCGGAGACCCGATCATGATTCTCGACTATGAAACGCTGAAGTTCGTCTGGTGGGCGCTGGTGGGCGTGCTCTTCATCGGCTTCGCCGTCACCGACGGGCTGGACATGGGCGTGGGCGCCCTGCTGCCCTTCCTCGGTCAGAACGACGAGGAGCGGCGCGTCATCATCAACACCGTCGGTCCGCACTGGGACGGCAATCAGGTGTGGCTGATCACGGCGGGCGGCGCCATCTTCGCCGCCTGGCCGCTGGTCTATGCCACGGCCTTCTCGGGCTTCTACTTCGCGATGCTCCTGGCGCTCTTTGCGCTCTTCTTCCGACCGGTCGGCTTCGACTACCGGAGCAAGATCGCCGATCCGCGCTGGCGCAATGCCTGGGACTGGGGGCTGTTCGTCGGCGGCGCGGTGCCGGCGCTGGTGTTCGGCATCGCCTTCGGCAATCTGCTCCAGGGCGTGCCCTTCCATCTCGACGAGCTGCTAAGGCCCTACTACAGCGGCAGCTTCTTCGGTCTGCTCAATCCGTTCGCCCTGCTGGCCGGACTGATCAGTCTCGGGATGCTGGTCATGCACGGGGCCATCTGGCTGCAACTGCGCACCGCCGAGCCGATCGCGGGTCGGGCCAAGGTGGTGGCCAAGAAGGCGGGTCTGGCGACCATCGTCGCCTTCGCCCTGGCCGGGGTCTGGCTGACGATCGGGGTGGACGGCTACAAGGTGGTCTCGATGCCGGCGCTGGATGCCACGCCCAATCCGCTGACCAAGGAGGTGGTGCGCGATGGACTCGGCTGGCTGGCCAACTATGGGGCCTATCCCTGGACGCTGCTGTTCCCGCTGCTGGGCTTCGCCGGAATGGGACTGGCGGTGCTGGCCTCGATGTCGGACCGGCCCGGCTGGGGTCTGGTCGCCGGCAGTCTGGGCCTGACCGGGATCATCGTCACGGCCGGCGCGGCCATGTTCCCCTTCATCATGCCGTCGAGCACCAATCCCAACAGTAGTCTGATCGCCTGGGACGCGGTGTCGAGCCATCTGACGCTGACGGTGATGTTCTGGGCGGCGGTGATCTTCGTGCCGCTGATCCTGGCCTACACCACCTGGACCTATGCCAAGATGTGGCGGCGGGTGACGGTGGAAGAAATCAAGGCCCAGGATCATCTCGCCTATTGAGGCCCCTTCGACTGCATCGAGGAACGAGCCATGTGGTACTTCTCCTGGATACTCGGCGTCCTGCTGGCGCTGGCCTTCGGCATCATCAATACGCTCTGGTATGAGTCCGACCAGTGCCGGAGCACGGCCGACGACGAGCGATCCTACTGAACGCCGGACGCACCCATGAAAAACGCGGCTCAGGCCGCGTTTTTCGTGTCCGTCACCCCTGGGTGATCGGTATGATGACGATATCGACCCGCCGGTTGAGTCGCCGCCCCTCCTCGGTCGCGTTGCTGGCGATGGGCTGGTTCATGCCGTAGCCGGCCGAATAGATGCGCTGCGGCAGCACGCCGCTGCGCTCCAGATAATACCCGACCGAGGCGGCGCGCCGCTCGGAGAGCATCTGATTGTGGGCCGCCGATCCCGTGCTGTCGGTATGACCCGAAACGGCGAGCTGGGTCTTGCCGTACTTGCGCACGATGGTCGCGATCTTGTCGAGCGTGCTGTAGAAACTCGGCTGGATGCGATCGGAATCGACCTCGAAGGCCGTCGCGCCGGTCATGCCGACGAGGAGCTGATGATCCGGAAGCCTCTGCACGCGAATGATGCCGCCGGCGATCTCAGGGGCGAGCTGGCGCTCGAAGTCGCGCTGCTGTTCCTCCATGTAGGAGCCGACCATGGTCCCCAGCAGCGCACCGCCGACGGCGCCGATCAGCGCCCCCTTGCCCGCGTCGCCGCTCAGCGAGCCGATGAGGGCGCCGGTCGCCGCGCCCGCCGTGGTGCCGATGGCGGCACCGCGCCCGGTCTCGGTCAGGCCCGAGCCATCGGCCGCACAGCCGCTGATGAGAGCGGCGGCTACGCCGGAGAGAACCAGTGTCCTGGCGTTCAGTCGAGTCATGCGGTTGCTCCTGTTCGTCAAAGTTCCACCAGATCGGCGATGGATTTGTAGAAGAACTCCAGCCAGTCGTCGCGGTTGGCGAAGTCCATGATCGCGGGACGCTGTCCGAGCGTGTCGCGCACGCAGGTGAAGACCGCCGAGCCGTCGCGCTTGAGCTTGACCTCGAAGCTGAGCGACCCATTGGGCACGGCCAGCCGCAGCCCATGCGGGGCCGACTCCGGGCCGATCCAGGCGATCAGCAGTCCGGCTACCCGGTCGTCGCGACGATCATAGTCGTCGGGCCAGATGCGACTGAGCACGGAGATGCGCACGAACTCGCCCTGGACGTCCCGGAAGGCCTGAACCAAGGGCGCGGCCAGCTCCGAGCAGGAGGCATGGAGTTCGCGCCTCTGGATCAAATCACCCTCGGCGCTCAGGGTGTTGCCCTGAGCGATCTGGCGCAGTTTTTGGAGCGTTTGGTTCATACCCTGATTCCAGCAGCTTCAACGAATGACGGTCGTATCCAGTTCAAACATGGGCTTGCTCTCGGGACCGACGTCGTGGAGGGCCGGATTGAGATAGCGCACGTCCAGTGTCGGCTTGACCTTGAGCGACAAGAGTGATGGGTCGAGATATTTTTTCAACAGACGCCGGGCCTGTCCCGTATTGCGCACGCCGCGCAACGTCTGCACCTGGGCGAGCGCGGCCTGAGTGGGCGCCGTCCCGCCATGGCGTCGATAGTGACGGATGACGGCCTCGGTATAGTTGAGCGTCTCCAGATAGGTGACCTGGCTGTTGGTGCGATCGACCACGCCCTCGCCCGCGTTGTAGGCCATGATGACGCGCCCGTAGTCGTCATTGTACTTGTGCAGCAGACGCTTGAGATGGCGGGTGCCGGTATCGAGATTGATCCGGGGATCGAACAGCGCCTCCAGTGAGGTGACGCCATAGTCGGCGGCGGTCGGCGGCATGAGCTGCATCAGGCCCACGGCGCCGGCATGCGAGACGGCATGGGCGTCATAGTTCGACTCGGCGGCCACCACGGCGCGCACCAGCGCCTCCTCGACGCCGTGGCGGCGCGCCACCTCCGGGATCATGGCCCGGACCTCGGCGCGGCTCGGGCGCGGCCGGTTCGGCGGTGTCGGCAAGGCCGGACGCACGGGTTCGACCACGCGCGAAGCCGCCGATTCAGCGCCGGCTTCGGTCGCCGCCTCGATCTCGGCGAAAACGGACAGCGGAACCAGAAGTACGAGCAGCGCGAACGAACAGCGGGCAATAAGTGTTTGCTTCATCAGTGTTGCACGAGAAACCCGGCCCTCAGGGCGCGTGGGAGATGGCAGTCGACAGCATGAGTCGAGCCGATGATGACGCATCAAACGACAGTCCCGCATACAATGCAACCCATGAATGCCGAAAAACGCCATCGAATCTTCGCCCGTCTGCGCGACGCCAATCCGGATCCCAGAACCGAGCTGGTCTATCGCACGCCCTTCGAGCTGCTGATCGCCGTGATGCTCTCGGCCCAGGCCACCGACAGGAGCGTCAACCAGGCCACGGCCGGACTCTTCGCGTGCGCCGACACGCCCGAGGCGATCCTGGCGCTCGGCGAGGACGGACTCAAGTCCCACATCCGAACCATCGGTCTGTTCAACACCAAGGCGCGCCACATCCTCCAGACCTGCGCGCTCCTGATCGAGCGTCACGACGGCGCGGTTCCGCGCGATCGGGCGGCCCTGGAGGCACTGCCCGGCGTCGGCCGCAAGACCGCCAACGTCATCCTCAATACCGCCTTCGGCGAGCCGACCATGGCGGTCGACACCCATATCTTCCGGGTCGCCAATCGCACCGGACTGGCGCCGGGCAAGACGCCGGCGGCGGTCGAGCAGGGGCTTCTGGATCGGGTGCCGGACGAGTTCCTGCAAGATGCCCATCACTGGCTGATCCTGCACGGACGCTATGTCTGCACCGCGCGCAAACCGCGCTGTCCTGAGTGCCTCATCGCCGATCTGTGCGACTATCCCGACAAGACCCCATCCAACTGAGCCCATCCGGCGCCCGAGACCATGTTCAGCACCGACCGACAGACACACCGCCGGATCTTTCTCGAAGCCTGGCGCAAGGCCAATGCCCAGGAGCCGCTTGAGCCGCTCGAATCCCAGCTCGTCGAGCTCATGCGCCGTCATCCGGAATATCGGCCGTTCCTGGAGGGCGGCGAGCGCGCGCTCGACCAGGACTTTCCGCCCGAGCCGGGTCGGACCAACCCCTTCCTGCATCTGGGGCTGCATCTGGCCATCCTCGAACAGATCAGCCTCGATCAGCCGCGCGGCATCCGTGACCGCTATCAGCGTCTGCTCGCCCGGCTCGGCGATCCGCATCAGGTCGAGCACGCGATCATGGAGTGTCTGGCCGAGTCGCTCTGGCGCGTCCAGCACCATCGCCTGCCCTTCGACGAAGCGGGCTATCTCGACTGCATCGCCCGTCTGGAGCGCCAAGGCTACTAGACCGTCTGCACCCGTCGCGTCCTGGAGGGGCGTCCACAGGGCCCGAATCCCCTGTTACACTCAGGGGCGGGGAAACGTTCGGTCGACCGGTTCGCGCCCGAGTCGAGCCGGGCTCGATCCGAGCCACCCCGTTCGAGCCACGTCCCGACCCTTGCACGGTCGGGCCCAACGCACGAGGAAGATGACTCATGCCCACCTGGATCCTGGTCGCGGACAACAGCCGCGCACGCCTCTTCGCCGCCGAAAAGGCCGCCGACCAGACACCCGAGGCGATCCGCAAGCATCTGCCGGATTTCCTCTGATCGCGCGTCATCACTCGCCACGCGGACCGCATGGAGCCTGAGACGCCCTGCCGCCCGCGTGGCTCGCCCCCTGATTCGACCGGACACACGAACGCATGACCCAGCGTGAATTCGACACCATCGTGATCGGCACCGGACCCGGCGGCGAGGGCGCCGCCATGAAGCCGGCCAAGACCGGCCGGCGCGTGGCGGTCGTCGAGGCGCACCAGGCCGTCGGCGGCGGCTGCACCCATTGGGGCACCATCCCCAGCAAGGCGCTGCGCCACTCGATCCAGATGCTCGCCGACTACAGGCGCAACCCGCTGTTCCAGCGCACCCAGCACCAGATCGAGGTCGAGTTCCCGGACCTGCTGCGTGCGCGACAGCGACACGGTCCTGGCCATCTGTAACAGCGGCGAGGGATGACCCGAGAGCATCTGGGCGCCGATCTTGGTGTGACTGCGCATGATGTGCCATTCGTCGGAGTCCAATTTGCCCGGTTTCAACAGCACCCGGTCCGGGATGCCGATCTTGCCGATGTCGTGCATGGGCGCGGCGTTCATGAGCAGATCCGCGTGCTCCGGGGTCAATCCGTTACCTGATTAGTTACGAATCTCAGCCGAGTCGTCTCTTCTGGCCTACACTCCAAGTAGATGCCGCCCACCGGAGACCACAGATGCCTCAGAACACGATTCAGTTTCAGAAAGGCTTGAGTTTGCCGGAATTTCTCAAGAACTACGGAACCGAGGACCAGTGCAAACAGGCCCTGGAACAGTTTGGAAGCGTCATGCCAAGAGACATCGAGTTGATTCGGGTCGAGCCCAACGACATCGCGACGACATGCACATGGCGCGCACCATGCTCAGTCAGATCCTGGTCAGCGCGGGCGTGGCGCGCGTCATCGCCGTCGAGGACGGTCGGCGAGCACTCAAGAGCTTCATCGATGCCGCGCCCAACCTGGTCTTGCTCGATATCGACATGCCCAAGCTCGACGGGCTCTCGGCCCTGAAACGGATCCGTGGCTGGTCGCCGGGTGTCTTCGCCTGTCTGGTCAGCGCCAACAGCAGTCTGGTGAATGTCCAGATGGCTCGTGAGTATTCCGTGGACGGTTTCGTGGCCAAGCCCTATACACCCCTGAACATCCAGCGCATCCTGAAGCGTTATCCGGCGCGCGTGCCGAGGTCGCCGGCGGGCAGGCCGCGTGTTCGTTCATATTGCTATTTTAAAACTTTCTTATATACTAAATCACGTTTGCTGCTGAAAACAACAGAATGCAGATCCGGATTCGGTTCTGAACAACGCTGAACAACAACGTCTTTCCCAAAGGTGTGTCACATGAAACTGATCCAAGCCGCTTCCGCCATCGCGCTCGCCGCCGCCACGACCACGGCCTTCGCCTGGTATGCCGCGCCCTATCAACCCGTCGCTCCGACGGCCGACCAGCACAAGGCATTTATCGAGCAGCAGCAGGCGATGATGGAGCAGCACGACAAGGCCATGCGCGAGGCGTTCGAGGCGCAGCGCCGGTTCGCCGAGCAGCAACTGGCCTGGGCCGATCAGAACCGTCCCGCCTGGCCCGCGTTCCCGGAGCGGCCGGCCATGCCTGAGTTCGGTCAGTATCCGGAGGCGCCCGAGTTCCCCGAGATGCCCGAGTTCGGCCAGTTCCCGGCCATGCCCGAGTCGCTGGACGCCCGTCGCAAGGAGATGGACGCCTATCGCGAGCAGGCCAAGCAGCGGATCGAGGAGCACCGTGAGGCCATGAAGCAGTGGAGCGAGGAGCGTCGCGCCCAGCATCCGACCCGCCATATCGGCGAGCCGCTGAGCCGTGCCTTCCCCGAGCGTCCCTATCCGATGATGCCCCAGCATCAGGCCCAGGCTCCGGCCGCGTCTTCGGCCCAGACCCGTTGAAGCGGCTCGCCGGGTCGAGCGATTGACCCGAAGGCGTCAGTCTGAGACAACGAACGGCCCCGTCATTTCGGTGACGGGGCCGTTTGCGTTTCGGCGACGGAAGGAACTCTCGATGGAGCCGAGCACCTAAGTAGGGCTTCAAAAACAACTTGGCCATGGCGGTTCCTTCTCCCCCTCTCCCAACACCTCTCCCGCAAGAGGAGAGGCGCCGATCGCGACGAGTGTTCAGCGAGACCTCATAGAGCGAGTACCGATTGATGCGTGTTTTGTCGATGCCGATACTGATAGCCATGCTGGTCTGGCCGGCCGTGTCGAACGTCTGGGCCGCCAAGCCCGGCGGAGCGCCGCCCGCCACGCCTGTGGTGGTGGCCGAGACGCGCGTCCAGCCGCTCAGCGAACGGGTCGAGGCCCTGGGCACGCTCCAGGCCAACGAGTCGGTCGCCATCACCTCCAAGGTGACGGAAACCATCTCGGTGGTGCACTTCGACGACAATCAGCGGGTGCGCGCCGGCGATCCGCTGGTCGAGATGACCAGCGCCGAGGAACATGCCCTGCTCGAAGAGGCCGGCGTGCGTCTGCGCGAGGCCGAACGTCAGTACGACCGCGTCCGCTCGCTGGCGGCCCGGCGCTCGGCATCCGAATCCCTGCTCGACGAGCGCCAGCGCGATCTCGACACCGCGCGCGCCCTGCTCGCCGCCATCGAATCGCGCGTGGCCGACCGCTTCATCAAGGCGCCCTTCGATGGCGTGCTGGGTCTGCGCAACGTCAGCCAGGGCGCGCTGGTGACGCCGGGCGACCTGATCACGACGCTCGACGACGACCGTCTGATGAAACTCGACTTCAGCGTCTCCAGCGTCCATCTCGCCTCGCTCCAGCCCGGACTGGGCATCGAGGCCACCAGTTCGGCCTTCGGCGCGCGCGTCTTCAAGGGCGTTGTGCGCGGCATCGACAGCCGGGTCGATCCGGTCACGCGCTCGGTGCGGGTGCGCGCCATCCTGCCCAATCCCGACTTCACGCTCAAACCCGGACTCCTGATGCGCGTGGTGCTGATGCTCGATCCGCGCGAGGCGCTCACCGTGCCCGAGGCGGCGATCCTGCATCGCGGACAGGAGCATTTCGTCCTGCGGCTGACGGAGGGCGAGTCGGGACCGACGACCGAACGGCTCCAGATCCGCATCGGCACACGGATTCCCGGCTGGGTCGAGGTCCGTGACGGGCTGGAACCCGGGGATCGCGTCGTCACCGAGGGGCAGGAGAAGATCCGCCCCGGCCAGCCGATCCGGCTCGTTGCCGGCCCCGGCTCTGCCCCCGACGACTCGACCGCGAACCGGACCGACACCACACAGAACCGGATGCCGTGATCCTCTCCGACGTCTCCATCACCCGCCCGGTCCTGGCCGGCGTCCTGTCATTGCTGCTGGTCGCCTTCGGACTGGTCTCGTTCGACCGGCTGCCGCTGCGCCAGTTTCCGAACATCGACCCGCCGGTGGTCTCCATCAGCACCACCTATCGCGGCGCGGCCGCGGCCGTGGTCGAGACCCGCATCACCCAGGTCATCGAGGAACGCATCGCCGGGGTCGAGGGCATCCGCACCGTCGAGTCGACCAGCGAAGACGGGCGCTCGCGCATCAACATCGAGTTCAGCATCGACCGCGACGTCGACGGGGCCGCCAACGACATCCGCGACCGCGTCTCCGGCATCCTCGATCAGCTCCCGAGCGAGGCCGACACCCCCGAGATCCAGAAGGTCGACAGCAACGACGACGTCATCGTCTGGTTCAATCTCTCCAGCGAGCGGATGACGGTGCCCGAACTCTCGGACTATGCACGCCGCTATCTGGTCGATCGTTTTTCCGTGCTCGACGGCGTGGCGCGGGTGCGGGTCGGCGGCGAGCAGGTCTATGCCATGCGCATCTGGCTCGACCGCAGCGCCCTGGCCGCGCGCGGGCTGACGGTCGCCGAGGTCGAGGAGGCGCTGCGGGCCGAGAACATCGAGCTGCCCGCCGGCGAGGTCGAATCGATCGACCGTCAGTTCAGCGTGCGGGTCGAGCGCGCCTTCAACACCCCGGACGACTTCGCGCGGCTGGTGCTCAAGCGCGGCACGGACGGCTATCTGGTGCGTCTGGGCGACGTGGCGCGGGTCGAGCGCGGCACCGAGGAGGAACGCACCTTCTTTCGCAGCAACGGCAAGCCCATGGTCGGCATCGGCATCATCAAGCAATCGACCGCCAACACCATCGCCGTCGCCCAGGCAGCCAAGGCCGAGATGGAGCGTGTCGATGCCTCACTGCCCGAGGGGATGAGCCTGAGCCGGAGCTTCGACAGCTCGGTGTTCGTCGAGGAGGCGATCAAGGAGGTCTACAAGACGCTCGCCATCGCCATCGTGCTGGTGGTGCTGGTGATCTTCCTGTTCCTCGGCAACTGGCGCGCGACCCTGGTGCCGGCGGTCACGGTGCCGGTGTCGATCGTGTCGACCTTCACGGTGCTGCTCGCGCTCGGGTTCTCGATCAACATCCTGACCCTGCTCGCCCTGGTGCTGGCCATCGGGCTGGTGGTCGACGATGCCATCGTGGTGCTGGAGAACATCCACAGGCGCATGGAGGAATACGGCGAGACGCGGCTGGTCGCCGCCTATCGGGGGACGCGCCAGGTCGGTTTCGCCGTGGTCGCGACCACCATCGTGCTGGTCGCGGTCTTCGTCCCGATCGCCTTCCTGCAAGGGGATCTGGGACGGCTGTTCTCCGAGTTCGCCCTGACCATGGCCGCCGCCGTGGTCTTCTCCGCCTTCGTCGCGCTCTCGCTGTCGTCGATGCTGGCCTCCAAGGTGCTGCCGGCGGCGCATCGGCCCGAGGGCGAGCGTCCCGGACTCGCCGAGGGCATCGACCGCGTCTTCCTGACGATCCGTCGGCGCTATCGGCGCGTGCTCGGATTCCTGCTGCGTCAACCCTGGATCATCCTGCTGGCGCTGATCGGCACGCTCGGAGCCGCCGTCTGGCTCTTCGACCGGATCCCACAGGAATACACCCCGCGCGAGGATCGCGGCGCCTTCTTCATCCTGGTCAACGGACCCGAGGGCGCGTCCCACAGTTACATGAAGACCTACATGGAAGAGATCGAGCGCCGGCTCATGCCCTATACCGAGAGCGGCGAGGCGATCCGGCTCCTGGTGCGCAGTCCGCGCGCCTTCTCCAACACGGCCACCTTCAACACCGGCATGGTGATCGTGGTGCTCGACAGTCACGCCAAGCGCCGCTCGGCCTGGGTGATCATGGACGAGATCCGCGCCAAGCTCGCCGACCTGCCGGGGGTGCGCGCCTTCCCGGTCATGCGTCAGGGCTTCGGCGCGCGCACCAGCAAGCCGGTCCAGTTCGTCATCGGCGGCGGCAGCTACGAGGAACTGGCCGCCTGGCGCGACATCCTGATCGCCGAGATCGAGAAGGACAACCCCGGACTGGTCGGACTCGACTGGGACTACAAGGAGACCAAGCCTCAGCTCAGGGTCGAGATCGACTACGACCGCGCCGCCGATCTCGGGGTGACGGTCGGCACACTCGGACGCACGCTCGAAACCATGCTCGGTTCGCGCCGGGTGACGACCTATCTGGATCAGGGTGAGGAATACGACGTCATCCTGGAGGGCGAGCGCCATGAACAGCGCACCCCGACCAGTCTGGAGAACATCTATGTCCGCTCGGCCCGCAGTGAGGCCCTGATCCCGCTGGCGAGTCTGGCGCGCGTGACCGAGACCGCCGAGTCGCCGAGCCTCAACCGCTTCAACCGCATCCGCGCCATCACCATCGAGGCCGGCCTCGCCGAGGGGCTGGCGCTCGGGGATGCGCTCGCCTATCTGGAAGCCAAGGTCCGAACACATCTGCCCGAATACGCCCAGATCGACTACAAGGGCCAGAGCCGTGACTTCCGAAGCAGCGCCGAGGGCGTGCTGTTCGTCTTCGTACTGGGGCTGATGGTGGTCTATCTGGTGCTGGCCGCGCAGTTCGAGAGCTGGATCCATCCGCTGGTCATCATGCTCACGGTGCCGCCGGCCATGGCCGGGGCGCTGTTCGGGCTATGGATCACCGGTCAGAGTCTCAATATCTTCAGCCAGATCGGGCTGGTGATGCTGGTGGGACTGGCGGCCAAGAACGGCATCCTCATCGTCGAATTCGCCAATCAACTGCGCGATCAGGGGCAGGAGTTCCGCGCGGCCCTGATCGAGGCGAGCGAGACCCGGCTGAGGCCCATCCTCATGACCGGCGTGACCACGGCGGCCGGGGCCATTCCGCTGCTGCTCTCCAGCGGTGCCGGCTCGGAGACGCGCGCGGTCATCGGTATCGTCATCCTGGCCGGAGTGCTGGCGGCGACGGTCTTCACCCTGTTCGTGGTGCCCGTGGCCTATGACCGGCTGGCACGTCATACCGGATCACCGGGGGCGGTCAAGCGGCGGCTGGAGCAAGAGATGGCCAAGACGTCCTGATCCGGAGCCTCGCGCCTCGCCTTTGTGCCCCCTGGCTGTCTGCCACCGGAGATTTGTTCGGTATCACGCGGCGGAAATCGGCATCGCGCTGGCCATGATCGGCGCGACCTTCGGTTTTCTGCGCTTCAACAGCAATCCGGCCCAGATCTTCATGGGCGACACCGGCAGTCAGTTCCTGGGTTTCGGCACGGCCGTACTCATCATCCTGGTCACGCAGCGTTTCGACACCGTCTATGGCCAACTGATCCCGGCGCTGATCCTGGGCATCCCGGTTCTGGACACGGCTATGGTCATGATCCGGCGCATCCGGGCCGGTCTCTCGCCGTTTCGGCCGGATCGCTCGCCCTGCTCTGGCTGGTGCATGGTCTGCTGTTGCGTGTCGATCGTTGCGCCCTGGCGGAATCGAGGGGCGCCTTGGACAGGATCCATCTGTCCATCCTAGTATCACTGCTGATCGTGGCACTGAAGAGCAAAAAACAGTTTCATGAGTCATCCCAATGTCTAACGGATCCTGTCCCCGTATCTACCGAGCCGTATGCCATCGCCAAGATCGCCGGGATCAAGCTGTGTGAGTCCTACAACCGTCAGTACGGGACGGATTTTCGCAGTGTGATGCCGACCAACCTCTATGGGCCGGGCGACAACTTCGACCTGAACGACAGTCATGTGCTGCCGGCGCTGATGCGTAAGCTCCATGAGGCGCGGGTCGCGGGGGCGTCGACGGTGACGGTCTGGGGCAGCGGTACGCCGCGACGTGAGTTACTGCATGTCGACGACATGGCGGCGGCCTGTGTGCATGTGATGGGGCTGGCGCCCGAGGTCTGGCGGGCGCACACGGATCCGCGCTGTTCGCATCTGAACGTCGGGACCGGGGTCGATGTCAGCATCGCGGAGCTGGCGCGGCTGGTGGCCGAGGTGGTGGGGTTCGAGGGCGAGATCGTCTTCGATGCGAGCAAGCCCGACGGCATGCCGCAGAAATTGCTCGATGTCGAGCGTCTACGCGGGCTGGGTTGGGCGGCGCGGATCGCGCTGGCCGATGGGATTCGGCAAACCTATCGGTGGTTTTTGGAGAACCAGGGGCGGTTGCGTCTTTGACGACCGGATCTCCAGGCTGAGATACGGCGCCGCTCAGTCGCCGTCGAGCGACGTCAGGTCGGTGGAGTCATGACATCCTCAAGTCTTCAGCGCTCAGACACCATCGAGCGATATCACGTCGATGGCGTCATGATCTGGAGTGAAAAGTCACGCACGCTCTTCGTCCGGCGGGTGGTCGATGGTTGGTGTCTCACACACCCGGTCGAAGATCAGGAGCGCCACCTGGGCGCAAACGGCTTCCTGATTAAGTTGTCAAGCCTCCGCCGACCTGCTCCCACTCGTCATCGAAGATGCCCTCAAAGTCGGCGTCACACGCGACGCCAAGCTCATCGCCCGCGTGCTCGACCGCGTCCGTCAACTCACCGTCCCCCTCCCCTACGGCCAGTGGCACAGCCTCACCACCGGCGACCCCAGCCTGCGCCTCCGACTCAAACCCGCCGGCCACATCCTCGGCTCCGCCTACGTCGAATGCGACCTGCACCAAGGCGGCACCGCCACCCGCATCCTCTGTCTCCGGCGATCTCGGCGCCCCCCATACCCCCTTGCTGCCCGCCCCCAAATCCCCCCTACGCCGCCGACATCGTCGTCCTCGAAAGCACCTACGGCGACCGCCTCCACGAAGACCGCCGCGCACGACGCGACCGTCTGCGCGCCATCGTCGAACACGCCTTCGACAACGGCGGCACCCTGCTCATCCCCGCCTTCAGCATCGGCCGCACCCAGGAACTGCTCTACGAACTCGAAGCCATCATCCACCAACATCGCCAACGACGCCTCACCCAAGGACGCACCTGGGACGACCTCGAAATCATCCTCGACTCCCCCCTGGCCGCCGACTTCACCGCCGGCTACACCCGCCTGCGCGACCACTGGGACCGCGAAGCCAAACGCCGGCTCGACTCAGGCCGCCACCCACCCACCTGCGCACCGTCGACTACCTGAGACCCGCAGCGCCCGCCCGGCCATCGTCATCGCCGCAGGCGGCATGTGCGCCGGCGGACGCATCATCGACTACCTCAAAGCCATGCTCGGCGACCCACGCCACGACATCCTCTTCGTCGGCTACCAGGCCGCCGGCACCCCCGGCTGGGCGATCCGGCGCTATGGACCGCGCGGCGGCTATGTCGACCTCGACGGCACGCGCTTCGACATCCGCGCCGCCGTCCATACTCTCGGCGGCTAGTCCGCCCACGCCGATCGAAAAGACCTGATCAACTTCGTCACCCGTATGCGGGTCAAGCCCAAGACGGTCATCCTCGTCCATGGCGACACAGACGCCAAGCACGCCCTGCAACACGCCCTACAGCAGCGCCTACCCCAAACCGAAGTGGTCATCGGTTGAGCGCTTTCAGGCCAAGGCCTCCACATCCCGATCGCGCATCCCGAGCAGATAGAGGATGGCATCGAGTCCGACCGTCGCGATGGCATGACGCGCCTGCTCGGTAACGATGGGTTTGGCGTGGAAAGCGATGCCGAGTCCGGCGATGGCCAGCATCGGCAGATCATTGGCGCCGTCGCCGACCGCGATCACCTGCTCCAGCCGAATGCCCTCGCGCGCGGCGATCTCGCGCAGCAGTTCAGCCTTGCGCGCACCATCGACGATCTCGCCCGAGACCTCGCCGGTGAGCTTACCGTCCCTGAATTCGAGCCGGTTGGCGTAGACATAGTCGATGCCGAAACGCCGTTGCAGATGCTCGGCGAAATAGGTGAAGCCGCCCGAGAGGATCGCCACCCTGTAGCCAAGCCGCTTGAGCGTGGCGATGAGCCGGTCGGCGCCCTCGGTGATCGGCAGACGCTCGGCGATCCCGGCCAGCACGGATTCGTCCAACCCCTTGAGCAACGCCATGCGACGCCGGAAGCTCTCCTTGAAGTCCAGCTCACCGCGCATCGCCGCCTCGGTGATGGCCGCGACCTCGGCGCCGACACCAGCCGCCGCCGCCAGCTCGTCGATGACCTCGGTCTGGATCAGCGTCGAATCCATGTCGAAGCACACCAGCCGCCGGTTGCGGCGGAAGATGTCGTCCTCCTGGACCGAGATGTCGACGTCCAGCACCCGCCCGAGCGCCAGCAATGCACCATGCAGCTCGGTCAGGTCGGGCACGGCACCGCGCACCGAAAGCTCGACCGAGGCCAGCGCCGCCGGCAGACGTTCGCGCCGCGAGATGCGCCCGGTCAGACGCGCGATGCGGTCGACGTTCAACCCGCGTTCGGCGACCACCGCCGACACGCGCGCGATGTGCTCGGCCTCGATCTCACGTCCGACCAGGGTCAGGATATGGCGCGGCCGGCCCTGCTCGTGCACCCAGCCTTCGTAGTCATCGGCGGCGATGGGCGTGAAGCGGATATCCAGCCCCAGCGTATGGGCGCTGAACAGCAGTTCCTTGAACACCCCGCAATCACTCCCCGTCCGAGGCAGCTCGACCATCAACCCCAGCGCCAGGGCGTTGTGGATGGTCGACTGGCCGATATCCAGGATCGGCACCCGATAGCGGGCAAGGATGGCGGTCAGCGCCGCTGTGATGCCGGGACGATCCTCGCCGGTGACGTTGATCAGGACGATTTCGCTCATGGCGCGCTCACTCCCCGGCGATCGTCATTCGATCGATCAGCCAGGAGCCGGTGCGGATGCTGCCCGAAAAGTCGCAGTCGTTGCCGACCGCGACCAGTCCGGCGAACATCTGCTTGAGATTGCCGGCGATGGTGATCTCCTCGACCGGATACCGGATCTCGCCGTTCTCGACCCAGAAGCCGGACGCACCGCGCGAGTAGTCGCCCGTGACCGGATTGACGCCGTGGCCCATGAGCTCGGTCACCATCAGCCCGGTGCCCATCTCGCGCAGGAGCGCGGCGCGATCCAGGTCGCCCATCTCGATGGCGAGATTGCGCACCCCGCCCGCATTGCCCGTGGTCGGCATCCCGAGCCGGCAGCCCGAATAGGTGTCGAGCACATAGGTCTGGAGCACGCCGTCGCGCACCAGATCCTTGGCGCGCGTGGCCACGCCGTCGCCGTCGTAGGGCGCGCTGGAGAGCCCGCGCAACAGATGCGGCTGCTCATAGATGCGCACGAATTCGGGGAAGATCCGCTTGCCGAGATGGTCGAGCAGAAAGCTGGAGCGCCGGTAGAGATTGGTGCCGTTGATGGCCGAGACCAGACTGCGCAGGAGTCCGGTCGCGACCTCGGCGCGGAACAGCACCGGCGCCTCGCGCGTGCCGAGCCG
This sequence comes from Allochromatium tepidum, assembly GCF_018409545.1. Taxonomy (GTDB): domain Bacteria; phylum Pseudomonadota; class Gammaproteobacteria; order Chromatiales; family Chromatiaceae; genus Thermochromatium; species Thermochromatium tepidum_A. The sequence continues at coordinate 657,598 of NZ_AP024563.1, read as the reverse complement.
ACGCGCACCAAGACGCGCCACGGTCCGTTCGGCCGCCCGCTCGCCGACCGAGCGCGCCGAGTCCAGATCAGCGGCGGCACGCGCCGTCGTCCACCAGTAATCGCGCTGCATCAGTTCCCCATCCTGGCCGATCACGGCACAGTTGAGACTGTGGCGCGTGGTCGGATAGCCGCCGTGGAAGCCGTGACTGTTGCCGGCGACATGGAGGCCGAGATGGGTCGAGAGGCTCGCGCCTTCGGAATTGACGATGCGCGGATCATGAGCGCGCGCCGCGTCCTCACAGGCGATGGCCAGCTCGATCGCCTGCTCGACCTCGATCGCCCAGGGATGACAGAGATCCAGGTCCGGGATCTCGGTGGCCATGAGCTCGGGCGGGGCCAGATGGGCGCAGGGGTCGTCCTGGGTGTGCTGGGCGATGGCACGCGCGGCGCTGACGGCATCGCGCACGGCGGCCGGGCTGAGATCCGAGGTGCTGGCCGAACCCTTGCGCCGGCCGAAATAGAGCGTGACGCCCAGACCATTGTCGCGCGTGTGCTCGACCGTCTCGACCTCGCCGAGCCGGACCGCGACCTCCAGTCCGGCACTGCCGCCGACCGAGGCTTCGGCGGCACTGGCGCCCTGACGTTTGGCCTCTTTCAGCAGGTCTTCGATGATCTGTTGCAGCCGGGCCAGACGCTCGGCGGTGTCCTCTGTGGTCAGAATGGGCATGGTGGAGTTCTGTGTCTCGGCAGGGATTCGGATCAGCGGGGTAGCGTCGTCGGTGGTTGCCGGGACATGATAGCAGTTCGATGAGGTCGTCGCGCCCTGCGCGGATGCCTGCCGCTTCGAGGTCGGCGTGACCGAGTCGCGCTGCCGACTCTGGGAGGCGTCCGGCGGCGGCTGGATCTCGAACCTGGACGATGGCGCCGGCCGGCTGCACAACCGGGCGCGCCATCATACCGCCTGGCTGAACCACTGGATGAGGCCGGTCGGCGGGGTCATGGCGGCCGAGTTCACCGACGAGACGCTGAGCACGATCCGCTCCTATGGCGGGCGGCGCGATTCGCCGATCTGGACCGGCAGTTATCTGGCCGCCGAGGCGCTGCGCTTCATGTCCACGGGCGCGCCCGATGCCGAGCGCGCCCTGCGCGAGACGGTCGCGACCCTGCACCGCTGGTGGGACATCTCGGGCGATCGCGGCTATCTGGCCCGTTATGCCGCGCCCGCCGACAGCCCCGAGCCGGTTTTGGCGCTGTTGAGCGCCGACGACCCGGAAGTGCATCGAGACGTCCTCTACGAGAACCGGCTCTGGCACTGGCGCGGCAACATCAGCCGCGACCAGTATCAGGGACTCATGCTCGGCTATTCGACCGAGGGCTTACCCGAGTACGCCGAGCGCCGCCGTGTCATCGCCGAGCACTATGCGCGCCAGGCCGACACCTGGCTCGACATCGCGGCACGCTGGCGCAACACCAACCGCGGCGACTCGGGCTATTTCGGACTGAACATCGGGTTCATGCCGCTCTATACCTGGACACGGCTGGAGACGGATCCGGCACGCAAGGAGCAAAAAACAGTTCTTGATTTTTTCTTCATTTTTCATCAGGATTTTTCACTGTAGATAGGTTATCTACAAGCGTGAAGGTTTCACGCTCCATGGTCAGGGTCAACGTCGAATCGCAAGGTTGTTCTCTGTTCAGGATGAACGCCGAGGCAATTTTTATGGCGCAAGCTGGGTTTCGACGGCCGACACGGCCCATGTTGCCGGTGTTGACCGGCCATTCGGTTGGGACTGCTCAACCCGGACTCCAGTTGCTCGCCCACCAGGGCGCTATCAACGGAGAGCGAATTGCCGAATGAGCACTTTCGAGTATGAAATTCGGAGCAGTACAGAACCCTGAAACCGATACGCTCGACAGGTTACTCGGCGAGGTTCCGGTACTCATCGGCGACTTGATCCTGACCGAAGTCTTGCAGGGGTTTCGATCGGACTCGGATTATCGCCAAGCACACGAGTTACTCGATGGCCTCGATTGCCGTTGGCTTGGGGGTCGCCGGGTCGCATTGTCCGCTGCAAACAACTATCGATTTTTACGAGCACGCGGCATCACGATTCGCAAGGTCATTGACGTCATCATCGGCACCTATTGCCTGCTCGAAGATTTGCCCCTCCTGCACTCGGATCGAGATTTCGACCCCATGGAGCGTCTTCTTGGACTGAAGGTGTACCGGACAGGCGTAGCGCCATGGAATTGAGTCCGCGACTTCCGATGGCTGAACCGACCACACTGCAAATGGTCGCCAGCAAGGCACTCGGCGGGGCCGAACGCTGGTTCATCCGCTTCAGCGCGGCGCTGGCCGAGCGCGGGGCGCCGGCTCAAGTAGCGATCCGCCAGGGGAGCGCGCTCGACGGCCCGGATCTCGGCGGACTGCCCATCCATCGCCTGCCCTATCGCACCACCTGGGATCCCTGGTCGCGCGGCGCGGTCGGGCGTCTGATCCAGGATCTGAAGCCAGACATCGTCCAGACCTACATGGGGCGCGCGACCCGGCTCGCCCGCCTGCCGCGCGCGGGCGGTCCGGTCCATCTGGCCCGGCTCGGCGGCTATTACGCACTCGGTCCCTATCGTCACGCCCACGGCTGGATCGGCAATACCAAAGGCTTGTGCGACTGGATGGTGCGCCAGGGACTGCCGGCCGAGCGCGTTTATCACATCTATAACTTCGCCGATCCGGCCCGTCCGGTCGCGCCCGAACTCGTCGCCGAACGCCGTGCCGCGCATGGCCTGCCGGGCGACGCCTGGGTGCTGGTCACGCTCGGACGCTTCGTCCCGGTCAAGGGCCAGCGCTACCTGATCGACGCGCTCGCCCGTCTGCCCGAGACCATTGCCGGGCGTCCGGTTCGACTGGTGATGGTCGGCGAGGGTCCGCTCGGTCCCGAGTTGCGGCGTCAGGCCGAACAGGGCGGCCAGTCACACCGGATCGTCTGGGCCGGCTGGCAGCGCGATCCGGCGCCCTATCTCCAGATGGCGGATCTGGTCGTCTTCCCCTCGCTGGAGGAGGAGACCCTGGGCAATGTCATCCTCGAAGCCTGGGCCTGGGGCAAACCGCTGGTGACGGCCAGTTTCCGCGGCGCGCGCGAGCTGGCCCGTCATGGCGAGGATGCCTGGTGCGTGCCCTGTGCCGATGCAGCCACTCTGGCCGAGGGCATCCGCCGGACGCTGTCCGATCCGGCGCTGCCGGCGGCGCTGGTCGCGCGCGGCCTGGAGCGGGTGGAGCATGAATTCAGCCGCCGCGCCATCCTGGATCGTTATCTGGAACTCTATCGCCGGGTCGCGGGCGGTTGAGTCAGACCTCAGTCCTCACCCAACCAATCGCGCACCACCAGAAAGCGCTCCAGCAGTTCGGCCTCCGGCGTCCCCGGCTCGGGCCGATGGTCGTAGCGCCAGCTCACCTCGGGCGGCATGGAGACCAGGATGGATTCGGTCCGCCCGCCCGACTGCAACCCGAACAGCGTGCCCCTGTCCTGGACCAGATTGAACTCGACATAGCGCCCGCGCCGAATCTTCTGGAACTCGCGCTCGCGGTCGCCATAGGTCATGGCCCAGCGGCGCTCGACGATCGGCAGATAGCCGGTCAGATAGTGATCGCCGACACGACGCCAGAAGGCGAAGGCGTGCTCGAAACCGCCCTGGTCGAAGTCATCGAAGAAGATCCCGCCGATACCGCGCGGCTCCTGGCGGTGCTTGATGAAGAAATACTCGTCGCACCACGCCTTGAAACGCGGATAGAGTTCGGCGTCGAACGGCTCGCAGGCCGCGCGCGCGTTCCGGTGCCAGTGGATGACATCCTCCTCGAAGCCATAATAGGGCGTGAGATCGAAGCCGCCGCCGAACCACCAGACCGGCTCGGCGCCCTCCTTCTCGGCGAGGAAGAAGCGCACGTTCAGATGCGATGAGGGCACATAGGGATTCAGGGGATGGGCGACCAGCGACACACCCAGCGCCTCGAAGCGTCGTCCGGCCAGATCGGGCCGATGGGCGCTGGCCGAGGGCGGCAGCCGCTCGCCGTGGACGTGCGAGAAATTGATGCCGCACTGCTCGAACACCAGCCCCTCGCGGATCAGGCGCGTGCGCCCGCCCCCGCCGCCGGGCCGCTCCCAGGTATCCTGACGCAACTCGGCCCCACCGTCGGCGGCGCGCAGCGCCTCGGTGAGGCGATCCTGGAGATCGAGCAGATAGGTCTTGACGGCCTGGAGATCGGGTTGGTTCGACATGACCATGAGTCCTCGCGGTAAAGTATGGGGCACTGCAACCATAACCGATCCACGACGCCTCGTGCCCGCGCAAATCCTGCCCGAATGGCTGACAGGCGCCCTCGCCGCTCCAATCCGAGCGGCGGGGCTTCCCAATTTCCCGAATAACCCTGATCATTGCTCCATGGACGTATTTCCCCTACCCCTTGCTCGGATCGGTATCATCGGCGGCGGCCAGCTCGGCCGCATGCTGGCCAAGGCCGCCAAGCGCCTCGGCTGCACCTGCGTGGTGCTCGATCCGACACCCGGCTCACCGGCCGGTCAGGTCGCCGGTCATCAGATCGTCGGCCACTATCACGACCCGGCCAGGCTGCGCGAGCTGGCCGACTCCTGCGACGTCATCACCTTCGACATCGAGGACATCGACACCGAGACGCTCATCCAACTCGAACGCGAGGGACACCGCATCCATCCCTCGCCCCGCGTGCTGGCGCTCATCCAGGACAAGCTGACCCAGAAGCAGGCGCTCGCCGCCGCCGGCATCCCGACGGCCGAGTTCGTGCCCATGCCCGAACCGACGCCCGAGGCCTTCGCCGCCTTCGGTTATCCGCTGGTGCAGAAGGCCCGACGCGGCGGCTACGACGGGCGCGGCGTCTCCATCCTCAAGTCGGCCGAAGACTATCCGCGCCATCTGCCCGTGCCCGCGCTGCTCGAACGCTTCGTGCCGGCCGCCAAGGAGCTGGCCGTGGTCGTCGCGCGCGGACACGACGGCGACTGCCGCTGCTATCCGGTGGTCGAGATGGTCTTTCGCCCCGGCGAGAACGTGCTCGACCTGCTGCTGGCACCCGCGCGCATCGCCCCCGAGACCGCCGAGGCCGCCGTGGCCCTGGCCGTGCGCACGGTCGAGACCCTGGGCGGCGTGGGCATCTTCGGCGTCGAGCTGTTCCTGACCGAGTCGGGCGAACTCCTGGTCAACGAGGTCGCGCCCCGCACCCACAACTCGGGCCACCACACCATCGAGGCCAATGTCACCGACCAGTTCGAGCAGCATCTGCGCGCCGTGGTCGGACTGCCGCTCGGATCGACCGATCAGCTCTCGCCCGCCGCCATGATCAATCTGCTCGGCGCCCCCGAGCATCGTGGCCGTCCGGTCATCAAGGGCATGGCCGAGGCACTGGCCATCTCCGGTGTCTGTCTGCACCTCTACGGCAAGGCGGCCACCGCGCCCTATCGCAAGATGGGCCATGTCACCGTGCTCGACCCGGACATCGCCATGGCCGAACACAAGGCGCTCCAGGTGCGCGCACTCATCGAGATCTCGGGGGAGGACCACCCATGAGCCAATCCAAACATCCAGCCGGCCCGCTGGTGGGCATCATCATGGGCAGCGACTCGGATCTGCCGGTCATGCGCGAGGCCTCCGCCATCCTCGACGAGCTGGGCGTGGCCTACGAGATGACCATCGTCTCGGCCCATCGCACGCCGCAGCGCCTCTACGACTATGCTCAAACGGCCGTCGAGCGCGGTCTGCGGGTCATCGTCGCCGGTGCCGGCGGTGCGGCCCATCTGCCGGGCATGGCGGCGGCCATCACGCCGCTGCCGGTCATCGGCGTGCCGATCAAGACCTCGGCGCTCTCGGGTCAGGATTCGCTGCTGTCGATCGTGCAGATGCCGGCCGGCGTGCCGGTGGCCACGGTCGCCATCGACGGCGCCAAGAACGCCGGCATCCTGGCCGCGCAGATCCTGGGCAGCGCCGATGCCGCGCTGCTGGAGCGGGTCGCCCAGTACAAGCGCGATCTGGAGTCGATGGTGATGGACAAGGTCGCGCTCCTGGACGGTGGCGCGCTTTGAAGCGCATTCGTAACAGGTTCTGAGCCGCGTCCGCGACGCGAACGCGGCCCGCCAACGGTGGCGTAACAGGAGGACTCGTGGACATCGCCGAACTGCTTGCCTTCAGCGTCAAGAACAACGCCTCTGACTTGCATCTGTCGTCCGGGCTGCCGCCCATGATCCGGGTCGACGGCGACATGCGCCGCATCAATGTTCCGCCCCTGGAACATCGCGCGGTCCATTCGCTCGTCTACGACATCATGAACGACAAGCAGCGCGAGGACTACGAGGAGTTCCTGGAGACCGACTTCTCGTTCGAGATCCCCGGCGTGGCGCGTTTTCGCGTCAACGCCTTCAACCAGAAGCGCGGCGCGGCCGCCGTCTTCCGGACCATTCCTTCCAAGGTACTGACGCTCGAGGACATCAAGGCCCCCAAGAGCTTCAAGGACATCATCGACGTCCCGCGCGGACTGATCCTGGTCACGGGGCCGACCGGCTCGGGCAAGTCGACCACGCTCGCGGCCATGATCGACCACATCAACGACAACAAGTACGAACACATCCTCACCATCGAGGATCCGATCGAGTTCGTGCACGTCAGCAAGAAGTGTCTGGTCAACCAGCGCGAGGTGCACAAGGACACCCTCGGTTTCAGCGAGGCCCTGCGCTCGGCCCTGCGCCAGGATCCGGACATCATCCTGGTCGGCGAGATGCGCGACCTGGAGACCATCCGGCTGGCCCTGACCGCCGCCGAGACCGGCCATCTGGTGTTCGGCACCCTGCACACCACCTCGGCGGCCAAGACCATCGACCGCATCATCGACGTCTTCCCGGCGGCCGAGAAGGACATGGTGCGCGCCATGCTCTCGGAGTCGCTGCGCGCGGTCATCTCGCAGACGCTGCTGAAGAAGACCGGCGGCGGCCGTATCGCCGCGCACGAGATCATGATCGGCACCCCGGCCATCCGCAACCTCATCCGCGAGGCCAAGATCGCCCAGATGTACTCGTCGATCCAGACCGGCCAGGCGCACGGGATGCAAACCCTGGATCAGAATCTCAAGGAGCTGCTGGGCAAGGGCCTCATCGCCCGCCAGGACGCTCGATCCAAGGCGCAGAACAAAGAGGATTTCAATTGAGCTCCCCCATCTGACCGAGTGAGGTCGAACCATGGATCTGAAGCGCGCGCTGGAACAACTCTTGAACGCCCTGGTCGAGAAAAAGGGCTCGGACCTCTTCATCACCGCCGGCCGGCCGCCGACCGTCAAGATCGACGGCACCCTCTACCCCGCCACCAAGCAACCGCTCACGGCCGAGCAGGCGCGCAGCATGGTCTACGACATCATGAACGAGCGCCAGCGCGCCGAGTTCGAGGACACCAAGGAGTGTCAGTTCGCGCTCGACCGCGCCCCGCTCGGACGCTTCCGTGTCAGTGCCTTCGTCCAGCGCGACGCGGTCGGCATGGTGCTGCGGCGCATCGAGACCCGCATCCCGACCCTGGAGGAACTCAAGCTCCCCTCGGTGCTGCGCGATCTGGCCATGACCAAGCGCGGTCTGGTGATCTTCGTCGGCGCCACCGGCACGGGTAAGTCGACCTCGCTCGCGGCCCTGATCGGCTATCGCAACCATCATAGCTCGGGACACATCATCACGGTCGAGGATCCGATCGAGTACGTCCACGAACACGACGGCTGCATCATCACTCAGCGCGAGGTCGGGGTGGACACCGAGTCCTTCGAGGTCGCCCTGCGCAACACATTGCGGCAGGCCCCGGACGTCATCCTGATCGGCGAGATCCGCACCCGCCAGACCATGGAATACGCCATCACCTTCGCTGAGACCGGCCATCTGGTGCTCGCCACCCTGCACGCCAACAACGCCAATCAGGCGATGGATCGCATCATCAACTTCTTCCCCGAGGAATCGCGCAAGCAGATGCTCATGGACCTCTCGCTCAACCTCAAGGGCATCGTCGCCCAGCAGCTGGCGCCGCGCAAGAACGGCCAGGGCCGGCGCGCGGTGATCGAGATCCTGCTCAACACGCCGCTGGCCGCCGACCTCATCCGCATGGGCGAGGTGCACAAGCTCAAGGATCTGATGAAGCGTTCGGGCGAACAGGGCATGATCACCTTCGATCAGGCGCTGTTCAATCTCTATCAGGAAGGCGAGATCAGCTACGAGGATGCCCTGAAGTACGCCGACTCGGCCAACGAGGTACGGCTGATGATCAAGCTCCAGAGCGGCGTGACGCCGAGCAGCGCGACGGATCAGAGCATCGACGCCATGAGTCTGGTCCGGGACGAAGACCCCAGGAACAAACGCTGAACGCGCCGTTCAGGACACAGGATCGGCGAAGCGTTCGCGGATCTCCAGGATCTCGGGGACGAGACTGAGGAAGACCTCCATGATGCGCGGGTCGAAATGTTTGCCCGACTGCCCGCGCATCCACTCCAGCGCCGCCTCCACCTCCCAGGCCGGCTTGTAGGGACGCACCGAGGTCAGGGCGTCGAAGACGTCGGCCAGCGCCACGATGCGTCCAGACTCCGGAATGTCTTCGCCCGCCAGCCCGAGCGGATACCCGCCCCCATCCCATTTCTCGTGATGACTCAGGGCGATCTCGCGCGCCAGTTGCATCAGTTCGGAATCGTCGCCGCCGAGGATATCGCCGCCGATGGTGCTGTGGGTCTGCATGATCCGCCATTCCTCGGGCGTGAGCGCGCCGGGCTTGAGCAGGATGCTGTCGGGGATGCCGATCTTGCCGACGTCGTGCATGGGACTGGCGTGCAGCATGATCTCACAGCGCTCCTCGTCCCAGCCCAGATGCCGGGCCAGCAGGGTCGAGGTGTGGCTCATGCGCAGGATGTGCTGTCCGGTCTCGTTGTCGCGATACTCGGCGGCCCGGCCCAGACGCTGGACCACCTGCAACCGGGTCTCGCGGATCTGGCGGGTGCGCTCGTAGACGATGCGTTCGAGCATGTCCTTCTGATCGTGGGCCATGCGATGCGCCAGTTGCACATCGAGCATGTTGCGCACACGGGCGGCGACCTCAGCCTGATCGAAGGGCTTGCCGATGAAATCGCTGGCGCCCGCCTCCAGCGCGCGAAGCCGGTAGTCGCGCGAGCGCAGCGAGGTGAGCACCAGGATCGGCGGCGTGAGCGGATCGGCGAGCGCGGCCAGCTGCTCGATGAGATCGAATCCGCTCAGGCCCGGCATCTCGATGTCGAGCAGGACGAGATCGGTCGGCGCCTGCCGGTAGACCGCCATGAATTCATAGGGATCTTGAACGAGCACGATGTTCGAATAACCCGCCGCCTGGAGCAGACGCTCCATCAGGATGAGACTGACGCGCTCGTCGTCGACGACCAGGATCCTGGCGGCCTTGCGGCACAGTGTATCGACTCTAGCCATAGACTTTGTGGTCTCGCTGATGGAGGACAGGATCGTTGACACGGAACGGATGCTCAGGTTCCGGACGGGTCGTGCAGCACAGTGATATCGAGCGGAATCTCCATCACGGCCACGTCATCGGTCTGCTCGGTTCCGGCACAATGGGCATCGAAGGCCTCCATCAGGCTCGGAAGGATGGGCGTTCCGGGCTGCCAGCCTTCCAGCAGCCCGCGCAGACCCGTATCGACGAACATCCGGCCCTGCCGATCGAGCGCCTCGAACAAGCCGTCGCTCATGAGCAGCAGACGATCGCCCGCTGAGAGATCCACGCGCCGCATGACGGGGTCGTGCAGATCGGGCAGGATGCCGAGCGGCAGTCCGTGCGAGGACAGCTCGACCAGATCCGTGGCGGTGCGCAGATGGGCCGCCGGCATACCGCCGTTCCACCAGGACAGGGTGTCGCCGCGTCCGGAAATCGAGATCAGATAGGCGGCCATGAAGCGCTCCGTCGGCAGGAGACGATAGAGCTTGTGGTTGATCTCGGTGAGCAAGGCCACATCGTCGAAGCCCTTGGTCGTCATGGCATGGAAGGTATCGGCCACGGGCAGGGCGCCGACGGTCGCCGCCAGTCCATGACCGGTGAAATCCCCCAGGAGAATCCGCAGGCCGCCATCCGGCAGATAGTGCATCAGCACCAGATCGCCATTGAAGAGGGTGGCCGGTCGCTCGACGAGTTCGATGCCGGGGACGTGCGCATTGTAATGCTTGACGGCCTGACTCCAGACACGCTCGGCGAGCTGTTTCTCCTCCTGATCGCGCTCCAGCAGGGTCGTGAGCAGACGCTGCTTGGCGGCGAGTGCGCGCTGCAGATCGCGCACGCGCTCCATGGCCAGGACGCGCGCCCGCAGCCGCGTGAGGGTGAAGGGCTTGGCGAGGAAGTCGTCGCCTCCGGCCTCGATGCAGCGCAGCAGACACTGCTCGTCCTTGACCGCCGTCAGGAAGATCACGGGCACGAAGTCGTCTCCGGCCAGACGCTTGATATGGCAGGTGCTCTCCAGGCCATCCATCTCGGGCATCAGGACATCCATGAAGACGATGTCGGGACGCTCGCGCTCGAAGATCTCCAGGGCCTCCCGACCGTTGGAGGCTTCGAGCGTGCGAAAGCCTTCCTTGACCAGCATCGAGCCGAGCAGACGACGATTGGACGCCTCGTCGTCGACGATCAGGGCGAGGCCGCGCTCACCGGCATCGGCGCCGATCGGATCCGGTGACACGGGGGCGCGCGCCGGAACCGGAAGCGGCAGACTCATGGATGCACCGCCAATGTCGCGTTAACCATGATCGTGCGCAACCGCTGCACCGGACTCAGAATTCCGCCCATTCGTCTTCATCGGGCTTCGACGGCGGGCGCGCGTGGCCGGCCTTGGGCGCCGCCTTGCCGGGCTTGGCGACGGCGGTCGACTTACTGTGCGCGACAGGCCGGACGGGCGTCCGCGCCTGACCATGCTCCTGGCCGACCTTGAACACCGAGACCACCTCGGCCAGGGTGCGGGCCTGATCCTCCAGCGCCTCGGCGGCGGCGGCGGCCTCCTCGACCAGTGCGGCGTTCTGCTGCGTGACCTCGTCCATCTGGGTGATGGCCTGGTTGACCTGCTCGATGCCGGTGGACTGCTCGACCGAGGCGGCCGAGATCTCGGACATGATGCTGGTGACGCGGTTGATCGACTCGACGATCTCGGTCATGCGCGTGCCGGCCTCGTTGACCTGCGCGGTGCCCGAGTCGACCTTGGAGACGCTGTCGGTGATCAGGGTCTTGATCTCCTTGGCGGCGTTGGCCGAGCGCTGGGCGAGACTGCGCACCTCGGCGGCGACCACGGCGAAGCCGCGGCCCTGTTCGCCGGCACGCGCCGCTTCCACGGCGGCGTTGAGCGCCAGGATGTTGGTCTGGAAGGCGATGCCGTCGATGACGCCGATGATGTCGGCGATCTTCTTGCTCGACTCGGAGATGGCGGCCATGGTCTGCACCGAGGCATCGACCACCATGCCGCCCTTGACCGCGACATCGGCCGCCGAGATGGCCAGTTGATTGGCCTGACGGGCGTTGTCGGCGTTCTGCTTGACGGTGCTGGTCAGCTCTTCCATGGAGCTGGCGGTCTCTTCCAGCGAGCTGGCCTGCTCCTCGGTACGCTGGCTGAGATCCTGGTTGCCGGTGGCGATCTCGCTGGAGGCGGTGTTGATGGTGTCGACCGCCTCGCGGATGCGGAACACCACGTCCTTGAGGTTGCTGACCGTGGTGTTGACGCCGGCCTTGGTCTCGCCGAAGAGTCCCGGGTAGTCCTTGGTGATGGTCTGGGTCAGGTCGCCGTCGGCCAGCGCCTGGGCGACGCGCATCACGTCTTTGAGGCCGACTTCCGTGGTGTCGGAGAGCTGGTTGAGCAACTGCGCGATTTCACGCGCGAAGCCCTGTTTGCCGGCCAGTTCCAGCTTGATGCTGAAGTCGCCCCGGTTGGCGGCGTCGACGATGTTGCGGATTTCGTCGACCACGGCGGTCAGGGCCTTGACGGTGCCGTTGACGCCGTTCTTGGTCTCGCCGAAGAGTCCGGGATAGTCGCGGGTGATGGTCTGCGACAGATCGCCGGCGGCCAGGGCGTTGGCCACGCGGGTGACGTCCTTGAGTCCGACGTCCGTGGTCTCGGCCAGTTGGTTGAGTCCTTCGCTGATCTGCTTGCCGAAGCCCTGCTTGCCGGCCATGTCCAGACGGCGACTGAAATCGCCCTGGACGGCGCCGCGCACGATGCCGTCGATCTCGCCGACCAGCTGCTTGAGGTTCTCCTGCATCACCTTGAGCGAGGCGAGCAGACTGGTGGTGTCGCCGGCCTTGGTCTGGATGCTGTGCGAGAGATCGCCGTTGGCGACCGCCAGCACCATGGTCGCGGCATAGTCGGGTTCGCCGCCGAGCCGGCGCAGCAGACCGCGGGCGATCCCGATGCCGATCCCGGCTCCGACCAGCAGCGCCACTACGGCCAGGACGATCAGTTGCCAGGTCGCCGATGCCGCCGCCTGCCCGGCCGCGGCCCCGCGATCAGTCATCAGCCGGGTCTGGTAGTCGATGAGCTCGTTGATGGCCGCAATATAGGTATTCTGACGATCACGAATGGAGCCGAGCAACAGATTTTTCGCCTCGACCTGACGGCCCTCGCGCACCAGATTCAGGAAGCTCGTCTGCAAACCGACATACTGTTCACGAGCCGACGCGACAGCCGACAGGCGCTCGACGCCCTCGGGCGAGGTGATGGTCCGCTTCAACTGCTCGAGATTTTCCAGAATCTTGGCTCGCGCCTGCTCGATTCTCTCGACTTCACCCCGAATGGCGCCGGCCTCATCGAGAATGAGCGTGTTGCGCATCGCACGCGCAATGACGTTGATGTTGTCGATGATGGCGTTGGCCTGGACCGTCTTGGGAAAATAATCGTCGACGAGGGCATGGATGTCGTTGTTGATCCGGTTGATCCTGAGGATGCCGATCAGGGCCACCACGCCCAGCAGCAGCAAGACCACGCCGAACCCCAGCCCCAGTCGCGTCGAAACCTTCAGATTGCCCATGTCGTTGTTCCCGATGATCTATGTTGATTCCGGTCGTGCATCGAAACGGATACGGCTTCAGGATCCGCGCATCCAGTCGACCAAGAGGGCGCGCAACCCTTCGAATTCATGCTCCATGAGCGACACCAGACGCTCGACCTCGGCCGGCGAGATGCCCTGCTCGGCCGGATCCTCTAGTGTAGACGCCAAGCCATGCAAACAAGGGGCCGAAACATTGGCCGCCAGACCCGCCAGACTGTGGGCCTTGCGCCGAACCTCGACCTGATCACCCGACTCCAGAGAGGCGCGCAACGCTCGGAGCCGCGCCGGGGCATCCAGCAGGAACTGTTCGATGACCTCGCAGGCGATGTCTCGATCTCCCAAGACGCGCCCGAGCATGTCGTCGGCGTCGAAGGAAACAGTGCCGGAGTCACTCTCCGGATTGAGCGCCTCGCGCGGCGCGTCCGCCTCGAGCGGGTCGACACGACTGTCTCTATGAATGATGTGCTCGGCGATGATCCGGCTCAATTCCTCCGGCTGCACCGGTTTCGAGATATAGGCGTTCATCCCGGCATCCAAGCAGCGTCGCACGTCGTTCGGCATGACGAGCGCGGTCATGGCCACGATCGGGACATGGGGATCGAGCACCCCAGCCTCGCCGCGCCGGATGAGACGTGCCGTCTCGAAGCCGTCCATCTCGGGCATCTGGCCATCCATGAGTACCAGATCGTAACGGGTGCGTGACAAGGCTTCCAGGGCTTCCAGACCATTGCACGCGATGTCCGGCCTAGGATAACCGAGTTTTTCCAGGATGCCACGCGCGACGATCTGATTGGTCGGGTTGTCGTCGACGAGCAGGAGGCGTGCCTCGGGGTGAGCCGGGCGCCCGATCCCATGCGGCAGACCCGGCCCGACGGGCGGCGCCGGCTCCAGCACGGGCCTCTCGCGCCCCATGACCCGCAGCAGACACTCGCGCACCAGATGGCGGCGCAAGGGCTTGGTGATATAGCCGGCGAAATCGCCCGATTCGAGGTGCGCGTTGTCCTCGCGTTTGGCCAGCGCGGTCAGCAGCACGAGCCGGGTGTCGCGGATCTCGGGTTCCTGTTTGATGAGCCGCGCCAGTTGCAGACCATTGGGGTCGGGCATACGCAGATCGATCAGGGCGACATCGAAGGGCATACCGGCCCGCACGGCCTGATGCAGGGCGCGCAGCGCATCGCCGGCGCGTCCCGCCACCGCCACCTGGCAACCCCAGGCACGCAACAGTGCGGCGGCCTGGGCGCGGTTGTCCGGGTGATCGTCCACCACCAGCACCCGGATGTCGTCGATGCCCTCCTCGCGCGCCCGATACTCGATGGCGATCTCCGGCGAACACTCGAACTCGGCGGTGAACCAGAAGCGCGACCCCTGGCCGGGCCGACTCTCCAGACCGATGTCGCCGTTCATCAACTGCACGAGCTGCTTGGCGATGACCAGCCCCAGCCCGGTGCCGCCGAAACGGCGCGTCGTCGAGCTGTCGACCTGATTGAAGGCCGTGAACAGCTTGCCCAACTGATCCTCGGGGATGCCGATGCCGCTGTCGTGCACCTCGAAACGGATCAGTGCCCGCCCCGCCTCGGCCCGCACGAGCGAGAGCCGGATGCCGACCTCGCCGTGCTCCGTGAACTTGATCGCGTTGCCCATCAGATTGACGATGACCTGACGCAGATAGCGCGGGTCGCCCAGCACGGCGGTCGGCACCTCGGGGGCGATGCGATAGGTCAGTTCCAGATCCTTCTCATGGGCGTTGAAGGCCATCATCTCCAGCACCTCCTCGATCAGGAGACGCAGGTCGAACTCCAGGCGCTCCAGCTCCAGCTTGCCGGCCTCGATCTTGGAGAAGTCCAGGATGTCGTTGATGAGCGCCAGCAGGTTTTCGCCGCTGTCGCGCACGATCTCGGCCAGCCGGCGCTGCTCGGGATCGAGCTCGGTGTCGAGCAGCAGGCCGGTGATGCCGATGATGCCGTTCATCGGGGTGCGGATCTCGTGGCTCATGTTGGCCAGGAACTGGCTCTTGGCCTGAGTCGACGCCTCGGCCTGGGCCAGCGCCCGGTCGAGTTCCTGGTTCTGGATCTCCATGCGGCGCGCGTACTGCCGGAGCTGCTGTTCGGCGAGCTTGCGTTCGCCGATGTCCTTGACGCCGCCATAAATCCGGCGTCCGCCGCATTCGTCGCGCAGACACTGATTGGTGATCTCGACCCAGGCCGAGCTGCCGTCGCGCCGGCGCAGACGCAACTGACAGCTCGAGACCGACTCCTCCTTCAGACCGGCCTGATGGCGGTCGAACAGCGAGCGATCCTCCAGCACCACCAGCCGTCGCCAGGTGCCCATGGCGAGGATCGCCTCGCGCGTATGGCCGGTGATGGCCTCGACGGCGCCGTTGAGCCAGTCGAGCTTGTAGCGATCCGGGGAGACCTCGATGCAGGAATAGACGATGTCGGACATCAGCATCGACAGACGCCGGAAGCGCGCTTCGTTCAGACGCAACGCCTGCTCGGCGCGGCGCTGGCGCACGGTGCGCCAGATGGCGTTGGCCAGGAGCTGCACGCTCTCGACATCGAGTTCGCTGTAATCACTCGCCTTGTTGCCCACGCCGGCCAGCATACGCACCAGACCGCCCTCGATCACCGGAATGGTCAGGAAACGCTGGAGCGGCGCGTGATCCGGCGGCAGACCGGCCTTGCTGGGGCAGTTGGGATAGTCGTTGCAGGTGATGGGACGGCGCCGGCGCAGCGCATCGGCCCAGACGCCGGCCTGATTGACCGCGTAATGGAGTGCGTTCGGCGGCAGATTGCACCCACTGTCCTCGACAGTGGCGCGCGACCAGGCGACCAGCTCGATGGTCTCCTGATCCGGGTTGACCAGATGGATGAAACCCATGAGGCTGCCGGTGAGCGACTCGGCCAGCGCCAGACCGTGCTGCATGAAACCGACCTCGTCGAGTTCGTCGGCGACCTGGGGCAGTTCCAGCAAGGCTTCGGCACGCCGCTTCTGCAAATCCATGAGCAGCTCGCCCTGTTTGCGCGCCGTGATGTCGCGATTGACGCCGCGCCAGCCCTGATGGGTTCCGTCGACGTCATAGACCGGGCGGCAGACGTGCTCGATCCAGCGCAGACCGCCGTCGGGCCGGCGCAGACGCAGCTGCAAGCGAACGTGCGGGGACGGGTCGTTGGATCTGGAGATCTCGTGCTTGTGCTCGAACCATAGATGCCGGTCCTCGGGATGGATCAAGCGATCCATGAGCTTGGGATCGGCCATGAAGTCGTCGGGCGTGTGGCCGCAGACCAGTTCACACGCCGGCGAGACATAGAGATAGCGCCGATCCGGCCCCAGCCAGTAGTCCCAGTCGGCCGAATAGTCGGCCAGCATCCGGTAGCGGGTCTCGCTGTCGCGCAGACGCGCATAGGCGGCATGGATCTCGGACTCGTGACGCAGACGCTCGGTGAGGTCGACGATGGAGCAGACGAGGTGATGCCGGTCGTCGTCCTCGGCCGGCATCCGCACCACATGCAGTTCGCCGGTGAACTGTCCGGCCTCCGTGGTGAGGAACCGGATCTCGGGACAGTGCGCCTCGCCGTCGTCCCAGGCGCGTTGCAGGGTGTCGTCGAGCAGCCCGTCGGATTCGCGCGCGACCAGTCGCGGCAGATAGTGCTGACGCTTGTGCTTCTCGCGCAGCACGAACAGCCGGTCGCCGGCATGGTTGGCCATGAGGATCAGGCCATGGCGGTCGACCACCAGGATCGGCTGGGGAACGCCGTAGAAGAGTGCCGTATAGCGGTTGGCGATACGCTCGACGGCCGCCTGGGTATCGCGCAACTCGATGTTCTGCAACTCCAGTTCGGCCTGATAGATGAGCAGGTTCTCGGTGAGTTCGGACAGATCGATCTCGCCGCGCGCCAGACGCCGTTCGGCCCATTCGAGGTCGCCGCGATCGAGTGCCTGGCGGGCGCACACCCGGACCCTGGGCCAATCGGAAGAGGTCGGCGGCTTGGAGGAAGAAGTCATGGCCTGATCCTGAACGCGACGAATGAACGCTAGTTTAGAACAAGAGCGCTTCGGGTTGCTGCCGCCAAGCCGCACGGCGGATAATGCCTCCGTCCTATCCCGAGAACGAGAGCGACCAGAAGAACATGACTGTAGAACGACTTCTATTGAGTGGCGACGATGCCGTCGCGCTGGCGGCGCTGCACGCCGGAGTCCGGCTGGGGACGGGATACCCCGGCACACCCTCGACCGAGATCCTGGAGACCTTCGACCAGCTCGGCGGTCGTGCGCAATGGTCGCCGAACGAAAAGGTGGCGCTCGAGGTCGGCATCGGCAGCGCCTTCGCCGGTGCGCGCACCCTGGTCACCATGAAGCACGTCGGGCTGAACGTGGCCGCCGATGCGCTGTTCACCGCCGCCTATACGGATGTCGAGGGCGGTCTGGTGGTGGTCTCGGCCGACGATCCCGGCATGGCCTCCAGCCAGAACGAGCAGGACAACCGCCACTATGCGCGCGCCGCCGCCCTGCCGATGCTGGAGCCGAGCGATTCGCAGCAGGCCTATGACTTCACCTGGCTGGCGTTCGAGATCTCGGAGCGCTGGAAGATCCCGGTCATCCTGCGTCTGACCACGCGCATCTGTCACGCCAAGACCGTGGTGCGTCCGCGCCCGGCGCTCCAGACCCTGCCCGAGCCGCACTTCAAGCGCGACGTGCCGGCGCGGGTCATGATCCCGGCCTACGCCAAGCCGGCGCATCTGCGTCTGCGCCGAAAGCTCGCCGAGATCGCGGCCTGGAACGAGGCCGAGGGGCCGTTCGAGCTCCACGAGGGCGATCCCAAACTCGGCATCGTCGCCACCGGCATCGGCGCCATGCATGCGCGCGAGGCTGCGCCCGACGCCACGCATCTGAGCTTCGGTCTGACCTATCCGCTGCCGATCGAGCGCCTCCGCGCCTTCGCCGACCGGGTCGAGCGTCTGGTCGTGATCGAGGAAGGCGACCCGGTGCTGGTCGACTCCCTGCGTGCCGTCGGTCTGCCTGCCGAGGGCAAGCCCGAGATGTACCGTTTCGGCGAACTCAACGTCGAGCGCGTGCGTCGCATCCTCGCCAACGACACCAGCCCCGAGGCGGTGCCGCCCAAGGGCAAGCCGCCCGAACTCTGCCCCGGCTGCTCGCATCGCGGCGTCTTCGAGACCCTGCGCGATCTCGACTGTATCGTCTCCGGCGACATCGGCTGCTACACCCTCGGCGTTCTGCCCCCCTTCTCGGCCATGGACACCTGTGTCTGCATGGGCGCGAGCATCGGCGTCGGTTTGGGTCTGCGTCATGTGCTGCCCGAGGAGCAGGCGCGGCGCGTGGTCAGCGTCATCGGCGACTCGACCTTCGTGCACTCCGGTCTCACCGGCCTCGCCGAGATGGTCTACAACCCGCCGCCGACCGGGCATCTGGTGCTCATCCTCGACAACGGCACCACGGCCATGACCGGCCAGCAGGAGCATCCGGGCACCGGGCGTCTGCTCGACCATTCGGCCACCAATCTGCTCAACTTCGAGGAGACGGCGCGCGCCATGGGCGTACAGAACGTCCATGTCATCGACACCACCTCGCTCAAGGACGACTCGCTGCGCGATCTCATCACGAACCTGCTGGCGTGTAACGAGACCTCGCTGATCGTCACCCGTCAGCCCTGCGTGCTCGCCGCGCCCAAGATCCGGCTCTACGAGAAGGCCAACGCCGAACAGCGTGCCGCGACCTGTGCGGCGGATCTGGTCGATTGAGGAATCGAGATACATGAAAGTCAAGAACGTAGTCATCGCCGGACTCGGCGGTCAGGGCGTGCTCAAGGCGTCCGATATCCTGGCGGATGCGGCCTTTCGCGCCGGCTTCGACGTCAAGAAGAGTGAGTTGCACGGCATGAGCCAGCGCGGCGGCTCGGTGAGCAGTGATGTGCGCTATGGCGAGGGGATCCTGAGTCCCATGGTCCCGCCGGGCGAGGCCGATGTGCTGGTGGTGCTGGAAGAGACTCAGGTCGAGATCAACCGTCCGACGCTGCGGGCCGGTGGTGTCCTGATCGCTCCGGACGTGCTCGCCCCCGAGGCGCTCAAGAACAAGAAGAGCCTCAACGTCGCCCTGCTCGGCGCGGCCTCGACCGTGCTCGACATCGCCGACGAGCACTGGATCGCCGCCATGCACGCCAATCTGGCCGAGAAGCTGCACACGCTCAACGAGCAGGCGTTCGAGATCGGACGCGAGGCGGCACGCGCGCGCGGCCTGAGCTGAGAGGCCGGATGGGCATCGCGTTCGCGCGGCCCATCCCACGCCTCCCCCTTCTACAACCGACAACGCTTTACCGAGGCCCTCATGCTGAAAGAGCTTTGGAACGACGCCGAGGGCGGCTTCCATCCCGCGAGCGCCCCCGATTTCCTGCCCCAGACGGCGCTCCAGGAAGTCCAGTTACGCCGGTTGCGCGCCGTGGTCGCGCGCGCCTATGCCAACGTCCGGCTCTTTCGCGAGCGCATGGACGAGCGCGGACTGACGCCCGAGTCGATCCGGTCGCTCCAGGACATCCGTCATCTGCCGTTCACGGTCAAGACCGACCTGCGCGACACCTACCCCTTCGGACTCTTCGCCAGTCCCATGAGCGACGTGGTGCGGCTCCATGCCTCGTCCGGCACCACCGGCAAGCCGATCGTGGTCGCCTACACGCGCGAGGACGTCGAGGTCTGGTCCGAGGTCATGGCGCGCACCTTCGCCTCCTGCGGTCTGCATCGCGGCGATATTCTTCAGAATGCCTTCGGCTATGGGCTCTTCACCGGCGGACTGGGTGCGCACTATGGCGGCGAGGCGCTGGGCGCGACCGTGATCCCGATCTCGGGCGGCAACACCGACCGTCAGATCATGCTCATCCGCGACTTCAACGTCACCGCGCTCTGCTGTACCCCGAGTTATTTCACCCACATGGTCGAGCGCGCGCGCGAACTCGATATCGATCTGCGCGAGCTGCCGCTGCGCGTCGGGATCTTCGGCGCCGAACCCTGGACCGACGGGGTACGCCGGCACATCGAGGCCGAGGCCGGCATCAAGGCGTATGACATCTATGGTCTGTCCGAGATCATCGGCCCCGGCGTGGCCGCCGAATGCTCGGCCCAGGACGGACTGCACATCTTCGAGGATCACTTCTATCCCGAGATCATCGATCCCGACACCGGCGAGCCGCTACCCGGCGGCGCGGAAGGCGAGCTGGTCATCACCACCCTGAGCAAAAAAGCGATGCCGATGATCCGCTATCGCACGCGCGACATCACCTCGCTCATCACCGAACCCTGCTCCTGCGGGCGCACCATCCGCCGGATGCGACGCATCGGCCGGCGTTCCGACGACATGTTCATCATCCGCGGCGTCAACGTCTTCCCGTCCCAGGTCGAGGCCGCGCTCATGGCCGTCGAGGGCACGCTGCCGCACTATCAGATCATCCTCACCCGCAAGGGCGGCATGGATCGCATGGCCGTCGAGGTCGAGGTGACACCGGAGGTCTTCAGCGACAGCATCCGCGGTCTGGAAGACATCCGCGCCCGTCTGGCCCAGTCGATCGAGCGGATTCTCGGCATCCGGGTCGAACTGCGCCTGGTCGAGCCGCACACCATCGCGCGCAGTGAGGGCAAGGCCAAGCGCGTGATCGATCGGCGCAACGAAGGTTGATTTCTCAAGCGAGCACACGCCTATGAAACTGCAACAACTCTCGCTCTTTCTGGAAAACCGCCCCGGACGGCTGGAGGCCCCGCTGTCGGCCATCGCCGCCGAGGGCATCAACATCCTCACCCTGTCGCTGGCCGATACGGCACAATTCGGCATCCTGCGTCTGATCGTGCGCGACTGGGAGAAGGCCAAGCGCGTGCTGGAACAGGCCGGCTGGGTGGTGAACCTGACCGAGGTGGTCGCCGTCGACGTGCTCGACCGTCCGGGCGGTCTGGCCGAGGCGCTGCGCATCCTGGAAGACGCCGACCTCAACATCGAATACATGTACGCCTTCTCGCTGCGTCGCGGCGACAAGGCCATTCTCATCTTCCGCTTCGAGGATCCGGATCGCGCGATCCAGGTGCTGACCGACAAGGGGCTGCACGTGGTCGACGGCGAGGAGTTGATGTCGTTCGTCCCATGATGCCAGTCAATACCAGCCCTGCCGGCCGGCCCCATCCGATGTGGGATCGGGCGGCCGAAACCCTGCCGCGCGCCGAGCGCGAGGCGCTGCAACTCGAACGGCTGCGCGCCCAGGTCGAGCGCGCGCGGCGCGTGCCCTTCTATCGCGACATCTTCAACCATCGCGACATCGGTCCGCACAGCCTCCGCTCGCTCGACGACGTGCGGCGTCTGCCCTTCACGACCAAGGACGACATGCGCCGCCAGCATCCGCTGGGACTGCTCGCCGTGCCGCGCAAGGAGCTGGCGCGCATCCACGGCTCGTCCGGCACCACGGGCCGGCCGACCTTCGTCGGCTACACCGCCGGCGATCTCCAGACCTGGTCGGATCTGTGCGCGCGCTTCCTGGTCGCCGGCGGACTCAAGCCCGAGCACACCGCTCAGGTCGCCTTCGGCTACGGGCTCTTCACCGGCGGCTTCGGTCTGCACTACGGCATCGAGAAGGTCGGCGCCGCCGTGATCCCGGTGGCCGCCGGCAACACCCGCCGTCAGCTCGAGATCATGCGCGATCTCGATCCCGAGGTGCTCATCTGCACCCCGAGCTATGCCCTGACCATCGCCGACACCGCGCGCGAGATGGGGTTGGAACCGCGCGCCCTGCCGATCCGCATCGGCCACTTCGGCGGCGAGCCCTGGACCGAGGACATGCGCCGTGAGATCGAGGAGCAGCTCGACATCCAGGCGTTCAACAACTATGGCCTGTCCGAGATCATCGGACCGGGCGTCAGCGGCGAGTGCATGGCGCGCACCGGGATGCACATCCAGGAGGATCACTTCCTGGTCGAGTGTCTCGACCCCGAGACCCTGGAGCCGGTGCCGGAGGGCGAGCCGGGCGAGCTGGTCATCACCGCGCTCACCCGCGAGGCCATGCCGATGATCCGCTATCGCACCCGCGACATCGCCCGGCTCTATCGCGATCCCTGCCCCTGCGGGCGCACCACCATGCGCATGAGCCGGGTCACGGGCCGCACCGACGACATGCTCATCATCCGCGGCGTCAACGTCTTCCCGTCGCAGATCGAGGAAGCGCTGTTGCGCGTCGAGGGCACCACGCCGCACTATCTGATCGAGGTCAGCCGTCCGGGGACGCTCGACGAGGTGCACGTCAAGGTCGAGATCCATCCCGAGATCTTCTCCGATCGCATGGACCGGATGCAGGCGTTGTGCGAGCGCATCAGCCGTGAGATCCAGACCGTCGCCGGCATCCGCGCCCATGTCGATCTGGTCGAGCCGCGCAGCATCGAGCGCTTCGTCGGCAAGGCCAAGCGGGTGCTCGACACACGCGGGCTCGCGGATTGAGCCGACTTCCCTTTTCAATCCACCATGAGAAATCACTGATGAAGCATCCTGTACGGCGTTCTGCCCGATTCGTTTCGCTCGGCCTGGCGGCGCTCTTGACGAGTGCTCTGTGTTCATCCATCGCCCTGGCCGAGGAGGAGGGTGTCTTCATCGAAACGGTCAACCGCAGCTCGGGACTGACCGGCGAGGCACCGACCGAAGAAGTCAGTCAAACCTTTGTCGCCCACGGCAAGATGAAGGTCGCGAGTATGGATCCGAATGGAACCGACATGATCATCGACCCCGCGACCGGTGACATGACCTTCATGAACAATACCGTCAAGGAGTACTACCGCATCAACGCCAAGAGCATGACGGAGGGCATGTCCAAGCCGGGTATGGACCAGATGCGCGCCATGATGGAGCAGACCAAAGTCACGGTCGAAGCGACCGATGAAACGCGCGAGATCAACGGCTGGAACTGCCGCAAGTACCGGGTGGCCAAGACCGGCATGATGGAGATCGAGCAGGAGATCTGGGCCACCGAAGACGTGGATCTGGACCTGGACCGCTACACCGATCTGATGAGTCTGTCCGGCCCCGAGGGTCTGCTGGGTGATTCCGAGGCCGGACGCGCACAACGCGCCGAGATGAAGAAGATCAAGGGCTATCCGATCCTGACCAAGTCCAAGATGCAGCTCATGGGCGCCAACATGGAGAGCGAGACCGAGGTGCGGGTCATCCGTCGCGAGCCGATGGCGGCCAGCCTGTTCGAGGTGCCGGCCGATTACAAGGAGCGTGAGATGAACATGCCGGGCGCACCGAGCGCGAATGGTGCGCCTGCAGGGCATCCCTGAGTCTGATTGAGGCTTGCTCGGGCCGCGTGCCCGATCGGGTCGTTTGAGGTTCCGATAGCGGAACGCGAGTCGGCCACGATCGCCGGCGGCCAGTCGTTGCGCGGCTTCACTCAGCCTTGGCCATGCCTTTGAAGGTCACAAAAAGTGACCTAGCCCATGCCCTGGATTGTCTGGGGCCGACCTAAAACCGAAGCGTTCCGGACTGCCGCCGCCGCGGTCCGCCCTGTACACTCAGGGCTTTGTTTACAAATAAAAAGTCTTCGTCCGGTTACGAATCTTGACCTTCAAAGCCATGCTGATCGATCCCTTTCTCGACGACACCCTGACACGCGAAGAACTCGATGCCTTCGTGATCGGCTATTTGCAACCCGACGAAGATGGGTGGCTCGGTAAATTTTGGACGACGATTCGCGATCTATCTGGCAAAGATTTGCTTGGGGTTAAAAGCTGATGGCCACGCTGAACTTTAATACCACCAACGCGACCTTTCGCCAACTCATGGGGAACGGCTTGCGCTATCGCGTGCCACCCTTTCAGCGTGATTATTCCTGGAGCGAGGACGAATGGGATGATCTCTGGCAGGATATTCTCGGCCTGTTTGAAGAAGGAGGAGAACCCTCCCACTATATGGGCTACCTGGTGCTTCAGTCATCGGACAGCAAACAGTTTGACATCATTGACGGTCAGCAACGTCTCACAACCATCAGCATCATGATCCTGGCCGCACTCGCTCACTTCAATGACTTGATAGCAGCCAAACTCGATTCCGACAACAATGCCAAGCGCAAAGAACAATTTCAGAACAGCTACATCGGCTATGTAGACCCCGTCAGTCTGGTCCCCCGATCGAAGCTCGAACTCAACCGCCACAACAACCGCTTTTACCAAACCTATCTCGTCCCTTTGGAGCGAATACCACAGCGCGGCCTGAACGCCTCAGAACATCAGCTTCGCAAATCATTCAACTGGTTCAAGGAACGGATGAAAGTGCAGGCAGGAGTCACGGCCGAAAGCGGAAAAAAACTCGCCGCCTTCATCGACACTCTTGTCGATAAACTCTTCTTCACCGTCATCACAGTCACCGATGAACTCAACGCCTTCAAGGTGTTCGAAACGCTGAATGCACGCGGAGTGAGATTATCGGCCACAGATCTGCTCAAAAACTATCTGTTCTCGGTCATCAGCACTCAGCAAACGCACGAAACGGAACTGAAGGCGCTCGAAGAGCGATGGGAGCGCATCGTCGGTTTGTTGAGCAGTGAGAGCTTCCCCGAATTCTTGCGCGTGTTCTGGAACAGCCGAAACAAACTCGTCCGTAGATCCGATCTATTCAAAACCATACGCAAGCGGATTACCGCACGCGATCAGGCATTTGAACTGTTACGGGATTTGGACCAGTCCGCCGCCGTCTACGCCGCCTTGCGAGATCCTCATGACTCCATTTGGAATCGGGAGGAAAGAGCGGCACTGGAACAACTGCTGATGTTCAACGTACGCCAGCCGCTGGCCATGCTCATGGCCTGCCACACCCATTTCTTCGAGCGGGACCGAGCTTCCTTTACCCGCATCCTCAGAGCCGTCGCCGTCGTGTCGTTTCGCTACAATGTCATTTGCAACTTACAGACACACGAACAAGAGCGCCTCTACAACGAAATTGCATGGAATGTTGCCGCCGAAAGTCTGACCAGACCCGCTGAAATATTAACCAAATTAAAAGAAGTCTATCCTGACGACTCCCAGTTCAAGGGCGCTTTCGGCGACAAGGAATTTCGAACCACCAATAGTCGCAACAAAAAGGTGGTTCGCTACATCCTGTTTGAAATCGAACGCCAGAGATCGGGCCAGGACTTTGATTTCGAGAGCGCGACCTACAATCTGGAACACATCCTTCCAGAAAGCCCATCGGACGCCTGGAATCATATCGAAGAGACAAAACAGGATCGCCTGATCTATCGAATCGGCAATATGACACTGCTTGAAACCAGCCGCAATCGCGACCTGGGCAATGGCGACTATGCAGCCAAACGCCGCGTCTATGAACAGAGCGTCTTCCAGATCACCAAGGCGATTGCCGAGCATTACGATATCTGGGACGAAGCCAAAATCGAGGCACGACAAAAGCAGTTAGCGACCATCGCATCCGGAATTTGGAAAATCGACTTCGGAGTCTGATCTTGGAAAACCGCATCGCCCAGGCCCTGACCAAACTCTTCGACCGGCACCGGATCGTCTTCTGGTACGACGCCAAGCAGGAGTTATAGCTGTTTAATAGACTTGTACCGACCGAAAAATGACCCCATATTATTGCCAAAGTCGAATGAATGGACCATCGCCTTTAGGCGATGGTCCATTCATTTCTTTTCTCTGTAATCGCTCGACTTGATGCGCTTGAAAAGCGGCTGTAAAATCCGTTACCACTTCATCGAACTTCGCCCGACTCATGCCAATTGTGGCTTTAATCATGCGATCATTATTTAGATTTTTAAATTTTTCAGAAAAATATGACCTCAAAACTAAAGTTTACTCGACTTTAGTAAAAATATGTGATCATGTTTCGGTCGGTACAAGTATGATCGGCAAACGTAAACATAAACCCCTTTCCGAAACCCAGGAGTTCTGGGGGGTGATGAACTTTTATGAACGTTTCGAGCAAGTGATCGCCATGATGCTCGGCGTGGTGATCGCCGTGATTATCACAATCGCCCTGTGGCGGCTGGTGCGCGAGGTATTTGTGATGCTGGTTATGGGATCACTGGACCCGCTGGACCATACGGTATTCCAGGGTGTATTCGGGATGATCATGACCTTGTTGATCGCCATGGAGTTCAAGTACTCCATCATTAAGGTAGTTTACCGCAAGGCGCATATCATTCAGGTCAAGACGGTAATCCTGATCGCCCAGCTCGCCCTGGCGCGCAAGTTCATCATTCTGGACCTGAAAAGCACCGAGGCGATGGAGATCTTTGCCCTGGGTTTCTCCGTGTTGGTGCTCGCCGTCGCGCATTGGCTGATGCGCGAGCGTGATCTTACCGAAGAGCTGTATGAGAAAAAATCACCGGATGCCGAAAAGACACCGAACAAAGAGGAGGTATACTGATATCGGATCAGGAATCAGAGCAGCCGCTGCCGGAACCCGCGGCGCAGAGCGGCGAAGCGGCACTGGCGGACTGTCAACAGGAATCGGCGCAGCGTCAGGAGGCCCTGCTGCGCGCACGTTACGTCTCAGCGATAAGCAAAGCAGCCGGATTTTTCCATGGATTACCATAAGACTGACCGCTCCAATTTACGCCAAAGCACAACATCTAGTGCTTTCATGCAGTCAGATGTCTGCATCTAGGGGCTGAGTAGTTACGGGACGCGATCGAGAAAGGCACGGAAACGGCGCTGGTCGTCTGGATCGCTCTCCAAAATGAGCAAGCCGCACGGTGTTTCGGCCTAGTTGTAGAAGACAAAGTCCTGATCGTGTCGGACCTGGCCTGTCGAACCGATCAGAAACGCGCAGGCGTCGATGTCCCAGGACAGCCCAGCATCCCATTCGATACCAACGAGGATACGGTTGTGAACCAGCGGCGCATTGGCCCCCTGTTGCAACTCCAGCCCCATGATCTCATCCCTCAACCTCGAACCATGACAGGATGATTGTAGCTACAAGCGTACTTGAACACACACCGATCAAATCGAGATCCGTCTGAACAAGCCCTGTCCTTCCGTCTCAACAACCAGACGACTGAACCAAGGCCGCAATTCGGGCGCGGTCGTATTTGCCCGAGTCGAGCAATGGTAGCCCTTCCAGCCTGAGAAAAGCGCGCGGACACTCGGAGCCGCTCAGATGGGTTTGGCACCAGTCGGCCAATTCGGTCTCATCACGTGTGCCGGCATAGACCGCCGTCAATCGATGCCCCCAAACGGGGTCCGGGTCGGCGACGATCTGCACCTCGCTCACGCCCGGCGCTTCCTGCACGACTTGGGCGACCTTGGTCAGTGACACATTCGTTCCGCCGATCACCCGCCTATCGTCGGCGCGTCCCAATATCCGCAACTGCCCCGTATCAGTCAGACAGCCGAGATCGGCCGGCTCGAACCAGCCCCCCTCCTCCAGTCCCTGCCCCGGCCGACGTTCAGAATTGGAATAGCCGAGCATCAGCATGGGTCCACGGATGCGCAGACGTTCGGGCAATGCGCCACACCCCGGTGCCGCGACGTCGACATCGGGCAGGAGCGTGCCGACGAGACTGGTGTCCAGCTCGCCGCCATCCTCCGCCGCGAGCGCCCCAGTGGTAGCGATCTGCGACCCGGTCTCGGTCATGCCATAGGTGATCTGGATCGGCCAGCCGGCCGCCAGCGCGCGTTCGGCCAGCGGACGGCTCAGAGCCTGTCCACCGACCTGGACCACGCGCAGACTCAGCGGCGCCCGCCCCCCCAGATCCAACAGACGTGCGAGCATGGGCGGAACGAGCGAGACATGGGTCACGCCATGCGTCTCCAGCTCGCGCCGCACGGTCGGCGCATCGAAGCCATCATGCAGCCGCAGACGCGCGCCCGCGAGCGCCGCGCGATAGAGAATGGCCGCGCCGCCGATATGACTGAGCCGGAGACAACAGAGCCAGGTCGACTCCGCCGTGACGCCGAGCCGCGCATTGACGCGACTGGCCGAGGCCCGCAGTCCGGCGTAGCCGTGCATGACGATCTGGGGATGACCGCTGCTGCCGCTGGTCTTGATCAGGAGCGCGGCGCGTGCTTCAGGTGAGACGTCCGTTGTTTGGGTCGCGTCCAAGAGCGGAACCAAGCCCGTCGAATCAGGATTCCACAGCCATTCGACCCCGGCCAGCTCCGCTAACGCCAGACGCTCAGCCGGATCGAGGCCGGAACGATAGGGAAAGACTCCAGCCCCGATGCGCCCGAGCGCCAGTATCGTCAGGGTCAGATCAAGAGCAGGCGAATCGGGCGCCATCACGACCTGTCCGGGTCTCAGGCCGCACTCCATGAACGCCGCCGCGCGCTCAGCGACCTGAGGCGCGAACGCATCCGCCCCGAGTCGGCCCCCATCGGTGATGAGAACCGGCCCCGGATCATTCAACCAGTAGGAATCGTGCGGAAGCGAGCGACGCGCTATCACCAGCGCCCCTCGAACAGGCAGCTCGGATCGCCCGTCGCCTGACAGGCCGTCTCAGTGACGACCGAATCCGGATGCACCAGCACCCGGAACAACCGCTCGAAGGTACCGGCATAGAAGTCGCACAGCGGCTCATCGGCCATGGTCCCGCGACAGAGCGGCGAATGCGTGATCTCGATCAGCGGCGGACTCTCGGACTTGACCGCGAAATGCCCGGTCCCGACGAAGGTCCAGGCATTGCCCGAGATCGCCTTGAGCAGGGTACGGGCGGCCAACTTCGCCGGCAGGATCTTGAGCAGCGCCTGCGCCGGACGCGGAATCCGCCGCGCGAGCAGATAGTCGCCGGTCCGCCGCCCGGCATCGCGCGCGATCTCACGCGCCTCCGCGATCCCGAGTTCATCGCGCAACGCCTGTTGCAGTGCGATGACCTCCGCCTCCGGCACCATGGCCTCGGGGAGCGCATCGAGATACGCTTCCAGACCGGCTCGATTGAACACGGCCTCGGCGACCGTGCGACCGCGCTGTTCGTTCAGCGCCTCGAAGACGCGGATGACGGCATTGGGGCCGATACGGCCATGATTCTCTTGTTGACTCACGAGGACATCCTGAAACGCCATTGACTACTGCTATCGATCAGATCGTCCTGCTCGGAACAGAGACCATGCAGGATATAACGCCCCTGGGGCGTGACCCGAATGCCCTCATCCGAGATCTCGACCAACCCCTGCTCGGCCTTGCGGCAGAGCTGTTCGTACTCGTGATCGAGATCGGCGGCCGAACTGGCCGGAAGCTGAAGATTGCACATGAGATGGAGCATGGCCTGACGCCGACGCCGATCGGCTTCATCGAGACGCCGCCCCCAGGCCACGGGGAACTGACCATTGTTCAGACGCATTTGCCAGACGCGCAGATCGCTTTCGTTGCGGATCAGCGCATCGGCCACCTCAGCCGTGCCGCTCGGCCCGAATGCCAGCACCTGCCGGTCCGCACTGGTGGTGTAGCCGAGCGAGTTTCGATAGAGCCGCCCAGCGGTCTGCGCCTCATAGAGTTCATCGTCCTCGAGCACGAACAGATCCAGCCCGACCCAGCGATAACCGGCCTCGGTGAAGGTGCGCACGGCACGATGGAAGAGTGCGAGTTTTTCGGCTGGAGTCGGGAGATGGGCGGTGTTGATGGCGTGCTGATGGGGGCGGCGGGCGGGATCATGGGCATAGCTGAAACAGGCGACCCGATCCGGCCCCAGATCCAGCACCTGATCCAGGGTCGCCTGGAAACCGCGAGGGGTCTGGAACGGCAACCCATAGACCAGATCCAGATTGATGCTCTCGAATCCGGTCTGGCGCGAGGTCAGGAACACATCGCGCACCATGTTGAGCGACTGCACCCGTCCGATGGCGCGCTGCACGTCGGTATTGAGATCCTGGACGCCGAAGCTGACACGCTCGAAGCCAAGTCCGTGGATGAGTTCGAGCTGACCGACCGAAGCGCGGCGCGGGTTGCACTCGATGGAGGCGCAGGACTCGGGGGTCAGGGTGAAATGGTTCTCGACGATCTCCATCAACCGCGCCAGTTGCGGCTCGTTGAGATGGTTCGGGGTGCCGCCGCCGATATGGAGCTGCTGGATCGGACGACGCCGACCGATGCGCTCCGTGACCATGTCCATCTCGCGTTCGAGCGCGTCGAGATACTGGTCGACCTTCTCCAGGCTATGCGTCACCGTGGTGTCGCAGGCGCAGTAGAGACAGCGCACATGGCAGAAGGGAACATGGATATAGACGGCGAGATTGCCGTCAGGCGCTTGGCGCAGTGTGTCCAGGACGTCCAGATATTGCATCTGGCTGAAGGGAGTGTCTCCAGGCGATCTCAGGGAAGACATCGGACAACCGGGCGCCGCGAGGTCGTGCCGTTCGAGGAATTCCAATGGGAGGCTCGTAGGGAGAGGAGGCGCCATGTCTGTCACCCACCTAGTCGGTTTGAGTCATTGTCATTGTACTTCTCACAGCGGAAGCCCGCCTGATGCTCCAACCCGACCGACGACCCCGGAGCCTCTCGATGATGATCCACGCGACGGTCTCATCGACCGTTCGAGCAATGGATGAAGACCGATACGATGCGCGCATCATCGGCCATCGATGTCCAGGATGGAAGGACTCGGGATGATCCGCAAGCGCTGGAGTGCGGCGGTTCCCAATAGGTCGAGCGCGAAGTATATCGGGACTCGTCTCCAAGCTCCAGCGCGTATAGACGTGTACGCTGAAAGTTCCCGGTTTCCGACCCGTCAAACAACGTCAAGGATGAAAGGCGTCATTTGGCTGTTGCAAAAGTCGTTTCTCGAATTGGACGCGGTTCAGAGACGACCCGTCTTGGCCAGGAGCGGCATGGAGGTGTCGGGTTGCGGCGGCGTCCTGGGCTGGAAGACGCACAGGTTGGCCATCGCGTCGTCCGGCGCGCGTCCCTCTCCATCCTGGTCGTCGTGCGGCTCGTGCGCCGGCAACGCCCAGGCCCAGAGCGCCTCGTCGGGCAATGGCAACACCAGCAACCAGTGCTCCAGGATCGCCAGTCCCAGCAGACTGGCCACCAGGATCAGCCCCACGGCCGCAGCGCCCGTGACCTCGGGCGAGAGCGCCTCCAGCACGATGAGCACATCGACGATGGTGGCCAGGGTGACGGAGACCGGAAACAGCAGATTCATCGCGCGCTTCACCATGTAGGTCTTGAGATAGCGCAGCGGCTCGGGCAGCCAGTCCTCGTTCAGATTCGGCACGCCGAGGAAGAGGTTCAGCTTGGCGCTCCAGCGCATGATCCAGAGCACGATGAAGGTCCAAGCGCCGACCTTGTTCGGTTCGCTCCAAGTGGCCAGCACCATGAACAGCACGGCGCCGAGGATCAGGAGTTCGTGATAGAGACTGGTGAGGATCGCCAGTCCGAAGCGCTTCCACTTCGAGCAGCCCGGCGGGCAGGCCGTCTTGCGCGGCCCCGTGATCAGGCCGGTGAAGTAGCTCATCTCGATCACGCCCCAGATCACCACGCCGGCCGTGAAGGCGACATAGGCGCCGGCCACGCTGGTCGAGGCGCTGCTGACGATCAGGACGAAGATGGCGATGGCCAGAACGACCGAACCGCCCATCAGCGTCCAGCGGAAGGTGCGTCCGGGCAGATTGTCGAGATAGAGCACGACCCCCGTACTGAACCACCAGAGTCCGAGCGCGAACAGGAGTGGGAAACCGTAATCAGCCATGCGTTGAACTGCGTCTCGGAGGTAGTCGGCGTGGAGGCGTTTAGGATAGCGGAAAACGGCCCGATGACGGGCCGTTTGTGATCAGCGCCGACGCGCGCACGCCCGCTCTCGGACGCGCCCGTGTCCGGCGATCCGCCTCAGCGCTGCACGGGCGTCGAGGGCAGGAACACCGCAAACGACCCCTCGTTGTCGACGCCATAGGCACGCAGATCGAGCCGAATCCCCGTGATCGGGTCTTCGAGCGTCAACATGCCATCCTCGCGCCGTGCCAGATGGAAGGGTTCGCTGATGTCGGCCTCATAGCCCTTGCGCTGGCGTTCCAGGCTGCGCAACATGCCGCGCACGAAGCCTTCCCCGCCGGGCGGCAGGGTCTGGATGAGCTCGTCCGTGGCCGCATCACGCACGGCCATGGAGCCGTCGGTCTGCTCGACGAAGCGGATGTCGCGCGATTCGACCTCGGCCAGGAACGGCGCCTGCGGCATCATGAAGCCGGTCAGACGCGCCACGGCGATCATGACGATGGTGAAGCCCAACAGGGCGCCGACAGCGATCAGGACGCCCTTGGGAAAGGTGCGCCCCTCGAATGCATCACTCAACTCACTGACCTCATCAGGATAGGGTTTCGGTCGCGGATGCCGGGACCGCGTCGTCCATCGCCTCGTTGCCGGACGCCCGCGCCGTCGCTTCCGACTCCAGATAGCCCTGGAGCGCCTCGGCCAGGATTCCCGCGACCTTGGCGGCATCCGGAATGGTACGCAGCATCGGCTGCACCGGGGCGAAGTGCCAGGGCCGGACATGCGGCCAGAAGATCATGTAGGACGGCTTGGCGGACTGATCCAGGAGCAGCGGGATGTCCCCGGTGCCGTCTTCATAGACACGCAGATCCGCCGAGCGCACCTGCTTGAACGGCAGGTTCATCATCATCGGCAGGGCCGCGCCGATGCGCATGACCAGGCGCCTGTTGGTGATGGTGTAAATACTGGAGCGCGCCATCGACCACCCCAACCAGGTCAGGGCGCCGACGGACACGGCCGCCAGCAGCAGGATCCAGGTCAGTCCCTGGATCAGGCTGGCCAGGGTCAGACCGTCCGAGGCATCCACCAGCACGGCCAGGACCGCCAGCACGCCGAAATAGATCGCCACCTTACGGACATGAAAGGCTCGCCGAGCCAGGGATTTCCAGCTCGGCGAACCCTGCCAGAGCACCTCCTCCCCAGGAGGCAGGCGCTCGGGCAAGCCCGGAATGGGCTCGAAGTCGTACTCCCTCACAACAGAGGACCGGCACGCTCAGCGGTGGCGTAGAGCTTGCCGCCCGCGTAGTAGGCGCAGACCTTGTCTTCCTCGTAGAGGGTGATCTGGTCCGGCTTGGACAGCGCCGGGACGTTGGCGAAGTGCGCGGCCTTGATCGCGGCGACCTTGACCTTACCTGCCTTCTTGTCGAAGCGGCTGAAGCCGATCGGCAGCAGCACCTTCTTCTTGGTGGCGGAGACATCGACTTCCAGATAACGGATCTGCGGCTCGGAACGGTCGACCCAGATGTCGGAGATGGTGCCGGCGACTTCGCCGTCGAGACCGACGACGGTCATACCGCGCGGATCCGGATCCTTGTCGGCGATGGAGAAGTCAGTGGCGACGCGCATCGGCACGATCTTCGGCAGACCCTCGAAGGTCAGATCGCAGTGCTTGGCGCGATCGGGCGAAGCGGCCGGACCGAAGCCGGAGAGCATGGGATCGCCGTTCGGCTCGAAGGGCGCGCCCGGGAAGGGAGCGACCGGCGTGGCGTTGATCGAGGTCGGAGCCTCGACGCGCGGTGCCATGACGGTACCGGCATTGTGCGGCAGGACGAAGGTCTTGGGATCGGCCAGATCGGGGAAGCCGACGACCTTGACGCGACCGCCGGAGCGCTCGGTACGGTCGGAGTCGAGCGGATAGCCTTCGCGCTTGTCTTCGCGACGCAGATAGATGATGAGACCGGCGAAGAAGAACCAGAAAGCCCAGATGGTGAGCTGGGCGACGTCCATATATTCAGTGATGGCAGCAGACATGAGTTAACCTCCGTAGGAGTAAATAGCTAGCCGGGACAACAGCTAGACCGATGCGTGGCGACCGCCGTGGACCGAATCCATTCGCCGGGCGCACGGACGGACCCAGGACGACCAGCGTAGCGAAACACAGATCTCGATTCCAACCGCCTTGGGTCTGCCGAAGCAGCACTCCAAGGCCCCCACACCCAACCGCTGCGATGGACAGCCGTCATCGCGAGCGTCGTACTTCAGCATCTCAGGACGGGAGCAGCTCCAGCCCCTGAGACATATAGAACCCGACGGCGATGCGCCGTGTCCTCTCGGGCCGCCAACCGCTCAGCCCGGATTCCGCGCCGATCAACCCGCGCAGTTTCGCCTCGCTCACCGGCTCGATGGCCGGCGAGCGATCACTGCGCGGGAAGAGCTGACCGACCGCGTGCATGATGGTCAGCGGAATCGTCCTCGGCGCGAAGGTGAAGACGATCGAACCGCTGGTGCGCGCGGCCAGCCCCGCCAGGACTTTCACCACGTCCTCGGGACGATAGTGGATGAGCGAGTCCATGGCGACCACATGATCGAACCGACCATGGGCCGGGTCGAGCATGTCGCCGGCCTGAAAATCGACCGAACCCGGCCCCAGATCGGACGGCAACCGCTCGCGGGCGATCTCGATCAGGGTCGGGGCGACGTCGATGGCAACTACCTCGGCCCCGCGCCGCGCCGCCTCGACCGCCAGCATCCCGGTGCCGCAACCGGCGTCGAGCAGCCGCTTGCCGGTCAGGTCTTCAGGCAGCCAGCTCAGGAGCGTCTGCCGCATGTCGTCGCGCCCGGCGCGCACCGTCTCGCGGATGCGGCTGACCTTGGCGTCCGAGGTCAGCTTGGACCAGGCGTCGGCGGCGGTGCGATCGAAATAGGTTTCGATCTTGCCGCGTCGTTCTTGATAGGAGGCATCCGACATCAATTGAACCCCAGAAAATCGAAGATGTCGCGGTCGGCCATCGGACGGGCCTCCAGCGGCTCGACGCCATCCAACAACTGTTGCGCCAGTTGCAGATATTGCTGCTGCGCCTCCTCCAGACCCGAATCCGGCTCCGGTTCCATCTCGAACACCGTCGACTTCTTCAGACGACTGCGGCGGATGATGTCCAGATCCGGCAGATGGGCCAGACGCTTGAGTCCGACCGCCTCGGCGAAGCGGTCGATCTCATCGGTGTTGCGACTGCGGTTGGCGATCACGCCGCCGAGCCGGACTTTATAGTGCTTGGATTTGGCCTTGATCGCCGCCGCGATGCGGTTCATGGCGAAGATCGAGTCGAAATCGTTGGCGGTGACGATGAGCGCGCGCTCGGCATGTTGCAGGGGCGCGGCGAACCCGCCGCAGACCACGTCGCCGAGCACGTCGAACACCACGACATCAGTGTCTTCGAGCAGATGGTGCTGCTTCAGGAGCTTGACCGTCTGACCGACCACATAGCCGCCGCAGCCGGTGCCGGCGGGCGGACCGCCGGCCTCGACGCACATCACGCCGTTGTAGCCTTCGTAGACATAGTCGCTCGGACGCAGCTCTTCGGCGTGGAAGTTCACCGACTCCAGGATATCGATGACCGTCGGCACCAGACACTTGGTCAGGGTGAAGGTCGAGTCGTGCTTGGGATCACAGCCGATCTGGAGCACGCGCTTGCCGAGCTTGGAGAACGCGACCGACAGGTTCGATGAGGTCGTGCTCTTGCCGATGCCGCCCTTGCCGTAGACGGCGAAGACCTTGGCCCCCTCGATCTGCATGTCGGGGTCGAGCCGGACCTGGACGCTGCCCTCCCCGTCCGGGTGACTGGGCAGATGGAAGCCGCCGGATGATGCCTGCATCGTCACGCCGCCGCCTCCTGGAACACACCTTCGAGCCGATCTTCCAATTCTTCTCCCGCGCGTCGCAGCGCTTCGAGCGTCGCCTCGTCGGGCGACCAGTAATTACGTTCATGGGCCTCGATCAGACGATTGGCGACCTTGGCCGAAGCGGTCGGGTTGAGCGCCGCGAGCCGGTTGCGCATCTCCTCGTCGAGGACGAAGGTCTCGGTCAACTGCTGATAGACCCAGGGTGCGACCTGTCCGGTGGTGGCCGACCAGCCCATGGTGTTGGTGACATGGACCTCGATCTGGCGCACACCCTCGTAGCCGTGCTTGAGCATGCCTTCGTACCACTTGGGATTGAGCATACGGGTGCGGGTTTCGAGCGCCACCTGTTCGGCCAGGGTGCGGACCACGCCGTCGCCGCGCGTTTGGTCGCCGATGTAGACCGGCACCTCGTCACCCTTGTACTGACCGACCGCCTTGGCGATGCCGCCGAGGGTATCGAAGTAGTGGTCGACGGTGGTGATGCCCAGCTCGACCGAGTCGAGGTTCTGGTAGGCCAGTTGCACATGACCGAGACAGCTCTTGAGTAGCTCAGCCTGCTGCACCGGCTTGCCCGAGCGGCCATAGGCGAAGCTCTTGCGGCGGGTGTAGGTCTCGGCCAGCTCACCCTCGTCGTCCCAGGTGCTGCTGTCGATCAGGTGGTTGACGTTGGCGCCATAAGCCCCGTCGGCGTTGCTGAAGACGCGCAGTGCGGCGGTCTCCAGGTCGCAGCCGTGCGCGGCCTGATACTCCAGCGCATGCTTGCGGATGAAGTTCTGCTCCAGCGGCTCGTCGGCACAGGCGGCCTGATAGGCGGCATCGGCCAGCAGCTTGGTCTGCAAGGGCAGCAGGTCGCGGAAGATGCCCGACAGGGTCATGACCACGTCGACGCGCGGACGGCCCAGTTCCTCCAGCGGGATCAGGGTCGCGCCGGCCAGACGGCCATAGTTGTCGAAGCGCGGACGCGCGCCGATCAGGGCCAGGGCCTGACCGATCGGACCGCCTTCGGTCTTGAGGTTGTCGGTGCCCCAGAGCACGAGTGCGATGGTCTCGGGGAAGCCGTTGCCCTCGGCCAGATGACGTTCGATCAGGAGTGCCGCGTGCTTGAAGCCGTCCTTGACCGCGAACAGGCTCGGCAGCCGGAAGGGATCGAAGCCATGCAAATTGCGTCCGGTCGGCAGGATGGCCGGGGTGCGCAGCAGGTCGCCGCCGGGCGCGGGCGGGATGAAACGCCCATCGAGCGCGCGCAGGATCGCCGGGATCTCGGTGTCCTGGACCAGCAGGCGGTCGATCTCGGCCAGATCGCGGAAGAGCGTGACGTTCTCTTCGGAAGTCGCCATCTTGGCCGCCTTGAGCGCCTTCTCGGGCGACTTGCCGGCGATCAGGGCCTCCAGCGCGGTGCGCTCGGGACGGATGTCCTTGGTGGACTCGGCGATCGCCATCAGCAGATCGACGCGCTCCTCTTCGGTCGGACCCTCGCCGACGACGTGCAGACCGTGCGGGATCAGGGTGTATTCCAGCTCCAGCACGTCTTCGTTGAGCTTGGCGATGCGCGACCCGATCTCGTCCTCGCTCCAGGCCGGCTCCAACTGCGCCAGTTCCAGCTCGGCGGCCTGGGCCTGGATGATCTCAGCCAGTGAGGCGCGCTCATCGACCTCGGACGGCGGCAGCGAACGCCAGCGTTCCATCGAACCCTTGAGATCGATCAGACCCTTGTAGAGTCCGGCATGGGCGATCGGCGGGGTCATGTAGCTGATCAGGGTCGCGGCCGAGCGACGCTTGGCGATGGTGCCCTCGGACGGGTTGTTTGAGGCATAGAGATAAATGTTGGGCAGATCCGAGATCAGGCGATCCGGCCAGCACTCAGCCGACATACCGGCCTGCTTGCCCGGCATGAATTCGAGCGCGCCGTGGGTGCCGAAGTGCAGCACGGCGTGCGCCCCGAAATCGTCGCGGATGTAGCGATAGAAGGCGGTGAAGGCGTGGGTCGGCGCAAAGCCCTTCTCGAACAGCAGACGCATCGGGTCGCCTTCGTAGCCGAACGAGGGCTGGATGCCGACGAAGACGTTGCCGAACTGCGCGCCGAGCACGAAGATCGAGGCCCCGTCGCTCTGCTGCTTGCCGGGGGCCGAACCCCACTGCTTTTCGATCTCGGCCAGATAGGGTTCACGCTGGACGTGGTCGTCGACCGGGATGCGCGTATGCACATTGGCATGGGCGCCATAGCGCGCGGCATTGCCGTTGACGATCCGTTCGCGCAGGTCGTCGACGCTCTCGGGCAGATCGACGCTGTAGCCGGCGGCATCCATCGCTACCAGTGTGTTGTAGAGCGAGGCGAAGACCGACAGATACGCCGCCGTCCCCGTGTTGCCGGCGTTCGGCGGGAAGTTGAACAGCACCGCCGCCACCTTGCGCTGGGCGCGTTCGGTACGACGCAGACGCACCAGCTTTTCGACACGCGCGGCCAGCATCTCGGTGCGTTCTTTATGCGCCTGCATGTCGCGCGCGCCGTCTTCCGCACCGCCGCCGCTGCGTCCGCCATAGACCAGCGAACCGGCGGCGCCGTCGAGTTCGGGGATGGCGACCATCATGGTCGCCTCGACCGGCAGCAGACCCTGAGCCGATTCCTGCCACTGATCGAGCGTCTGGAACTCGACCGCGAGCGTGGCCAGATAGGGCACGTCGAGCCGCTTGAGGATCTCCTCGGCGGCATGCGAGTCGTTGTAGGCCGGACCGCCCACCAGTGAGAAGCCGGTCAGCGAGACCAAAGTATCGACAGTCGCGATGCCGTCCTGCATGAAGAATTTCTCGATCGCCGGACGTGCGTCCAGACCGCTGGCGAAGGCCGGAACCACATGCAGACCGCGCGCTTCGAGCGCCTGGATCACGCCGTCGTAATGGCCGGTGTTGCTGGCGAGCACATAGGAACGCATCAGGAGCAGACCGACGCGGCCTTTCTTGGCGTCCTGGATGCCGGGCAACTGCGCGAGCTTGTCGGAGATGCGGCCCTTCATGCGCGGATGATAGAGACCGACCTCGGGATACTCGACCGGAGAGGCGACCTTGAGCGAACCGCGCAGATGGGCGCGCTCGCCGCCGGCGTAGCGGTCGACCAGGAAGCGGATCATGTTGCCCAGGTTCTCGTCGGAACCGGCCAACCAGTACTGGAGGGTCAGGAAGTAGGCGCGCATGTCCTGCGCGGTGCCGGGGATGAAGCGCAACAGCTTGGGGATGCGACGCAGCATCGACATCTGCTGGGCGCCGGCGCTCTGCCGGCGCTCCTTGTTGCCGCGCAGCTTCTTGAGCAGGGCCATGGGACCGCCGCTGGAGGAGCCGTCCATGCTGAAGCCGCCCATGCGGGTCAGCTTCATCAGTTCCGAGGCCGACATGCAGACGATCATGGCGTCGCACGCCTCGCGCCGGGCGGCGAGCGCCGGCAGGATCGGCTTGAAGTGCTCTTCCATGACCAGCATGGTGACCATGATGATGTCACCCTCGGCGATGTCCTGCTTGCAGCGTTCGAGTGCGGCCGGATCGTCCGCCCACTCGGTGGCCGCGTGCAGCCTGAGCTGCAAACCCGGCAGATCGCGCTGAACCTGGGGGAGCGCGCGCTGCGTCGTTCCCGCCAGATGGCCATCGAGATTGATGATGACGACGCGAACCGGTGTCGCGTTGGAGCGGGTCTGATCAGCGGCCGAAGTGCGCTTTGGCATCGTAGAGCGTCTCCACAGTGATGGTCCGGATCCCACATTCTTCGGCGAAACGCTCGGTGTTGCGCTTGGCTTTGCCGCGCACGAAGAACGGGATCTTTTTCAGTTCCTGCTCGGCTTCCGGTGCCCACACCATGGCTCCGGCGGCGACGACGGTCGTTTCCGTCGACTCCGGCGGACTGTCCGGCGTCTGGCTCATGCGCGCGGTCGTCGGCCCCAGGTGCGAGGGTGTCGCGCCATCGTGAAACTCGAAATCCTCCCGGAACATGGTTACGAGGTGTTCCTCGAGTCCCATCATCAGCGGGTGGACCCAGGTGTCGAAGATGACGTTGGCGCCCTCGAAGCCCATCTGCGGCGCATATCGGGACGGGAAGTCCTGGATGTGCACCGGCGCCGAGATCACCGCGCAGGGAACCCCCAAACGCTTGGCGATGTGACGCTCCATCTGCGTGCCGAGCACCAGCTCCGGGTGCAGTTCGGCGACCTTGGCCTCCACCTCGAGGTAGTCGTCCGTGATCAGCGGCTCGACGCCGTAGCGCTTGGCCGCCTCGCGGACCTCGCGAGCGAACTCGCGGGCATAGGTGCCCAGGCCCACGACCGTGAAACCGAGCTCTTCGGTCGCAATCCGCGCCGCCGCAACCGCGTGCGTCGCATCGCCGAAGATGAAGACCCGCTTGCCCGTCAGATAGGTCGAGTCGACGGACCGCGAGTACCAGGGCATTCTAGACGAGATTGGCTCGCGCGTCGTGTCGACTTCGATGCCGGCGGTGCGCGCGGCTTCCTGAAGGAACTCGCGGGTGGCGCCGATGCCGATCGGGACGGTCCTGACCACCGGCTGACCGAAGCTGCGACGCAGCCAGTCGCAGGCCTGATCCGCGACCTCGGGATAGAGACAGACGTTGAAGTCGGCCTCGGGGATGCGCAGCAAATCGGCGGGCGAGGCGCCGAGCGGGGCGACCAGATTGACGTCGATGCCGATCGAGTCGAGCAGGCGCGTCACTTCCAGAATATCGTCACGGCAGCGATAGCCGAGCGCGGTCGGACCGAGCAGATTGGCCTTGGGCCGCGCGCCCTGAGCACGTAGCTCACGCTCGGCGCCGGGCGCCGGAACGCGGCTCTTGAGCAGGCCACGGACCATCTGATAGAAGGTCTCGTTCGCGCCCCAGTTCTCTTTGCGCGTATAGGCCGGCAGCTCCAGCGGCAGCACGGGCACCGGCAGCCCCATGCCCTGGGCCAGCGCACCCGGCTGATCCTGGATCAGCTCGGCGGTGCAGGACTCGCCGATCAGGATCAGCTCCGGCTTGAAGCGCTCATAGGCGGCCTCGACCGTGGTCTTGAACAGCTCGGCGGTGTCGCGTCCCAGATCGCGCGCCTGGAAGCTGGTATAGCTCACGGGCGGACGCGAGGCACGGCGCTCGATCATGGTGAACAGCAGATCGGCATAGGTGTCGCCCTGCGGGGCATGCAGGATCAGGTGCACACCCTTCATCGAGGCGGCGATGCGCATGGCGCCCACATGAGGAGGCCCTTCATAGGACCAGAGTGTCAACTGCATGTCGTCAAACCTTCAGCAAGGCGCCGCGCACCAGGGGGCGCGCGAACAGCTCGGCCAGATCGGCCGCTTGATCGAAGCCATGGACCGGCGTGAACACCAGCTCGATCGACCACTTGGTGCGCAGGCCCTCGGCCTCCAGCGGATTGGCCAGACCCAGACCGCAGACGGTGAGATCCGGCCGTGCCGCGCGCACGCGGTCGAGCTGCCGGTCCACGTCCTGCCCCTCGGTCAGATGCAGATCCGACGGCAGCAGCGGCAGCTCGGCCTCCATGAGCTGACGATCCAGGAAGGGCGTGTCCACCTCGACCAGCTCCATGCCGCATTCGCGCTGGAGGAAGCGCGCCATCGGGATCTCCAACTGCGAGTCGGGCAGGAAGCTGATGCGCTTGCCGGCCAGCAGTTCGCGCTGACGGGCCAGACCCTTCTCGGCGCGGGCGATGGCGGGAGCCGTGACCGCGTCCAGCCGCTCGGCGGGGATACCCCAAGCGTCGGTCGCGGCCTTGAGCCAGGCGCGCGTGCCCTCGATGCCGAACGGATAGGGCGCGGTGATCAGAGTCGCGCCGCGCTTCTGGAGCGCGCGCGCCGTCTCACCGACGAAGGGCTGAGCCGGCAGCATCAGGGTGCCGTTGCCGACCGACGGATACTCGGTTGCATGACGCGGCGGCAGGAATTCGACCGGGCCGATGCCCAGCTCGTCGAACAGCCGCTTGAACTGATCCTCGACCACATCGGGCAGGGTGCCGACGATCAGCAGCGAACGCTCACCCGCCGGACGGGTCGGCAGCTCGGGCAGCAGCGCCTGCAAGCACGCATCTTCGCCCTGAGTGAAGGCCGTTTCCAAACCGCTGGCCGAATAGTCGAGCACCCGCACCCGGCCGCGATAGACCTCGGACAGCCGCTCGGCGGCCTTGCCCAGATCGAGCTTGATGACCTCGGACGGACAGGAGCCGACCAGGAACAGGGTCTTGATGTCGGGACGACGCTCCAGCACCTCGGCGGCCACGCGGTCGAGTTCCCGATTGCAGTCGGCCAGACCGGCCAGATCGCGTTCCTGGAGGATCGCGGTCGCGAAACGCGGCTCGGCGAAGATCATCACACCCGCCGCCGATTGCAGCAGATGGGCGCAGGTGCGCGAACCGACGACCAGGAAGAAGGCATCCTGGATCTTGCGATGCAGCCAGACGATACCGGACAGACCGCAGAAGACCTGACGCTGTCCCTGCTCGCAGCGAATCTCGGGCGCGCTCATTCGGCGGCTCCGGCGAGTGCGCCGTCCCGGGCGCTATCCTTGCGCTGACCTTCGAGCCGGGCCATGCGCAGCTTGATCAGGAACTGACCGGCGTTGATGATGTAGGTCGCATAGGCCGCCAGGGCGATGAACATCTGGGTCTGACTGTCGAGCGTGAAGATCGCGATCAGATAGGCCGTATGCAGTGCCAGCACCAGCATGCTGAACACGTCTTCCCAAAAGAAGGACTCGGCGAACAGATATTTGCCGAACACCACCTTCTCCCAGATCGCACCTGTGATCATGATGGTGTAGAGCACCAGCGTCTTGACGACGACCGAAATGGTCGCGGCCAGATAGCCCTCGCCGGTCGCCAGATAGCGCAACACGAGATAGAGACTGATCAGGAACACCACGAACTGCACGGGCGCAAGGATGCCCTGGACCAGGGTCCATGGAGATTCGTCCCGCCGCCGACGCTCTTCCGGGGTATAGAGTGGCCGACGCGGGGGCTGTGAGGCTGAATGCTGGGTCATCTGCTGTGCTTGAGGCCGAAATGCGATTGAAAGATCCCCTAGATCTTTACCGAATCGTCAGTGGAAATCTAGTCCGCTTTCCTTGATGCGTCAACCAAACTTTACGTAAACCTGACTTGACAACCCGAAACAAGCCACCACAATAGGGGTCAAGCCCCGGATTGGGAGCCGCTCCATTCTGGCGTTTGCCCGATCCCTCACTTCTCATAGGGAATAACGATCTGCTCCAGTGAGTCGGCCCGAACCGCGGATGAGTGCCTTAGACGCGCCTGGGTATCGAGCCGAGCCAAGCTGAATGAAGACCAAAACCGGAGGTGAATGTCCATCGCGGCCGGTGCTGCGTCCGATGGTCGCCGTGGAATCCACCGAGTCCCTGGCCGTGGAGACT
Organism: Allochromatium tepidum; assembly: GCF_018409545.1. Lineage (GTDB taxonomy): Bacteria > Pseudomonadota > Gammaproteobacteria > Chromatiales > Chromatiaceae > Thermochromatium > Thermochromatium tepidum_A. The sequence continues at coordinate 614,537 of NZ_AP024563.1, read as the reverse complement.
CCGCGTGCCTGGAGCGTCGAGGATGTGCCCATGTGGCCGTGGAGGGTCCGGTGGCCGTGACTGCGTTCAGCGCCCCGAATGAGCATCTCGGCACCCTCGATGCCGCGACGGCGGCCGCCCTGATCGAGGGGCTGGCCGATGTCGCCGTCGTGCTCGACGCGGCGGGGACGGTCCGGGACGTCTCCTTCGGCAACGCCGATCTGCGCTCCGATGTCGATGCCGACTGGGTCGGCGAGCCCTGGCTGACGAGCGTCTCGCTCGACACCCGCCCCAATCTCGAAGCCCTGCTCGACGAGGTCCGGCAGGTTCCGGTCACGCGCTGGCGTCAGGTCACGCATCGCGGCGCGCGCGGCAACGAGATCCCGATCCAGTATCGCGCCCTGCGTCTCAAGGGCGACGACGGCCCCATCGTCGCGGTCGGGCGCAGTCTCCAGGGCATGGCGGCGCTCCAGCAGCAGCTCATCGACGCCCAGCAGGCCCTGGAGCGTGACTACTGGCGTTTCCGTCAGGTCGAGACCCGCTACCGGCTGCTGTTCCGCATGGTCTCGGAGGCCATCCTCATCATCGACGCGCCGACTCAGCGCGTGGTCGAGGCCAATCCGGCCGCCGGCCAGCTCCTGGGCGAGGCGCCGGCGCGTATCATCGGTCGCCCCTTCCCCGAGGGCTTCGACACCGAGGGTACGCAGGCCATCAATGGTCTGCTGGCGGGCGTGCGCGCGGCGGGCCGGGCCGACGACGTGCGGGCGCGTCTGATCGACGGCGCCGAAGAGTTCCTGGTCGCGGCCTCGCTGCTGCGTCAGGAGAACGCCTCCTTCCTGCTGGTGCGGCTGTCGCCGATCCTGGCCGAGTCGGCCTCCAACGCGCCGCCGGACGCCAAGGCGCGCTATCTGCGCGTGCTCGAAGAGGCGCCGGACGGCGTGGTCATCACCGACGCCGACGGACGCATCCTGAGCGCCAACGCCACCTTCCTGAGCCTGGCCGAGATCCCTACCGAGCAGCAGGCGCGCGGCGAGTCGCTCGACCGCTGGCTCGGACGTCCGGGGGTCGATCTCAATGTGCTCATGGCCAATCTGCGTCAGTACACCACGGTGCGGCTGTTCGCGACCCTGCTGCGCGGCGAGTACGGCACCACCACGGACGTCGAGATCTCGGCGGCGGCGGTGCGCAACAGCGAACGGCCCTATTTCGGCTTCTTCATCCGCGACGTCGGGCGGCGGCTGCACAGCGAGCCGCAGGTCAACCCCGAGCAGACACGCTGGCTGGATCAGCTCACCGAGCGCGTCGGGCGCGTGCCGCTCAAGGAACTGGTGCGCGAGTCGACCGACACGATCGAGCGGCTGTGCATCGAGGCCGCACTCAAGCTCACCGGCGACAACCGCGCCTCGGCCGCCGAACTGCTGGGCTTGAGTCGGCAAAGTCTGTACGTCAAAATCGACCGCTACGGCATCGTCGCGGATCATCATGCCGCGCCGGCGTCCGCCGAAGAACCCTAAACAACCGTTTTGCCGCGCCCGATACGACCTTCCATCGCTTCCGAACTCGACGGCCTGCACTCCGGCTCGGGAGTTCATGTCTCGCGATGTCCGGGGGTCTCGGAATCGGGCGATGCACGGATCAAACCGCACCCAAGACAGGTTTCCCCCGCATGAATCAGACCACGGTCATCGCGACCCGGACCTATCCCGAGCCCAAGGCCATTCTCGAAGTCCTGCATCCCATCACCTGGTTCCCGCCGATGTGGGCCTTCACCTGCGGTGTGGTCTCCTCGGGCGCGCCGATCCTGGAGCAGTGGCGGCTGCTGATCGCCGGCATCATCCTGGCCGGGCCGCTGATGTGCGCCACCAGTCAGGTCGTCAACGACTGGTACGACCGTGATGTCGACGCCATCAATGAGCCGGATCGTCCGATTCCGTCCGGGCGCATCCCCGGTCGCTGGGGCTTCTATCTGTCGCTGATCTGGACGGCAGTCTCGCTGGCGCTGGCCTATGTGCTCGGCCCCTGGGTGTTCGGCATGGCGCTGATCGGCATGGCCATCGCATGGGGCTACAGCGCCCCGCCCTTCCGCTTCAAGGGCAACGGCTGGTGGGGCAATCTGGCCGCCGGCATCTCCTATGAGGGCCTGGCCTGGGTCACGGGCGCGGCGGTCATGATCGGCGGCGCCCTGCCCGGCTGGGAGATCCTGGTGCTGGCGCTGCTCTACAGTCTCGGCGCCCACGGCATCATGACGCTCAACGACTTCAAGGCCATCGAGGGCGACATCGAAATGGGCGTGCGCTCGCTGCCGGTCCAGCTCGGCGTCGAAAAGGCGGCCTGGTGGGCCTGTATCGTTATGGGTCTGCCGCAGGCGGTCGTGGTCGCGCTGCTGCTCTCCTGGGACAAGCCGGCCCATGCCGGCGCCGTCGGCGTGGTGCTGCTGATCCAGGTCGCCCTGATGGTCCGTTTCCTCGCCAAGCCGGTCGAACGCGCCGTCTGGTTCAGCGGACTGGGCGTGACCGTCTATGTCACCGGCATGATGATCAGCGCCTTCGCCGTGCGCGGGCTGATGACGGCGGCCGGCTGACCCTTGAATAGACAGGATTCACAGGATTTCTCAGGATGGACAGGATTTTCTAATCCATTGTTTTGATTCCTGTAAATCCTGTCCATTTCTTCATATCAAACGCTCCAGCAACGAGATTCCCCATGTCCAACCTCGAAACCTTCGACGTCGTCGTGATCGGCGGCGGACCGGCCGGCGCGACCGCCGCCAATGATCTGGCCAAGGCGGGCCGCTCGGTGTGCCTGCTCGACCGCGCCGGGCGCATCAAGCCCTGCGGCGGCGCCATTCCGCCCCAGGCCATGCGCGACTTCGATCTGCCCGAATCGGTCCTGGCCAACCGCGTCAATTCGGCGCGCATGATCTCGCCTTCGGACCGCAAGGTGGATATGCCGATCCAGAACGGTTACGTGGGTCTGGTCGACCGGGAGCACTTCGATGAGTGGCTGCGGGCGCGTGCCGCCGAGTCCGGCGCGACCCGTCGTACCGGCACCTTCGAGAAGATCGAGCGCGATACGGACGGGACGGCGATCGTCGTCTACCGTCCCGGCCAGGGGCGCAACGATTCGCCGAGCGAGCAGATCCGGGCGCGTGCCGTCATCGGCGCCGACGGGGCCAATTCATTCGTCGGCAAGCACTATGTTCCGGGCTATGAGACGGTCAAGTATGTCTCGGCCTATCACGAAATCCTGCGCACCCCGCCCGGTTTCGACGGCAACAGCCGTTGCGACGTCTACTACCAGGGCGACATCTCGCCGGACTTCTACGGCTGGGTCTTCCCGCATGGCGATACGATCAGCGTCGGCGTGGGCACGGCCGTTCCGGGCTTCTCGCTGCGCGCGGCCTGCACTGAGTTGAGCCGTCGCGCCGGTCTGGCCGATGCCGAGATCCTGCGTCGCGAGGGTGCGCCGATTCCGCTCGAACCGCTCAAGTGCTGGGACAACGGGCGCGACATCCTACTGGCGGGCGATGCGGCGGGCGTGGTCGCTCCGGCCTCGGGCGAGGGCATCTATTACGCCATGATGGGCGGACGGCTGGCGGCGCAGGCGGTCGACGAGTTCTGTCGCACCGGCGACCCCAAGGCGCTCAAGCAGGCGCGCAAGCGCTTCATGAAGGACCACGGCAAGGTGTTCTGGGTGCTGGGCATCATGCAGCGCTTCTGGTACTCCAGCGACAAGCGTCGTGAGCGGTTCGTCAGTCTGTGCGCCGACCCGGACATCCAATATCTGACCTGGGAGGCCTACATGAACAAGCGTCTGGTCAAGGCGCGTCCGGGTGCACATCTGCGGATCTTCTTCAAGGACATGGCCCATCTGCTGGGGCTGGTGTCTCCGCGTTGAGCGAGCTGTTTGCTAGCGGTCGGATCATCGATCTGATCCTGGTGCTGATCGTGGTCGAGGGTCTGGTATTGGCCCTCGTGCACCGGCGCACCGGGCGAGGGCTTCCGCCCTCGGATCTGATCGGCTTTCTGCTGTCGGGGTTCCTGCTGATGCTGGCGCTACGGGCGGCGTTGGTGGGGGCTTGGTGGGGCTGGGTGAGTCTGGCCCTGACCGGGGCGCTCGTCACCCATCTGGCCGATTTGGCCTGGCGCTGGCGGCGGGCGGGGCGGCGTCCGTCCGTCTGAATTCCGGCCACTTACGACACGCGAACGTGACCGGTCGGTCGGTCTAAGCTAGAATCTCATCTACGTCCCCGTAGCTCAGCAGGATAGAGCATCCGCCTCCTAAGTTTGCATGGGCACCAAGGCGGAAAACCCCTTGTGTGAATCTGCTCAAATTCAGGGAAACCTCAGCACGTCATGGTGGTGGCAATCCTGAGCCAAGCCCATTGATGGGACGGTGCAGAGACTTGACGGGCAGCACCTAAGGGTCATTGCCTAGGGTGAAGGGAAAGTCCAGACCACAAACAGCCTTTGACTGGTAGCGAAAGCTATAGTGGTATGAAGCGGAAGGTCACAGGTTCGAATCCTGTCGGGGACGCCATATCTTTGGCGTTGGTGCATAAACCCGCCGAGACCCGCTAAAGTCTTGGGTTGTCCGTACCATTGCACGGTTGTCGGCGCGCCCTGGGTCCGGGCCTCCTCCAGGCGCGTGCTCAGTTTCTCCAGCGCCGCGCCCTTCTTGGGCTTGGGTCCACGCCGCCCCGGGACCGGGGCGGCGGGAAAGGTAAACAAGACGGGCATCCAGACGCAGGCGCGAGACCAGGGTGACGTTGACCCGCAACGCTTCCAAGCCCAGCTGCACGCCGGCGTAGGCCCCATCGCCGACCAACACCCAGCGCCGATGCTGGAGCCAACGGGCCACCAGGCTCACCATCCCAATGGTCAGCTCCACCGTCGTGCGATGCCGGCGCTCGGCGGCCTCGTTGGCCCGCTGCGAGGGGGCCAGGCGCGTGAGAAACGGCAGCGCCCACGGCCGATCGCTCCAGGGCACCGGTACCAGCAGCGCCATACAGATCCACTGCACCCCCAGGCACGTCACTACCCGGCTGTGACTGGAGCGCACCGCGTCGCGATACATCCCCTTGGCCCAAATCTGCGCCCCTTTGCGCCGCTCCAGCGTCTCGTCGACCACCACCGTACGCGGCCCTGGCGCCAACAGCGTTCCGGCCGGCAACACTTGCACATGCACCCACGTCGGGTTGGTAAACAGGCAGGCAAACGGCTGTAAAACCGCTACAATCGAGGCCGGCAGAGGACTCATCGGCACACATCGCTTGTGTTTTGGTCGACATCAAACGATACCGTCTATGTCCCGCTATCGCTCTGCACTCTGTCACCATCGGCTCGGGCACCGCTCAGCCCTCCGCTTGGGCGCAAAAATGGCCAAAGTCGAGTTATTGAACTTTGGACAAAGTGTCCTACCAGCCGGCAAAAATCGTTCGCTCACGTACAGTTGGAGTAGACAGATCCTCTGCAGAGGAGAGCGAACGATGACCACTTCCCTGTTGAAAGATGGCCTGGAATCGCTCCCGCGTTTCCGCCGACGCCTCTACGAGCACCTTGGCGCACGCCGTGACGCCTGCCTCAATCTACTCGATAGCTTGTGCACCAACACCCAGGCCCGTTCGGTGGTCGAGCGGAGTTTGAACCCGGCCTTCGACACCACCGCCATGGCCGTGGCGGCCTCACAGATGGCCGCTGTGCCGGCCGATCCCGCCCAACCCTATGCAACGGCGTTGAGCGTGCAGGTGGCCGACTCCCACTACAGCCACGCGGCGTATCGGCATGCGCTCCGTGCCTGCTCCACTCATGTCGTCATCGCCCGGCGCGCCCGCCACCGACGGCGCGTGCGGGCATCCGATCCGGTATGGTGAGACCTTTCGCCTCGCCGCCCCCGAGACCTGGGGCAGTCCCTCCCAGAGCGCCGAATGGTCTGATCAGACCGCCTCCGGACGGGCGATTCGCCTTACGCTGGAGCGCCGGAATGCCCGGTTGATGCGCGGACATCGCGACAGCCCCATGCAGGACCACCCCTTCGATGGGGTCCGTTGCCGTGTCTTCGACGCCCAGACCGGGCGCGCGCTTTTCAAGCGCCCACTCCGGCTGAGCGTGATGGGCCAACGCCGCGCCGAACTGTCCCGGCAACAGATTGAACCGGCCTACCGCCAACGCTTCGATCGGGAGCACTTCTTCCGCTTCGGCACAAATCACCTGCTCCTCGACCGCTTTCAAACCCCCGACCTCACCCACGAAGAGCACGGGTGGCCGCGCGTCTGCCTGGCCTACGTCCAGTTATGGCTCACCGCCCCGCCGGCCGGCGATCGGCCCAGACCGTGGGAGCGTTTCCTCCCCAAACCGCTCGCCGACACCCGCCTCTCACCGGCCCGTGCGCAGCGCGACTTCGCACGCCTTATTCGTCAGATCGGCACACCGGCCCGCCCTCCCAAACGCCGGGGTATCTCCCCAGCCCGGATCAAAGGCACGCCAGGCCAGAGACGGCCACGGCCCCCGATCGTCTTCAAGCGCCAACCGAGGCTCACCGCGACGGCTTGATCAGATATATACCACGAAACGTTTCAAGAAAGCCTGCTGGGCGTCGGGGAGAAGCGTGTTTTTGTCCAAAGTCCAGTTTAGCCGCACAGTGACCATAATCGGCCACCGCCGAGAACCGCACACAGCGTCGCGCGCGGGTGATCACACAGACGGGCACCGGAAAGCCGTCAACGAGATGCACCGGATCGTCCATGGCCCCCAAGTCACGGCTCAAACGCTCCTGAAGCGCTTGCGTGGCCACCCGGAGGTTGGCCGCTTGGCGTGCAAAACCGCTGCGCGACCTCAGCCCCGGAAACCCGGCCGCCCAGTGTTGGCGGAAATACGCCCAGATTCCCACGTCGGTGTCATAACCGAGAAACTCGCCGACGACCACCGGCGTGATCGCCTCGCTATCACTGAGCTGGGGGGGCAAACCCACGCTGACGCAGGTACCTTGTCGGTCCCAACCACTCCTTGAGTTGATCGTCTACCCAGCCATACACCACGATGATAAAGTCTTCCAGCGACATGGCCGCCTCCCGAACGCCTCTGAGGTGAGTGGATCCTCTTCTCAGCGTAGTTCAGAAGGCCTTGTCGCTCCAACCAGACGTCAAGCATCCACACAGGCCGTTAAAAAGTCGCACATCGGGTTAAGTAGCCCTCAAGACTCGCGACGCAGCAGACCTTGGTGGCGGTAGCGGATCAAACAGAAAGCACAGTGACAAATGAAGCGATCGAAGTAGCGAGCAACGAACAGAAGGGGAGTTCAGAAGGGAACGGCGGCATCGAGTACCGGCGTCAGCCGAGACGGCAAGGCTTCCAGGAAATCGGGCAGCGTCGCATCGCTCAGAATCTGAGCGCCATGATCGAGCATCTTCGACGGCCGGCGGAGCGCCGGATCATCGGCCAGAGCGCGCGTGATGTAGAGCAGCCGCCCCAGACGAAGCGCCTCCCAGCCCTGGGACAGCGAGCCGCTGGTCTCACCGGCCTCGACGATCATCGTGGCATCCGAGATCAGGGCCATCGTGCGGTTGCGCTGGGGAAAGTGAAAACGCTGGGTCTTGGTGCCCGGCGCAAACTGCGAGATCAGCAGATGCTCGGCGGCGATACGTGCCTGGAGCAATTCGTTCTCGCGCGGATAGGAAGGATCCAGCGGTGTGCCGATCACGCCGACGGTCCGGCCACCCGCCGCGATGGTGGCGGTGTGAGCCGCCGTGTCGATCCCAAGCGCAAGCCCCGAGACCACGACGATTCCCTCACCGGCCAGACGACGCGCGAGCTTGCGGGCACGGGCCAAACCTTCGGGCGACGCCTGCCGCGAGCCGACGATCGACACCCGCGCGCCCGTCTCCAGGATGGCGGGATCGCCCGCAACATAGAACCGCTCGGGCGCGTACTGGCGTTCGATCGGGTTGAGCGGGCCGAGCAGTTGGCTCGTTGGGCCTGTTCGCGGGCCTCCTGAGCGCAGACGGGCGAGTCGGTCTGGGCGAGTGCGCTACCAGTCCCGCCAAGCATCAGGATCGAGAGGGCCGGCGGCCAACGGACAGACTGAATCATCGTGAACATGCTCGAACGCTTGCGCTGTGGTTTGAAGATGGAGCCGAGTCTATCCCGTCGTCTTTACCCGCTCCAGGCGCAACGTCCCGCGTGTCTCGGGCCGTCCGCGCAGATGGCGCTGCGGCAGCGAGTCGAGAAAGGCGCGCGCCGGGCGGCGGTGATAGTGCCGGATCACCTGCTCCCGGCCATCGACGAGGGCCACCAGCACATAGCGCGCCGGCAGGGGTTCGGTCTCGGGTGAGGCCGCGCGCGAGCCGGCGATGTGCGTGCAGCCGACCCGCTCGGCCCAGGCTCGCCAGCGCGGACCATGCCCGGCACGGGGACCGGCGAGCGCATGGGCGATCTCGTGGCGAATGGTGTTGAGAATGAGCGCCGGATCCGGCTCACGCGCGGTCAGCAGCGCCGAGAGCTCGATCCGGCGTCGATCGTAACGGCACAACCCATGCGCCCGGCGGCGACGGTTCCAGCCGAATGACCAGTCGGCGAGTTGGGGAAAGCGACACAGTTCGCGCTGAGCTAGGACTTCGGCGGCGTGTAGCTCCATCGTGCGGGCGCGATCCGGCTTTCGCTACTCGTCCTCCCCAAGGCACTGCAGCAACCGATTCAACAGTTCCGGTCGATCCGCCAGTTTGGTTTGCAGCGCACTTCGGAATGAAGTCGATGGATTATCGGGAAAATGACACCAGCCATTGTGAAATCCTTTGAGCCAGGAGACCAACGCACAGGTGTCATCCATATCCAGTGGATCGAGCGCAGGATTGGCCCCATTATCCAACCACGATAGCCATCCTTCGCTAAAAATTTCACTCAGGCTTTTTTTCCGCCGACGTGCGGCACGGCGTCTCTTCAATTTCTCGGGATCGGCGACCGGTGCGGGATCGGCGACCGGGGGTGCCGAGAGCGCCAATTGTTCCAGGGCATATTGAACCGGATAGGGTGCCGATTTGGCCGATGCCACCTCGCGATCGGCCAGGTAGGCGCTCAGAAGTCGTTCACCGATACCGATAGACGTTGCCGCCGCCCGTTGAGTCAGACCGGATCGCTGGATTAGCGTGCGCAGATAGGCAGGATCCGGATTATGGAGACCGGCATCCGGTCGGGCCGGCGACTGACTGTCAGCCTCTGTTGCGGTTTCATTCACAGCACGATTCTCCTTCAATCCACGTCAAATAGAACAGCCTCGACCTCATCAAGCCTGATGAGCCTACCAATCGGTTCTATGGCTGTCGATCAGGCGCTCGCGGAGCTTGGTCAGCCGCCCCGCTCCGGTCTGCTTGACCGCCATCGCCAGCGCGCGCGGCTGGGCGATGAGCACCACCAGCCGCCGGCCGCGTGTGACCGCCGTGTAGAGCAGATTGCGCTGCAACAGGGTGTAGTGTTGGGTGGCCAGCGGAATGACCACCGCCGGATATTCCGACCCCTGGGACTTGTGGATGCTGGTGGCATAGGCCAGCGCGAGCGCATCGAGCTCGCCGGTCTCATACACCACCGGCCGGCCCTCGAAATCGATGACCACCTCGCCCTCTTCCAGGTCGATGGAGATCACGCGCCCGATGTCGCCGTTGAACACTTCCTTGTCGTAGTCGTTGACCAGCTGGATCACCTTGTCGCCCGGCGCATAGGTCCAGCCGAAGCGCTCCAGGCGCGGCTGGGTCGTCGGATTGAGCGCCGCTTGCAGCGCGCCGTTGAGGGCACGCGCCCCGAGTCCGCCCCGGTTCATCGGGGTCAAGACCTGGATGTCGGCCACCGGATCGAGACCGAAGCGCTCGGGCAGCCGCTCGGTGACAACATGCAGCAGGGTATCGTGAATGGCTTCGGGGGTGTCGCGGCGGATGAGGAAAAAATCGCTCTCCGGGCGCTCGGGATCGGGATCCTCGGGGAACTGCCCGGCATTGATGCGATGGGCGTTGACGACGATGCGCGAGGCTTCGGCCTGACGGAAGATCTCGGTCAGGCGTGCTGTGACCACGGCCCCGGAGGCGATCAGATCGGCGAGCACCGCGCCCGGACCGACCGACGGCAGCTGATCGACATCGCCGACCAGCAGTACCCCGGCGTGATCGGGCACGGCGCGCAGCAACTGGTTCATCAGGTTCACATCGACCATCGACACCTCATCGACCACCAGCAGGTCCAGATCGAGCGGATTGTCGGCGGTGTGCTTGAAGCCGAAGGTCTCGGGATCGAATTCCAGCAGGCGGTGAATCGTGCGCGCCTCACGCCCGGTCGACTCACTCAACCGCTTGGCCGCGCGTCCGGTCGGCGCACAGAGACGCACCCGCGTGTGCTTGGCCTGAAGCAGGAGCAGGAGGCTGTTGACCACCGTGGTCTTGCCGACGCCGGGGCCGCCGGTGAGGATCGCGACCTTGGCCGCGAGCACGCGGGCGATGGCCGCGCGCTGGGCGTCCGAGAGCTGCAACCCGGTGCGCTGCTCGACCCAGGGCCACGCCCGGTCGGTCTGGATGCGGCCCCAGGGCGGATCGCCGGCCTGGAGCCGGGCCACATGCCGGGCCACACCCAGTTCGGCGCGCTGGAGCGGTGTCAGAAAGAGCGCGGGACGCTCGGTGATCGACTCAGCGATCAGGCGCTCTTCGGCCAATTCGGCGTCGATGGCCTGCTCGATCAGCGGCGCCGGGATCTCCAGCAGGGTCGCGGCCTGCGCGATCAGCGCCTCACGCCACGCGGCGCAGTGACCATTGCCGGCGATCTCCTGGAGCACATGGCGCACTCCGGCCTGAGCGCGCATCAGCGAGTCGCGCGGGATACCGAGCCGTTCGGCCAGACTGTCGGCGGTCTTGAAGCCGATGCCGTGGATGTCGAGGGCGAGCCGGTAGGGATTTTCACGCACCCGCTCGACCGACTCCTCGCCATAGGTCTTGTAGATGCGCACCGCCCGCGCCGTGCCGATCCCATGCGATTGCAGGAACACCATGATCGCGCGGATCACCTTCTGCTCGGCCCACGCCCGTGTGACCCGCTCCTGACGCTTCGGCCCGATTCCGGGCAGCGTGCGCAGCCGCTCGGGCTCCTGCTCGATGACCTCGAACACCGACTCGCCGAAAGCGCGCACCAGGGTCTTGGCGAAATGCGGCCCGATGCCCTTGACCATCCCCGACCCCAGATACTTTTCGATCCCGTCCAGGGTGCTGGGCGGGACGATCCGCAACTGCTGGGCCTTGAACTGCAAGCCGTACCGGCGATCGGTGATCCACTGGCCTTCGGCCTCCAGATACTCCCCGGCCGTGACACTGGCCGCCGAACCGACCACCGTCATCAGCTCGCGTTCGCCGCGCACCTTCACCCGCAGCACGCAAAAGCCGGTCTCGGCGCTGTGGAAGGTCACGCGCTCAATGGCGCCGGTCAGGCGCTCGGGCGCGGGGGTGGCGGTCGCGGGCATGGTGCAGGTGTTCCGGAGATCAATTTAAACGCGATGCGCGACTTTCTATCCGACTGTAATCAAGCCCTCGAACTGTAGATCGGGGCGCCCCAGGGAGCGATTGATCCAGATGGCCGGCGTATGCGCGAGCACCTTACGGGCCATCCGCGCGGTCAAATGCCGGAGCGGAGATCAAGCGCCCGGACGGTTTGGATGTGGAAGCGCTCGGTCAGTTGCCCAATCACGGTTGCGATCCGGCGCCGGGTGCGTTGTAAGTGCGCTACGAACGCCGGATTGCGGGGATCGCTCATGTTGGAGCGGTATGGGGTCTGCAACGCGACATGGACCTCGGCCGGATCGGCGCGCAGCGCGGCGCTGAGATAACCCAAGTGTCAAGTCCCCGGAGATTGTGACACGCTTTTTGAAGCGTTCAGGGCGTTTCTCGCGCCGGTCCTTGAGTGCCTGGATCGGGGCGATGTGGCCGAGGGCTTTCTGCGGAAGGTGTTGGTTATAGACTTGAACATAGCGCTTGATGGTCTGGGCTAGCGACTCGGCGGAGTCGAAGCGGGTGGTGGTCAAGACCTCTGAAAGGCGCCCGTTGAAGCGCTCGATCATGCCGTTGGTCTGGGGGGTGCGCGGCTGGATGAGGCGATGTTCGATCGTGTTGGCGGCACAGACCCGATCGAAGCGATGGCGCCCGGTGGGTTCGCGTTCCCCCGTGGCACCGAAGCGGTCGGTGAATTCTTTACCGTTATCGGTCAAGACCTTGGTGATGTTGAACGGGGCCTTGGCGATGAGCCGCTCCAGGAATCCGGCGGCGTTCCGGGCGGTTTTCTCGGGCAGGATCTCGACATAGATGTCAAGCCCCGCGAGATTGCAAACACGTTTTTTGAACGGCTCCGGCCGCTTGGCCTGCCAGTCTTTCAGGGCCTGAACCGGGCTGATGTGGCCAAGGGCCTTTTGGGGAATCCGATGGTTGTACACACGGGCATAGCGAAGCAAGGTCTGTTCAAGTTCTTGAGCGCTCCGGAAGCGGGTGCTCTTGAGGACCTCGGAGATACGTCCGTTGAAGCGTTCGATCATGCCGTTGGTCTTGGGCGTGTAGGGCCGGGTCAGCCGGTGTTCGATGGCGTGTTCTGCGCAGAGCTGATCGAAGGGGTGCCGGCCGGTGGGCTTGCGCTCCCCCGTGGCACAGAATCGATCCGTGAACTCCTGGCCAGTGTCCGTGAGGACCTTCTTGATCGCGAAGGGGGCTTTGTCGATCAGGCGTTTGAGAAACCCCGCAGCGACCTTGGCGGCCTTGCCGGCATGGACCTCCAGATACACCCAGCGCGTCGCCCGGTCGATGGCCGCAAACAGGAAGCGGCCCCGGGCATCGCCCGGCATCCTGGGCAGGTGCTTGACATCCACGGCGTATGGTGTGCCGGCAAACCCCATACTTCCTGGCGAGCACCGAGGTCGGCCAGTCGGAGGCCTGGATCTCCCGGCGGACTTCCGGGGTGGTGCGGGCCTTCTTGTGGAGTCGAACCATCATGATGGCTCACGCTCCTATGCAACGCGCGTCTGTGGGGGCTCCTTCTCCGCCCGGACCTCTGCAATCAGCGGCTTGATTACATCCCCGGCATAGAACAAAGGATCGCTCCTTCTTGGTATAGGATCACACGGGACCCGACGCGAAAATCGCAATGACTGGTTGTTTCGCTTGGCGACTTCGGTGCCAGAGCCCATTTTGGATAGATTTGGCTACTGGAATCCAACCTTGATTTACCGGCTATGGAGGGATGAAGCATGACCGCCATCCAACCCGCCGTCTGGTTTCCCGCGATCCGCTGCGGCAGCGGCACCGATGTCTTCACCGAGCGCCTTTGCGCCGGCTTGAACGCGCTTGGCATTCGGGCCGAAATCACCTGGCTGCCGCACCGCGCCGAATATGCGCCGTGGTCGGTGCCGGTGCCCAAGCCGCCGGCATGGGCAAACGTCGTGCACGTCAACTCCTGGCTGCCGCCGCGCTTCATCCCACGCGACCTTCCGGTGGTGACCACGCTCCACTCCTGCGTGCACGATCCGGCGCTTATCTCTTACAAAACACCGGCGCGGCGCCTTTACCACGCCCTGTGGGTCAAAGCGATCGAACGCGCCAACCTCGCCCGCGCCCGCTGCATTACCGCCGTAAGCCACTACACGGCACAAGCCGCCCAGGCCGCTTTCGGTGTGCGCGACATTACCGTCATCCACAACGGCGTCGATACCGAGCGGTTTCATCCGGTAGAGCGATTGGTGCCTCACCGCCCCTTTCGCCTGCTCTACGTGGGCAATTGGGACGTGCGTAAAGGCGTTGACCTCTTCGCTCCCATCATGACGGCGCTGGGCCCTGAGTTTGAACTCTGCACCACCGCCGACCGGCGCGGCGCGCATTTGCGGTACGCACTGCCAAGCAACTGCCGCTCTCTCGGCCGCCTTGCTGGTAACGATTTGGTGCGCACGTACCAAGAGGCTGACGCCTTACTGTTTCCCAGCCGGCTGGAGGGGCTTCCGCTGACGGTCATCGAGGCGATGGCTTGCGGAGTGCCGGTGATTGCCGCGCGCTGCAGCTCGTTGCCGGAGGTGGTCGCGGATGGGGAAACGGGCTTGCTTTGTCCAGTGGATGATGCCTCGGCGTTTGTTGCTGCGGTGCGCATCTTGGCGCAAGACAAGGAACACTGGAGGGCGATGCGCCAGGCAGCGCGTGAGTCGGCTAGTACGCACTTCGCCGCCACAATGCAAATTGAAAGGTGGGTAAGCCTTTATGACCACATAATCGACAAAAACTCCATGCCTGACGAGACGGCGCCGCGCGAAAACTGACTAACACTGACTCTCTCATGGAGTGACACAAGGCGTCTCAAAAAAGCGTCAGCATCACCCGCCGCTACCAGCAAGAGGCTCCAACCAGCGGTAGGGGGCTGATCGGTAGCGCAAGCGGAGCTGACACAGCCCCCACAACATGCGACGCCTTTGCGGGCTAATGTCGCTCGCCAATGGCATGCTATTCCAGACTTCAAATGCAGGTGGGCCAAGACCAGCAGCTCGCACCGCACACAGAAACCATTGGCGCGCGAAAACTGTCCGACAATCCTCGGTAAACCAGCCGCTTAGTTTGAGCAGCCACCTACCGGCTTCTTCCAGCGCCGTCAGATCCTTTATAGGTATTGGCTCGCGCAGACTTACATGGATCGCCGCTTCTCGACTGTCATAGCTTACGGGAAACTGGGAAAGATACTGGGCTCGAATTCGCTTCGCGGATTCGACTTGTGCAGCGTTGTAACGCCGTGACACTTGCTGAGCTGACAGGGTGTAGTCAAGTAATACCTCCGGCACGTTGCCAAAGCGAGTGTGTTCGATCAAGCGCACCCATAGCTCATAATCTTCTGCGTGCGGCACGTCTGTTCGATAACCTCCGTGCTGCAGCAATAGACTCCGCACCATCATCACTGAGGGGTGGAGAAGCGGCGGCTGGAACAACAACTCCGCACGGATCAGCTCGTGTGTCTGCGGATAAATGATGCGACTACGCCGCCATCCGGCAACACGCCTACATCCTGTTCCGCAAACGCCCAGTCTATTGGCCTGCATGAAACTCAGTTGCTTCTGGATGCGCTCTGGATAGGCAACGTCGTCATCATCCATCCTAACAATAAAGCGCCCGCGACATTGATTGATCAATCGGTTCAATGCAGTCGCAATGCCGACCGAAACATCCGAATGGAAAAACCGAACCCTAGGATCCTTTTTTGCGAGATCAGCAAGAACCTCTGCGGTATCATCCGTTGAGCCGTCATCGAAGACCAAGATTTCAAGTTTCTGATGCGTCTGGCGGAGCAAGCTCAAAACACTGCGCTTGAGCAACCGACTACGGTTACGGGTCGGCATGATGACGGCGACCAGATCATTCATCAACGGGCACCCTGTCGAACCACTTCTTCAAACAACGCTTCCCATTGGGGAAGAATGCGGGCAGGTGCATAGTGTTTAGCCCGTTCGTATCCAACTTTCATGTAATGCGCGCGAAGTTAAGGTGAGGCAAGGAGCCGCCGCGCAAGCGCCTCTTGGGGCGCCGCTTCATTTTCTTCGGAAATCAGCGATCTGGCACGCACATCCGAGACAAGTTCTCGCACTCTAGAGCTAGAGCGTCACAAAGACAACTATCCTATCGAAACAATCGATTCATTGACGCAGAACAAATGCTGTAATAACTTTAAATTTTCTATTAAGAGAATCATCTTTTAGCTCTTCGATACGACCTTGCCTCAAGGAGCTTCTAGCTCCTTCCGGCAGACTCCAAGGCCAATCGTAATAACGATCAAACCATATTGCACGAGCAAATCCCGCTGAAGCAAGGATATCAAAAATTTCGCCCAACTCATTGTTATCCAGAAACGCGCAGTGCAGCTCTATAAACAGCAATCGTACGCGCTCAAGACTTTTTGCGGCGCCGCGTAGAGCTAAAATCTCTCCGCCCTCAATATCCATTCTTATTACTGTTGGATAAATGCCTGTTTCACCGCAAAAGACATCGATTGTTTTACAGTCAACCGTCGTTTCGTCTACTATATTTAGCACATTAATCTTTCGCAACGAACCCCAATTTGAGACACTAGAAACGAAAAATTTAACAGATCCGACTTCATCCGATATAGCAAGATGCTTAACGCAACACTTAGCCTGAAAGTTTTTGCAATTTTTTTCTGCAATCTGAGATAGTTCCGGGTCTGCCTCAAAGCCATGCACAACACATTGGCCTGAGAGCCAGCCGCTCGCAACGGCGACGTAGTATCCAATATTTGTGCCGACATCGAAAATTATATCTCCAGGATGTAGCAGACACTTATAAATCAAAGTTGCCAAAGGTTCATGAACGCCATAAATGGAGAGCTCCTCTGCAATGCCTGCGCTTCGATCAGGAAGCGTCAATGGAATACCTTCAACTGTTGCTTTCTTATTTTTGACACGGAAGCCACTTAAAATAAGTCTTGCCAATCTACGATATTGACCGAGCAGGTAAAGTCGCAGTAGGTAACCTTTCCATCCCTCCTTTTTGATGCTATCGAAAATTCGTGTCGCTTTATTGAGCAAAAATTTTAACATCAGTTCGCGCCCTTGTTGGGGATAACGAAAAATTTTCTTAGATGGAAAACCTCAATACAACTTTAATCCTGCATAGGTGGCTTCGAGCGATGGGCCCTGACAAGCGCGAGCAACATGAACAATGTCGTTAGGAAATCAGCGCCATAGGTCGCAACTGCGGCACCCTTCCAACCCCAGATCGGAATCCACCAGACTGTTAAAACAATATTAACGACAGCGCCAACAACCGCCGCGAGCATTACGAACACTTGCATACTACATGCGATCAAGATTCTCTGCGACAAAAGGCGCCCTGCCCCAACCATCGGCAACCACGCAAGCCACTGCACCACCGCGACCGCCTCTTCGTACTCTGCGCCGAGTAGCCGCGGCACCAGAGGCGCTGCAAGCGTAAGCCCCATCCCGGCGGCGAGCGCGTAACCCGCAATCGGAAGGGCGATGGCGCGCACTGCTTTGAGTGCCTCAGCCAGGCCTTGTGCGCCGGCGCGAAAGTGGCGCGGGGCGGCCGCGCCGAGAAGCGCTTGCATCGGCAGCGTCACCAGATCGACCAAGCGGTGGCCAGCCGAATAGACCCCGGCGGAATGCAGTGTGGCCAGCGCAGCAAGCAGGAATTTGTCTGCATCGAGATAGAGCTTATGGGCGCTACCCCAGATGGCGAACGGGCTGCCTTCGCGAAGGTAAGCGCGCACCGCCTCGTGCCCAGGTGCTGCTGGAGGACCTAAGTCGCGATAGAGGCGCTGCGACGCATACAAAACGGCGAGAAGGGTTGCCAACAGGTAGAGCATCGCCCAGCTGGGCAGAAGGTCTGTCGGGGCGGTGGCGAGGTAAGCTAAGGTGATCAGCAAGATCGCTGCGATGAGCCGCGCCACCACCGGTACCAGCAAGAGGCGGGCCGCGCGGCCGATGCGCTCGACGCCCTGATAGGCGCTCGCAAACGTTTGCACGAGGGGAAATAGCGCGAGCTCACTGAGCCCCACGAGAGCGATCACCGACCACGGGATTTCATCCAGCAACCAACCGGCAGCCAAAAAATAGGCAACGCCAACGGGAACGAGGCTGATCGCGTAGACCACAAGCGCTGCGCCCAAACTTTTGCGGTAGCAACTGCCGTCGCGCGCGACGTCGCGCATCAAAAGCACGTGGCCGCCCAGACCGACGAATACCCCACAAGCGCCTGCCAAGGCGAGTGTCGCCGAAAACGCGCCGTAACCCTGGCTACCCAAAAGCTGGGCGGTGATCAGGAACACAAGCGCCTGGGCGCCCGAGCGCAGCCCCAGTCCCGCCGACAGGATCGCCGTATGGCGTGCCAAGCGGCCGGGGCGGTAGTTTCTCCACGACGCGGGGATCATCACCTTATCCCTGCAACGCCTGCCACACCGCGGCGCCAAAGTGGGGCCAGGCAAAGCGCGCGGCATAAGCGGTGAGCGCCTCCTCGCGCGGCGGATTGCTCAGCATGTCGAGCACTGCCTGGGCAAACCCCGTCGCGTCCCCGGGCGCGACGAGCCGCCCCGAGAGACCGTCAGCCACGGCGTCCACCACGCCGCCAGTAGCGTAGGCGACGGTGGGCAGCCCGTGCGACGCTGCCTCTACTGCCACCATGCCGAAACCTTCGGGGTCGCCGGGGAGGTCTCTGACGGGAAAGACGTGCACATCGGCGGCGAAAAAGGCCGCAGACAGATCGCTGCCGAATCGGGGCCCCAGCCAGCGGACGTAGTTGCCGACGTTTGCCTGCTCAGCCGCGCGCAGAATCGTCGCCGGCGGCTCGGCGGTGGCGGCCAAGGCGCCCCGCGGCACGTCACCCACGACAAGGAGGCACACATCCGGCTGCACCCGCACGATTTGCGGCAACACCTCAGCGACGAACGGCGCAACACCTTTACGGGTGGTTAGCCGCCCCACGGTCAGCAACACAGGCCGTTCACCCAAGCCATGTTGTTCGCGAAAGCTTGCGCGCAAGCGCGCCCGCTCTTCGGGTGTCGCTGTGGGGAGCTCGACGCCGGGATGGACAATGGCGATCCGCTCCGCTGCGACGCCCACCTCCTGCGCAAGGTCCGCTGTCGCGCGGCTGTTGACGATCACCCGATCGAGGCGGCGAATCGCCGGGAGCCAAAGCGCCCGGTAGAGGGGGTGGCGCACGGCAAGATCAAGGCCGTGGACGTAAGCGGCGGCTTTCGCGTTGGCCGCTTTCGCCGCAGCCAACGCCATCGGGGCGGTGAGGCCGCTACCGGCCAGTACCCAATCGTAGGCACCAGCGCGCGCTTCCTGAAGCGCGGCGGCAAACGCGGCCATAAGAAATCGCGCCAAGGGGTGACCGGCCACTTCCCGAACGGTGACGCCAGGCGGCGCATGAGCAGCCGCGCCCCCAGGGGCGATGACGCGCACCGCAGTGTGTTGGGCAAGTTCCCCAGCCAAGCGATGGTTGAGCCGCTCCATCCCGCCCCAAAGGGGTGGAAAGTTGCGGGTAAGCAGTAAGACGGGTCCAGGCATGGCTTCAGCGGCGTACCTGGATCCGCAAGTTCAATGACCAGTTCCACCCCTTGTCTGGCACTTGGGAATGCGACCTCCGGCAGGTGTAGGTGGCCAAGCTCAGCAGCGCTTGCCCGTTCAGGTTGGCCTGACCGATGAGTGTGGTCTTGGCCAGCCCACCCACGGACTCGATCCAGCCAAAGGCCATCTTGATGAGGAACTTCAAGCTGTGTCAAGCCCCGCGAGATTGCAAACACGTTTTTTGAACAGCTCCGGCCGCTTGGCCTGCCAGTCTTTCAGGGCCTGAACCGGGCTGATGTGGCCAAGGGCCTTTTGGAGAATCCGATGGTTGTACACACGGGCATAGCGAAGCAAGGTCTGTTCAAGTTCTTGAGCGCTCCGGAAGCGGGTGCTCTTGAGGACCTCGCAGATGCGCCCATTGAAGCGCTCGATCATGCCGTTGGTCTTGGGCGTGTAGGGCTGGGTCAGCCGGTGTTCGATGGCGTGTTCTGCGCAGAGCTGATCGAAGGGGTGCCGGCCGGTGGGCTTGCGCTCCCCCGTGGCACAGAATCGATCCGTGAACTCCTGGCCAGTGTCCGTGAGGACCTTCTTGATCGCGAAGGGGGCTTTGTCGATCAGGTGTTTGAGAAACCCCGCGGCGACCCTGGCGGCCTTGCCGGCATGGACCTCCAGATACACCCAGCGCGTCGCCCGGTCGATGGCCGCAAACAGGAAGCGGCCCCGGGCATCGCCCGGCATCCTGGGCAGGTGCTTGACGTCCACGGCGGATGGTGTGCCGGCAAACCCCATACTTCCTGGCGAGCACCGAGGTCGGCCAGTCGGAGGCCTGGATCTCCCGGCGGACTTCCGGGGTGGTGCGGGCCTTCTTGTGGAGTCGAACCATCATGATGGCTCACGCTCCTGTGCAACGCGCGTCTGTGGGGGCTCCTTCTCCGCCCGGACCTCTGCAATCAGCGGCTTGATTACATCCCCGGCATAGAACAAAGGATCGCTCCTTCTTGGTATAGGATCACACGGGACCTGACACACCTTCTATCCGAACAGATCCCGCCGCTCGCCCAGGCACATCGCCGATTGCTCCTGCTGGCGATGCTCCAGGCCGGCTTTGCGCCCATGCCCTCGGAATGGTGGCACTATTCCTATGGCGATTGCTATTGGGCCGCGTATGCGCAGCAACCACAGGCGATCTACGGTCAGGTTTGAGCGGGCGATTCAAACCGGCTTGGCCACCATGATTCCGATGGCGACCACCAGCAGCACGGTCGCCGCCACGCCCCACACCGCCCAGCGTCGCCCTGCCCGCCAGTAGCTCGCCGGAATCTCCCCGCTCTCGGCGAAGGCCCGCGCCTGCCGACCCTGACGGATCTGCGCCGGGACCAGCACGCCGGCCCAGAGCGCGCCCGAGAGGGCCAGCAAGGCCTGTCCCCAGACCAACCAGCCGACGTTCAGGACATCCAGGCCCGCGACGAGTGCCGCCCCGTAGCCGCCGAGCGCGAGCAGCCCCACGCCGCCGACGGTGAACCACCAGTCGGTTAGCACCACCAACCGTTGGGCGAAGGCCAACACGCGCGGATCGCGGGTCCGGTCGGCGGCGAGCTTCCAGATCAGGGTGACGATCGCGTTGCCGACCAGCAGCACGACGCCGATGAGATGGAGTGTTTTCAGGCCGGTGTAGAGCATGGCGGCGAGTCCGTGTGGCAATCAGGAGATCGTGCGCCCATATCCTCGCTCAGAACCCAAGAGACCGGCTACCGACTGGAGACCACCATGTCCGCGACACGACTCGATACCGATGCCCTGACAACCGCCCTCGCCGACCTCAACGCCTTGGGCCAGGGCGGCTGGTCGCTTTCCGGCGGCCGGCTGTGCAAGACCTTCGTCTTCCCCGACTTCGTGCGCGCCTTCGGCTTCATGACCCAGGTGGCCCTGATCGCCGAGTCCATGAACCATCATCCCGACTGGAGCAATGTCTACGGACAGGTGCGCGTGGCACTGAGCACGCACGAGACCGGCGGGATCACCGAGCGCGATATTGAGCTTGCGCGGCAGATGGAGCGGCTGTCGGGCAACGGATGAGCGGACGGGGGATCGCCGTCTAGGACGGCGCTTCCAGAAAGATCCGAAACAGCGCCTTCAGGGCCGGGACATCGAACACCACGCCCGCCACGAACAGTGCTCCGAGCACGAACCACAGCCAGCCCAGCCGGACCGCCGACGCCCCTTCGTGATGCCCTTCGGCCTCGACTAAAGTGGACCCTGAAAACCGGACAGTCATTTAAGCTGTCAAGCCGGCACACAAGAGTGGATCGAAATGGGTGAAGCAAAGCGCAAGACGTATGCGGCGGCGTTCAAAGCCAAAGTGGGCTTGGAGGCCATCCGCGGGGTAAAAACGGTCAACGAGATTGGCCAGGGGCATGGCGTGCACCCGGTGCAAGTCGGGCAATGGAAGAAGGAGATCCTGGAACAAGCTAGCACGCTGTTCGAGACCAAGCGCGGGCGTAAACCTGTGGATGATCGGAGCGCGCCCGAACGGCGCTACAGCGAGATCGGGCGCCTGAAGCTGGAACTGAACTGGTTGAAAAAAAAGTCCGGGGTGAGCCTGTGAGCATCCGTCGCGAGTGGATCGAGCGTGAGGGCGAGGTCGCGGTGATCCGCCAATGTGCCTTGGCCGGGGTCGCGCGCTCCGGGGTCTATGCCCGCTCAATGGCGGACGTCGTCAGCGAGTTGGACCAGATCCTGTTGGCGTTGATTGATGCCGAGTACACCCGTCACCCGTTCGATGGCAGTCGGCGCATGGTGGTCTTTCTGAAGACGCAAGGCCATGCCGTGAACCGCAAGCGCGTGCAGCGACTGATGGGGATCTTGGGTCTCGCGGGGATGGCGCCCGGACCCGCCACGCGCCAATCCCACCCCGAGCACCAGGTGTATCCCTATCTGCTACGCGGGGTCGAGGTCACGCGCCCGAACCAAGTCTGGAGCACCGACATCACGTACATCCGCTTGGCGCATGGCTTCGCCTACCTGGTGGCCATCGTCGACTGGTACGCGCGCCGGGTACCGGCCTGGCGACTCTCCAACACCCTGGATGCGGGGTTTTGCGTGGACTGCCTGGAAGACGCGCTGCGGGCTCATGAGCGCCCCGAGATCTTCAACACCGACCAGGGGGCGCAGTTCACCAGCGCGGCGTTCACGGGCGTCCTCCTGCGCGAAGAGATCGCCATCAGCATGGACGGACGCGGGCGGGCACCGGATAACATCTTCGTCGAGCGCCTGTGGCGAAGCGTCAAGTACGAGGATGTCTACCTCAAGGGCTACGCGAGCATGCCCGAGTTGCTCCTGGGGTTGACCGAGTATTTCGCCTTTTACAACCAGGAGTGCCCGCATCAATCCCTGGGGTACCTGACGCCCGATACGGTCTACGATCGGGGATGAACTATCACACAAAAGGCTTGAAGCGCCTGCTCAATGAGGTGATTGAAGGACGCATCGGGCGGCTGGTCATCACCCACAAAGACCGCTTGCTGCGCTTCGGCGCGGAACTGGTGTTTGCGCTCTGCGAGGCCAAACAGGTCGAAGTGGTCATCCTCAACCAAGGTGAGGACACCACCTTCGAGGAAGATCTGGCGAGCGATGTACAGGAGCTCATCACCGTCTTCTCGGCCCGGCTCTACGACAGCCGCTCGCGCCGGAACCGCAAGCTCCTGGATGACGTGAAAAAGGCGGTCGAGGCCCATGCTGATCGCCCATAAGATTGAACTGCGCCCGACGCCCGAGCAGGCCGATTACCTCAATCAGGCGTGCGGCGCACGGCGGCACTGTTACAACCACTTGCTGGAGCATTTCAGCCGGCCCGGCGTGAAGTGGTCAAAGGCGGCGGCCTATCAGCACTACATGACGGTCTTGCGCGTGGAGTTTCCCTGGTACGCCGAGGTCTCCAGCCGCGTCACGCGCAACGCTATCGATGATCCGGATGCCGCCTTCAAGGGGTTCTTTCGGCGCATCAAGGCCGGTTCCAAGCATCCCGGCTATCCGCAGTTCAAGAAAAAGGACGTCAACGACTCCTTCGCCCTGCGTGAGCCGTCCAAGTTCGCTGTAGACGGGCGCACGTTGCGCATCGAGCGTCTCAAGTCACGCCTCGCGATGCGCCAACCGCTGCGCTTCACCGGTCAGACCAAGCAGGCGACGATCAGCAAGACGGCCGGTCGCTTCTATGTCTCGATCCTGGTCGACACCGAGGACTACAACCCGCACGCGCCGGATCAGCCGTCCGTCGGCGTGGACTTCGGGATCAAAAATCCGGCGACCCTGAGTACCGGCGAGGTCATCCCCGCCAACCAAAAACTCAAGAAGAACCTCAAGCGTTTGCAGCGCCGACAGCGGAACCTGTCGCGCAAAGTCAAAGGCAGCCGACGCCGAGCGAAAGCCAAGCTCCGAGTGGCCCGACTGCATCAGCGGATCAAGAACCAACGTCAGGCGGCGCTCCATGAACTGTCCGACACACTGACCCGCACCTATCAGGTCATCACGATTGAAGACCTGAATGTCACCGGAATGACGAAGAATCGCCGACTCGCCCGCGCCGTCTCCGATGCCGGCTTTGGTGAGTTACGGCGGCAGATCGAATACAAGGCCCAATGGCGCGGCGTGACGGTCGTCATCGCGGACCGATGGTTTCCATCCTCCAAGACCTGTCACGCCTGTGGTCAGCTCCATGACATGCCGCTGTCGCAGCGCACGCTGGTCTGCGACTGCGGACACGTCATGGATCGTGACCTCAACGCCGCCAAAAACCTTGATCAGTATGGTCGCGACGCGCTCAGGCGAGACCTTAAACGCACGCACGAGTCGGATAAGACGGGTTCGCCCGCGCCGGCGTTGACGGCGTGAACAGACTTATTCAGCTTCGTGCAAGTTTGGGTAGGTTTTTATGAGCGGTCCGGCCTAATGCCCGCCGCCCTTGAGCGCCGTATTCATCCCCTCGATGGTGTCCTTGGCGTCGCCGAACACCAGATAGGTGTTGTCCTGATAGAACAGTAGGTTGTCGACGCCCGAATACCCCGGACGCATCGAGCGCTTGAGGAAGTAGACCTGACGCGCGCGCCCGGCCTCCAGGATCGGCATGCCGTAGATGGGACTGGTCTTGTCCTCCTTGGCCGCCGGATTGACGACGTCGTTGGCCCCGACCACCAGCACCACGTCGGTGCCGGGGAACTCGGGGTTGATCTCGTCCATCTCCAGCACCTGATCGTAGGGGATGTCGGCCTCGGCCAGCAGCACGTTCATGTGCCCCGGCATGCGTCCGGCGACCGGATGGATGGCGAACTTGACCTCCACCCCGCGCGCCCCGAGCAGCTCGGCCAGTTCTTTCAATGCATGCTGCGCCTGCGAGACCGCCATGCCGTAACCGGGCACGATGATGACCTTGCCCGCATCCTCCATCCAGTAGACTGCGTCTTCGACCGCCGCCGACTTGACGCCCTTCTCCGCCGCCTGCGCCCCGGCGCTGTCACCCGTCCCGCTATCGGAGCCGAAGCCGCCGAAGACGACATTGATGATCGAGCGGTTCATCGCCTTGCACATGATGAAGGACAGGATCGCACCCGAGCAGCCGACCAGCGCACCGACGATGATCAGCAGATTGTTGTGCAGCGTGAAGCCGGTCGCCGCCGCCGCCCAGCCCGAGTAGCTGTTGAGCATCGAGATGATGACCGGCATGTCCGCCCCGCCGATCGGGATGATCAGGGTCACGCCGATGACGAGCGCCAGCACCGTCATCAAGGCCAGCGACAGCAGACTGCCGGTCATGGCGAAATGCACCGCCGGCGCAATGGTCAGTGCACCGATGACGGCATTGAGCAGATGCTGGCCGAAGAACTTGACCGGCGCGCCCGAGAGCAACCCCTGGAGCTTGCCGAAGGCGATGACCGAGCCGGTGAAGGTGATGGCACCGATCACCACACCCGCCGAAATCTCGCCCATCAGCACCGGGTTGAGCAGCCCCAGGCTCCGATGATGCAGAAAGGTGCCGATGCCGACCAGCACCGCCGCCAGACCCACGAAGCTGTGCAGCGCCGCGACCAGTTGCGGCATGGCCGTCATCTGGATGCGCATGGCGACGATGGCCCCGATGATCGCACCGCCCGCGATCCCGACGACGATGAAGCCGTAGGACTGCACCTCGGGCGCCAGCAGCGTGGCGACGATGGCGATGAGCATGCCGAGCATGGCGTACAGGTTGCCGCGCCGCGCGCTCGCCGGATGGGTCAGCCCCTTGAGGCCGAGAATGAACAGGATCGCTGCGACCAGATAGGCCAGCGCCTGATGGTTGACCGTGAATTCCATCGCTGTCCGCCCTTACTTCTTTTTCTTCTTGAACATCGACAGCATCCGGTGCGTGACCAGAAAGCCGCCGAAGACGTTGATCGAGGCCGGCAGCACGGCGATGAAGCCGATGAACTGGACCATCAGACCGGCCTGCGGATCACCCGCGACCAGTAGCGCGCCGACCAGGACGATGCCGGAGATGGCGTTGGTGAGCGCCACCAGCGGCGTGTGCAGCGAGGGCGTGACGCCCCAGATCACCCAGTAGCCGATGAAGCAGGCCAGGACGAAGACATAGAGGGCGATCAACGAGGGATCGAGTGCCTCGGGCATGTGTGTGACTCCTGTATGAGGCAGGGCGCGCATCGGGAGAGCGAGAGGCGCGCGACCTGCCGGGATGCTGTTGGCCCCTCTCCCCTCGCGGGAGAGGGTTTGGGGAGAGGGGGTTCATACGCAAGCCGTACTGGCTCAGGACACCGCCGCCTGGACCAGCATGGCCGCCGTGATGTCGTCGGCGCTCAGATCCTTGAGTTGGGGACCGGACTCACCGCGCTCGAACATGATCTCGATCAGATTGAACAGGTTGCGCGCATAGAAGGCGCTCGCGTCCGCCGGGACCAGGGCCGGGAAGTTGGTCAGACCGACCAGGGTGACGCCATGACGCTCGACGATCTCATCGGCGACGGTGAGCGGACAGTTGCCGCCGCTGGCCGCCGCCAGATCGACGATGACCGAGCCGTGACGCATGCGCTGGACGACATCCTCCGTCACCAGCACGGGCGCGCGGCGGCAGGGGATGAGCGCGGTGGTGACGATGACATGCGCCTTGGCCAGCTCGTCGGCGAGCGCGGCCTGCTGGCGCGCCTTGGCCTCGTCGGAGAGTTCCTTGGCATAGCCGCCCTCCCCCGCGCCGCTCTCGCCGAGATCGAGATCGATCGGCTTGGCGCCGAGCGAGAGGATCTGCTCGCGCGTCTCGGGGCGCACGTCATAGGCGTAGACATCCGCGCCCAGGCGACGCGCGGTGGCGATGGCCTGGAGTCCGGCCACGCCCGCGCCCAGCACCACCACCCGCGCCGGCTTGGCCGAACCGGCCGAGGTCATCATCATCGGCAGGAAGCGCCCATAGCGCGCGGCGGCCTCAATCACGGCGCGATAGCCGGCGATGTTGCTCTGCGAGGACAGCACGTCCATCGACTGGGCGCGCGAGGTGCGGGGCATCCGCTCCAGCGCCAGGACGCGCATCCCCTTCGCCAGCAGGCTCGGGAGGATCGCATCCTCGCCGCAGGATTCGAGCAGACCGATGTAGAGTCCGCCCGCACGCATGGCCTCGACATCGGCTTCGTCCGGACGGCGGACCCTGAGCAGCAGGTCGACGTCATAGGCGCCGGCACGGTCGCTCAGGCGGGCGCCGGCCGCCTCGTAGTCGGCATCCGGATAGCCGGCACGCACCCCGGCGCTGCTCTCGACCACGACCTCGAAGCCCTGGCCGACGAGCTTCTTCACGACCTCCGGCGTCGACGCTACGCGCGTCTCACCAGGGCGTGTCTCCAACGGGATTCCAATCTTCATGCTCAACGATTCGCCCCTGTTGTGGTTCGCCACCCCCTGGGCGGCAAAAATGCGCGCATTATCCCGAGCGCCTTGGTCGATCGCAACTTGTTAATATACCGAAGTCTTCGCGGTGTTTCGTTGACGGTTGCGATGCCTGTCGATGGCATGGCATCGGCCGGGCGATCGACGCGGCACTGAACACCGATGGCCGAACAGGCTACAATTGCGCCCCTTCACCGCCGCCCCCAACCCCGGTTCGACTCATGCCCTGGCTACAACTTGCCTTCGATGTTCCGCGCGATCAGGCGGACGCCCTTGAACACTATCTGGAACTGGCCGGAGCACTCTCGGTCACGCTCGGCGACGCGGGCGACGAGCCGCAGCTCGAACCCGGTCCCGGCGAGACACCGCTGTGGTCGGTGGTGACGCTCACGGCGCTGTTCGAGAGCGATCCGGAGAGCGCGGCCCTGGTCGAGCGACTGGCGCTGGATCTGACCGCGCGTCTCGGCGAGCGCCCGCGCCTCCATCGCATCGAGGATCAGGTCTGGGAGCGCGTCTGGCTCGATACGTTCAAGCCGACCCGCTTCGGGCGGCGGCTGTGGGTCTGTCCGCACGGCCAGCCGCCCGGCGACCCCGAGGGCGTGGTCGTGGCGCTCGATCCGGGGCTGGCCTTCGGCACCGGGCATCATGCGACCACGGCGCTCTGTCTGGAATGGCTCGACGGCGCGGATCCGGCCGGCAAGACCGTGCTCGACTTCGGCTGCGGCTCGGGGATTCTGGCCATCGCCGCGCTCAAGCTCGGCGCCGCGCGCGCCATCGCGGTCGATCACGATCCGCAGGCGCTCACGGCCACGCACGACAATGCGCAGGCCAATGGCGTACTGGATCGGCTGGAGATCTTCGCGCCCGAGTCGTTCACCGATCCGAGCGTCGATATCGTGCTGGCCAACATCCTCGCCGGCCCGCTGATCGCGCTGGCGCCGCGTCTGAGTGCGATGCTGGTTCCGGGCGGCGATCTGGTGCTCTCGGGCGTGCTCACCGAGCAGGTCGAGTCGGTCAGTGCCGCCTATGTCGAGCGCGTCAGGCTGGCGGCGCCGCGTATCCGCGACGATTGGGCCTTGATCTCGGGACGCCGATGATCGCGAATCCGGCCCCAGGTTGAGGCGCACTCCAAGGAGAGACGGCGATGGCTGAACAGGCGCCCAAGCCCGGCGACAAACAACGCTACATCCTCGGATTGATTCTGGCCGTGGCGGCCTTGATGCCGGCCGTTGTCTGGCTGGCTCTGCTGGCGGCCGAGCGCGATAGGCTCGGCGGCGGCTGGGGGAGTCCGGTGGAGATGGCGGCGACGCTCCTGGTCGTGTTGCTCGTCGTCGCGCTGGGTGTGGCGGCATTCCAGCTCAGCCGGGTGCTCGAATACATCGATCCGGAGCAGATCGATTTTCCGGCCCTGTCCGAATCCTTCAGCGACAGCGGCGGGCGACTGGCGGCCTATCTGGAGCGGCCGCCGCCGCGCCCTTTCGAGGCGGTCTGTCTGGCCCCGATCTGGAACGGTCTGTTTCCGCCTGCGGCCCGCGTGGCGATCGCGCTCCTGCTGCCGCTCATGCTGATCATGTTGGCGCTGTTGAGCTACATGGTACTCAGTGCCGCCGAGGCCGATCGGATCATCGATCAGGGGCCGGTGAACACGACCCTGGCCACGGTCACGTCCGTCGAGGAGAAGCGCGATCGCAACAACGGCCGCTATTTCGAGACGCGCTATCGGTTCAAGGCGGTCGCCGGCACCACCGATCTGCAATCCATGAGCTTCGCGGACCACACTGAGCTTCGGCCCGGTGATCTCGCCACGGTCGAGTACATGGCCCGCGATCCGTCCCTGAATCGGCTGGTGGGGATGCGAACGACACCCATCGATCCCAATGCGATCCTTCTCCCCGCTGGGGCGATCACGCTGGTGTTCCTGCCCTCGTTTGGCGTCTATGTCTGGTGGCGGCGGCGATTCGCCCGCGTGTTGCTCACTGAGGGTGTGTTGGTCGATGCGGCGATCGAGTCGCTGCGTCGCGGCGGGCGAGGTGCGGTGTTCTGCAAGGTCGAGTATCGTCTCCGGGGTCTCGTCGAACGCAAACGGCTCGCCGTACCTGCCGACCCGAGCCTCTATGCCACACTGCACAATCGTCGACAGCGGCATCAGACGATCAAGGTCTTGGCGCATCCTGAGCGTTTTAAGTCGGTCTATTTGATCGAACCGATACTCGCCGCTGCGCGGTGAGTTCGCAGATCACGGCTGGTTGCTACATGTTGCGTTTCGTGTGGTAAGTTAGCCCGAAACCATCCAATCACTGGTTAGACGCCAACATGCGAAACATGGAGGACGAAGTGATCGAGCGTGAGCAGGAGCCCATTGCGGTACGGGAGGGGCACCAACTTGGACTCTGGGCGGACGATTTCCCGGCTGAGGACTCCGACTACCTGTCCCGGCAGCTACTCACATACATCGGAAACAAGCGCGCCCTTCTTGGCCACATCGGTCGCGCTGTAGAGCAGGTCAAACGTCGCCTCGGCAGGCACCGCCTCCAAGTCCTTGATGCGTTCAGCGGGTCCGGGGTCGTGTCCCGCTTCCTGAAAGCACATGCCTCCCTTCTAATCAGCAACGATTTCGAGGACTACGCGGCGGTCACAGCCCGATGTTACCTGCGTAACCGAAGCACCGTAGATCTTGGCCTACTCTCAGAGATCGTCTCCGACTTCAACGCGCGGGTCGCGACTGAGCCAATGCCGCCGGGCTTCATTGAGGACCTCTACGCACCGCGAGACGAAGCCGGCATCACTCGCGAAGACCGGGTCTTCTACACGAAGGCTAACGCTCGGCGACTCGATAACTACCGGCGTCTCATCGACACCGCACCCGCCGAGTTCCGGGATCTGCTACTGGGCCCACTGCTCAGCAAAGCGTCTGTCCACGCGAACACTGCCGGTGTCTTCAAGGGATTCTACAAGAACAGGGACTCCGGAGTTGGCCAATTCGGGGGTAGCGGCTCTGATGCCCTGCTCCGCATCCTTGGTGAGATCAAACTTGAGAGTCCTGTCCTGAGCAACTTCGAATGCGAGTATCAGGTCCACCAAGAGGATGCCAATGCACTCGCGCCAAAGCTGCGAGACCTTGACCTGGCCTACATCGACCCGCCCTACAACCAGCATCCGTACGGCTCGAACTACTTCATGCTCAACCTCCTTGTCCACTATGAGCGCCCACATCACGTGAGCCGCGTATCCGGCATACCTGCTGACTGGCGTCGCTCGGGCTATAACGTCCGTGCACGCTCCTTGCCGTTGCTTCACCAGCTACTGAAGTCACTCGATGCACGCTTTCTCTTGATCTCATTTAACAACGAAGGCTTCATCTCTCCCGTGCAGATGCGCTCGATGCTCGACACACTCGGCTCCGTAGACACCTTCGAGGTGCCGTACAATGCCTTCCGTGGTAGTCGAAACTTCAACAACAGGCCGATTCACGTGACCGAGCAGCTCTTCCTGGTCGAGCGGAGGTAGGTAACGATGGCCCGAAAGCATCAGCTACGAGAGCAACGTGCGGGCACGGTGATCAACGTTACCTCGAAGAAGCAGGAATCGGACATCATCAAAGCGCTGCGCCAAGTCGAGGCTTGTCTCAATGGGAAGTTCGCGACGAAGATCTCCTTGGCGCATGAGAAGCAGTGGTACCTGAAGGACATCGTTGCTGAGCTTCGGCACACGTATCCGGACACGACTTTTCACTATCACTTCGACAGCAGCTCCATCCGGCCAGACGGGGGTATTCTCCACATCCGAGGGAAGCCCGGGGACAAGTTGATGTATCCGGTGCTCATCGCGGAGGTCAAGAATCAGGGGACGAACGACCTCCGTGCTGAGGAGGGGCTTCCCAAGCAGGCAAGAGGGAACGCCATCGAGCGACTCGGGAAGAATCTCATCGGCCTCCGCGCAGCGCTCATGCGCGAGGCCATCTTCCCTTTCGTTTGCTTCGGATACGGCTGCGACTTCGAAGCAGACTCCTCGATTCTTGATCGCGTGTCCACGATGGCGATGTTCGGGGAGTTGAACAAGACATACCTGCACAACGAAGAAGGCGGCAAGTTCAACCGAGGCAGCTTCTACTTTCGGCCGAACCCATGGTCAGTCGGCGAGATGGTCGACGTCATGGCCGACATCGCCGAGAGGGCGGTGCTCTACTACTTTTCCAAGTACCGTGAGGACCACTTTGACAAGTCGTCGTAGCTTCCAGCACCGAGAGTTGGCGTCTAACAATCGGGTAAGGGCGGGTGTTTAGCCCGCCCTCCCCACACCACCTAGCATGCGGGTCCGCACTAGGCGGTTCACAAGAAGCGAGACAGATGCCAATAGCTCTTGGAACTCATGCCCGTCCAGATCGCGGTCCGTGCCCGTGTGCCCAGGGCCGGCAGGTGGCGAATACGATTGCGCACCCCGCGCCACTGTTTCCAGTAGCACATGCGGACACGCCGCCGCCGCCAATGATCCAGCTCGGGGATTGGCCGGTAATAATCCGAGATGCCGAAGTAGCCCATCCAAACCGCCGCATTTACCCTATCCCCTGCACCTGATGGGTTTCGTCACCATGTGCTGACTCACCCAGGGACTGAGCCTTCTATGCGATTTCTGTTCGTCGGCTCGCACCTTTGCGCTCGGGCTTCCTCCAGACAGACCCTCGCGGGGCTGCCCTGGCCGTCGGCTAGTAGTTACATCAGACCCAAAGGTCACTACAGGTACTCCTACAGGGGACTCTCACCCCATCAGTTCATGCCCATGCCGGGCGTACACAAAAGCGTCAACTCGGACCGGGCTTTACGCTCCGCTCCAAGCCCGGCCGGTTACGCTTGGCGTTGCACTTGAGTCTGCTCAAGACTTCGAGGCTGGCTGTTAGGAGGCCGAGTCGGTGGTTGGCACGGCGGGATCAGTGAGTCCGCCAACCACGGCCGTGGTGACTACCAGACCGTCACGCACCTTCTTGAGTTCGAGATTGGCCTCATAGGGCTTGCACGCATCGAGCAGCTTGATCGCCTGATCGACCTCGGCGCTGGTCTCGGCCAATGGCAGACTGATCTCATGCGCGATCAACGTCAGATCGGCGAGCTTCAGCGACTGAGCCGCCGCCTGTCGGTCGCCACGTTGCAGATGCTCCTTGGCTTGAGCGATGGCCGCATCGCGTACCTTGGCGCGTTCGACCATGGACTGAGGCTTGGCCATCTCATCTCCGGTGGCCTTGGCCTGAGCCGCGACGGGCTGATCAGCGGCCGCCGTGGACTTCGGCTCGTCCGTCGCGCCTTGAGTCGGCTGAGCGTCGAATGCCTCGATGACCTGCAACTCCGAAGCGATCGGGATCAGATCCATCTTCTCGCGCTCACGTTCGTGCTTCACCTGCTGACCTTCCCGGACCTTGGTCGTCACGGTGATCGGTCGGTCTTGCTTCTCGGCCTGGTCGAGCAATTTATGGCTTTCGGCCAGCAGCTTCTTGGCGTTGTCGACATAGCCATCGTTGATCGCCAGTCGTGCCAACTGGGAATGCTCGACGGCCATCAAGCCCAGCTTCGAGAGTTCCATCTCCTGTTTGGGACTCGGGCCGCCCGTCACGATCTGCGTGATGGTCGTGTCGGTATTGGCGGCGGCCGGACGGAGATCAGCGGCGTGGTTGCGACCGATGGCCACGAATGACAAGCGAGGATCGTGACGGCGGTGATCGGATAGATACGGTTCATAAGTTCCTCCGCGAGAAACCCCGTCCTTCGGGACGGGGAGGGATAGCGGCTGCGACAGTGCAGCCGCCGGAAACAGATGCAGGCTTTCCACCTGCCGGGCCGTGCGGCTCTGCCCGTAAGGGCCTGGTGACGGACGACGCCTCGCGGCGTGGTCGCTCCCCTCGCCAATGTGTGCAACCGGCTCCCGCCGGCGCGGCGATCAAGACCTTCGACGCTTTACCTTTCGCCTGCATGATCTCGACCTTTCAGAGCGGCGGACTGAGGAAGCATCCGCCGGTGAGTCTTGACGACCTGTTGCACACGGAGCCCCTTTCGACCGTCCCGGTCAGGCGGGCTGAGGCTGGTCAACCCAGCTTGCTTTCACAAGCTCCGCCCTTCAGGGCGGGGTAGTTGACGACGCTACACTCCTCAGGACGATTGACAGGTTGCATCTGTCGGCGGCGGTTGCTTCCGCCGATGGAGAGAGTATCGGACACGCCGCCTTACCCGAGGCTGAAGAACGGGTTAAATCCGTGTAACCTTGAAAAGAACCGCCGTTGTTCAAATTCTGATACGTCGATGCGTGCGGCCACGTCCACGAGAGAGAAACATCCTTGCCCGCTTTGATCCGCCCCTTCCGGATCGGCCCCCATCGGCTCGCCAACAACCTGATCCTGGCCCCCATGGCCGGGATCACCGACCGCCCGTTCCGCACCCTGTGCCGGCGACTCGGCGCCGGACTGGCCGTGGCCGAAATGGTCGCCGCCAACACCGCGCTCTGGGGCAGCCGCAAGTCGCTGCACCGGCTCGACTATCGCGACGAGCCGGGACCGATCTCGGCGCAGATCGTCGGCTCCGATCCCGCCGAAATGGCCGAGGCCGCACGGCTCAACGTCGAGCTGGGCGCGCACATCGTCGACATCAACATGGGCTGTCCGGCCAAGAAGGTGTGCAAGGTCGCCGCCGGCTCGGCCCTGCTGCGCGACGAGACGCGCGTGGCGCGCATCCTGGAGGCCGTGGTCGCCGCCGTCGAGGCGCCGGTGACGCTCAAGATCCGCACCGGCTGGTCCCCCGAGGAACGCAACGCCGTGCGCATCGCCCGGATCGCGCGCGAGTCGGGCATCGCCGCCCTGACCGTGCACGGACGCACGCGCGCCTGCACCTACGGCACCCCGGCCGAGTACGACACCATCCGCGCCATCCGCGCCTCAGTGGACATCCCGCTCATCGCCAACGGCGACATCGCCTCGGCGCAAGACGCCCGCCGCGTTCTGGACTACACGGGCGCGGATGCTATCATGATCGGTCGCGCGGCCCAGGGACGCCCCTGGATCTTCGGCGACATCGCCGCTGGGCTGGCCTCCGAGCCTGCGCATCCGTCTGAATCGCCGAACGCGCCACGCCACTGGATCAAAGACATCCTGAGAGAACATCTCGAATCGCTCTATGCTTTCCATGGCGATTACGCCGGGGTGCGGATCGCGCGCAAGCACATCGCCTGGTACTGCCGGCATCTGCCCGGCGCGGCGAGCTTCCGGGACACCATCAACACAACCGAGTCAGCGAGCGAGCAACTCCGGCTTGCACTCGCTTTCCTCGATCGAGACCAGGACGATTACGCCCGACCATGACGAGTGAGGCCGCGCCCACCACATCCGAACCGCCACCGCCAGCGACTGGACTCGCCCCCGACGATCACCGGCACGCCGCGCCACTGAGCCAGTGCGTGCGCGCCGCCGTCGAGGCCTATCTCACCAACATGGCCGGGCACGAGATCGAGAATCTCTATGATCTGGTCATGCAGGAGGTCGAGCGTCCCCTGTTCGAGCTGGTGCTGCACCACACCCAGGGCAACCTCAGTCAGGCGGCACGCCTCCTCGGCCTGACGCGCAATACGCTGCGCAAACGGCTCAAGGCCCACGGCATCGACCGCTGAGGTCTGTCCTGAAATCCGTGGGATCGAAGACGCGGATGTTGCACAATCGCGCCCAAGCCGTCGACACCTCGATCCCGAACACTGTGCGAATCCATACGCCCATCCAGACTTTGGACCATCCGATGCAACCCATTCAACGCGCCCTGATCAGTGTCTCCGACAAGACCGGTCTGCTCGACTTCGCCCGCGTGCTCGCCGCGCGCGGCGTCGAGATCCTCTCCACCGGCGGCACCGCCCGCCTGCTGGCCGACAACGGCCTGACCGTGGTCGAGGTCTCGGACCACACCGGCTTCCCCGAGATGATGGATGGGCGCGTCAAGACCCTGCATCCGCGCATCCACGGCGGCATCCTCGGCCGTCGCGGCCTCGACGACGCGATCATGACCGAACACGGCATCCCGCCGATCGATCTGGTGGTGGTCAACCTCTATCCCTTCGAGCAGACGGTGGCCAATCCCGACTGTGATCTGGAGACGGCGATCGAGAACATCGACATCGGCGGCCCGACCCTGCTGCGCGCGGCGGCCAAGAACCACGCCAGCGTCACCGTGGTGGTGGACGCCGCCGACTACGAGCGCGTGGCCGAGGAGATCCAGTCCACCGGCGGGGTCAGCGAGGCGACCCGCTTCGATCTGGCGGCCAAGGTGTTCGAGCACACCGCGCGCTATGACGGCGCCATCGCCAACTATCTGTCGGCGCGCGCGGAGTCCGAGGCCGGCGCCGGCTTCCCGCGCACCCTGACGCTGCAATTCAAGCGCCGGCAGTCGATGCGCTATGGCGAGAATCCGCATCAGAACGCGGCCTTCTATGTCGAGCATCAGGTCGCAGAGGCCGGCATCTCGACCGCGACCCAGATCCAGGGCAAGGAGCTGTCCTACAACAACATCGCCGACACCGATGCCGCGCTCGAATGCGTCAAGCAGTTCGACGAAGCGCCGGCCTGCGTCATCGTCAAGCACGCCAACCCCTGCGGCGTGGCCTTCGGTGCGACCCTGCTGGAAGCCTATGATCGCGCCTATCAGACCGATCCCGAATCGGCCTTCGGCGGCATCATCGCCTTCAACCGCGAACTCGACGCCGAGACCGCGCACGCCATCGTCGAGCGTCAGTTCGTCGAGGTCATCATCGCCCCGCGCGTATCCGACGCCGCCCGCGCCGCCGTCGCCGCCAAGCCGAACGTGCGCCTGCTCGAATGCGGCGACTGGTCCCGCGAACCGGGCGACCGGCTCGACTTCAAGCGCGTCAACGGCGGTCTGCTGGTGCAGGACGCCGATCTGCGTCTGACCGACCGGATCCGTACCGTCACCGAGCGCGCCCCGACCGAAGCCGAACTGGCCGACCTGCTCTTCACCTGGCGCGTGGCCAAGTTCGTCAAGTCCAACGCCATCGTCTACGGGCGCGAGCGCATGACCATCGGCGTCGGCGCCGGTCAGATGAGCCGGGTGAATTCCGCACGCATCGCCGCCATCAAGGCCGAGCACGCGGGCCTCACCGTCGCCGGCTCGGTGATGGCCTCGGATGCCTTCTTCCCCTTCCGCGACGGCATCGATCAAGCGGCGGCGGCCGGCATCAAGGCCGTCATCCAGCCCGGCGGCTCGATGCGCGACGCCGAGGTCATTGCCGCCGCCAACGAGCACGGCATGGCCATGGTCTTCACCGGCATGCGTCACTTCAGGCATTGATTCAGCGACCGGCCTCCAGCGATCAGCCTCCAGTCATTGCGCCTCGACTGTAAGCTGGTCGCTGGAAGCTGACCGCTGGAGGCTTTCAAACATGCGTATCCACCCAACAGCCATCGTCGAGGACGGCGCTCAACTGCACCCCAGCGTGACGGTCGGCCCCTATTCGATCATCGAATCCGGGGCCGTCATCGGCGAGGGTTGCCGGATCGAAAGCAATGTGCGCATCTTCGGCGTCACCCGGATGGGCGCGTACAACCGCGTCTGTCATGGCGCGACCCTGGGTTCCGAACCGCAGGATCTGAGCTTCACGCCCGAGAAGGCCCGACCGCTGGTCATCGGCGATCACAACCATTTCAAGGAATGCGTCAACATCAGCGGCGGGATCAAGACCGAGGACGGCACCCGCATCGGCAACCACAATTACTGGATGGCCTTCAGCCACGCCGGACACGATTGCATCGTCGGCGATCACAATGTCTTCGCCAACACAGCGACCCTGGCCGGGCATGTCGAGATCGCCGACCACTGTTTTCTCTCGGGACAGGTTGCCGTACATCAGTTCTGCCGCATCGGTTCCTATGTCATGATCGCGGGCGTGACCGGCGTACCCCAGGACGTGCCTCCCTACATGCTCGCCGACGGTCATCGCGCGCGCCTGATCGGACTCAATGTGGTCGGACTGCGACGCAGCGGCTTCAGTCAGGAGCAGCGCACGCGCATCAAGGCCGTCTATCGTCTGATCCTGCGTTCCGGCCTGCGCTCGGACGAGGCGCTCCAGCGTGCCGAGAACGAGTATCCCGGCCCGGAGACTGCGCAGATCGTCGCCTTCATTCGCGCCAGCCGGCGCGGTATCGTGTCGTTCGGTTGATGTGGATACGATCTGAAACCAAAAACAGAGATTTGAAATACCGATGAAGATCTTGATCGTGGGCAGCGGCGGGCGCGAGCACGCCCTGGCCTGGAAAGCCGCCCAATCCCCCCAGGCCGAGCAGGTGTTCGTGGCCCCCGGCAATGGCGGCACGGCGACCGAACCCGGCGTGGAGAACGTCGCCATCGCCGCCGACGACATCGCCGGACTGGTCGAGTTCGCGCGCCGCGAGTCGATCGGGCTGACCATCGTCGGCCCCGAGGCGCCGCTGGTGCTGGGTCTGGTCGATGCCTTCACCGAGGCCGGCCTGCCCTGCTTCGGACCGGATCAGGCCTCGGCCCAACTGGAAGGCTCCAAGGCGTTCGCCAAGGACTTCTTGCACCGCCACGGCATCCCGACGGCGGCCTATGGTGTCTTCACCGAGCCGGAGCCGGCACTTGCCTACCTGCGTCAGGTCGGTGCACCCGTGGTGGTCAAGGCCGACGGGCTGGCCGCCGGCAAGGGCGTGATCCTGGCCGATGACCTGACCACGGCCGAGGCGGCCGTGCACGACATGCTCGGCGGCGGACGCTTCGGCAGCGCCGGAGCGCGCGTCGTGATCGAGGAATTCCTCACCGGCGAGGAAGCCAGCTTCATCGCCATGGTCGACGGCCGGCACATCCTGCCGCTGGCCTCGTCCCAGGACCACAAGGCGCGCGACGACGGCGACCGCGGCCCGAACACCGGCGGCATGGGCGCCTACTCGCCCGCCCCCATCGTCACCCCCGAGATCCACGACCGCATCATGCGCGAGGTGATGGAACCGACGGTCGCCGGTCTGGCCGCCGAGGGCCTGCCCTATCTGGGCTTCCTCTATGCCGGCCTCATGATCGGCGCCGATGGTACGCCCAAGGTGCTGGAGTTCAACTGCCGCCTCGGCGATCCCGAGACCCAGCCACTGTTGATGCGTCTGCAATCCGATCTGGTCGAACTCTGTCTGGCCGCGCTCGACGGACGGCTCGATCAGGTCACGGCCGACTGGGACGCGCGCCCCGCACTCGGCGTGGTCATGGCCGCCGGCGGCTATCCGGACGACTATGACAAGGGTCATGTCATCAGCGGTCTGGATGCGGTACCCTCCAGCGAAGCCAAGGTCTTCCAGGCCGGCACCCGGCGCGTGGGCGACGACATTCTGACCAACGGCGGTCGCGTACTCTGCGTCACCGCGCTCGGTGACACCGTGGCCGAGGCCCAGCGGCTGGCCTATCAGGCCGTCGACCGAATCCATTGGACGGGCGCCTTCTGTCGGCGCGACATCGGACATCGCGCCATCAAGCGCGAACAATCCTGAGTGCAGTAGTCGGAGCACAGTGCGATGGCGGATGCCTTTACAGCCAAAACCTTTCTGGTGATCGATGATTTCGCCGACATGCGCGCAGCGATCAAGGGCATTCTGGCCTCGCTCGGGGTCACGCGCATCGATCAGGCCCGCAACGGCAGTGAAGCCATCGCCAAGATGCAGAACAGGCATTTCGACGTCATCCTCTGCGACTACAACCTCGGCCCCGGCAAGGACGGCCAGCAGGTGCTCGAAGAGGCCCGCCATCGTCAGCTCATCGGCGTCGACTGCATCTTCATCATGATCACGGCCGAGAACACCCGTGAAATGGTGATGGGCGCGGTCGAATACGCCCCCGACAGCTATCTCTCCAAGCCGTTCACCAAGGATCTGCTTCAGACCCGTCTGGCCAAGCTCTTCGAGCGCAAGGCGCATCTGACGGTGGTCAATCAGGCGCTGATGGCCAAGGACGTCTCGGCGGCGATCCGCGCGCTCGACACCCTGATCACCGACAAACCGCGCAACCTCGGCGAACTGCTCAAGCTCAAGAGCGAGATCTGCATCGACGCCAACCGGCTCGACGAGGCCATGACGACCCTGGAACAGGTGCTGGCCATCCGCGAGATGCCCTGGGCGCGGCTCGGGATCGGCAAGATCCAGTTCATGCGGAAGCAGTTCGATCAGGCACAGGAAACCTTCAGACAACTGATCGAGCAGGACTCCAACTTCATCGGCGCCTACGACTGGCTGGCGAAGGCGCAGAAGGCGCAGCGTCGTTTCACCGAGGCCGAGGAGACACTGCGCACCGCCGTGCGACTCTCGCCGCGCAGCATTCGGCGCCAGCATGCACTCGGCGACATCGCCCTGAACAACGGTCATCCCGAGGTCGCCGAGACCGCCTATGAGCGGGCCGTCGGACTGGCGAAACACTCGGTGCTCAATCATCCGGTGCTCTTCGCCGGTCTGGCCAAGAGTAAATCGGCCAACGCCAAGCACGACGAGGCGCTCAAGGTCGCCAACCAGATCCACAAGGTCTTTCCCGATCAGCAGGAAGCGGCCTTCTATGCCGCCACTACCAGCGCACTCATCAAAACCCGCCAGGGCGACGCGGCCGGCGCCGCCGCCGCGCTTGCCGAGGCCGAAGAGGTGCTCGCCCGGCTCAATGAGATCGCGCACTCCTCCGAACATGCCCTGGAGATGGCCAAGACCTATGCCGGACTCGGACGCGCCGACAAGGCCGCCGCCATGCTGCGCCAGACCATCGCCAACAATCACGACGATGACGAGATCCTGACTCAGGTCGTGCATCTATGCCGGGAATCCGGACTACAATATGATGCCGAGACGGCGATCCGCGAAGTCCAGCGCGATCTGGTCAAGACCAACAACGAAGGCGTGCGACTGATCAAGCGGGGCGAATTCGAGGCCGCCATCCGTCTCTTGTGTCAGGCGGCCGACGAGGTGCCGGGCAACAAGACCATCAGTCTCAATGCGGCCAAGGCCATCATCATGTATATGGAACGCCGGGGCGTCACCAACGACGATCTACAGCGCGTGCGCCACTATATCGACCGCGTCCAGACGCTGGCGCCCGATGACTGGCGACTGGGCGATGTCATCGCGCGACTGCGCAAACTCACCACCAAGGGTTGAGCCGATGGACAGCATGGATTTCTCCGACATCCTCGCCTCGTCGATCCACGACATCAAAAACTCGCTCGGCCTGATCCTGACCAATCTCGAGGATCTGATCGCCAATCCGGACAATCACATCGCCAACCCCCGTCAGGCCAGCCTGCTGCAACACGAGGCACGCCGCGCCAACAGCAACCTCATCCAGTTGCTGACGCTCTACAAGCTCGGTCACGAACAGCTCTCCATGCGCGTGACGGCCAACAACCTCGATGATTTCCTGGAGGAAGTCGTCGCCGAGAATCACTCGGTATGCCGGGCGCTCCACTTGGAATTGGACTATCACTGCGAACCGGATCTCGAAGGGTATTTCGATCTGGAGCTGGTGCGCAGCGTGCTCGACAGCACCATCGGCAATGCCAGACGCTATGCCCGCTCGCGCATCGAACTCAGTGCGGCGCAGGAAGACGGCTTCCTGGTGATCCGCGTCGAGGACGACGGCGGCGGCTTTCCGCCGGCGCTGATCGGTCTGCTGGAGTACCAGCCCGGCGAATTCGCCGAAGCGAGCAATCCGGGTCGCACTCAGCTCGGACTCTATTTCGCCACGCGCATCGCACAACTGCACCGCAACGGCGACACCCAGGGCCGCGTCCGTCTGGTCAATGCCCATCAACTGACCGGAGGCTGTTTCGAGTTGTGGCTTCCCTGAGGCGCGCGCGGCTTCTCCTATCGTTCATCCTGCTGTGGTTGATCGCCGCCCAGGCGTTGCCGGCCGCGCCGTCCGACGTCCGACTGCTCATCGACGTCTCGGGGAGCATGCGCCGGAACGATCCCCGGAATCTGCGCGCGCCGGCGCTGCAACTGGTCAACGAACTCATCCCGACCGGGACCGTCTCGGGTGTGTGGCTGTTCGCCGAACAGACTGAGGTACTGGTAGCGCCGGGTCCGGTCGACGAGGCCTGGAAGAAGCGGCTCGCCGGGCGTCTCGCCCGCATCCACTCGCGCGGACTCTTCACCGACATCGAGCGCGCCATCCGCACCGCGACCGAGGACTGGAGCCAGGCCCCGGCCGAGGGCGAGCGTCACCTGATCCTCTTCACCGACGGACTCGTCGATGTCTCCAAAGATCCGGCGGACAGTGCCGCCTCGCGCGAGCGCATCCTCTCCGAGCAGATCGAGGCGCTCAAGTCCATGGGCGTCAAGGTCCATGCCATCGGTCTCTCCAATGAGATCGACGAGCCGCTCATGCGTCTGCTCGCGACCCAGACCGATGGCTGGCTGGAGATCGCACAGGACGCCGCAACGCTCCAGCGGCTCTTTCTGCGCGTGCTCGAACAGAGCGCACCGCCGACGACGGTTCCGCTCCAGGGCAACAGGTTCGAGATCGACGATCAGGTGCGCGAGTTCACAGTGCTGGCCTTTCGCCCCGAGGGCGGCCAGACCCAGTTGACGGCGCCCGACGGCGAACGCATCCGGGCCGATCAGCTCGCACCCGGCGTGAAGTGGCGCGCCGAGGTCGGCTATGACTTGGTCACGCTGGCCAACCCCAAGCCGGGTCAATGGCGTATTCGCGGGGTCGAAGACCCGGACAACCGGGTCGTGATCGTGACCGATCTGGGCATCGAGGCCGCGCCGGTGCCGAACGCGGTCGGCGTCGGGGAGGCACCCAGACTCGAGAGCTGGCTCACCGATCACGGTCAGCCCGTCCAGCGGACCGAGCTGCTGGAGGTGCTCGCCTCCAGGGTCGTCGTCACCTCCGACGCCGAAACGCCCATGCCGATGCCGGCCCCAGAAGCCGCACCCGCGCCCCCGGCCGTCGAGGAGGGCATGGCCCCGCCCGCCGCCGAGGAGGGACAGACTCCACCGGCCGCGACAGGCGAACAGCCCATGACGTTCGATGCGGCCACGGCCCGTTTCGCGACCCTGCTGCAAACACAGAGGTTCGCGCCGGGCGTCTATCGTCTGGATTTCGTCATCGACGGCGGCACCTTCCAGCGCCAGCTCACCCGGCACCTGAAGGTCAAGGGCGCGCCCCTGGGCATCGCCTATGATCGCCAGCAACCGACCGAGACCGACCCGCCGGCGGCCATGCTGCTGCGACTCAGCGCCGAACCCGACCTGGTCGATCCGATGAGCCTGTCCGGCTATCTGCTCGCCCGTGGCCCGGATGGTTGGACCGAGGTCGTCGAGATCCCCAAGGGCAAACGCTTCCCGCTGACCGTCAAGATTCCGGTCCAGCAGCCCGGTGAATATCGGATCACCAGCCATTTCATGGGGCGCACCCTGACCGGTGAGTCCATCGAGATCCAGCCCGAGCCCGGTGTCCTGAACTTCGATTTCGAGGCCCCGCCACAGACCGCCGCCGAGCCGACCTCCGGAGACCCCATCTCCTGGGCCTGGCTCCTGGTCTATGTGCTCGGCGGCAATGTGCTGCTCGGCGCCCTGCTGGCCCTGACCTGGTGGCTCATGACGCGCGCCCGGTCGTCCGGCAAGGCCGCCGGGAAGACGCCGGCGAAGAAGGGAGGATCGGCCAAGAGGACGCGCGCATGAGCACACTGCATCTGGCTGCCTTGATCCTCGCCGGCGAGTTCGCCCTGCTCGCCTGGATCATCCTCTTCTTCATGCTCAGGCGACAGCGCCATCAGGAGCACGACGACGTGGTCCATGCCGACGCCGTCATGGAACACCTGGAGGCCAACGAAGTCTCGCACCGCGATGCACTCACGAATTTGTTCGAGAGCACCTATCGCCTGGAGGGCGAGGAACTGGCCGCGAAGGTGGACGAGTACCTGGAGCGT
Source organism: Allochromatium tepidum (assembly GCF_018409545.1). Classification (GTDB taxonomy): domain Bacteria; phylum Pseudomonadota; class Gammaproteobacteria; order Chromatiales; family Chromatiaceae; genus Thermochromatium; species Thermochromatium tepidum_A. The sequence continues at coordinate 571,631 of NZ_AP024563.1, read as the reverse complement.
GAGCGGGCCTTCTACAACATGATGTTGAATCTCTATCTCAATCGCGACGGAGCCAAGCTCAAGGAGATCCCGGCGGAACTGGCCAAGGTGATCAAGCCCTGGGCCGAGATCACGCCGGTCGGCATGATCAACGCCAGCGAGGTCAAGAGCCTGGAGAGCGAGAAGGCCCGGCTCTCGGTTGAACTCGAAAACACCAAGAAGACGCTCGAACAGCTCATGGAGGAGTACATGGCGGCCTTCAAGAAGGCCGAGCAGCAGGCCGCCGACTCGACACCGGAGCCGGAACGCGCGCCCCAGACCACGCCCCCGGCACAGGACGAGACGACGAGCGAAGACATCGACTTCGACGCACCCGACATGGACGCGGCCGATTTCGATATCCAGCCGGCCGCGGCCAGTGAACCCGAGGAGTCGCCCAAGCCTCAGCCGCCGGATGAGATCGAGCCCGAGGAATCGCTCGACGACGCGCTCGATCCGAGTGAAATCGATGCCATGCTGGAGGCACTGGCGAAAGAGGCCGTCGGCGAGCAGGAGTCGGCACCCGCCAAGCCGGATGAGGTGTCCGAACGCCCGCTGAGTCCGGAGGAGATCGAGGAAGCGCGCGCCCGCGATGAGCTAGAGGGACTCGCCGATCTCTTCGACCTGCCGTCCGAGGATGGGGAACCGGCCAGGAAACCCTGATGCTCGCCGTCGCGCTCGACGGCACCCCATCAGTCCGCCACCGCCAGACGCGACTCCAGTGCGGTCGAGACCGGACTGCCGAGCCGGTCGCCGAACTCGCGCAACTCGGGATAGCGGCCCGCCACGTCGAGCACATAGCCCAGGGTGCGAGGGATGTCGGCCAGATAGCCGTGCTTGCCGTCGCGCAGACTCAGACGGGCGAAGATACCGCAGGCCTTGAGGTGACGCTGCATCCCCATGAGGTCGAACCAGCGTTCGAAACGCTCGGGTTCGACCGCGTCGAGCAGACCCGAGACGCCGGCACGCTCGAAGTAACCGAACGCCCAGTCCCGGACCCGCGCTTCGGGCCAGGCGATATAGCAGTCGCGCAGCAGCGAGACCAGGTCATAGGTGATGGGACCGACCACGGCGTCCTGGAAATCGAGCACGCCCGGACTGCCCACCTCGGTCAGCATCAGATTGCGCGAGTGATAATCACGATGGACGCAGACACGCGGCTGTTCCAGGGCACTGGCGATCAGAATGGACTCGACGCGATCGAGCCGCTCATGGTCGCGCGCGTCGAGCGGCAGTTCCAGGAGTCCCTGCAACAGCCACTCGCGAAACAGGCCCAGTTCGCGCTTCAGAAGCGCCGTGTCGTACTGTGGCAGACCCTCGACCGGTGCGCGCGTCTGGAGCGTCTCCAGGGCGTCGAGCGCGTCTCCATAGAGCCGGTCGGCGCTCTGCGCGTTCAGCTCGCCCAGATAGACGCGGTCGCCGAGATCGGAGATCAGCAGGAATCCCTGCTCACGAAACTCGGCATGGATCTCAGGGGTATTGAGTCCGCAGGCGCGAAAGCGCCGTGCCAGATCGGCATAGCGCCCGCAGTCCTCGAACTCGGGCGGGGCGTCCATGGCGATCCAGGTCTCGCCGGCGCGCCGGACACGCCAGTAACGGCGAAAACTCGCATCCGAGGACGCCGGGGTCAACTCCAGCGACTCCGAGCCCAAGACCTCGATCAACCAGGAACGCAAGACGGCAGTTCGATCCGACACACCCATTCACTCCAAACGGTCAAAAAATCGTCGAACCGGGGTCCGCGAACCTCGATGCCGTCATCGGCGATTGATGGCGCGCCCCGGATGTGACATGGTTACAGGTCCAAGCCTCCAGCGTCCACTCATTCGATCACATCTCCCCGACCCATGCCGACCCAGGCCGATTTCAAACAGAGCGCATGCGCGGTCGCGCTGCTGGTGCTCGCGGCTGTCTCGGCTCCAGGCGGGGCGACCGAATCCAGCCCGGATCCGAGTCTATCCAACCCAGCGAGCGCGTCGTCGAACACGGCTCCGGACGCCGCGCCCCAGACCGGCTTCACGCCCACCACGCCGGAGCGCGCGCCCAGGGCCGAATCGCCCCTGACGCCCAGTCGTCCGGCCGAGCGTGACGCGGCGCTCGCGACCCTGGAGCGGCAGGATGCCCAGGGTCTCACCCTCGCTCCGCCGGACGAGACACCTGTGGCACCGCCGGCCGCCATCCCCGTCGAACAACGCGCCGATGACCGCCGTCTGCATCTGGATCTCGGCTGGGAGTACTGCGGACCCGCGCACGGCGTCACGAAGATCGCGCCGGCGTCCCCACCGCCTGAGGCGCAACGCCTGCCGATCGAGATCACGGCCGATCTGGTCGACTACGACCGCGAGCGCGATCTGATCCAGTTGCAGGGCGAGGTCGATATCGTCCAGGAATCGCGCCGCTTGCGCGCCGAGCGTTCGCGCTACGACCGGCGCACCGGAGACATCAGCGCCGGCGGTGGCGTCGAGCTGGATTATCCGGAACTGCGCGTGATCGGCGAGCGCGCCGACTACAATCTGGAGACCAAGCGCGGACACCTGGAGCAGGCCGGCTACCGGATGCACGGACGGGCCAATCTGCGCGGCGCCGCGGATGAGGCCTGGCTGTTCGACGCCAAACGCAGCCGCTATCGCGACGTCCTCTATACCACCTGCCCGCCCGGTAACTCGGCCTGGACACTGCGCGCGCGCGATCTGGATCTGGATCAGAGTACGGGTCTGGGTGTGGCACGCCACGCGCACCTGCGTCTCTGGGACGTGCCCCTGCTCTACACGCCCTATCTGGCCTTCCCGATCGATGGACGCCGGCGCAGCGGCTTTCTGATCCCGACCATCGGCACCTCCGAGGAGACCGGATTCGATCTCAGCCTCCCCTATTACTGGAACATCGCGCCCAACATGGACGCGACCCTGACGCCGCGTCTGATGAGCTCGCGCGGGCTGATGCTCGGGGCCGAGTTCCGCCATCTCTCGCCCTGGCAGCGCATCGAACTCGACGGCGAGCTCCTGCCGAGCGATTGGAAGAACGAAGACGAGGGCGCGCGTGGCGCCTTGCGCGTCAACCAGTCCGCCTGGTTCGGCACACGCTGGTCGACGGCGATCGACTATGCCTCGGTCTCCGACGACCGCTATCTGATCGATTTCGGCAACAGGCTCGATGTGACGAGCGTGCGCAACCTCAGTCAGCGTGCGGATGTCTGGTACAGGGGCGACGGCTGGTGGGCACTGGGGCGCGTGCAGCAGTTCCAGACGGTCGACACCGGCATCGCGCCGGCCAACCGGCCCTATGGACAGCTCCCGCACCTCGAGCTGAACCTCTCGCCCGACGCACTGATCGGCGGACTGGAATACGACTTCGAGGCGCAGTACGACTATTTCGACCACGATTCGGCCGTCCATGGCAGCCGGCTGGTCGCCATTCCCTCGTTGCGCTGGCCGCTGCGGCGCGGCTTCGGTCATCTCATTCCGCGCGCGCGGCTCTATTACACCCAGTACGATCTCATCGATCAGGTGGAGGGCGCCGACAGTCAACCGAGCCACCTGATCCCGAGTGTGGATCTCGACGGCAAGCTGATCTTCGAGCGCGAGGCCGACTGGTTCGGGCACGAGACGCTGCAAACGCTCGAGCCCCGGCTCTATTACGTCCTCACCGCCCACGAGGATCAATCCGACAATCCGCGGTTCGACACCACGGCGCTCGATTTCAGCTTCGCGAGTCTGTTTCGCCCCAACCGCTTCACCGGCTACGACCGCATCAGCGACGAGAACCGTCTCACCCTGGGGCTGACCTCGCGCACCATCGCCAACCGCGATGGCGACGAGCTCCTGCGTGCCAGTCTGGGCCAGATCTACTACTTCGATGAGCGCCGCGTCCAACTCGATTCCTCGGCGCCACGCGACGACACCAGTTCGTCGCTGGCCGGCGAACTGGCGGCGCGCCTGCATCGCGACTGGACGGCGCAGGTGGGGCTGCAATGGAATCCGCATGACGACGACGGGCAGGCCTGGGAGAAGCAGATCCTCCAGCTCCGCTATGCCCCCGACAGCGAGCGCCTGATCAATCTCGCCTACCGCTACAATCTGGGCAGCCAGGCGTCGGAGGAATACGAGGACACGGACCTCGCGTTCCAGATGCCCATCGGCCCACGGGTGCGGGTGGTCGGACGCTGGCTCTATTCACTGCTCAACGACGAGACGGTGGAAGCCTTCGCCGGGCTGGAGTTCGGCCAGTGCTGCTGGCGTCTGCGGGTGCTGGGTCAGCGTCTCAAGCGCGACGCCGACCAGCCGGCGAGCACCAGTATCATGCTGCAACTGGAGCTGGCCGGTCTCGGCTCCTTCGGCAATTCGATCGATAAGGTTCTGCAACGAGGAATCTATGGCTATCAGTCCGAATAGAGGCGCACCGGCGTGGATGACGCCGCGCCTGTCCCCGCGTGGGACGCTGCCGGGACTTACGCTGGGACTCGCGCTGGCACTCGGAATGGGGCCGGCGCCGGTCTCGGCCCAGGCATTGGACGCCATCGTCGCGGTGGTCAACGACGACGTGGTGGTGCAGAGCGAGCTGGAACGCGAGATCGCGCTGGTGATCCCGCAGCTCAACCAGCGCGGGACGGCGGTGCCGCCCCCTGAGCAGTTGCGCAAGCAGGTGCTCGACCGGCTCATCCTCAAGCACTTGCAGCAACAGCGGGCCAAGGAGCTCGGCCTCAAGGTCGACGAGGCCACGCTGGAAGAGGCGCTCCAGGGTATCGCCGGCCGCAACGGTCTGTCGCTCGACGAGCTCAAAGCGACGCTGGAGGCCGGCGGCATCCGCTTCGAGGACTTCCGTGAGGACACGCGCTCACAGATCCTGAGCAGCCGGCTGCAGAATCAGGAAGTGGTGCGCAAGATCCAGGTGAGCGAACCCGAGGTCGACCGTTTCCTCGCGCGCGAGGCCGGCCGGCTGATCGAGCGCGAGCAGGTGCGTTTGCAGCACATCCTGATCGCCCTGCCCGACAACCCGACCCCGGAGCAGGTCAAACGCGCCGAGGACAAGGCCAAGCGACTGGTGGAGCGTCTGCGCGGCGGGGCCGACTTCGCCGAGGTGGCGGCGCGCGAGTCGGATGGACGCAACGCCCTGGAGGGTGGTGATCTGGGCTGGTTCGAGATGGGCGCGGTGCCGAGTCTGGTGTCGGATCTGGCCTATACCCTGGCCGAGGGCGAGATCAGCGAGCCGTTGCGCAGCCCGAGCGGTTTCCACATCATCCGGATGCGCGAGATCAAGGCCGCTACGCCCGAGGATGTCACCCAGACGCGGGCGCGTCACATCCTGATCCGTACCAACGAGATCGTCTCGGACGCCGACGCGCGCCAGCGGTTGCTGCAACTGCGCGAGCGCATCATCGGCGGTGAGGACTTCGCAACCCTGGCGCGGGCGAACTCGGACGATACCGGCTCGGCACTCAAGGGCGGCGAACTGGGCTGGGTCGATCCGGGCAACACGGTGCCTGAGTTCGAGGAGCAGATGAACGCCCTGGCGGTCGGGGCGACCAGCGAGCCCTTCAAGAGTCCCTTCGGCTGGCACATCCTCCAGGTCGAGGAACGACGACGGCAGAGTGCCAACGAGGACATCCTGCGTCTGAAGGCGCGCGAGGCGCTGCAACGGCGCAAGGCCGAGGAAGCGACGGAGGAATGGTTGCGCCAGTTGCGCGACGAGGCCTATGTCGAGATCCGGCTCGACCAGGACGCCTGAGTTCAGACGCCATGACACGTCCAAATGCATCGCGCGTGCCGCGCCTGGCCCTGACGCCGGGTGAACCGGCCGGCATCGGCCCCGACCTGATCGCGCGTCTGGCGGCGGCCGAAGGCTGTTCAGCCGAACGTGTGGCCATCGCCGACCCGGACCTGCTGGCCGAGCGTGCGGCTCGGCTCGGTCTGGCGCTGACAATCACGCCCTTCGATCCGGCTCAGGCTCAGGCGCCGACTCCGAACCGACCCGGTCAGCTCAAAGTCTGGCCGGTGGCGCTCGAACGGGCGGCGACACCCGGTCGGCTCGATCCGGCCAACGCCGGCTATGTGCTGGAGACCCTGAGACGCGCCTGTGACGGCTGTCTCGATCACACATTCGATGCGTTGGTCACGGGACCGGTACACAAGGGCGTCATCAACGAGGCCGGTATCCACTTCACCGGACACACCGAGTTTCTGGCCGAGCGTTGCGGGGCCGAGCCGGTGATGATGCTGGCCACGCCCGGTCTGCGCGTGGCGCTGGCGACCACGCATCTGCCGCTGGCGGCGGTCAGCGCGGCCATCACGCGCGAATCGCTCGGGTGCGTGGTCGACATCCTGCATCGGGATCTCGTCGAGCGCTTCGGGCTGAAGCAGCCGCGTATCCTGGTGTGCGGACTCAATCCGCACGCCGGTGAGGGCGGACACATGGGGCGCGAGGAGATTGACGTCATCACGCCCGTGCTCGATGAACGGCGCGCACGCGGCTGGAATCTGGTCGGTCCGTTGCCCGCCGATACCCTGTTCGTGCCGCCGCGTCTGAAAACAGCCGATGCGGTGCTGGCCATGTATCACGACCAGGGGCTGCCGGTGCTCAAGCATCTCGGGTTCGGTCAGGCGGTCAATGTGACGCTTGGACTGCCGATCATCCGCACCTCGGTCGATCACGGCACGGCGCTGGAACTGGCCGGAACCGACCACGCCGATCTCGGCAGTCTGCGCCTGGCGCTCCAGACGGCACTGACGATGACGGCGGCTGTCGGCACTCAACACTGAACTTCGATCCTCTCTACGATCCGTCTCGCTCCGAGCCGGTCAGGAACCTCTTCGATGCACTTCGACCTGCTTGAACGCGACGGCCTCGCCCGTCGCGGACGTCTGACCTTTGCACGCGGGACCGTCGAGACGCCCGCTTTCATGCCCGTGGGCACCTATGGCACGGTCAAGGCCATGACCCCGGAGGAACTGCTGGAGGTCGGCGCCGAGATCGTGCTCGGCAACACCTTCCATCTGATGCTGCGCCCCGGCACCGAGGTCATCCGCCGGCTCGGGGATCTGCACGGCTTCATGCACTGGGACAAACCCATCCTCACCGACTCGGGCGGTTTCCAGGTCTTCAGTCTCGGCGAGCTACGCAAGATCACCGAGGACGGAGTCAAATTCCAATCGCCGGTCGACGGCAGTCCGGTGTTCCTCAGCCCCGAGATCTCGATGCAGGTGCAGCGCGAACTCGGCTCCGACATCGTGATGATCTTCGACGAATGCACGCCCTACCCCGCCGGCGAGGAGCAGGCGCGCGTCTCGATGGAGCTGTCGCTGCGCTGGGCGGCGCGCTCGCGTGAGGCGCATGGCGACAATCCGGCGGCGCTGTTCGGCATCGTCCAGGGCGGGATGCACGAGCGCCCGCGCGCCGAGTCGCTCGAAGGTCTGATGCGGATCGGCTTCGATGGCTATGCGGTCGGTGGGCTGTCGGTCGGCGAGCCGGAGGAAGACCGGCTACGGGTGCTCGATTTCCTCTCCGACAAGCTGCCGACCGATCGTCCGCGCTATCTGATGGGCGTCGGCACGCCCGAGGACATCGTCGCCGCCGTCCAGCGCGGCATCGACATGTTCGACTGCGTCATGCCGACCCGCAACGCGCGCAACGGGCATCTGTTCACCCATCAGGGCGTGGTGCGCATCCGCAATGCCGTCCACCGCACCGATGAAGGTCCGCTCGACCCGCTGTGCGACTGCTACACCTGCCGTCACTACAGCCGCGCCTATCTGCATCATCTCGACCGTTGCAAGGAGATCCTGGGCGCGCGGCTGGCGACCATCCACAACCTCCATTACTACCAAACCCTGATGCGCGGCCTGCGCGAGGCCATCGCCGCCGGACAACTGGAAAGCTTCGTCGCCGAGTTCAAACGGTTGCGGGCGCCGGACTGATCGATCGACCCGCCTCGAACGATCGAGCGATTTCAATACAAACGATTGACTCAAAGCATTAGTCGCATTTTTGGTAAAGGCATTAATCTTATCGCCATATTCTGATTCACTCCGGCGTAGGGAAACCGGTTACCCGGTTCCCCCGCCACAGTCCCGGACGTGCAGTTTTCCCGCATCCGGTTCTTCGGTTACACTCGCTTTCGCGACGCGCGAAGTGCCGTAGACTCCGCTATGCAAAGACCGTATGTTTCCCGCTTTGCTCGGTCACCTTCGGCCAAGCGATGTCATGGCTTTGAAGGTCACAAAAAGTGCTTGCGCTCAATGTCTTGATTTTGCTGGGTTAGCAAAGCCCAGGCTAGGGAAAGTTGGGCGGTCCACACCAGATTCAACATCGCAAGCGATTGATTCCTAATGTTGTATTTTTGCACCTTCAAAGCCATGGGCGGATGGAGCCTACGCCGGGGCACCTCGATCCTGTCGAAGAACGAGGTCAGCCGCGAGGATCGCTACAACCGCAAGCTGTTCCTGCGTCTGCGCCACGGCCAGTATCTGATCAATCCGCGTCTGGCCCTGCGCGTCGAGGGCGAGTGGCGCCGCATCTATAGCGTGCTCCAGCCGCAGCGGCTGTCCGCCGAGCTGCGCGATGTCTTCCGTTTGGATGATTTCGTGTATGACCCGAATACCAAGGCCGAACAGGCCATGACGGAGCTACGGACCCTGTTGAAAGACCTGGAGGCGGGACAGACGCCCAAGTGACCTTTCCGAAGTCTGCATTGCTAAATCGAATCCTCAGTATTTAATAAATCGTCGATCCAGGTATACTGGCGACTTTGTCTACACTGACATCGTCTCGAAACGTCTCCCTGGAACCGACTGATGACCCACAAGCCCGATATCGATCCGCAAGAGACTCAGGAATGGCTCGACTCGCTCGAGGCCGTGCTGGAGAACGAAGGCGTCGAGCGCGCCCATTTCCTGCTCGAACGCCTGATCGACAAGGCCCGCCGCTCGGGCGCCTATCTGCCCTACAGCGCCAACACCGCTTATCTGAACACCATCCCGGTCCAGGCCGAACAGCCCTTTCCGGGCGATCTGGCGCTGGAGCGGCGTATCCGCTCGCTGGTGCGCTGGAATGCGATGGCCATGGTGGTGCAGGCCAACCGCCTTTCGACCGAGCTGGGCGGGCACATCTCCAGCTTCGCCTCCTCGGCGACCCTGATCGATGTCGCCTACAACCACTTCCTGCACGCGCGCACCAAGGATCACGGCGGGGATCTGGTGTTCTTCCAGGGGCATACCGCGCCCGGCATCTATGCGCGCGCCTTCCTCGAAGGCCGGATCAGCGAGGAGCAGCTCCATCACTTCCGCCAGGAGGTCGATGGTCATGGGCTGTCGTCCTATCCGCATCCCTGGCTGATGCCCGGCTTCTGGCAGTTCCCCACGGTCTCGATGGGGCTGGGGCCGCTGATGGCCATCTATCAGGCGCGCTTCATGCGCTATCTGAACGATCGCGGACTGGTCAACACCGCCGGGCGCAAGGTCTGGGCCTTCCTCGGCGACGGTGAGATGGACGAACCGGAGTCCCTGGGCGCGATCTCGCTGGCGGCGCGCGAGCGGCTCGACAACCTGGTGTTCGTGGTCAACTGCAACCTGCAACGGCTCGACGGCCCGGTGCGCGGCAACGGCAAGATCATCCAGGAACTGGAGGCCGTGTTCCGGGGTGCGGGCTGGAACGTCATCAAGGTCATCTGGGGGCGTTACTGGGATCCGCTGTTTGCGCGCGACAAGCTGGGGCTGCTGCTCAAGCGCATGGAGGAATGTCTCGACGGCGACTATCAGGCGTACAAGGCCAAGGGCGGCGCCTATACACGCGAGCACTTCTTCGGCAAGTACGATGAGCTCAAGGCGATGGTCGCCAATATGTCGGACGAGGACATCTGGCGGCTCAATCGCGGCGGCCATGATCCGATCAAGGTCTTCAACGCCTATGCCGCCGCCATGAGCTGCACCGGCCAGCCGACCGTGATCCTGGCCAAGACGGTCAAGGGCTATGGCATGGGTGTGGCCGGCGAGGGCATGAACATCACCCATTCGCAGAAGAAGATGGGCGAGACGGCACTGCGGGCCTTCCGCGACCGCTTCAACATTCCGATCTCGGACGATCAGATCGACGCCACGCCCTTCTACAAGCCCGCGCCCGACAGCGCCGAGAGCCGGTATCTGCACGCGCGGCGTGAGCAGCTCGGCGGTTTCCTGCCGGCGCGACGCGACGAGGCTGCTCCGCTTCAGGTGCCAAGCCTGGACGCCTTCCAGTCACTGCTCGACGGCAGCGGCGACAAGGAGATGTCGACCACCATGGCCTTCGTGCGGCTGCTGACGCTCCTGGTGCGCGACAAGCAGATCGGTCAGTACGTGGTGCCCATCGTCCCGGACGAGGCGCGCACCTTCGGCATGGAGGGCATGTTCCGTCAGCTCGGCATCTATGCCTCTCAGGGTCAGCTCTATGAGCCGGTCGACTCCGATCAGGTCATGTACTACCGCGAAGACAAGAAAGGCCAGATCCTGCAGGAGGGCATCAACGAGGCCGGGGCGATGTCGTCCTGGATCGCGGCGGCCACGGCCTACGCCAATCATGGCCAGAGCATGATCCCCTTCTACATCTACTACTCGATGTTCGGCTTCCAGCGCATCGGCGATCTGGCCTGGGCGGCGGGCGACATGCGCGCGCGCGGCTTCCTGATCGGCGGCACGGCCGGGCGCACCACGCTGGCGGGTGAAGGTTTGCAGCATCAGGACGGTCACAGCCTGCTGCTGGCCTCGACCATCCCCAACTGTGTGGCCTACGACCCGGCCTACGCCTATGAGCTGGCGGTGATCGTCCAGGACGGTCTGCGGCGGATGTATCAGGACAAGGAAAACGTCTTCTACTACATCACGGCGATGAACGAGAATTACGTCCAGCCGCCGATGCCCGAGGGCTGTGCGGAGGGCATCCTCAAGGGGATGCATCCGGTCCGGCACGGCGCCGACGGCGAGCCTCAGGTCCAGTTGCTCGGCTCGGGCAGCATCCTGCGCGAGGTGCTGGCGGCGGCCGAGTTGCTGGAGCAGGATTTCGGCGTCGGTTCGACGGTCTGGAGCGTCACCAGCTTCAACGAACTGCGCCGCGAAGGCATCGAGATCGAGCGCTGGAACCGGCTCCATCCCGACCAGACGCCGCGTGTCACCTATGTCGAATCCCAGCTCGGCGACACGCGCGGTCCCATCGTAGCCGCGACCGACTACATGCGTCTCCAGGCCGACCAGATCCGGCCCTATGTGCCACGCCGCTATGTGACCCTGGGCACCGACGGCTTCGGACGCAGCGACATGCGTCGTCAGCTCCGCAAATTCTTCGAGGTCGACCGCCATCAGGTGGTGCTCGCCGCGCTCAAGGCGCTCGCCGACGAGGGCGCGGTCCCGGTGTCGATGGTGACGGACGCCATCTCCAGGTACCGCATCGATCCGGACAAGCCCAACCCCGTGAACGTCTGAGCCGACTGGTCAACAGGTTTTAAGGAGCATTGCGCGTGTCTAGCCTCGAAGAGATCCTCTTGCCCGACATCGGCGATTTTTCCGGTGTCGAGATCATCGAGATCCTGGTCGCCCCCGGCGACCGGATCGAAGCCGAACAATCCATTCTGACCCTCGAAAGCGACAAGGCGACCATCGAGATCCCCGCCCCCATCGGTGGAGTCGTCCGTGAACTCCTGGTCAAGACCGGCGATCGCGTCAGTCGGGGTGATCGGCTGATGCGGGTCGAACCGGTCGGGTCGTCCGCCGAGGGTTCAGGTCCGGCCGAAACGTCCCCGCCGGCCGCCGAGCTTCAGACTCCGGAGCCGGCGGCTCCAGCCCCCAGCCCAAGAGCCGAGACGGATGTAGAGCCTGAGCCGCTCCGCCGTGCCCCCGGTGAGACCGAGCGACGTCAGGCCCCCGTACTTCCGCGTCCCGAGGACATGACCGCCATCGCCCGTGGTCGCAAGGCCCATGCGAGTCCAGCCGTGCGCCGCTTTGCGCGCGAGCTTGGCGTCGATCTGGCGCGCGTCAAGGGTTCCGGCCCCAAGGGTCGCATCGTCAAGGACGACGTTCAGGGCTATGTCAAGCAGACCCTAGCTCAGGGCGGCGGTACGACCGAGACGAGCACCACGGGCGTCTTCCGGCTCCCGAGCGCACCAGAGGTCGATTTCGCCCGCTTCGGTCCGACCGAGATCCGGGAGCTGCCGCGCATCCGCAAACTCAGCGGTCGCCATTTGCACCGCTGCTGGATCGGCATCCCGCACGTCACCCAGTTCGACGAGGCTGACATCACCGAACTCGAAGCCTTCCGCCAGGCCCAGAAGGACGCTTCGTCCAAGCGGGGCGTCAAGCTGACCCTCCTACCCTTCCTGCTCAAGGCGGTGGCGACGGCACTGGCGCGGATGCCCGTGCTCAAGGCGTCACTGACCCCGGATGGCGAGAGCCTGGTCCACAAGCATTACACCCATATCGGGGTCGCGGTCGACACGCCGAACGGTCTGGTCGTCCCTGTGGTGCGCGATGTCGACCGGAAGGGTCTGCATCAGCTCGCCACCGAACTGGCGGATCTCAGCGCCAAGGCCCGCGACGGCAAGCTGCTGCCGGGCGACATGCAGGGCGGCTGCTTCTCGATCTCCAGTCTCGGCGGCGTCGGCGGAACGGCCTTCACGCCCATCGTCAACGCGCCCGAGGTCGCCATCCTCGGCGTCTCGCGCGCCGAGACGAAGCCGGTGTGGAACGGGCGCGAGTTCATGCCGCGTCTGATGCTGCCGCTGTCGCTGTCCTACGACCATCGCGTGGTCGACGGCGCCGACGGGGCACGCTTCACCAGCCTGCTGCGCGAGCTGCTCGGCGACATTCGACGCTTGCTGATCTGATAGGATGGCGGGTCTTATCCCATAACGATTGTCAGCGCCCGCGGCGCCCGTGAGAGAAGCCCCCACCATGAGCACCATCATCGAGGTCAAGGTTCCGGACATCGGAGATTTCAAGGACGTGCAGATCATCGAGATCCTGGTCGCCCCCGGTGATCGGATCGAGCCGGAGACGTCACTGGTAACAGTCGAGAGCGACAAGGCCAGCATGGAGATTCCATCGCCCCGGGCCGGAATCGTGAAGGCCCTGAACGTCAAGATCGGCGATCTGATCTCTCAGGGCGATCCGATCCTGACGCTGGAGATCGAGGGCGAGGCGGTGTCTGCATCGAGCGTTGACAGCGCCGATCAAGCGTCGGCGGCGGACTCGGCACCGGCGACCGAAACCGGCGCCGCCCAGGAGATCGTGACTGAGGTCGTTGTACTCGGCGCCGGTCCCGGCGGCTACACGGCCGCCTTCCGCGCCGCCGATCTGGGCAAGAAGGTGGTCCTGATCGAGCGTTATCCGACGCTCGGCGGGGTCTGTCTCAACGTCGGCTGTATCCCGTCGAAGGCGTTGCTGCACACGGCCGCCATCATGGAAGAGGTCAAGACGCTCGACGTCATGGGCGTGACCTATGGCGCGCCTGAGGTCGATCTGGCCAAGATGCGCGCCGGTAAGGACAAGGTGGTCGCCAAGCTCACCGGCGGACTGACGGCGCTCGCCAAGCAACGCAACGTCCAGGTCGTCCAGGGTACCGGGCGCTTCGAGTCGCCCAACCGGATCGGCGTCGAGACCAAGGAAGGGCGCGTGCGGGTGCGTTTCGATCAGGCCATCATCGCCTGCGGTTCCTCGCCGATGAAGATCCCCGGCTTCCCGCACGAGGACTCGCGCGTCATGGATTCGACCGACGCCCTGGCCCTGGCCGACGTGCCCGATCGGCTACTGATCGTCGGCGGCGGCATCATCGGTCTGGAGATGGCGAGCGTCTACAGCGCGCTCGGTTCGCGGATCGACGTGGTCGAGCTGAAGAATCAGCTCATGCCCGGCTGCGACCCGGATCTGGTCAAGGCGGTCGAGAAGATCATCAAGAAGCGCTACGAGAACATCTGGCTCGAAACCAAGGTCGCGAGCATGAGCGCCGGACCCGAGGGCATCAAGGTGGTGTTCGAAGGCAAGCATCCGGGCGAGGAGCTCTACGACAAGGTGCTGGTGGCCGTCGGTCGTCTGCCCAACGGTAAGCACATCGACGCTGAAGCGGCCGGCGTGACGGTCGACCAGCATGGCTTCATCAAGGTCGATCAGCACCAGCGCACCAACGTCCCGCACATCTTCGCCATCGGCGACGTGGTCGGCGGGCCGATGCTGGCGCACAAGGCCACGCACGAGGCCAAGGTCGCCGCCGAGGTCATCGCCGGACAGCCGTCGCTGTTCGATCCGCTGACCATCCCGTCGGTCGCCTACACCGACCCCGAGGTCGCCTGGATGGGCCTGACCGAGACTCAGGCCAAGGCCGACGGCATCCCTTACGAGAAGGGCGTCTTCCCCTGGGCCGCGAGCGGACGCGCGCTCGGTATCCATCGCGACGAAGGCATGACCAAGCTGCTGTTCGATCCCGAGACCAAGCGCATCCTGGGTGCCGGCATCGTCGGCCCCAACGCCGGCGAGCTGATCGGCGAAGCGGTGCTGGCGCTGGAGATGGGTGCCGACATGGAAGACATCGGGCTGACCATCCACCCGCATCCGACCCTATGCGAGACCATCGGACTCGCCGCCGAGATGGCGCATGGCTCCATCACCGACCTGATGCCGCCGAAGAAGCGCTGAGGCACAGCCGCAAGCCCCCTCTCCTCGCGGGAGAGGGGCCGAAGCTACCGACCCGCCAGCCAGAGACGCAGCCTCAATCCAGGCCCAGTGCTGACCCCAACGATCGAAGAGCGGATACGTCCATCTCCATCGATCACGAAGCTGGTCGGCACGCCCGCCACGCCCCAGGCCCGCGACAGACGACCGTCGGGGTCCGAGACGACTGGAAAATCCTGCCCGGCTTCAAGCATGTAGGCGCGGATCTGTTTTTTGCTCCTCCTCCGTCCCCGATTGCAGTGCGACCGTGACCACGGCGTGATCCTCGGCGATGGCATCGATAGTGCCGTCGGTGATGCGGCACACCGGACACCAGGTCGCCCAGAAATGCACCAGCACCGGCCGCCCGCGCCGGTCGGCGAGATCGATCGGCGTCCCCTCCAGCGTGACGCCAACCAGCGGCGGAGCCTCACCTGTCACCAGGGTCCGTCCCTGCCACCACTGAACACCGACAACGATCGCAACGATCAGAAGGAGGTTGACCGGCCAGCCGCCCAGACGTCGCCCCCAGCGTTGCAGAACCGTCGGCGTCGACGGAGCCGACGCTGAATCGGACTTCGAATGTCCGTCGTCAGCCAAAGCGCAACACCATCCCGGCCGCCGCCAGACGCTCGGCCTCCTGCTCCAGCTCCAACTGGGTCAGCGGATGACCGGCGAGCCAGTCGTCCGGAAAACTCAGGGTCAGGTTCTCGCCCTCGACCTGAAGGGTCGGATTCGGCTTGCTGTCGACCGAGCGCCCACGATGCAGCAGCACCGCCAGACGCAGGATGACACACAGCCGCCGTACCGCGAGCCGGATGGCCTGGGGCAGCGCGGCGAACTCCTGCACCGGGAACTTGCGCCGATGTCCGAGCACCAGCGCCGCGAGCATGGTCTGCTCCTGGCGCGTGAAGCCGGGCAGATCGGCATTGCGCAGCAGATAGGCGCCATGCTTCTGATATTGGCTGTGAGCGACCATGACGCCGATCTCATGCACGCGCGCGGCCCAGGCGAGCATGCGCGGATAGTCGAGATCGTCGAGCGACCAGGGTTTGGCCAATTGACGGTAGAGACTCAGCGCCGTGGCCTCGACACGCCGGCCATGTTCCTGATCGACATGGAACTGCCGGCAGAGCGTGGCGACGGTCCGCTCGCGCACGTCGCCCTGCTGATGGCGGCCCATCATCTCGTAGAGCACGCCCTCACGCAGGGCATAGTCCGAGACCTGCATGTGCGCGATACCGAGCGAGTCGAACACCGAGCGCAGCACGGCCACACCGCCGGCGAAGACCGGACGGCGCTCGTCGCTCAAGCCCTTGAGATCGAGCGCCGCGACCCGACCCGCCGCGATCAGGGCCTCGCGCAGTCGCATCAGCGATTCGGCCGAGATGCCGTCCTCGCACCAGCCCTCGGCCCGGACCACGGTGGCGATGGCGCGGATGGTCCCGGAACTCCCGACCGCCCGCTCCCAGCAGGTGCGGCGGAAGAGTTCGCGCACCGGACGGACCTCCAGGGCGCCCGTCAGTTCGGCGCGCTGCATGGCCTTGGCCGTGATCCGTCCATCGGCGAAGTGACGGCGCGTCATGCTCACACAGCCCATGTGCAGGCTCTCGCGCAGACGCGGCGAGAAGGCCCGCCCGACGATCATCTCGGTGCTGCCGCCGCCGATGTCGACCACCAGGCGCCGTTCACCACCGGAGGCCAGCCCATAGGCCACGCCCAGATAGATCAGACGCGCCTCCTCACGCCCGGCGATGACGTCGATGCCATGTCCGAGCGCGGACTCGGCGCGCCGGATGAAGGCATCGTCGGGTTGGAGTTGACGCAGCGTGTTGGTGCCGACGGCGCGCACGTCTTCGGGCGCAAAACCGCGCAGACGCTGGCCGAAGCGCTCCAGACAGGCGAGCGCGCGCTCGGCGACCTCGGGCGTGATGCCGTGATCCTCGGTCAGCCCCTCACCGAGTCGCACCATCTCCTTGAGACGGTCGGTGATCTGGACATGACCGTCATCGATGCGGGCCACGACCATGTGAAAACTGTTGGAACCGAGATCGACGGCCGCGACGGTGCGTGTCGCAGTGACATCAGCCGCCTGTACGACGTCTTCAGGCATGGGCACGGAATCCGGCGGATGGACAGGGCGCGAATGATAGCAAAGGGCGTGCGTGGACGTTCAGTGCGTCGGTGCCTGGGATGGAACACGACCGGCAAAATAGTCGTTCAGGAAGGTGTCGAAATCCACCTGGTCCGCTGCCTCGATCGCCTGCCGGCGCGTGATCGACTCGGCGGCCAGCCGCTCGAAGAATGCGCTCTGCTCGGGATCGAGCCGGGCCTCCCGGAACGCCTGCCGATGCGTCTCGGACCAGCGCCAGGCCAGGGCGAAGAAGCCTTCGCCCCGCTCGCGCATCTCGGCCAGCATCCGCGCCGATGGGGTCAGATCCGGATGATCGATCTTCTCACGCTGACGTCTCAGGCTCGCCACATGCGGCCCATCCGAACCGCCGTCGAGCAATTCGGCCGCCCCGACCATGCCGTCGAGGATCTCGTGCGCCCAGACGCGCAACTCGACGGCCTCGCGATCACGCGCCAGACGCAGTCCGGGTTCACGTCCGCGATGGGCGACCAGCACCTGATTCTCGTCGATGTCACGCCGCTCGCGCGCGGCGATGCGCGGGCTGTCCTGGAGCAGGGCGTACAGCATCAGGGTCTCCAGGAACTCCAACTGCTCCAGACCGACACCGAGCGGCTCGTAGAGATTGACGTCGAGCGAACGCAGTTCGACATAGCGGATGCCGCGCCGGCGCAGGGCGTGGGTCGGTTTCTCCAGCCACTCGGTGATCTGCTTGGGCCGCACCGTGCTGTAGTACTCGTTCTCGATCTGGAGCACATTGGCGTTGAGCTGCTCGTAGCGCTCGCCGACCTTGACCCCGATGGTCTCGTACTGCGGACAGGGCGTCTCTATGGCCCAGGTCAGACTGCGCACATAGGCATCCAGGCTGTCGTAACAGGCCTTCATGCCCGTGCCCTCTTCCTGCTTGTTCTGATAGCCGATGTCGCCCAGACGCAGCGAGGTGGCATGGGGATAGTAGAGGGTGTGCGGGTCGAAGCGCTCCAGATCGGTCTCGTGTCCCTGGACGAAGCTGTCGCAGACCGCCGGCGAGGCGCCGAACAGATAGGGCACCAGCCAGCCGATCCGTTGCAGGTTGCGGATCATGCCCATCTGGGCCTCGGAGCGGAAGAACCCCGGCTCGGCCCGATCGTCGCGCTCGGCCTGATACAGCGTCCAGAAGGCATCGGCGAAGGAGAAGTTGAAGTGCACCCCGGCGATCACCTGCATCACCCGCCCGTAGCGATTGCCGAGTCCGCGCCGATAGACCGTCTTCATGGTCGCGGCGTTGGAGGTGCCGTAGCGGGCGAGCGGGATGGCGGCTCCGCCCTCGATGACGCAGGGCATACTGGTCGCCCAGAGCCGTTCGTCGCCCAGATGCCGGTTGACGAAGACGTGGGTCTCGCGCAGAAAATCGAGCACGGCGCGCGGGTCGGTCAGCGCCGGCGTCACCAGCTCGATCAGGGCCTCCGAGAAGTCGGTCGTGATGTGCGGATGGGTGAGCGCCGAACCGAGCGCCGCCGGATGGGGCGTCTTCGCCAACCGCCCGTCCGGCGCCACCCGCAGACTCTCCTTTTCCAAGCCGATCCGGTTGTCGCGCAGCGCCGCGCTCGCGCCGGCCCGATGGAGCCGATCCGGCATCGACTCCAGATCCATCGCGGTCTCGCTCAAGCTCAATCCCTCATCACGGCGCGCGGCCCGTTGCTGCCGCGCTGCATCAGGATGCCGTCGGCCAGGATGCGCGCGGCCTCCTCGGACTCGATACGCGCGATGACCTTGCGCTGCTTCTCCAGGGCTTCCTCGTCGACCTGATCGGCCTCCTCGTCGACCGGGGTCAGGCCACGCGCACGCAGGAAGCGTTCCTGATCGGCCTTGAAGCGCTGATTGCGCCGCTCGTCCTCGGCACGCCGTTCGGACTCGCGCAGCGAGACCCGTTTCTGATCCTCGACCTCGCGCACCAGCCGACTGCGTTCGGTGAGCATCTTGAAGCCCGGATCCTTGGCCACGCGCTCGGCGGAGCGGCGCGCGAGGGCGTCGAAGCGCAGCTCGCCGACCTTCTTGAAGCCTGCCGGGTCGATCTGGGTCCAGGGCAAGGCGTTGTCGAGCGCGCGCTCGCCGTGCCCGCTGATGTAGTCGGCGCTCGGGAAGCGGATGTCCGGCTCGACGCCGCGCAGTTGGGTGCTGCCGCCGCTGATGCGGAAGAACTCGGCCATGGTCAGACGCAGACGCCCCAGATCGCTCTTCTCGCCCGGCACATAGCGGTTGAGATCGATGAGCGTCTGTACCGTGCCCTTGCCGAAGGTCGGCTCGCCGATGATCAGCCCGCGTCCGTAGTCCTGGATGGCGGCGGCGAAGATCTCGGAGGCCGAGGCGCTCTCGCGGTCGACCAGGACGGCCAGCGGTCCGGTATAGGCCATGCCCGGATCGCGGTCGGCCTCGACCTCGACCTTGCCGAAGGCGTCCTTGACCTGGACCACGGGGCCTGTGTCGATGAACAGCCCGGTCAGCGAGGTGGCTTCGGCGAGCGAACCGCCGCCGTTGGCACGCAGATCGATGAGCAGACCGTCGATGCCGCGCATCACCAGATCATTGATGAGCCGGCGCACATCGCGCGTGGTACTGCGAAAATCCGCCGTGCCGCTACCCTCGGCCTCGAAGTCGCGATAGAAGGCGGGGATCTCGATCACGCCGACCTTGAGTCCGGGCGCATTGGCGAGATCCTCGATCACATAGCTCTTGGCGGCCTGATCCTCGAGCTTGATCTCGTTGCGCACCAGGGCGACCTCGCGCACCGGTTTGGACGAACCACTGGTCTTGGGCTGGATCTGCAAGCGCACCACCGAGCCCTTGGGACCGCGAATCTTGTCGACGACATCTTCGAGGCGCCAGCCGACGACGTCCTCCATGGGACCGTCGAGTCCCTGAGCCACACCGAGGATCTGATCGCCTCCGTGGATCTGGCCGGACTCACGCGCCGGACCGCCCGGAACCGTGCTCTGCACGACCGTGTATTCATTGTCCGAGCGCAGCACCGCGCCGATGCCTTCCAGCGACAGCTTCATGCTGATGTCGAAGTTCTCCGAGGTGCTCGGCGACATATAGCTGGTATGCGGCTCGACGGTCTCGGTATAGGCATTCATGAAGGTCTGGAACACATCGTCACCCTTGAACTGGCGGATGCGTCGGGCCAGGCCCTCGTAGCGCTTGCGCAGTCGGTCGCGCACCTCGTCGTCGGACTTGTCGGCCAGACGCAGCGAGAGGTAATCGTGCTTGACGCGCTTCCTCCAGCGCTCGTCGAGTTCGGCGGCGTCGCGTGCCCAGGGCGTTTTATCGGATTCGAAGGTGAAGGTCTCGGCGGTGTCGAACTCGAAGCGACCGTCGAGCAGCTTGAGCGCGTGGGCGACCCGCTCGCCGACCCGCATCCGGTAGACGCGGAAGATGTCGAAGGCGATGTCCAGCTCGCCCCGGCGCAGGCTCTCGTCGAGATGGCGCGCCCCGTTCTGGAACCGCTCCACGTCACGCGCCAGGAAGAAGGTCCGGTTCGGATCGAGCGCCTTGAGATAGCGCTCCAGCACCGAGGCCGCGAAGTCGCGATCGAGTGAGACCTTGCGATAGTGATAACGCTCCAGCACCTTGTTGATGACGATGGCGGCCTTGGTCTGGGTCGGGCTGGGGAAGAGTTCGGACAGGGGCACCGAAGACGGCGCCGCCAGGGTCGTCGTCGCCGTGATCAGCAGGACGGCGAACAGGAGTGGAAACCGAAAGAGGCGCTGTTTCATGGCACGATGCTCTGATGAATCGCCGGTGCGACCGGACTATTTGTAGACCTTGCGCCGATAGAGATCGGTGCGACGGCTGACCACGCGGTCGACGAACAGCAGTCCGTCGAGATGATCGAGTTCATGTTGGACCGCACGCGCCTCGAATCCCTCCATCTCGTACTGATGCTCGACGCCGTCGGCGTCCTGGGCCTTGAGTCGGATCTGGGTGGCGCGGATGACGTTGCCGGTGTAGTCCGGGACCGAGAGACAGCCTTCGCGGCCCATGGCGAAGCCTTCCCAGTGCGTGATCTCGGGATTGATCAGCACCAGCCGGCCATGATTGGGTGTTTTGGGTCGTCCTGAAAGGTCGAGGATGACGACGCGCTGAAAGTGTCCGACCTGGGGCGCGGCGATGCCGACGGCACCGGGGCCGGCCAGACGGGTCTCTTCCAGATCGGCGATGAAGTCGCGCAATGCCTGGTCGAAGGACTCGACGGGTTCAGAGACCTGCTTGAGACGCGGATCGGGCAGCTTGAGGATATCGAGGATCGCCATGACTCAACCGATCAGCAGGTCGACCGGGGAGACGTCCACCGACACGCCGCGCGCGGCCATCGGCACCAGCGCGTCGGCCAGGGCCTCGATGGTGCGGTCGCTGTAGCCCTGGATGTTCATGATGTAGACCGGACGCTCGCGCTCGCCGGCCACGTCCGAGTCCAGTTCCAGGATGTTGAAGCCCTGTTCGGCCAGGATCTCGGTCACATCGGCGACGATCCCGGCGCGGTCGGCGCCCGTCACCCGCACCTGGACGTTGGGCATCAGGTGCTGGTGCAGCCCGCCGCTCAATGGATCGAGATGGAGGCGCAGATCCAGTTCCCGGGCTACGGGCGCTAGGGCATCCAGGATCTCGGCGTCCGGGCGCGTGCTGCTGACCATCAGCATGATGGTGAAGTTGCCGCCGAGCCGGATCATCGAGGCTTCGCCCAGGTTGCAGCCGCATTCATACAGCGCGCGCGTGACGCGCGAGACGATCCCCGGCCGGTCGGCGCCGACCAGGGTCAAGAGGTTCCAGTCAGACAGAGTGTCCGTCACGGTCATCAGCTCCCATGGCTGTCGTTCGGCGCGAGCCAGATCAGGCTGGCCAGACGGCCGGTCGTGCCGTCGCGCCGGTAGGAAAAGAAACGTCCCGGCTGAGAGAAGGTGCAGTCCCCTCCCCCGTAGACCCGCTCGACACCGAGTCGCGCGAGCCTGAGCCGGGCGAGCTCGAAGAGATCGGCCAGCCGGCGTTCACCCTGAACCGTTCTTGGGCTGGGGCGAAAGGCGGTGGCAGTCTCGGAATGCTCGGCGATGAAAGCCGCGCACACCTCGGGACCGACCTCGAAGGCATCGGGTCCGATCGCCGGACCCATCCAGACCAGCAATCGTTCGGGCGCGACCGCCATGGCCGCCACCGCGCTCTCCAGCACGCCGCCGGCCAATCCGCGCCAGCCGGCATGGACCGCCGAGACGCGCGTTCCCCGGTCGTCACAGAGCAATAACGGCAGACAGTCGGCGGTCATGACCGCGCATACGACTCCGGGCGTGGTCGCGATCGCGGCATCGGCTTCAGGGATGGGCGCGACTGGGCATTCGGCCCTTGCCACGTCTCGACCATGCACCTGACGCAGCCACAGCGGTTCGGCGGGCAGGCCCAGATGCAAACACAGGAGTTCGCGATTGCGCGCGACATGCTCGGGATCGTCGCCGACATGATCGCCCAGATTGAGACTGGCGAACGGCCCCTGGCTGACGCCGCCCAGACGGGTGGTCGCACAGGCACGAACGGACGCCGGTGCCGGCCAGTCAGGCTCGATCAGCTCCATCGGCCACCTCCCGGCGAAACAACTCCAACAGTGCGTCGAGGTCTGGGGCCATCGGCACCTCCCACTGCATCTCGGCGCCGGTCGCCGGATGGATGAGTCCCAGACGGATGGCGTGCAATGCCTGACGCGGAAAACTCTGGAGCGCGGCGGCCAGCTCGGGGCGACAGCCGCGCGGCGGACGCGGTCGGGCGCCATAGGTCGTGTCACCGACCAGCGGATGATGGATGTGCGCCATGTGCACGCGAATCTGATGGGTGCGTCCGGTCTCCAGCTCGACGGCCAGCAGCGTATGCCCCGGATAGGATTCCAGGACACGATAATGGGTGATGGCCTCGCGCCCGTTGCCGACCACGGCCATCTTGACGCGCTGGGTCGGATGCCGGCCGATGGGCGCCTCGACCCGACCGCCCGCGATCAGAGTGCCCAGCACCAGGGCGCGATACTCGCGATGCACGACCCGCCGCTGGAGCTGCTCGACCAGCGCACAATGCGCCTGGAGTGTGCGCGCGACCACCATCAATCCCGTGGTGTCCTTGTC
Source organism: Allochromatium tepidum (assembly GCF_018409545.1). Taxonomy (GTDB): domain Bacteria; phylum Pseudomonadota; class Gammaproteobacteria; order Chromatiales; family Chromatiaceae; genus Thermochromatium; species Thermochromatium tepidum_A. The sequence continues at coordinate 548,688 of NZ_AP024563.1, read as the reverse complement.
GAGCCGATGCACGATCCCGGCGCGCGGCAGGGTCGCCAGCTCGGGCGCATGGTGCAGCAGCGCGTTCTGGAGCGTGCCGTCGGGATTGCCGGCCGCCGGATGCACGACCAGTCCGGCGGGTTTATCGATCACCAGCAGATGATCGTCCTCATAGACCGGATCGAGCGCAATCGCCTGCGGCCGGTGCTCGTCGATCACGGCCAATTCGGCCTCGATGCGGATCGACTCGCCGCCCCAGACCTTGTCGCGCCCCCGGCACGGCCGGTCGTCGACCAGCACCTGACCGGCCTCGATCCATTGCTGGAGCCGACCGCGCGAGAACTCCGGCAGCAACTGCGCCAGCACGCGGTCGAGCCGGCCGCCGGCGAGATCGGACTCGACCCGGAGCGAGCGCCGGATGGTTTCAGTGGAAAAGGGCTTCATTCAGGCAGCGTCCGGCCGGTCGAGTGCGCGCGGCGAAGATCCACGGTCAGACCTTCGCCAAGACGGGGCTTCGGGTATACTGGGAGCGTTTCGAAACAGATACTCATGCGACATGTCACGAACGTTAACACGATTGACCGCGCTCCTGCTCGCCGTGACGCTCACCGGATGCGGGATCTTCGGCAAGGAGATCGATGAAACCGAGGGGTGGAGCGCCGCCAAGCTCTATTCAGAGGCCGCCTCCCAGCTCGACTCGGGCTCCTACAAGCGCGCCATCGAACTCTATCAGAAGCTCGAGGCCCGCTATCCCTTCGGGCGCTATGCCATGCAGGCGCAACTCGATGTCGCCTATGCCCATTATCGGGCCGACGAACCCGAGGAGGCGCTCGCGGCGGCCGACCGCTTCATCAAGCTCTATCCCCAGAATCCCTATGTCGACTATGCCTACTATCTGAAGGGTATCGTCAACTACAACCGCAGTATCGGCTTCCTCGACCGCTTCATCCCGACCGACGCCTCACAGCGCGATCCGGGCTCGGCGCTCGACGCCTTCAAGGACTTCGCGATCCTGGTCGAGCGCTTCCCGAACAGCAAGTACGCCGAGGACGCGCGCCAGCGCATGATCTATCTACGCAGCAACCTGGCCATGAACGAGGTCCATGTCGCACGCTACTACATGAAGCGAGGGGCCTATCTGGCGGCGGCCAATCGCGCCAACCACGTCATCCAGCACTATCAGCGCACCAGCGCCGTGGATGATGCGCTCGAAGTGATGATCGACGCCTATCGCGCGCTCGGCAAGGAGGATCTGGCGGCCGACGCCAAACGGGTGCTCGACCTCAACCGCCAGCAGGGGCGCTTCATCGCCGACGAAGTCCGGCCCGAGAAGGTCGATCTGGCACGCCGGCTCTGGGACTATCTCCAGCTCGACCGGAACTGAGGCCGAAAGACCGAGCCGCGAGGCTCAGATCGCGGCCTCGTTCTCCTCGCCGGTGCGGATGCGCACCACGCGCGTCACATCCGAGACGAAGATCTTGCCGTCACCGATCTTGCCGGTGCGCGCGGCCGTGGTGATGGCATTGATGCACTCCTCGACCTGATCGTCGGCCAGCACCAGCTCGATCTTGACCTTGGGCAGGAAATCGACCACGTACTCCGCGCCGCGATAGAGCTCGGTGTGGCCCTTTTGACGGCCGAAGCCCTTGACCTCGATCGCCGTCATGCCCGTGATGCCGGCCGCCGACAGCGCCTCGCGCACGTCGTCCAGCTTGAAGGGTTTGATGATCGCTTCGACCTTTTTCATGCAGCTCTCCCGTTAAGCCGTATCCGCTGAATCAATCACGGATCAGTATAAGTGGACCGCCGGGGGATGAACAGCACCGGGGACGCGCGGCACCCGGCTTCGGCTAGAAACCGCTGGTGATCGGATAGCGCCGGTCGCGTCCGAAGGCGCGTTGCGAGATACGCACGCCGGGCGGGGCCTGACGGCGTTTGTACTCATTGCGGTCGACCAGCCGTGCCACGCGCCTGACCACATCGGCCGGATAGCCGCGCGCCACGATGGCGTCCACGCCCTCGTCGTCCTCGATATAGAGTTTGAGGATGGCGTCGAGCAGGTCATAGGGCGGCAGGCTGTCCTGGTCGGTCTGGTCGGGACGCAGCTCGGCCGAGGGCGCGCGCTCGATCACCCGCTCCGGGATCACCGGCGAGCGGCCGTTGCGATAGCGCGCCAGCCGGTAGACCAGCATCTTGGGCACGTCCTTGATCGGCGCGAAACCGCCGGCCATGTCGCCATAGAGCGTGGCATAGCCGACGGCCATCTCGCTCTTGTTGCCCGTGGTCAGCAGGATACGCCCGGACTTGTTGCTGATGGCCATGAGGATGATGCCGCGACAGCGCGCCTGGATGTTCTCCTCGGTGACGTCCGCCGGCCGGCCGGCGAAGACGGGTTCGAGCAGGTCGAGAAAGGCCCGGAAGGCCGGCTCGATCGGGATGACGCGGCTCGACACGCGCAGGCGGCGGGCCTGTTCGAGCGCATCCTCGTTGCTCATGTCGGCGGTGTAGCGCGAGGGCATGAGCACGGCCTCCACCCGCTCGGCGCCGAGTGCATCCACGGCGATCGCCAGCGTCAGGGCCGAATCGATGCCGCCGGACAGTCCAAGTACCGCACCCTCGAAGCCGTTCTTGCGCACATAGTCGCGCACGCCCAGCACCAGCGCCTCGTAGATCGTCTCCTCCTCGCCGGGCCAGTCGGTGAGAGGTTCGGCCCCCGCCGTGACGGGTACCCCATCGGCATCGAGCTTGAGGACGAGCGTCGTTTCGGTGAACACGCTCGCGCGGTGCGTGATCCGGCCATCGGGATCGACGACGAAGGAGGCCCCATCGAACACCAGTTCGTCCTGACCGCCGACCAGATTGGCATAGAGGATGGTCAGGCCATGGGCGCGCGCGCGACGCGCTACCAGCGCTTCGCGCTCGGCGATCTTGCCGCCGTGGAAGGGCGAGGCGTTGAGATTGAGCAGCACCTGGGCACCGGCCTCGGCGGACTCGCGGGTCGGCTCCTCCCACCAGATGTCCTCGCAGACGCTCAGACCGAAACGCAGTCCGCAGTGCTCGAAGACGGTGGCACCCGTGCCGGGCTGGAAGTAGCGTTTTTCGTCGAAGACGCTGTAGTTGGGCAGATGCTGTTTGGCGTACTCGGCGAACAGGGCGCCGTCGCGGATCACACCGGCGACGTTGAACAGCCCGCCGACCGAGGCGCGCGGGTAGCCGAGTACCAGGGTGATGCCCTGTATCTCCGACTGGAGACGCTCCAGCGCCGTCTCGACTCGCGCGATGAACTCGGGGCGCAGCAGCAGATCCTCGGGCGGATAGCCGGTCAGGGCCAGCTCGGGGCAGACCAGCAGATCGACGCCCTGCTCGCGCGCGCGCTGAGCTGCCGCGATCAGACGCTCGGCATTGCCGGCCACGTCGCCGACCAAAGGGTTCATTTGCAGGATTTCGATACGACAGGACACGTTCGCGGCTCCGTGGAGTGCGGTGGGATCGGTGAATTGGGCCTCGGCCATGACTTCACCGCCATGACGGGCCGAGTCATAGCGAGACAGCCGTTGTTCCAGTGTGGGTTGTCCGTCGTCGACCGAAGCAACGGTCATGCGCTCATCCTCAGCCGTCGGCCTCGATCCGTGCGATCAACTCGCCCAAGACCTGTTCGGCGCGGTCGTTGTCCACCTGACAGGTGCCGGCGGCCTGATGCCCGCCGCCGCCGTATTCCAGCATCAGCTCGCCGACGTTGGTCTTGGAACTGCGGTCGAAGATGGATTTGCCGGTGGCGAATACCGTGTTCTGCTGCTTGACGCCCCAGAGCACATGGATCGAGATGTTGCACTGCGGAAAGAGCGCATAGATGATGAAGCGGTTGCCGGCCCAGATGGTCTCCTCGCCGCGCAGATCCAGCACCACCAGATTACCGTGGACGGTGGCGCAGCGCCGGATCTGCTCCTTGCACTTCTCTTCCTGCTCGAAATACAGATCGACCCGTTCGCGGACATCGGGCAGGGCGAGGATCTGGTCGATGTCGTGGTTCTTGCAGTAGTCGATCAGATCCATCATCAGGCTGTAGTTGGAGATGCGGAACTCAACGGAAGCGCCCGAGTCCGGTGCGTGCGTCCATCAGAAAGTTCAGCAGCACCCAACCCGTGGGGTGCAGCACTTCTTCCTGATCGAACTGAGCCGAATCGCCCTTGTCGACCGCCGCCATCATCTCGTCCCAGGCGACCGGGAAGGCGTCGTGACCGCCGTAATGGCGCCACACCACGCGCGCCGCCGAGGGGGCGTCCGGGTCGATGATGTGATTGTCGTGCCGGCCGGTGCGCAGGGTCTCGGACAGGTGATGATCGAAGGCCAGATGCACGCCCCCGACATAGGGCAGATTGGTGGTGATGTCGCGGCCGCTGATGGCGATCTTGCCGTCCTGCATGTCCTTGGGATGGACGAAGGTGATGTCGTCGATCAGATCCAGATGCTTGAGCAGGACGGCGCACACCAGGCCGTCGAAATCGCTGCGGGTGACGAGGCGGAACTTCTGGTCGGACATATGGCGTCTCCGGCTGGGTTGGATGGCGGTCGGTCTGACGGGCATGATACGCAAGATGCTTGGCCGTTGGCACTCGGCGTCCATCCCGACGATGAGCGCATCTGGCGATTCCCCCGGAATTGGCCCATGATTGAAGCATCCAAGGCAACCTGAGCCGGCTGCTCGGCGCCGAGACGGCAGGTCGCGTACAGGAACAGATCGAGCAGTTCGAGTACACTGAGGCCCTGGCGCAGCTTCGGCACGGTTCCTAGGAAAACATGCTACGCAAAATTTTCATGACGGCCATCGCCGTTTCTCTCCTCATCGGCGCCCTCGTCTATGCCAAGCTCGGTCAGTTCTCGGCGATGGGCCGGGCCGCCGAAGCCATGGCGGTCCCCCCCGAGACGGTCACGGCGGTGACGGTGGACGAGGCGCTCTGGGAGCGATCGATCGCCGCCGTCGGCACCCTGGAGCCGGTACAGGGGGTCATGGTCAGCGCCGAGGTCGGCGGGCGGGTGACACGCATCGACTTCGCCTCCGGCGCGGCGGTGAAGGCGGGCGATGTCCTGCTGCGGCTGGATACGTCCAGCGAAGAGGCCCAGTTGGCCTCGGCGGAAGCCGCGGCCACCCTGGCCAAGGCCGACCTGACCCGCGTGCGGGCCATGGATGCGCGCAAGCTGTCCTCGCAGGACGCTCTGGATGCCGCCGAGGCCAAGGCGAAAGAGACCCAGGCCCAGGTCGTCAACATGCGGGCGCTGATCGCCAAGAAGACGGTTCGCGCGCCCTTCGGCGGCCGCCTCGGACTGCGTCTGGTCAATCTCGGGCAGGTGTTGCAGGAAGGCGATCGGATCGTCTCGCTGCAAACCCTGGATCCGATCTATGTCGATTTTTCCATCCCCCAACAACGGCTCGGCGACCTGCGTCACGACATGACCGTGCGTGTCCGCGCCGACGCGGCCCCGGACGAGACCTTCTCCGGCGCCATCATCGCCGTGAGCCCGGAGGTCGATGCCGTCACCCGCAGCGTTCGGGTGCGCGCCCAGATCGCCAATCCCGGCGAACGACTGCGCGCGGGGATGTTCGCCAGGGTCGAGGTGGTGCTGCAGGATCGGCAGCCGGTCCTGCCGGTTCCGGCCACGGCGGTGCTCTATGCGCCCTATGGGGATTCGGTGTTCGTGATCGAAGAGCGGAAAAACGACACGACCGGCGCGACCGAGCCGGTGCTGCGCCAGCAGTTCGTGCGCCTCGGACGCGCGCGCGGCGATTTCGTCGACGTGACCGACGGACTGAAGGCGGGCGAGACGGTCGTCACCAGCGGGGTCTTCAAGCTGCGCACCGGCATGACGGTGGTGATCGACAATCGGCTCGCTCCGGCCGCCGGTCTGGAGCCGAACCCGAGTGATTCCTGATATCCAGATTCCGGTTTCCACCCGGACACGAATCCCTGTGAGGCAGGGTAAGGACGTACCCAGGTGAAAGGCTTTACCGATCTGTTCATCCATCGGCCGGTGCTGGCCATCGTGGTCAACCTGCTGATCGTCATCGCCGGTCTGAGCGCCTGGAATTCGCTCAGCGTGCGCCAGTATCCGGTCAGCGAGAACGCCTCGGTGCAGATCTCGACCGTCTATGTCGGCGCCGGCGCCGAGCTGGTGCGCGGCTTCATCACCACGCCGCTGGAACGCGCGATCGGGGCGGCCGAGGGCATCGACTACATCGAGTCCAAGAGCCTGCAGGGCATCTCGATCATCACCGCCCGCCTGAAGCTCAACTACGACTCGACCAAGGCCCTGACCGACATCTCGTCCAAGGTCGATCAGGTTCGCAACGAACTGCCCGTCGAGGCCCAGGTGCCGGCGATCAGCGTGCAATCGGCCGACTCGGAGTTCGCCGCCGCCTATCTCAGCTTCGCCTCCGACATCCTGTCGCCGGAGCAGATCACCGACTATCTGAGCCGGGTGGTGCAGCCGCGGCTGGCCTCGGTCGCGGGCGTGCAGCGCATCGAGATCTTCGGCGCGCGCACCTTCGCGATGCGCGTCTGGCTCAAGCCCGAGCGCCTGGCGGCACTGGGCATCAGCCCGGCGCAGGTGCGCGAGGCGCTGGCCGCGAACAACTATCTGGCCGCCATCGGCAGCACCAAAGGCGCCCTGGTGCAAACCACCCTGGCGGCCAACACCGATCTGCGCAGCGCGGAGGATTTCCGCCGCCTGGTGGTCTACCGGCAGGGCGACACCATCGTGCGTCTGGAAGACATCGCCGATGTCGAGCTGGGCGCCGAGGACTACGACACCCTGGTGCGCTATTCCGGGCAGACGGCGGTCTTCGCCGGCGTCTTTCCGCAACCCAATGCCAACGTCATCGAGGTGATGCGCGGGGTGCGCGCGGAACTGGACCAGTTACAGCAGGACATGCCGGCGGGCCTGGAGGCGAGCATCGGCTATGATGCTTCCGCCTATGTGAGCGACGCCATCCACGAGGTCACGGGCACTCTGGTCGACACCCTGCTGATCGTGATCCTGGTGATCTTCCTGTTCCTGGGGTCGGTGCGCTCGGTGCTGGTGCCGGTGCTGGCCATCCCGGTGTCGCTGATCGGCGGCATTTTTCTGATGCAGTTGTTCGGCTTCACCCTGAACCTGCTGACCCTGCTCGCCATCGTGCTCTCGGTCGGTCTGGTGGTCGACGATGCCATCGTGGTGGTCGAAAACGTCGAGCGCCATCTGCGCGAGGGACGCACCCCGCGCGAGGCGGCCCTGCTCGGCGCGCGCGAGCTGGTGTCGCCGATCATCGCGATGACGGTCACGCTGGTGTCGGTCTATGTGCCCATCGGTCTGCAGGGCGGGCTGACCGGGGCGCTGTTTCGCGAATTCGCCTTCACGCTGGCCGGCGCCGTGACCATCTCCGGCGTGGTGGCGCTGACGCTGTCGCCGACCCTGTCGGCCAAGCTGTTGCGTAGCGCGCAGGACGAAGAGCGCGGTCTGACCGGCTGGCTCAACCGGCGCTTCGACGCCCTGCGCGCAGCCTATGGACGCGCCCTGGGCGCCACGCTCGAGGCCCGGCCGGCGGTCTATCTGGTGTGGGTGGTGGTGAGTCTGTGCACCGTGCCGATGTTCATGTTCTCGCCCAAGGAGCTGGCGCCGATCGAAGACCAGAGCGTGCTGTTCGGCATCATCAACACGGCGGCCAACGCGACGACCGATCACAATGCCGTCTATGCCGAAGCCGCCGAACGGATCATGCTGGACGTGCCGGAGACCGAGCTGACCTTTCAACTGCTGTTTCCGCCATCCATCGGCGCCACCGTGGGTGCCGACGGCTTCAGCGGCATGGTGGTCGAGCCCTGGGGCGAGCGCACCCGCACGGTCTCGCAGATGCTCCCCGACGTCCAGGCCGAGGTCTCCAAGATCCCCGGCATCCAGGTCTTCATGACCACTCCCCCTGCCCTGCCGGGCGGGAGCAATTTCCCCATCGAGTTCCTTATCACCTCGACCGGCGATGTCGAGCGACTGCTCGAGCTGGCCAAGGAGCTACAGGAACGCGCCGCGCAGAGCGGGTTGTTCTTCTTCCCGCCCGATATCGACCTGAAGCTCGATCAACCCCAGGCGACCCTGGTCTTCGACCGCGACAAACTGGCCGCGCTGGGGATGAACCTGGCCCAGGTCGGCGCCGACCTCGCTGTCGCCACCGGCGGCGACTTCGTCAATCGCTTCAATATGGCCGATCGCAGCTACAAGGTGATCCCGATGATCAAGCGCATCGATCGGCTCACCAGCGAGCAGCTCGGCGCGATTCATGTCACAGGTCCGGACGGTCGGATGATCCCACTGTCGGCCGTGGCGCACATCGAGCACGGCGTCGTGGCGCGCTCGCTGAATCGCTTTCAGCAGCTCAATGCGGTCAAGCTCTCGGGCATGAGCGCCCGCACCCTGGACGAGGCGCTCGGCTTCCTGGAGAAGACCGCGCGCGAGATCCTGCCGCCGGGGTACGGCATCGACTACACCGGCGAATCGCGCCAGCTACGCACCGAGGGCAACAAGTTCCTGCCCGCCTTCTCGCTGGCGGTGTTGATGATCTATCTGGTGCTGTCCGTACAGTTCAATTCCTTTCGTGATCCAGTCGTCATCCTGGCCGGCTCGGTGCCGCTGGCGCTGTTCGGCGCCCTGATCTTCACCGTCCTCAAGATGCCCGATCCCAACATGCCGCACTGGACCAGCGGCTGGACCACGACCATGAACATCTATGCCGAGGTCGGTCTGGTCACGCTGGTCGGGCTGATCGCCAAGAACGGCATCCTGATCGTCGAATTCGCCGGCAAGCTCCAGGAGCAGGGCCTGAGCAAGCTGGACGCCGTGCATCAGGCGGCCATGATCCGGCTGCGCCCGATTCTGATGACCAGTATCGCCACCATCGCCGGTCACTTCCCGCTGGTGCTGGTCACGGGCGCCGGGGCTGCGGCGCGCAACTCCATCGGACTGGTGCTGGTCGGCGGCATGGCCATCGGCACCCTGTTCACACTGTTCGCGGTACCGGCGCTCTATGTGCTGCTGGCCAAGGAGAGACGCCGGGAGCCGTCTCAGGAGCTGTCGGCGCCGAGTGCCGTTCACTGGCGATCCAGCGAGACCAGCCGATTGTTCTGATCGATCGTGGCGCGAAACCGGCCCTGGATACCGGCATGGGTGACGAACTGACGCAGGTTGATCGCCGGAATGGACAATGTGCGCCCGTCATGGGCGCGCACGACCACACGCGCGGCCGAGCCCTGGTAATAACGCAGGTACTCGGTGCGCGGAATGTTCAGGCTGAAATAGAAGCAATGCATGGCTGGGCCGGTTGCAAACAGGCACGATGGGCATGGACGCGAGCGAGTCCTCAATCTCGGTCGAGCACGAACTCGACTGCGACCAGCCGTCCCTCTTCGTCCTGGCTCACGCGGGCCACGCGCGCGCGCCGGCGCAGCGGTTCGATCCTCGGATTCGGGCTGCTGACCAGGATATCCAGTTCCTCATCGGGCACGATCGGCCGTTCGGAGCGAAAAGCACATCCGGAGGCACTCAGGTTGATCAGGGCGGCGAGCATGGACTCACCCGTCGCCAGCCGGGTGATGACGACATCGGTTTCGGTCTCCAGGCGCCTGAATCCTCGGCGTTCGTCATTGGTGAGCATGGGGCACTTCCTCCTCTATGCGTGATGTCTCAACAGGAATCGCCCGCGGATCATATCTTGAATCGTCCCGAGCTTTCCTGGAGGTTCGCTGCGAGCCTGGCCAGTTCGCCGCTGGCGGCGGCCGCCTGCATCGCGCCATCCGAGATCTGGCCCACACTCTGCGACATCGACTGAATGTTGCGGTTGATCTCCTCGGCCACGGCCGATTGCTCCTCGGCGGCGCTCGCAATCTGTGTGTTCATATCATTGATGCGCGCGATGGCGGCCGCGATGGCACGCAGTGAATCACCGGCCTGACGTGCCTGGGCCACGCCCTCGCCGGCCCGGGCGCGTCCCTGATCCATGACGTCCACCGCGCCGGACGATCCGGACTGTACGCGCTCAATCTTGCCCTGGATATCCTGGATCGAGTCCTGGGTGCGGCTGGCCAGGGTCCGCACTTCGTCGGCGACCACGGCGAAACCGCGTCCCTGCTCACCGGCGCGCGCGGCCTCGATGGCGGCATTCAGGGCCAGCAGGTTGGTCTGGGCCGCCACGCCCCGGATCACATCGAGCACGGCGCCGATCTCGCGGCTGTCGTCCGACAGGCGGGTGATGACTTGGCCGGCCGTCTCGACTTCGTTGGCGAGCGCCTCGATGGCGGCGATGGCCTGCTCGACAACCCGGGAACCGGCCTCGGCCTCGCGGTCGGTCTCCTGGGCCGCGCGCGCGGCCTCGGCGGCATGGCGCGCGACCTCCTCGACCGTAGCCGTCATCTCATGGATGGCGGTGGCGACCTGATCGGTTTCGGAGAGCTGATGGCGAACCTGCTCGCTGGTCTCGTTACTGGTGAGCGACAACTCCTCGGCTGCAGCCGCCAGATGCGTCGAGACACCGGCGGACTCCTTGACCATCTCGTGGATGCGCTCGACGAAGAGGTTGAAGGTTCGTGCCAGATCGGCCAGCTCGTTGCGACCCTCGGCGGTCAATCGCTGCCTGAGGTCACCCTCACCCTCGGCGATCTCCCGCAGGCGTGCGGTGACCTGGAGGATGGGACCGGTGATCATGCCGGAGATCCCGAGGACGCCCAGGATACCGACTGCGACCACAGCCAGAAGCGCCACCCCCATTCCCAGCAGCATCTCGGTCATGCCCTCGGCGACGATGGCCTTGGCCCGTGTCTTGGGGATGCCGAGTCCGAAGGTGCCGATCACCTGACCGGCGGCATCGAACACGGGTTCATAGGCTGTCAGGTGCGGTTCGCCCAGTACATCGGATTCGCCCACATAGCGCTCGCCCCGTAACAATGGATCATGGGCGGCTGCCGAGGCGCCGAGCCGGGTGCCGAGCTGACGCCGCCCGTCGGCATCGCGCACACTGGTGGCAACCCGCACGAAATCCGTGCCATCGCGGGCAAAGAGACTGAAGACCAGACTCAGATCACGGCTGATGACATCGGGCATCTCCGTATTGCCCTCGACCGAGCGGCCCTGGGCGTCGATCAGCCTGCCGCCCTGAAGACTCAGTTGACCGAAGTCACGCTCGAGATAGAGCTTGGAGGCGCGCAGATCACCATCGGCCTTGGTGAGCAAGGTTTGATGTACGAGCGTTTCGGCCATGGAGGAGGCCGTGAGATAGGCAATCAGGACCAGCGCGGTGCCGATCAGCAGGATACCGGGGATGGCGGTGACTGCGAGCCGGGCGCGGATAGTGAGATTCTTCCACATGGGGGGTCACCAGCTTGGTTGGCAATAAAAATGGGGTTCCTGGTTTAATGCGTTCCTTGTTATGACACTTATGATTGTAGCCGCCCCGTTGCAGGCACGCATCCGGCTGGTTTCAACCCGGCGACGCTTCATCGGAGCGGGTCTCAGGCTCGGCGCCGGGCGGGCTGCGGGTATCGCTCCGGTCGCGATCGAGGATCTCGTCCTCGTCGAGCAGGAGGCGCTGTCCGTCACCCTCCAGGTCGTCGAACTGACCGCTGCGCGCGGCCCAGAACAGCACGGCGACCGCCGCTAGCCCCAGGATCAGCATTCCGGGGATCAGGCCATAGATGACTTCCATCGGGAGGCGCTCACTTAGGATGGGATTGGAGTCGACCGCGAATCCGAAGTCGATCGGATCGGGGACGATCGTTCACCGGAAGACTTGAAGAGCGCGCCGAGACGCGCCGAGTTGCCGATCACCGCCAAACTGCTCAGCGGCATGGAGACGGCGGCGATCAGCGGTGTGATGACGCCGGCCATGGCCAGCGGCACCATGATCAGATTGTAGAGGATGGAGAGTGCGATGTTCTGGCGGATGGTCGCCAGTGTGCGGCGCGAGAGTTCGGCGGCTTCCAGCACCCGTTCCAGCTCGCTCGACATGAGCACGATATCGGCGCTAGCGATGGAGACATCCGTGCCGCTGCCCATGGCGATGCCGACATCGGCGCGCACTAGGGCCGGGGCGTCGTTGACGCCGTCGCCGATCATGGCCACCGGCTCGCCGGCGCGCTGGAGATCGTCGATGACGCGGGCCTTGTCCTCGGGCAGCACCTCGGCGATCAGTTCGACCGCGCCGAGCCGTTTGGCGATGAGCGCGGCGGCGGCGCGCCGGTCGCCCGTCAGCAGTGTGACGCGAAGCCCCTGGTCGTGCAGACGTGCAACCACGGATTCGGCGCCCGGTCGCAGCCGGTCCTCCAGGCCCAGGCTCAGGCTCAGACGACCATCGATGGCGCACAGAATCCGGCTGGCCGGCTCGGCGGTCGACTCGGGATCGGACGGCAAGGCAACGCCCTGACGCGCGAGCCACTCCGGGCGCCCGATGGCGACGGCTCGACCCGCGACCCGCCCGGCGATGCCCAGGCCCGGCTCGACCTCGACCGCCTCTACCGTCAGCCCCCCTGGATCGATCCCAGCCCGCTCGCACAGATCCAGCACCGCCGTTGCCGCCGGATGCTCCGACAGCCGCTCCAGCGCCCCGATCAGACGCAGATCGACGCGCTGTACGTCGCTCAGCGCCGGCGACTCCGGATCGAGCGCGCGCCAATCGGCTCCGGCCCCGGCGATCGCCACCACGGCCGGACGCCCCTCGGTCAGGGTGCCGGTCTTGTCGAAGACCAGATGTCGGATGCTCGACAACCGCTCCAGCACCGCCCCGTTCTTGATCAGGATGCCGCGCGCCGCGCCCACGCCGGACGCGACCGCGACCGCCATCGGCGTGGCCATGCCGAAGGCGCAGGGACAGGTGATGATGAGCACGGCGGTCGCGGCGGTCAGCGCCAGTTCCAGATCGGTTCGCACCCAGATCAGGAAGGTCAGGGTCGCCAGACCCAGGGTCGCGGCAACGAACCAGGGCACGATGCGGTCGGCCAACCGCTGGATCGGTGCGCGGCTGGCCTGCGCCTCCTCGACCAGCCGGATGATGCGCCCGAGCGTGGTTTCGGCGAGCAGACCCGTGACCCGGACCCGGAGCACACCTGCCCCATTGATGGTGCCGGCCGAGACCCGGTCGCCCGCGTTCTTGGGCACCGGACGCGACTCGCCGGTCAGCATCGACTCGTCCACACTGCTGCGTCCGTCCAGGATCTCGCCGTCGACCGGGATACGCTCGCCGGGACGCACCAGCACCCATTCGTCGACAATGAGCGAGCGGATCGGCACCACCGCCTCGCCGCCGTCGTCCTGGAGTCGGGTGGCCACTTTCGGTTGAAGATCGAACAGTCGCTGGGTTGCCGCCACCGCGCGTCGGCGCGAGATCGCCTCCAGATAGCGCCCGACCAGGATCACGAACAGGAAGTTGACCACCGTGTCCCAGTAGACCGCGCCGATCTCGGAGCCGCCGAGCGTCACATAGAGCGAATAACCATAGGTGACACTGACCCCGATGGCGATCGGCAGGTCCATGCTCAGATGACCCGAGCGCAGACCCGACCAGGCGCCCCGGTAGAAGGGCGTACCCGAATAGAGAATGGTCGGGGTGGCGAGCAGAAAGCCGAGCCAGTGGAAGAGATCGCGGAACTCGCCCTGATCCGCGCCGCTATAGAGCGCGATCGAGATCCACAGCAGGTTCATCATGGCGAATCCGGCCCAGGCGAGCCGGAACAGCAGGGCGCGATTCTCGCGTGCGACGGCGCCCTCGGAGGCATCCGGATCGAAAGGCGTGGCGGCATAGCCCAGATCGGCCAGCCGGCGCAGGATGCGCGAGAGCTGGAGCCGGCCGTTGTCCCAGCGCACCCGCAATCGGCGTCCGGTGAGATTGACCCGCGCCTCCTCGACGCCGGGGAGCGACTGGAGTCCGCGTTCGATCAGCCAGACACAGGCGGCGCAGTGGATGCCCTCGACCAGCAGGTTGATCTCGCGGTCTGCGGCGGCGACGTCGGTGAACTCCTCCTGCACCGCGTCCAGATCGAAGAGCGCCAGATCCTTGGGCGGCTCGGGCGGCGGGCCGAGCAGGACGCCTTCAGGCGTGCGGCGGTAGAAGCCTTCCAGCCCCGCCGCATGGATGGCCAGACAGACCGACTTGCAGCCGGTGCAGCAGAAGGCGCGCTCGGCGCCGGCGACCGTGGCCGTCTCAGGCGCGCCGGCGGCGATCGGCAGACCGCAGTGGAAACAGTGCTCGCCATCCACCCGCTAGCGCGTCCCGACCGTCAGACGTTCGCCGACGCTGAACTCGTCCTCGCCCAGACGCGCGACGATCAGGGTGTCCCAGACGCCGATCAGCGGAAAAGCGGTCTCCACCACATAGCGCCCGCGATCCTCGCGGTTCATGCTCAGGGTGAAGTCGCGCGCGGCATCCGAGGGCCGATAGGCATGGAAGGTCACGGCCTCGGGATCGACCGGCTGACCGGCTTTGTCGACGAAGAAGACGCGGATGGCTTCGGTCTGACCGGCGTGCAGCGCCGCCGGGATGTCGGCCCGGATCAGCCAGCCCGGATCGCGTGCCTGACGGGTCAGGACGGTGCGCTCATAGTTCCGCCCGCGCTCGTAGTAATCGGCGTTGACCAGCCCCGGATTGGTCGCGAAGGCCAGATAGACCATGACCAGATTGACGGCCAGCACTACGACGATGAGCCCGATCCAGCCGAGCACCCAGGGATTGCGCAGGGCCGCGTTGGGCTGGAGATGAGCCTGAAAACGGGTTTGGATGTGGGTCATCATCGGCACTGGGCCTCGTGTGGCTCGGAGTTTCCGCCGCTCAATCGGAGCGCGGTTCGGGACCGACGAAGACGCTCTCACGCTCGGTCACGGCCGGCTCGCCCGCGGCACGTTCGGCCTCGATCCGGAAGACGATCGGCTGCTGCTCGGCTTCGAGCGCCTCGCGCGGGATACGGACGAACACGGTCGCCGGCGTCACGCCACCGGGCGTCGTCTCGATCGGCTGATCGGCGCCCATGAGCGTCAAGTCGTCATGCCCCGTGGCGCGAACGGTCACGGCCAGCGGCTCATGGGTCTTGTTGAGGATCTTGAGGGTGTATTTGTTCTGGATCGAGCCATCGCTCTGGAGCACGAACAGCGGCGCGCGTTCGTGCAGCACCCGCAGTTCGAGCGGGTCGAGCGAGGTCAATCCATAGAGGATGCCGGACAGCGACAACCCCAGGATGAGCACATAGACCCAGACGCGCGGCCTGAGCCACAACCGACTGGTCGAACGCCCTTCGAGTTCGTCGAGCGAGGCATAGCGAATGAGTCCGCGCGGTCGACCGACCTTGTCCATGACCTGATCACAGGCATCGAGACAGAGCGCACAGGTGATGCAGCCCTCCTGTTGACCGCGCCGGATGTCGACCCCGGTCGGACAGACGGCCACGCACTGATTGCAGTCGACGCAATCGCCCGTCGTCCGCTCGCCTTCATCCTCGCGCTTGAACCGACCACGCGGCTCACCGCGCCGCTCGTCATAGGTCGGCACGATGGTCGAGCGGTCGAGCATCACGCCCTGGATGCGCGCATAGGGACAGAGCCAGAAACAGGTCTGCTCGCGCAGGAAACCGGCCAGGACATAGGTGCCGGCCGTGAAGAGTGCGACCGTGATATAGGCCGCGCCATTGGCCTGACCGGTGAAGAAGGTCCACCACAGCGTCGGCGCGTCGGTGAACCAGGCCACGAAGCTGAATCCGGTCAAAAAGCCGATCAGGAGCCACAGACTATGTTTGATTGCGCGCAGTTTGAGCTTCTCCAGGGACATCGGCGCCGCGTCGAGCTTGCGCCGCGCCGCCGGCGGACCTTCCAGCCGCTCCTCGATCCAGGTGAAGACATCGGTCCAGACGGTCTGGAAGCAGAAAAATCCGCACCAGACCCGCCCGACGAGCGCCGTCATCACCGCCAGCAGAATGGCGAAGAACAGCAGCAGCAGCGATAGCATCCAGAAGTCCTGCGGCAGCACCGTCACCGAGAACAGATGGTACTGACGGTTGGGGATGTCGAACAGCACCGCCTGCCGGCCATCCCAGCGCAGATAGGGGCCGAGCAGATAGATCAGCCAGACCGAGGACAGCGCCCATTTGATCGTCCGCCAGCGGCCGGGAATCCGCTTGGCATGGATGGTCTGGCCGCCGGCATTGACGTGCCGGTCGTCGGCCTCGGCATAGAGCGCATCGACCGAGACCGGCTCGATCGATTCAGGATCGGTGTTCAATTGGGCCACATCCGGACATCACATCCCGCCGCCGAGCGAGTGGACATAGACGACCAGCTTCTTGATGTCCTGCTCGCTGAGTTTGCCGGCCGGTTGCGCAAAGGCCGGCATCACGGCGCTACGGCTCTCGGGGACGTCCTTCCGGTTGACGCCATAGAGGATGGTGTGTCGCGCACTCTCGAAACCGCCCGGCTCGAAGCGCCAGATGCCGTCACGCAGATTGGCCGCGCCCACGCCGATGAAGTCGCCGTCGGGCAGATCGACCACATGGCCATTGGCGGTCTGACCGTGACAGGCCACGCACCCCTTGGTCCGGAACAGATTCCAGCCCTCCTCGCTCCCGCCCTCGCCGCCGGTCTCGGCCATCGCGACCGCCCAGTGAGCCAGCGTGTCGACTTCCGCCTCGGTGAGCATGGTCTTGTGCGCCGGCATCAGCGACTGACGCCCGCCCGTGATGGTCTCGGTAAGCTTGGCCGTGGTGCCGCCATAGAGCCAGTCGTCGTCGGCGAGCACCGGATAGCCCGGATTGCCCTGCCCGCCGCTGCCGTGACAGGCGGCGCAGTTGTCGCCGAACAGCACCTTGGCCGAGGCCAGTGTGTACTGCTTCAGCCCCGGATCGGCCAGGATCTGATCGGCACTCAATTCGCGAATCCGGTCCTCGAACTCGGCGCGCTTGGCTTCGATGCGCTCGACGCCCTTCTCGTACTCCTTGATCTGGGTCCAGCCGAGCAGACCGCGATTCGGCTCCTCGCCGATCGGCCAGGTCGGATAGAGGATCGAATAGCCGACGACCCAGATGATCGACAGCCGGAACCCCTGCATCCACCAGCGCGGCGGCGGATTCTTGAGCTCGCGGATGTTGTCGTCCCAGACATGCCCGGTGTTGTTCTCGCCTGGAAAGGGATTATGGTCGGCCATCGTGATCTCCGGAGGGCGCGTCGTCCTCGTCCTCGAACGGGATGTGCTTCCTGGATTCGAGCGACTCCCGGTTCTTGGGACGAAAGACCTGAAAATAGGCCAGGATCATCAGCAGGAAGATGAGGACGGTCAGGATGGTGCCGATCCAGTCGTTGACCGTCATCGCCTCCCAGTCGGTCGCGAAATACTCGACGAGGCTATTCACGATAGGCCTTGGCGTCATCGAGCTTGACCATGGTGCCGAGCACCTGGAGATAGGCGACCAGGGCGTCCATCTCGGTCTTACCTTCGAGCAGGAACTCGGCGGCGGCGATGTCGGCCTCCGTATAGGGCACGCCGACCTGTCGCATGCCGCGCATGTGACGCTGCATCCGCGAGCCTGTGCCCGCCGGCCAGATCGTGAAGCCGAAGACCCGCAGCGACATGTCCGGATCGGCCGCCGTTTCGTCGAGCCAGGGATAGCTGGGCATCACCGACTCGGGCACCAACGAACGCGGGTCGTACAGATGCCGGCGCTGCCAGTCGTCGGAATACTTGCCGCCGACGCGCGCCAGATCCGGGCCGGTGCGCTTCGAGCCCCATTGGAAGGGATGATCGAACATGGACTCGGAGGCGAGCGAATAATGCCCGTAGCGTTCCTTCTCGTCACGGAAGGGCCGGATCATCTGCGAATGACAGAGATAGCAGCCTTCGCGCTGATAGATGTCGCGTCCGGCCAGCTCCAGCGCCGTGTAGGGCCGCACCCCGTCGCCCGGCTGCCAGTTCCATTGCACCTTGCCGGCGTCATCCAGGGTGACGATGGGTTCCTTGCCCGCCTTGTCCCAGACGATCTCGGGGAAGGCATTGTGCTCCATGGTGTTCTTCAGATAGAACAGGGGCACGATCTCGACCAGTCCGCCCACCGAGAGCACCAGCGCGGTGGCGATCAGCAGGCCCCAGATGTTGACCTCCAGCCATTCCTGAAAGCTCTTGACGCGAACCTTGGCTCTGTCGCTCATTGTCGATACTCCCCGCTTCAGGCCATGGACGGGAGGGTGCGCGCCTGTTGCAGGCGACCCTCGACGACGGATTTGCGCACGGTCATGAGCACGTTGAACAGCATCACCGCCGCGCCGAACAGGAAGAGTCCGCCGCCGACGGCGCGCATGGCGTAATAGGGATGCATGGCATCGACCGATTCGACGAAGGTATAGGCCAGGGTGCCGTACTCGTCATAGGCGCGCCACATCAGGCCCTGCATGATCCCGGACACCCACATGGCGACGATGTAGATCACGGTGCCGATGGTCGCGGTCCAGAAATGCAGGTTGATCAGGCGCTCGGAGAACATCTCGGTGTGATAGAGCCGCGTCATCAGATGATAGATGGCGCCGATCGAGATCCCGGCCACCCAGCCGAGCGCACCCGAGTGCACATGGCCGATGGTCCAGTCGGTGTAATGCGAGAGTGCGTTGACGCTCTTGAGCGCCATCACCGGCCCCTCGAAGGTCGACATGGCATAGAAGGCCAGCGCCATGATCAGGAAGCGCAGCACATAGTCGGTGCGCAGCCGATCCCAGGCGCCGGACAGCGTCATCATGCCGTTCACCGCGCCGCCCCAGGACGGAATGATCATGGCCAGCGAGATCGCCGCCCCCAGCGAGCCGGTCCAGTCCGGCAGCGCCGTGTATTGCAGATGGTGCGCGCCGAGCCAGACATAGCCGAACATCAGCGCCCAGAAGTGGATCACCGACAGCCGGTAGGAATAGACCGGACGCCCCGCCTGCTTGGGCACGAAGTAGTACATGATGCCGAGGAAGCCGGCGGTCAGATAGAAGCCGACCGCGTTGTGTCCCCACCACCACTGGATCATCGCGTCCTGCACCCCGGAGAAGATCGAGTAGGACTTGAAGAGTCCGACCGGGATCGCCAGACTATTCACGACATGCAGATAGACGATCATGATCATCATGCCGAGGAAGAACCAGTTCGACACATAGATGTGCGAGGACTTCCGGTTGGCGATGGTCATGATGAAGTTGAAGGTGAAGGCCAACCAGACCACGGCGATCAGGATGTCGATCGGCCATTCCAGCTCGGCGTATTCCTTCGACTGGGTCAGACCGAAGGGCAGCGTCAGCACCGCCAGCACGATGACCGCGTTCCAGCCCCAGAAGGTGAAGCGCGCCAGCTTGTCGCTCCAGAGCCGCACCCCGCAGGTGCGCTGGACCGAATAGAAGGCCGTGGCCATCAGGGTACAGCCGCCGAAGGCGAAGATGACGGTGTTGGTGTGCAGCGGTCGCAGCCGCCCGAAGGAGAGATAGGGACTGTCGAAGTTCAGGAACGGCCAGGCCAGTTCCGAGGCGATATAGACACCGAAGCCCGCGCCCAGGACCAGATAGACCACGGCCATGATCGTGAACCGGCGCACGATGTCGAAATTGTACTTCTGCTCCAGACTGGCTTGCATGGACCCTCCCGAAACCGTTGGACACAGCATGAAGGCAAGGAGGCCATCCGGCCTGGAACTGGCGCGTATCGATCCGGCGGCGCCGATTGACGAATCTCAATGGATCGCGGGCGGAAAGTCAACTAGGGAACGTCAATGGTCATTTGAAGAAAGACTCGACCGAAAACCCTTCGCTTTCGAGGATATCGCGCAGCCGGCGCAGTGCATCCATCTGGATCTGACGCACGCGCTCGCGGGTGACGCCCAACTCGCGCGCGACGCTTTCGAGCGTCGAGTTCTCATAGCCGTGCAGACCGAAACGCCGCTCGACCACCTCGCGCTGTTTCTCGTTGAGCAGACCGAGCCAGTGCTCGATGTTGACGTGGATGTCGTCGCCCTGGATGCGCTCGGTGGGGTCGCTGGAGCCGTCGTCCTGGAGCATGTCGACCAGCGGCTTGTCGGCGTCCTTGCTGTAGGGCGTGTCGACCGAGGTGATGCGCTCGTTGAGACCCAGCATCCGCTTGACCTCGTTGATCGGACGGTCGAGCAACTGGGCGATGTCCTCGGAGGTCGGATCGTGGTCCAGGCTCTGCGCGAGCTGGCGCGACGCCTTGAGATAGATGTTGATCTCCTTGACCACATGGATGGGCAGGCGCACGGTGCGCGTCTGATTCATGATCGCGCGTTCGATGGTCTGGCGGATCCACCAGGTCGCATAGGTCGAGAAGCGAAAGCCGCGCTCGGGGTCGAACTTCTCGACCGCCCGGATCAAGCCGAGATTGCCCTCCTCGATCAGATCCAGCAGCGGCAGACCGCGATTGAGATAGCGACGCGCGATCTTGACCACCAGCCGCAGATTGCACACGATCATGCGCTGACGCGCCGCGTTGTCGCCGGCCTGGGCGAGGCGGGCGAACCGGATCTCCTCCTCGGCGGTCAGGAGCCTGGACTCGCCGATCTCGTTGAGATAGATCCGGGTGGCATCGAAATCGGCCTCGGAGGCCTCAATGAGACGCTCGCCCGCCGCGTCGGGCGAGTCGCCGTCGAGCAGTTTGATCTCGTCCGAGTCGGGGCCGGACTCGATCGGCTCCGAGTCCTCGCCCATCATCAGGAAGGATTCACTATCGACATCGGACAGGTTTTCAGGGGTCTCGCGGTCTTTGGCGCTCGACATCCACATCCTCCGGCACGGGACGAAGCTAGACGATGATACGGTTTACCCTATTCGTGGCGTCCATGTTCACACTTGTCAAGCGACCCCAGCCAGCAGGGGCACGAAGCTGGCCGGCTCCAGGATCTCGTGACCGAAGCCGCCGCGCGCCAGCCGCACCAGCCGCACCAGACTCTGGCGCGGCCCCTCGCCGATCGGCAGCACCATGATCCCGCCGGGCGCGAGCTGCTCGGCGAGCGCACGCGGGATGCCGCGCGGGGCGGCAGTCACCATGATGGCGCGATAGGGCGCGTACTCGGGCCAGCCCTGGGCGCCGTCGCCGTGGCGATAGCGGACGTTGCGCATCTTCAGCGCGCCGAGCCGTTCCTGGGCACGCTCGAACAGCTCGCCGACACGCTCGACGGTGTAGACGCGCCGCACCAGCGAAGCCAGAACGGCGGTCTGGAACCCCGACCCCGTGCCGATCTCCAGCACGGTGTCGGGCGTGCCGTGCTCCAGCAGGGCCTGGGTCATGCGCGCCACGGTATAGGGTTGGGAGAGGGTCTGACCATGTCCGATCGGCAGCGCCGAGTCCTCGTAGGCACGGCTGGCGAGCGCCTCGTCGACGAACAGATGGCGCGGCAGTGTGCGCATCACGCGCAGCACCTCGGGCGAGTCGATCCCGGCGTCCATCAGACGCCGGATCAGACGCTCGCGCGTGCGTCTGGAGGTCATGCCGATGCCCGGATCGAGCAGGGTCGCGGTCATCATACGCATCCGATCAGCCAGGAACCGAGCGACTCCAGGGCGGAATGGCGGGTCAGGTCGACCTGTAGCGGCGTGATCGAGACGAAGCCCGAGCGCACGGCCTCGAAGTCCGTGCCGGGTCCGGCGTCCTGTTCGGGACCGGCCGGCCCGATCCAGTAGATGAGCCGGCCGCGCGGATCGCGGGCCTCGACCACCGACTCGGCCTTGTGCCGATGTCCCAGCCGCGTGGCCTTGAAGCCCTGGAGTTCGGCATAGGGCCGATCCGGGACGTTGACGTTGAGGATGATGTTGGATTCGAGCGGGTTCTGACGCAGACGCTCGACCAACCGGACCGCCACGCGCGCGGCGGTGTCGAGGTGCTGGGGCGCACTCGAAGCCATAGAGACCGCGATCGAGGGCAGTCCCAGGAAGCGCCCCTCGGTGGCGGCGGCGACCGTGCCCGAGTAGAGCACGTCGTCACCCAGGTTCTGGCCATGATTGATGCCGGAGACCACGATGTCCGGCTCGATCGAGGGCAGTCCGGTGAGCGCCAGATGCACACAGTCGGTCGGCGTGCCGTCGACCTGGATGAAACCGTTGGGCATGCGTTTGGCGCGCAGGGGTCGGTCGAGCGTGAGCGAGTTGCTCGCTCCGCTGCGGTCACGATCCGGGGCCACCACCACCACCTCGCCCAGGGCCGTCAGGGCCTCGGCCAACACGATCAAACCGGGTGACTGATAGCCGTCGTCGTTGCTGACAAGGATTTTCATCAGTTCTTCCGCGAGAAACCCCGTCCTTCAGGGCGGGGAGGGAGAGCGGCTACGACCGTGCAGCCGCCGGAAACGGGTGCAGGCTTTCCACCTGCCGGGCCGTGCGGCTCTGCCCGTAAGGGCCTGGTGACGGTGCGGCGTCTCACGACGCGACACGCTCCCCTCGCCAATGTGTGCAACCGGCTCCCGCCTCGCGGCGGCGATCGGAACCTTCGGCGTTTTACCTTGCGCCTGCATGATCTCGACCTTTCAGAGCGGCGGACTGAGGAAGCATCCGCCGGTGAGTCTTAACGACCTGTTGCACACGGAGCCCCTTTCGACCTTCCCGGTCAGGCGGGCTGAGGCTGGTCAACCCAGCTTGCTCTCACAAGCTCCGCCCTTCAGGGCGGGGTAGTTGACCGTTTCTTTGAGCGTCTCTTGGTATCGCCGGGGATCATACTCCATGGACGCCGATCGGGCATCCCGACATCGTCGACCGATCGTGGGACGGCTATACTCGCTCCCCAAGCGTGCCCAGACAGCCCCGAATCCAGCCGATGAAACCCACACTCCAGGACGCCGACCGCCAGCTCTTCCGCGAACAGGTCGAGGATGCCGAGCCATTGTCGTTCGAGAGCGCCGAGCCCTTTCGCCGCCGTCCGCCGCCGGTGCCGCGTCCGCGTCCGATCGAGGCTCCGGAGGATGAGCGGGTCGCGCTCGCCGAATCCGAGGTCGAGACCCACGACTATCTGCTCTTCGCGCGCCCCGGCGTCCAGAATCGGGTGCTCGCCGATCTCCAGCGCGGGGCCTTTCCGGTCGGGCTGGAGGTCGATCTGCATGGACTCCAGGCCGAACACGCGCGTCAGATCCTGGCCGAGTTCCTCACAGAATGCGCCCATCGGCGGGTGCGTTGCGCGCGCATCATCCACGGCAAGGGCTATGGTTCCAGCGGACGGGCGCCCGTACTCAAGAGCAAGGTCAACTACTGGCTCAGACTCTATGATCAGGTGCTGGCCTTCTGTTCGGCGACCCGTCGCGATGGCGGAACCGGGGCGGTCTATGTGCTGCTGCGCAATCCAAACAAGGCGTCCAGGGCGCGCATGGATTGAGCGGGGACGGTGGCTCGGCATGTGGCTTCGACGCTCGATGGCGCTGCTTACCCTGAGTCTCGCTGCAACCGGAGGCGTGCCGGCGGACGCACCGATCCTGGGGCTGGCCTATCAGCCCTATGTCGGACACTGGAGCGCGCGGCCGGACAATCCCTATGCGCCTGGAGACTTCCATGTGCCGGCCTTCAACAGCTATGTCGGCGGCATCGATGTCGAGCATCCGGCCCGCTCGCTGTGGGCGGCGACCCAGACCCTGCGTCTGACGTTCGACGAAGCGGGACGGCTCCAGGACGTCTCGGCCGAAGGTTCGCTGGCCTTCCAGCCCGAGGCACTGCGCGGACAGGACGCCGTCGCCTGGAGCCGCACCCAGACGCGCTTCTTCGAGGATCGCACGCCCTTGGCCGTGAGCCACGTCGATCACGCCGCCTCGGTCTATCGGCAGCTCGACGTCCTGCGACGAGCCGCCGGCGGAGCACCCTTGACACTCGCGACCTATGGCACGGGCTTTCAGGCCGGCTACTGGCGTCAGGTCGACGGACGGGACTCTGTCGCCCTGCCGGTCTGGACCGACCGTCGCCTCCTCGAACTCCGTCCCACGGAGACCACGCCCTATCAGAGACGCGAGACCACCGATGTGGTCTTTCTCTTTCCGCCGACGGCCGTCCATGTCAGACCCGTGCCTGAGCGCATTCGGGTCGAGACCGCCGGCACGCCCGGACAGGATCTGCGCGTGGTCGCCATCCATCAGGCATTGTTCGAGCCGACGAGTCCGACCGACCCGGAGGCTCGGCTCAATCCCGGATTCTTCGCCGGTGACGCCAATGCTCAGATCGCACTCGCGGCGGCTGAGATCAACGCCCAGGCCGGTCGGCGTCTGCTGACGATCAAGCTCGGCGTGGACAACATCCGGGTCGCCGGCACCCTGGTGAACGACCGGATGCGTTTTGCGATCCTGTCCGCACTCGCCCAGGCCCAGGTCGCCAACGCACGCTTTCCGGGGACCGTCACCCATCTGATCCTGTCCAACGAATATGCCCAGCCCTGGAGCGGGCCGGACGAACAGCCGAGTCCGACCGAACAGATCACCGCCATGCTGAAGTACGCCAGAGCGCAGATGGCGCCGGGCGCGGCCTTCGCCGGACTCGATCTGCGGCTCGGTGCGCGCGGACATCGCTTTCGGCCGGCGGACCCGAACGCGGACGATCCGGTACTCGCCCGCTTCGGTCGCGAGGTCGCCGCCCTGCTCGCGGAGTCGGATGTCGTGATGGAGAATCTCTATCCCAGTCCGGAGGCGGTCGAAGCGGCTGCCCAAAGCGGGCAGTGGTCGGTCTATTTCGATCCCGAACAGGGTGAACTCAGCCGGAAGTGGCGCCAGCTCGAACGGACGATCCGGACACTGGCCGGCGAGCGGCCGATCGAGACCATGATCGGCGAGATCGGCCATCCCACCGACGGCATCGCCTTCAATCTGCCCGGCTATGTCGAGGACGGAGCGCCGATCCGTCCGGACACAGCCTTCGCCGCGATCGCCGATCGGCTCGATACGGCCGGCGCACGGCTCGATGATGGCGGTCTGGCCATCGCTCGGCGCTATCTCAACCCGGCCCTGGCGAGCGCCTTCGTGCGCGAGGCCGTCGTCTGGTCGCAGGCCACTGGTGTGCAGATCCATCTGTTCGAAGCCTTCGACGAACCCTGGAAGTCCTCACCGAACCTTCCCGCTGATGCGTCGGCAGCCGGACGCGCCCTACTCGGCCGCTCCGGTCCCTATGGCGCCGAAGCCAACTACGGACTCTTCGGCTACAGTGGCGTCTCAGGGCTACGACCGCCGCTGCAGCACTCCGACGAGATCGCGCCCGGCTCCCGGCTCGCACCCCAGCGACCCGTCGGCGTGCGCTGGAACGGAGCCTTCGAGGGACAGTTCTTCCCCAAGCTGCCGGACCTCGATTTCGCCGCCCTGGCCCACTCCTTCACCACCACGGCACCGTGATACCATCCGCGCCCATATGCTGACCTATCCCGACATCGACCCCGTCGCCCTCGCCCTTGGCCCGCTCAAGGTCCATTGGTACGGACTCATGTATCTGATCGGCTTCGCGCTGGCCTGGTGGCTCGGGCGCCGGCGCGCGCGCCGCCCCGAGTCCGGCTGGACGACCGAGATGGTCGACGACCTCATCTTCTACGGCGTCCTCGGCGTCATCGTCGGCGGACGGCTCGGCTACATGCTGTTCTACGGCTTCGATCAGATCCTGGCGAGTCCGCTGAACCTGCTCAAGGTCTGGGAAGGCGGCATGTCCTTCCACGGCGGGCTGATCGGCGTCCTGGTCGCGATCGGACTGTTTGCGCGCCGTCATGGTCTGCACTTCTTCCAGGTCGGCGACTTCCTCGCGCCCCTGGTGCCGACCGGGCTACTGGCCGGGCGCATCGGCAACTTCGTCAACGGCGAACTCTGGGGGCATCGCACCGAACTGCCCTGGGGTGTCCGGCTCCCCTGCGAGCGTTTTCCGCGTCAGTGTCTCGACCAGCCGACCGACACCCTGCTGAGTCCCGCCGTACACGCCTCCCAGCTCTACGAGGCCGCGCTCGAAGGACTGGTGCTGTTCGTCGTGCTCTGGATCTTCTCCAGCCGTCCGCGTCCGATGATGGCGGTCTCAGGGCTGTTCCTGCTGGGCTACGGCGGTTTCCGCTTCCTGGTCGAGTTCGTGCGAGAACCCGATGCCCATATCGGCTATCTGGCCTTCGACTGGCTGACCATGGGGCAGATCCTGTCGCTGCCGATGGTGTTCGCGGGCGCGTTGCTGCTCGCCCTGGCCTATCGTCCGCGAAAGACGGCCTGAGCGCGATTTGGCAGGCAACAAAAAACCGGCTCAAAGGCCGGTTTTTTGTGTCTTCGCGTGAGCGTCTTCGCGATCAGGCCATGGCCTTGATATGGGCGTTCAGACGTCTCTTGTGACGCGCGGCCTTGTTGGCGTGGATCAGGCCCTTGCGAGCGGCGCGGTCGATACGCGGCACGGCGTCCTTGAACGCCTGCACGGCCGCTTCCTTGTCCTCGGCGCGAATCGCCTTGATCACCTTCTTGATGAAGGTGCGCAGGGTGCTGCGCTGAGCCATGTTACGCTGACGACGGTCTTCCGCCTGACGGGCACGCTTGCGCGCTTGAGGTGAATTAGCCAACTGAGTCTCCCGAGAATTCGATGTCTGACGCGGTCGAGGTAAAAACGATGAAACCGCGTGGAGGGTCGACCGGCAGCAAGCGGGCCGCACCGAACGCGGTTTCGGACGGCGCAGTATTTCGGATCGGAGCACGATTGTCAATTATAATCAGCGCCTTTTCCTGTCCGGAGCCGCCTCCGATCCATGGCCTCGCTGGTTGCCTCGTTCGCCAAGGTGGGCGGCGGAACGCTGTCGTCGCGTATTCTGGGATTCGTGCGGGATCTGACCATCGCGCGCGTGTTCGGCGCCGATGCGGCGACCGATGCCTTCTTCGTCGCCTTCAAGATCCCCAACTTCGCGCGCCGGCTGTTCGCCGAGGGCGCCTTCTCGATGGCGCTGGTACCGGTGCTCAACGACTATCGCGAGCGACAGGGACTGCCGGCGCTCAAGTCCTTCGTCGACGACCTGGCGGGCACACTGGCCGCCGCACTGCTCCTGATCACCGCACTCGGCATTCTGGCCGCGCCGCTGCTGATCCTGGCCTTCGCGCCCGGCTTCGGCGCGGATGCCGATCAGTTCACACTGGCCACGCGGCTACTGCGGCTCACCCTGCCCTATCTGTTCTTCATCACGCTCGCCGCGCTGGCCGGCGCCCTGCTCAACACCTATGAGCGTTTCGGGGTGCCGGCCTTCACGCCGGCGTTGCTCAACATCGTCCTGATCGGTTGCGCGCTGTGGCCGGCGTCTTTGCTGGAGACGCCGATCCTGGCGCTGGCCTGGGGCGTGCTCGTCGCCGGACTGGTGCAACTGGCGTTTCAACTACCCTTTCTGGCACGGCTCGGGCTGTTGCCGCGACCGCGCTTCAAACCGCGCGATCCGGGTGTGATCACTGTTTTCAGGCGTCTGGGGCCGGCGGTGCTGGGCGTGTCCGTGGGCCAGATCAGTCTGCTGCTCGACACCCTGCTCGCCTCGGTGCTCGTGACCGGCAGCATCTCCTGGCTCTATTACTCGGATCGGCTCATGGAACTGCCGCTCGGGCTGCTGGGCGTGGCGCTGGGCACGGTGATCCTGCCGCGTCTGTCGCAGCGTGAAGCGGCGCGGGAGCCCGAGCGCTTCTCCGACACGCTGGACTGGGCCTTACGGCTGGCGCTGCTGCTCGGTCTGCCGGCGGCGGTCGGACTGCTGGTGCTGGCCGAGCCGGTGATGGCAACGCTCTTTCTGTCGTCCGAGTTCGGCGCGGATGATGTCACCCAGGCGGCGTACTCGCTCATGGCCTATGCGCTCGGCATCCCGGCCTTTCTGGCGATCAAGGTGCTGGCGCCCGGCTATTACGCCCGGCAGGATGTGCGCACGCCGGTGCGACTGGCGCTGATTGCGCTCGGTGTCGGGCTGGCGCTGCATCTGCTGCTCATGGCGCCGCTGGGACATGCCGGACTGGCGCTCGCAACGTCGCTCACGGCTGCACTCAATGCCGTCCTGCTGCTGCACGGACTGAGGCGATCGGGCATCTATCGACGGCATCCCGGCTGGACGCGCCTGTTCGCTCAGACGTTGCCGGCCGGTTTGGGGATGGGGCTTGCGCTGCACTGGGGCCTTGGAGAGCGCGCCGACTGGATGCCGGCGGACGCCTGGACGCGGATCCTGGAGCTGACAGGCTGGATTCTGGCGGGCGGATTGGTTTATGTAACGCTCTTGCTCATCGCCGGGCTGAGACTGCGCGATCTGCGCGAGTGTCGATGATGGGCATCGCAAGCTCTGCCCATCATCGAATCGGACCGAATCAGGACACCTCGGCCAGATCCCCCTTCTCCTGCAACCAGGCCCGCCGGTCCGCCGTGCGCTTCTTGGCCAGCAGGCGGTCGAGCAGCTCGTCGGTCTCGCGGTCGTCGTCGATGGTGAGCTGGACCAGGCGGCGGGTGTCGGGATGGATGGTGGTCTCGCGCAGTTGCGCCGGGTTCATCTCGCCCAGTCCCTTGAAGCGCTGCACATTGACCTTGCCCTTGATCTTCTCGGCGGCGATGCGGTCGAGGATGCCCTTCTTCTCGTCGTCGTCGAGCGCGTAATAGACCTGCTTGCCGACGTCGATGCGATAGAGCGGCGGCATGGCGACATAGACATGCCCCTCGGCCACCAGACGCCGGAAGTGCTTGAGGAAGAGCGCGCACAGCAGGGTGGCGATATGGGCGCCGTCCGAGTCGGCATCGGCCAGGATGCAGATCTTGCCGAAGCGCAGTCGCGACAGATCATCACTGCCCGGATCGACGCCGATGGCCACGGCGATGTCATGCACTTCCTGTGAGGCCAGCACCTCCTCCGGTGCGACCTCCCAGGTGTTGAGGATCTTGCCGCGCAGGGGCAGGATGGCCTGGAACTCGCGATCACGCGCCTGCTTGGCCGAACCGCCGGCCGAGTCGCCTTCCACTAAAAACAGCTCGCCGCGTTCGGGATCGGTTGCGGTGCAGTCGGCGAGCTTGCCCGGCAGGGCCGGACCCTGGGTGATCTTCTTGCGCGTGACCGTCCGCCCGGCACGCAGCCGCGCCTGGGCCGCGCCGATGGCCAGCTCGGCGATGCGCTCGCCTTCGGCCACATGTTGATTGAGCCAGAGGCTGAACGAATCCTTGACCACGCCCGCGACGAAGGCCGCGCACTCGCGCGAGGACAGCCGCTCCTTGGTCTGGCCCGAGAACTGCGGGTCGAGCAGCTTGACCGAGAGGATATAACTCACCCGGTTCCAGACATCCTCAGGCGCCAGCTTGACGCCGCGCGGCAGCAGGTTGCGGAACTCGCAGAACTCGCGCACCGCCTCGGTCAGTCCGGTGCGCAGACCATTGACATGGGTGCCGCCCTGCACCGTCGGGATGAGGTTGACATAGCTCTCGGCGATCGGCTCGCCGCCGCCGGCCCTGGGCGGCTCGGGCAGCCAGACCAGCGCCCAGCTCGCCGCCTCGGTACGCCCCTCCATGTCGCCGACGAAGGGTTCGGACGGCAACGTCTCGACGCCGTTGAGCGACTGGAGCAGATAGTCCCGGAGTCCGTCCTGATAACACCAGACCTGCTCCTCGCCGCTGGTCTCGTCGCGAAAGCGCACCTCCAGTCCCGGACAGAGCACCGCCTTGGCCTGAAGCAGATGGGTCAACGGACGCACGGCGAACTTGGGGCTGTCGAAATAGCCGGGATCGGGCCAGAAGCGCAGCCGCGTCCCTCTATCGTTGCGCTTGACCGTGCCGACCACGTCCAGATCGCTGACCTTGTGGCCGTCCTTGAAGGCCATGTTGTATTCGTGGCCGCCGCGCTTGACCCAGACCTCCAGATGGCGCGAGAGCGCATTGACCACGGACACGCCCACGCCGTGCAGACCGCCCGAGAAGCGGTAGTTGTCCGAGTTGAACTTGCCGCCCGCGTGCAGCTTGGTCAGGATGACCTCGACACCGGGCCGTCCCTCCTGCGGATGGATGTCGACCGGCATCCCGCGCCCGTCGTCCTCGACTTCCAGCGAGCCGTCGGCATGGAGCGTCACCGAAATGCGCTTGGCATGACCGGCGAGGGCTTCGTCGACGCTGTTGTCGATGACCTCCTGCGCCAGATGGTTGGGACGAGTGGTGTCGGTGTACATTCCGGGGCGCTTGCGCACCGGGTCGAGGCCCTGGAGGACTTCGATGGCTGAGGCGTCGTAATGGCCGGTCATGGACGGGCGGATCTTCCTGAAAGCTGAATGGGTTGAATCGGATGGGTCGCCGGAGCGGTCGCCCCGGTTTGACCGTCAAAGCGGGCTACGGTACCGTACCTGCAAACCCGGATTCAAACCCAGATGAAACAACCCAAGACCCCGCCCCCACCCTCGTTCGAGCAATCCCTGACCGAACTGGAAGCCGTCGTCGACGCCCTGGAGAAGGGTGAGATGACGCTCGAAGACTCGCTCGCGGCCTTCGAACGCGGCATCGGCCTGACCCGCGTCTGTCGGCAGGCGCTGGAGACGGCCGAGCAGCGGGTGCGGATCCTCACCGACGCCCGGCCGGACGCCGAGCCAGAGCCATTCGACGCCCATGACTGATCACACCCTGGATGACTTCCGCGCGCGCTGTGGTGCGCGCGTCGAGACCGCGCTCGACCGGATCCTGCCGCCCGTGAGCGTGCAGCCGTCGCGCCTGCACGAGGCCATGCGCTACACGGTGCTGGCCGGCGGCAAGCGTATCCGTCCGCTGCTGGCCTATGCCGCCGGCGAGGCGCTCGGACTCGACGCGGCCCTGCTCGACTGCCCGGCCTGCGCTGTGGAGATGATCCACGCCTATTCGCTGATCCACGACGATCTGCCGGCGATGGACGACGACGACCTGCGTCGCGGCCGTCCGACCTGTCATCGCGCCTTCGATGAGGCCACGGCGATCCTGGCCGGTGACGCGCTCCAGACACTGGCCTTCCAGGCGCTGTCCGAGGCGCCCGGACTGAGCGCCGAGTCGCGCGTCGGCATGGTCGCGGCACTGGCCCGCGCCAGCGGGGCACGCGGCATGGTCGGCGGTCAGGCGATGGATCTGGAAGCCGAGGGCACGCCGCTCGATCTGGTGCAGCTTGAGAACATCCACATCCACAAGACCGGCGCCCTGATTCGCGTCTCGGTGCAGATGGGCGTGCTGGCCCATGGCGGACTCGACGCGGATCAGGCCGAGCGACTCGATCATTACGCCAAATGTCTGGGTCTGGCGTTCCAGATCCAGGACGACGTGCTCGACGTCGAGGGCGACACCGCCCAGATCGGCAAGACCGCCGGCCGCGACCAAGCACTCAACAAGGCCACCTATCCGGCGCTGGTCGGTCTGGCCGAGGCCAAGGCCATGGCCAATCAGCTCATCATCGAGGCCATCGAATCCGTGTCGATCTTCGGCGAGCGTGCCCAGCCGCTGGTCTGGATCGCCAACGCCCTCCTGGGACGCAAGAACTGACTCAAACACGCGGGAGAAGGGGACCACGGCGGCATCGAACCGCCGCCCCTTGAACCACTCTAACCTCAGCACTCGCGCTCGGCCCGGTCGCTCAACCCGACTTGGCCGAGCCGCCGGTCGCCCCCACCTTCCAGCCATCCATTCCGACGACGACACGATTCTCATGGAGCCATCGACCACATCCCCCCGTTCGACCACCGCCGCCTGCGAGATCGCGGACGTCCAGGGGAGCGCGGACACCCGCCGCATCGCCATCGACAAGGTCGGCATCAAGGACATCCGCCATCCGGTGCGCGTACTCGAGCGCTGCGGCACCGAGCAGCACACGGTGGCGACCTTCAACATGTACGTCTATCTCCCGCACGACTTCAAGGGCACGCACATGTCGCGCTTCGTGGAGATCCTCAACCGCCACGAACGCGAGATCAGCGTCTCCTCGTTCAAGACCATGCTCAGCGAGATGTCCGAGCGTCTGGAGTCCGCGGCCGGTCACATCGAGATGCGCTTCCCCTTCTTCATCAATAAGAAGGCGCCGGTCTCCGGGGTCGAAAGCCTGCTCGATTACGAAGTCACCTTCATCGGCGAGATCCGCGACGGCCGGCCGCATCTGGAACTCAAGGTCATGGTGCCCGTCACCAGCCTCTGCCCCTGTTCCAAGGAGATCTCGGCGTTTGGCGCGCACAATCAGCGCTCGCACGTCACGGTCCAGGTGCGCATGGAGCGCTTCATGTGGCTGGAGGAGCTGATCGATCTGGTCGAGCGTGAGGCCTCGTCCGAACTCTATGGTTTGCTCAAACGTCCGGACGAGAAGTTCGTCACCGAGCGCGCCTACACCAACCCCAAGTTCGTCGAGGATCTGGTGCGCGACGTGGCCAAGCGGCTCAATGACGATCCGCGCATCCTCGCCTATACGGTCGAGGCCGAGAACTTCGAGTCGATCCACAACCACTCGGCCTATGCGCTGATCGAGCGCGACAAGACAACGGAGGCAACGCTCTGAAGTCCGTCGCCCCCCGCTGTCTGCTGCTGCATGGCTTCACCGGCGGCGGGGCCGACTGGTCGAGCGTCTTCCCCGAGGATCCGGAGCGGCTGGCGATCGATCTGCCCGGCCATCTGACCGGCCCCGATCCGACGAGCGATTATCTCGATGTGATCCGGGCACTGCTCGACAGGCTGCCGCCGAGCATCGACCGGGTCATCGGCTATTCGCTCGGCGGGCGGATCGCGCTCAGCCTCATCCAGCTCGCACCCGAGCGTTTTCGCTCGGCGGCGATCATCTCAGCCCACCCAGGTCTGCTCGATCCGGCCCTGCGCGAACAGCGGAGACTGGCCGATCAGTCCTGGATTCGTCTGCTGCGCGATCAGGGGATCGAGGCCTTCGTGGCGGCCTGGGAGCATCAGCCGCTGTTTCAGACTCAGGCACGGCTCGCACCCGAGATCCTGGCACGTCAGCGCGCGCAGCGTCTGAGTCAGCGTCCGGAGGGACTGGCCGGCGCGCTCGAACGGCTCGGACTGGGCGAGATGCCCGGCACCTGGGAGGCGCTCGCGCGTTATCACGGACGGCTCGACTGGATCGTCGGCGGTGAGGATCGGCGCTTCCAGGCGATCGCGCACGAGGTCTTGGCCCATCGTCCCGCCACCCGGCTACATATCCTGGAGGATGTGGGACACAATCCGCTGCTGGAAGCCCCCGAGCACCTGCGTCTCTGTCTGGAGCGGTCGACCGGACCGACGCGCAACGCACACAGGATCTCGATCGCTTAGAATGCTTGCAGATCCAGACTTGAATGTTGTTCTCGGCTTGTGCGGAAAAACGGAGCAAAAGGTCAACTACCCCGCCCTGAAGGGCGGAGCTTGTGAGAGCAAGCTGGGTTGACCAGCCTCAGCCCGCCTGACCGGGAAGGTCGAAAGGGGCTACGTGTGCCACAGGTCGTTAAGACTCACCGGCGGATGCTTCCTCAGTCCGCCGCTCTGAAAGGCCCGGATCACGCTGACGAAAGGCAAAGCGTCGAAGGTTCGGGTCGCCGCCGTCAGGCGGGAGCCGGTGGCACACATTGGCGAGGGGAGCGACCACGCCGCGAGGCGTCGTCCGTCACCAGGCCCTTACGGGCAGAGCCGCACGGCCCGGCAGGTGGAAAGCCTGCATCTGTTTCCGGCGGCTGCACGGTCGTAGCCGCTATCCCTCCCCGCCCTGAAGGACGGGGTTTCTCGCGGAGGAACTGATGAAGGAGATCCCAAGGCGCTGCAACAGTCTATCCAAGCGCGTTTTTTCTCCACGCATGGCGGGGGCGACGCCGGCAATCAGAACAAGCTCGCTATGAACTGCCGTCTTGGCATGAAGGCCTATGGTCTTATCGATGGGGAGGCCGTTCTAACCGACTTCGGCCGCGACCTCATCGCCATCAAGGATGACGAAGCAAGGCTGCACGAAACCCCGGCTCGTCACATCCTCCTGAATCGCCACGGCATGGGGTTGGTGCAGTGCATCCGCGACATGACGGCGGCCGGCGAGGTGGTCAATTTGACCAACCTGCGCGAGGCACTGGCGATGCGGGGCATCAGCTATCCGAGTGGCGGTAAACATCCAAGCATCATGAGACTCTGGCTGGAGAAGGCCGGAATTTTCGTGGGCGGACGTTGGCAGATCGACGATATCCGGCTGCAAAAGGTGTTGGGAACCCATCCGGATGAGTTCGGCGTGCTCGCCCGCTTCACGCCCGAACAACGGGCTTTTCTGCAAGCTCCGGCGAATACCGGCCTCACCGAGCCGCAGCCGTCGAATGCCGTTGCCCGGCTTGCCTCCGTGACCTATGGGGTCAAGTTCCCTGAAAAAAGCCTGCCAAAGCAGGTACTCAAGGCACTGGACGATGCCGGCTATATCACCGTCACCAAGACCACCGGCGGCCGGGGTGCCAAGCCCCTTATGGTCACGCCAACCGCAAAGCTGGAAACCGATGTGCTCATGCCGCTGCTGGACCAACTCAAGGATCAGATCGATTCGAAGCTGCTGGATCTGCTATGCAAACCGCTTGATGAGATCCTGATCGAGATCGACTCCGACGACCGCTATATCGGCGGACTGGCGCTGGAAGCACTGGCCTTCAAGCTCATGCGACTGCTGGGCATGGACTATGCGGCGACCCGTCTGCGGGCACAGGCCACGGGCGGCGCGGAAGTGGACTTGATCTTCGAGTCGGCAAGGCTCGTCTTCTCACGCTGGCAGATCCAATGCAAGAACACGGATCGCGTGTCTTTGGAGGATGTCGCAAAGGAGGTTGGGCTGACGCATTTCCTGAAATCGAACGTCATCGTGATCGTCAGCACGGGCGATATCGGCTCGGAAGCCCGCCGCTACGCCAACAAAATCATGACGGACTCGAATCTCTGCATCGTGATGATCGATCGCACCGACCTGAACGCCATTCGTCAAAATCCAGTGCATATCGTCGACGCTTTCGACCGAGAGGCCCGCGCCACGATGGCGCTGAAACAGTTGGAACTCTGAGGGAGAACACCGAATGGCCAATCAAGACGTTACATCCATGCCAAGGATCTTCCATCGAACCAAGCACGGGCATATCTATCTGGGTGATTCGCTCGATGTGCTGCGCACGACTGAAGACAACAGCATTGATCTCATCATGACCAGTCCGCCCTTTGGGTTGGTACGAAAGAAAGAATATGGCAACGCCGAGGCACCTGCTTACCTCGATTGGTTCAAACCCTTTGCCGAACAGTTTCATCGTGTACTCAAGACCAGCGGCAGTCTGGTCATCGACATTGGCGGTGCCTGGAATCCAGGCACACCAACACGCAGTCTCTATCACTACAAGTTGCTGATCATGCTGTGTGAGGAATTCGGTTTCCACTTGGCCCAGGACTTTTTCTGGTGGAATCCGTCGCGTTTGCCGACACCCGCCGAATGGGTCACAGTGCGACGGATTCGCGTCAAGGATGCAATCAATACCGTTTGGTGGCTCTCGAAAACACCCTGGCCGAAAGCCAGCAACCGGAGGGTCTTGCAACCCTATAGTCCCAGTATGATGGAATTGCTGGAGAAAGGTTACAAAGCCAAGAAGCGACCGAGCGGGCATGACATTAGCGATAAATTCAGCGTCGACAATGGCGCTGCAATTCCGCCGAACCTCATTGCGATTCCGAACACTGAGAGCAATAGCGCCTATTTACGGTATTGTCAGGAACACGGAATCAAGGCCCATCCGGCGCGCTATCCATCCGATCTGCCGGAATATTTCATTCGTCTCTTGACCAACGAAGGCGATACCGTGTTCGATCCCTTCGGCGGCAGTTGCATGACCGGCGAAGTGGCCGAACGCTTGAATCGACGCTGGACGTGCTGTGACCTCGTCGAGGAATACCTCGTCGGAGCCCTGGGGCGATTCGTCGGAAGTGCGCAGGTCGAACGTCCTAAGCCAGAGAGCGATTCGTCCTATTATCGCGTTCCTCGCCCAGGTCTGCTTTGGAACGGACGCGAAGAGCCGCTTGATGAGGATGGAGGTAGGGTGCGCAAGGTAAAACCAAAAAACAAGGGTAGTGGGGCTGCGGTTCTACCTAAGAGCAACCCATCAGTTCGCAGTATTTCTGTAGACGACAAAAATAGCACGATTGAATCCTTCGTCTTGATGCCGGTTGCATCCGAGGAATCAGAGCGCTGAAATCCATCGGAATCCAGGTTAAAAGAGCCTTTCCCACTGAACTCGAATCCCCACCTGTTTCAAATTTGCCCACACCCCAAACCCTATGTCCAGCCATCCCATCGCCGGGGCCGGTTATCTCTTTCAGGGCCTGAGGCTCATCATCCGGCCCGGAATCAAACGCTTCATCGCCGTCCCCCTGCTGCTGAATCTGCTGATCTTCTCAGCGGCCATCTATGTCGGCATCAGTCAATTCGAGGGACTGATGCAGCTCATGGAGTCCAGGCTGCCGACCTGGCTGGGGTGGCTCGAATGGCTCATCTGGCCGCTGTTCATCCTGCTGCTGTTCGTCTTCGTCTTTTATACCTTCGGCCTGCTCGCCAACCTGATCGCCGCGCCCTTCAATGGACTGCTGGCCGAGAAGGTCGAGCGGCTGCTGACCGGCCGCCCCATTGAGCAGGAAGGCGACTACGCCCGGCTGCTCGCCGAGTTGGGGCCGACTCTGCTCGACGAACTGCGTAAGCTCGCCTATGCCCTGCTGTGGGCGATTCCCTTTCTGTTCCTGCTGTTCGTGCCGCTGGTCGGGCCTGTGCTCTGGTTCCTCTATACGGCCTGGATGCTGGCGGTCGAGTACAGCGACTATCCGATGGGCAATCACGGTCTGCGCTTCGCCGAGATACGGCGCCGACTGCGCGAGCGGCGCCTACTCAGTCTCGGCTTCGGCGCGGCGACGGCCGGGATGGCGATGGTGCCGGTGTTCAACTTTCTGCTGATGCCGGTCGCGGTGGCCGGCGCCACGGCTATGTGGGTGCGCGAGTTCCGCTCACCCAACGGCTATCAGGGGCCGCATCAGTCGCGCGTGGCCACGCACTACATCCTGCTGACCATCGATCATCTCTCGGGACGCATGGATGGCGAGATCCTCGCCGGACCGCTCACCGGACGCATGCTCGAGGCGACCGAAACCGGCGAGCTGCTCGGTCTGCTCGATCTCTGCTATCGCACCGACGCCGAGTCGGCCGAGGCGCTGGAAGCCTATCTGACCCATGAGCGCGGTCAGCGTTTCCGGGAACCCCCGCCGCGCCCGGACGCCGAACGCACGCCGCCGCCGCCGTCACCCGATCGCCCCGGCATGGACGAAAGCGAGGCACGCGCCATCCTCGGCCTTGCACCCGATGCGACAGACGATGAGATCCAGGCCGCCCATCGACGCCTGATCCAGCGTCTGCACCCGGATCGCGGCGGCTCGGACTATCTGGCCGCCAAGGTCAACGAGGCCAAGCGGGTGCTTATGTCGTCGAGTGTCTGACGCGCAGCAGATCGACCCGATGGGGCTTGAGGAAACGCGCGCCCTCGGGAGTCAAATGACGCTCGAAGGCCGCACGAACCTCGGCGAGCCGCGCCGCGTCGAGATCATGCTCGGTATGCGTGACCTGGATGAAGCGCTCGGCGAAGGCGTCCCAGCTCGGATAGACGCCTTCCGACTGGTAGAACACCTGACGCTCCCAGGTGAAACGTCCGGAATCGACCGCGCGCTCGATGGCGGCATAGGCCGCCGTGCGCACGACACGCTCGTCATGGATCAGCCGCATGACCTCGTTGAACGGCCCCCAGTAGACGGGTTCCGAGACATAGACGTAACCGCCCGGCGCCAGCACACGCTCGATCTCCGCAAACGCGCGATCCATGAGTTCGACCGGCACATGATGGAGCGACTTGAACAGAAAGACGCCGTCATAGATCGCATCCGGGTCGGCGATCGACTCGGCGCCGCCGAACCGGAACTCGACAGTGGGCAGATCCCGGATAGCGAGATTCTTCGCGTGCTGGATACGGTCGACCTCGGTCGCCGTCACCCGGCGCGCACCCAGGCGCGTAGCGAGCAGCCGGGTCATCCAGGCCGCGCCGCAGCCCAGTTCCAGCACCCGGTGCCCTTTGACCTCGACCAAGTCCTCGACGATCCGGATCTCGTCGCACGTCAGGTAACCTTTGGGGTCGGTCTGTATCATCTGTCTCGGCATCATGACCTCATCTAGGATTTCAAGGTTCGGAGTTGTATTCAAGACTTTCGCGTCCTACCGTCGACGGCGAAACGCCCACTTCCACCATCGCGCCCCGGAGCTAAAACGATGCATGAACCGCATACCCGCTTGGACAAATGGCTCTCGACCCTTTTTCTCTACACCGAAAAGCTGGTGCTCGTCATCGTCGGCGGACTCGCCCTGATCGGTATCGGGGAGCTGATCTGGAAAATCTATCAGCTACGTGATATCCGGCTGGAAGATCTGCTGATGATCTTCATCTTCATCGAGATCATGGCAATGGCCAACGTCTATTTTCTCAGACGCAGCGTGCCCTTCACCTATCCCATGTTCATCGCCGTCACCGCACTCTCGCGTCTGATCGTGCTCCAGGGCAAGGAGAACGGCTCCGAGGGGCTGCTCTACGAGAGCGGCGCCATCCTGATCATCAGTCTCGCCATCCTGGTCATCCGCTTCAGTCAGCAGTTCAGCACGGATGCGATCGAGCGGCGTGAGGCGCAAGAGGATCGTCACGAATGAGGCGGCAATGGTCCGGCGGGTACCCCGGATGGAATGGCGTATCATAGCCGCCATGTCGAACAGACTCCGTCCCCTGTGCTCGTGATCGAACTCATCGCCTATCTCGCCATCGGCGCACTCTCCGGCGTGCTGGCCGGACTCTTCGGCGTCGGCGGCGGCGCCGTCATAGTGCCGGCCCTGATCCTGCTCTTCGGCGCGCTCGGCGGCATCGGCGGCGACTGGCTGGCCCATCTGGCGGTCGGAACCTCACTGGCGACCATCATCGGCACGGGTGCGGCCTCCACGCTGGCGCACCATCGGCGCGGCGGGGTGCGCTGGGACATCGTCCGGCCGCTGGCGCCCGGCATCGTCATCGGCGCCCTGGCCGGAGCGGCCCTGGCCGGCTGGATTCCCAGCCTCTGGCTGCAACGGATCTTTGCGGTCTTTCTCGCCTATGTCGGCGTGCGTCTGCTGATGACGTCCACGAAAGCCGTCTCGGCACCGCACCCGCTACCGGGACACGCGGGACTGGCCGCCACGGGCGGCGGGATCGGGCTTCTGTCGTCACTGGTCGGCATCGGCGGCGGAACGCTCACGGTTCCCTTCCTGAGCAGCTGCGGGATCGGGATGCGCCAAGCGGTCGGCACCTCGGCGGCGTGCGGACTGCCGATCGCGGTGGCGGGTGCGCTGGGGTTCGTGCTGGTCGGCTGGGGGCGGAGCGGACTGCCGGACTGGAGCAGCGGTTTCGTCTACTGGCCGGCGGTGCTGGCCATGCTGCTCGCCAGCATTCCGACCGCTCCGCTCGGCGCCCGGCTCGCGCACAGTCTGCCGGTGCCCCTGCTCAAACGGCTCTTCGGCGTGCTGTTGCTGCTGATCGCCGCGCGTCTGGCCTTCTCCTGAGACGCTTGCCGATCGGCTAGCGCGCTGTGCTCGGATTCAGGATCAGTCGTCGATAGAGATAAAGCCGGCCGTTCTGATCGCGTAGCGCCAGCCGCCCCTGATCCAAAGCGAACTCGAAGGTCTGGGTGAAGTTCTCGGTGCGATTGCTCAGCTCGACCCGATCGGTCCGGACCCGGATCTCGCCTTCGATGTAACCCCGGCAGGCCGAATAGAGACGGTAGAACCCACCCTGAACGATCAGGAGTCCGCCCTGATTGTCCTCCCAGAGTCCCTCCAGCGAGGAGCCCGTCCAAGGCTTGGTCGCCAAGGCGCCGGGCATCTGCCCCAGCGCCGAGGGCCAGGACGACATCCCCATCGGATCGGTCGGCGGCAGCGGCGCTCCGCGCCCCTGATCGATCGTGGCTGTGAAGCCCATGCTCTCCATCATGCGCGCGATGGCGTGCGCCATAGCCTCGGCCGCCGTCTGTTGAGCGACGGCAGGCTGGAGCAGCGGCACGCCGAGGATCATCGTCATGATCAGGACTCGCCCGATGCGCGGACGCAGGATGCTGGATCTGGTGTGAATGACTGACATGAGGCGCAGGGCGCACGATGCGGGTGTCGACCGAGTGATGAAGGCTGGAAGCGATTTTCCACAGGCGGCGCAGTGTAACAGAGCCGGGAACCCAGATTCAGAATTGCATGGGGGGCTCGTCCCGGAACGCGCGTCCGGGCACCGGCGGCAGGAATTCGCGCAGACGTTTCGGCTCCAGCCCCAGACGCGCGGCATAGATGATCCGATAGCTCAGGACGCGCTCGACATAGCCGCGCGTCTCGGCGAAGGGGATGGCGGCGATCCAGAGATCGGCGCTCATGCACTCCTCCGGCAGCCAGCTTCTCACACGAGCCGGGCCGGCATTGTAGGCCGCCGTCGCCAGGGCCGCATGGCCGAAGCGATCACGCATTCGGGTCAGATAGGCACTGCCGAGCCTGATATTGAGATCGGGGTCGAGCAGGCTCCAGCGCGAGGGCTGGGGCAGCCCCAGCTCGGCGGCGACCTCGCCGGCGGTCGCGGGCATGAGCTGCATCAGACCCACGGCCCCCGCCGGCGAGGCGATGGTGCGGGCGAAGACGCTCTCCTGACGCATCAAGGCCTGGATCCATTCCGGCTCGATCCCGATCTGCCAGGCCTGCTCGGCGGCCAGATCCTGATAGGCGAGCGGAAAACGGATCTCCAGATCGTCCCAGTAACCCGAACGGGCGAGCATGACGATGGCCTGATCGTGCCAACCGCGATCGTGCGCCAGCCGGGCGGCGGCCATGAGTCCATCGCTGTCCAGGCGACGGGCGAGCGTGCGCCATTCACGCCGCACATCGACTTCACGCCCGAGCTGATCGAGCGCGAGGATGCGCCTGTAGGCCGGATCCCGGGCCAGCGTCCGGAGCTGCTCGGGCGTGACCGGCACCGGGCGGTGCTCCAGGTTGTAGGGCCGATCCAGACGATCGGCGGCCATGAAGCCCCAGAAGCTGCGTTCGCGCGCGGCGGCAGCGAGTGTCGCCTGTGAGGCTTCGGACTGTCCCAGGAACTCCTGGGCCACGCCCAGCCAGTAGAGCCAGCGTTCGCGCTTGATCTCGCCCTCGGGCATCCGTTCGATCCATTTGGCCAGCCAATCCCAGGCGCGGAGGTTGATGGCCGCGCGCAGACGGCGTTCCTGCTCGGGCAGGTTGTCCGCGCTCGGCTCTATGACGTCCCAATGGAGCAGACCCAGGCGATCACCGGACTCGGCCAACGCGCGTCCGACAGCTACATGCGCCCGTTCGCGCGCCGACCGATCGTCCGCCAGGGCCGGTTCCAGACGCTGCAACGCCAGCGCCGCGCGTTCGAGATCGCTCCGCGCCAGCATCACGATGCCATGCGCCAGGATCGCTGCGCGCATGGGGTGGGCTTCCTGGAACGGACCGGCCTCCAGGATACGTTCGGGAGTCCGGTCGACGGCGAGCCAGAGATCCAGCCAGGGCCGCTCGGACTCGGGCAGCCGCCGACCGAGATGACGCGCCAGTCCGGTCCTTCCGGCCTCCAGCGCCAGCCGGATGCGTGCCCAGACCAGCTCGGTGGTCAGATGTCCCGCCTCGCTCCAGTGCGCGAACACCGGATCACAGGCATTTGGTCGCGACTGGCCCGATAGCCAGATCGACTCGACCTCGGGCAGTGCCTCCTCGGTGCGTCCGGTCTCGATCAGGGCGCGCAGATAGAGACAACGGCGCTCGACCGAGTCGTCCGGCCGATAGAGGCGCGCGTAATCGGCCCAACGTCCGGCGTCGGCTAGCCGGCGCAGATAGGCCGGACGCAGCCGCTCGGCCAGCGGGGTGTCGGCATAGTCGGCGAGAAAGGACTCGATGCGTGCATCCGGCGCTTGAGCCAGATCGCGCGTCAGCTCCGCGAACAGCAGATAGGGATAGAGCGGGTCATCGCGCAAGCCGTCGGCCAGTGTCTGAAAGACCGACTGATCGCCGCGTTCGAGCGCCGACTCGGCAGCGAGGAAGTCCGCGCGGGCGTCGGCGCGGGTCTCCAGCGCCACGAAGCAGGAGACGGCGAACAGCGCAAGGGTTAGCATGACCGGGAAAGCGGTCGGACGCCGTGACCGCTTCGACAGTGACGGACTCATCGGATTTGGCCTATTGGGGAACCTCAGACATGCGAACGACCATTGTAGTCATCATTTCACTCCTGGTCGGTGCCTCCTTCGGCGGCATCATGACACTCGGCTTCGGCTGGGGCATGGGCGCGGCGAGCGGGATGCTGATGGGAACCCAGGCCGGTGTCTGCCTCGCCGTCGAGACCGCGCGCCGCCAGGGCGGGATGGACGAGGCCAAACTGGATGCCCTGGTCGCCGCCAGCGTCGAGCACATCCGTTCCAAGGGTTCCTCGGTGCCGCTGCAAGCCGAGATCGAGTGGGTCCAAAACGCCGCCGGCTGCACCAAGCTGGTCGAGCAGCTCGACCAATGAGGCCCGGGCCGTGTCGGCAACCGTTCGAGGTTGCCGACACCGCATCGGGTTATACTTAGGGACCGACGCTCAAACTCCAAACCGTGATGCGTGAGGAGGCGCCCCATGCCAACGATTCGACAGCCCGCCGTGGCCGATCAATTCTATCCGGGCGATCCCGCCGAGCTGGGCCGGATGCTCGACGCCCTGCTTGCCGAATCGCCTCCGTCGGCCTCATCCCGAGCCGGCACGACGCCGCCCAAGGCGCTGATCGTGCCTCATGCCGGTTACATCTACTCCGGCCCCATCGCGGCGACCGCCTATGCCACGCTGGCGCCGGTGCGCGACCGGATCCGGCGGGTCGTGCTGCTGGGTCCGTCGCATCGGCTGCCCTTCATGGGGCTGGCGGCGACCGGCGCGGACGTCTTCGCCACCCCGCTCGGTCCGGTTCCCATCGATCGCGCCGCCGTCGAGCGCGCCCTGACGCTGCCGCAGGTCCGGCTGCTCGATGCCGCACACGCCCAGGAGCACAGTCTGGAGGTCCAGTTGCCCTTCCTGCAACGGGTGCTCGACGACTTCAGTCTGGTTCCCCTGGTCGTCGGCGAGGCCGCGCCCGAGTCGGTGGCCGAGGTGCTGGATCTGCTCTGGGGCGGACCCGAGACCCTGATCCTCATCAGCTCGGACCTGACGCACTATCTGGACTACCGCACCGCGCGGCGCATCGACGCGCAAACCTCCGAGGCCATCGAGGCGCTGCGTCCCGAGGCGATCGGCTATGACCAGGCGTGCGGTCGCGCTCCCTTGAACGGACTGCTGACCCTGGCGCGACGGCGCGGACTCCAGGCCGAGACCCTGGATCTGCGCAACTCGGGGGATACGGCCGGATCACGCGATCAGGTGGTGGGCTATGGCGCCTATGCCATCCATTGAGACGGCGGGCGAGCGGCCGGCCATCTATGACTCGACCGAGCGCGCGATCCTGCTCGACATCGCCGCGCGCTCGATCGCGCATGGGCTGGAGTACCGGCGTCCGCTGGATCTCGACCTAGCCGAGTATCCCGAGCCGCTGCGCGCCATCCGCGCCACCTTCGTCACCCTGGAGCGCCACGCCGATCTGCGCGGCTGCATCGGCGTGCTGGACGCCTTCCGCCCGCTGGTGCTGGACGTGGCTCAGAACGCCTTCGCCGCCGCCTTCGAGGATCCGCGTTTCCCGCCGCTGCGCGCGGACGAGTATCCCGAGCTGAGCCTCAAGATCTCGGTCCTCACGCCCGCCGAGCCAATGGCCTTCGGCTCCGAAGCCGAGCTACTGACACAGATCCGGCCGGGCGTCGATGGACTCATCCTGAGCGACCGGGGCCGGCGCGGCACCTTCCTGCCCTCGGTCTGGGAGCAACTGCCCGATCCGCGCGACTTCCTCGAACACCTCAAGCGCAAGGCCGGGCTGCCCATGGGCCACTGGTCCGACAGTCTGCGCGTCGCCCGCTATGCCACCGAGTCGTTCGGCGGACCGATCGGCCGACTCCAACGACCGGCCTGAGTCATCACAGCCTCCTGGACGCCCACCATGTTTCAAGGACCGAAGACACCCAGACGCGCCGTCCTGTCACTGGCCGCCGTGCTGCCGGCGGCCGGTCTCGCCTGGAACTGGCCGGTACCCCGACTCGACGGCGGCGATCATCGGCTGGTGCGGGTCGGTCTCTATCAGAATGCACCCAAGGTCTACTCCGACGCCGACGGCCGCCCGACCGGACTCTTCGTCGAACTCCTGGAGGCCATGGCGAGCGCCGAGGGCTGGCGCCTGAGCTATGAGCCCTGTCAGTGGGCCGAGTGTCTCGACCGGCTGGAGCGTGGAGAACTCGATCCGATGCCGGACGTGGCCTTTTCCGGCGAGCGTGCGCAACGTTTCGACTTCCATCAGGTCTCGGTCGCCAGTAGCTG
Organism: Allochromatium tepidum; assembly: GCF_018409545.1. Taxonomy (GTDB): domain Bacteria; phylum Pseudomonadota; class Gammaproteobacteria; order Chromatiales; family Chromatiaceae; genus Thermochromatium; species Thermochromatium tepidum_A. The sequence continues at coordinate 504,250 of NZ_AP024563.1, read as the reverse complement.
GTCGCAGATCTACAGCCGCCCCGAGTTGCCGATCCACACCATCAACGATCTCGCGGGCAAGCGGGTGGCCGTCCTCCAGGGCGGCATCCAGCAGGGCCAAGCGGCAGGGGCGCGGGTTACTGCGTTTCTTCTCGCCCGATCTGTCCTTCGTGCGCGACGTGACGACCAACAGCGGCAATGCCTCGATCGTGCGCGCCATCATCGCGCTCGGAGGCAGTCTCGGGCTCGCGGTCATCGCCGAGGGCGTGGAGTCGACCGAGCAGACCGAGTATCTGCGCGCGCTCGGGTGCGATCCATCCAGGGCTATCTGATCAGCCGACCGCTGCCGGTGGCGGAGATCACGGCGTTTCTGGAGCAGGCACGCTCGGAGTGCACCCGAGTGAGCCAAGCCGTTCGATCAGTTCCAGGCCGCGTGCCTTGTCGGGGCAGAGGATCACGGCGATACGGTCGGAGGTGTGCGGGTCGAGGCGACTGACGGCACCGGCGGCTGAGATCAGCGCCGTCTGTGCATCGGTGAGCGACCCGGCGCCGAAGAGCGAGAGTACCAGCCCGCCCGGCACCGGCGGCGGCGCCTGGAACGACTCGCCGTCCATGAGCGCGACCCAGGCCGGTACGAACGCCGGGCCATAGAGTTCGAGAAAGCCGTTGGAGCCGCGCAGATGGGCCTCGATCGGTCGTCCGCCGATCATCTCCAGATTGCAGAGTCCGGTATAGCCGGCCAGATGGCGCCCGACCCAGTCGCGGACGCGCGCGTCGAGTTCGGGCCGCTCGACGCCCACGTCCCAGTAGAGCGGACGCGCGCGATCCTTGCGCTCCGAGGCGCTGGTGTGGGTCAGCCAGACGACTTCGCCCTCGCGCACCAGGCAGTCGGTGCTGGTGTGCTCGCCCTCCAGCCGTTCGCACCAGAAGAGTCCGGGGTCGTTGGGGACGGCGTCGGCGCGCACCGCACGCGCCTGGAGCGCCATGCCGGCCAGATTGACGATCGGTTTGACGAAGACCCAATCGTCCGGCTCCAGGCCGAAGGCGAGCGGATCGACGCCGCAGGGCGCGGCGCGCAGTCCGGCGGCAAGCGCCACGCCGAGCTTGTCGTAGACGGAGCGATGGGCTGGATTGAGCCGCCAGGCGGCGGCGTCGTTGACCGCGACCTCGGATCTCGGCTCGGGTTGGAAGAGGTGCGCACGTTCGGGCAGGACTCCGATGAACATGGATTCAGGCCTGTGGTTTGCAGATCTTTAGGTCACGGGCGCGACCTCGCACAGGCTCGACTTGAACGGCGGAAACCCGCTGATCGGGTCGAGATGCCGGTCGTCGGTCAGCTCGTTGACGTTGGCGCTGTTCCAACCGTGGGTACAGTGGACCACGCCGGGCTTGATGCGCTCGGTGACGCGCGCGACGAAACGCACGGCCCCGCGCGGCGAGCGGATCTCCACCGCTTGGCCGTCCCGGATGCCGCGCGGCTCGGCATCGCTGGGATGGATCTCGACCAGGGGGTTGGGGATCGCCCGGCGCATCCGCTGGATGTACTGATGCTGTGAATGGGTGTCGAACTTGGTGCGCGCCCCACTGGTCAGGACCAGCGGATAGTCGCGGGCGATCTCAGGCGTCGAGAGCGGACTCTCGGCCGGTTCGCGATAGACCGGCAGACCGTCGTGGCCGGCCGCGCGCAGTTCGGACGAATCGAACTCGACCTTGCCGCTCGCGGTCGGGAAGCCGCGTAGCCGATAGAGCCGGTCGGCGTCGAGAAAGCCATGCTCGACCAGATCCTCGATGGCCTGGGCATAGACCGTGACGCCATCGGGATTGTTGTAGACCTCCTCGCGGATCTCCTCCGGGATGCCCTCGGCGGCCTCGGCCCAGGCCGCTTCCAGATCGCCGTTCCAGAACTGATCGGCCATCCCCAGCCGCACGCCGAGTTCCAGGAAGATCTCGCCATCCGGACGCGCCTCGCCGCGCGGCGCGACCACCGGACGCCGATAGCGCAGCTCGCCCTGATAGGCACAGCCCGGATAGGCGATCAGCGCCGGACGCTCCAGACTGGTCGCCGCCGGCAGCACGATGTCGGCCTGGAGCGTGGCCGGGTTATGGAAGAAATCGGTCGCGGCGAAGAAATCGAGCGACCCGAGCGCCCGTTCCATGCGCTTGGAGTTGGGCCACATGGCCGTATTGATGCCCATCGCCAGGAGCGCGCGCACCCGCTGCGGACGCCCGTCGAGGATGCAGTCGGGCAGCAACATGCTCTGCCCCGCCGGCCAATATTTGGTCCAGACCGGATAGACCTCGTCGCCGATGCGCGGCGGCAGGCTGCTGCGACAATAGTCGAACAGATCGATCGGCTTGGGCAGCACCTTGTCGTTGAAGAAGCGGTTGCCGCCCTCGCGATCCAGATTGCCGGTCACAGCCGAGAGCAGGATGAGCGCGCGGTGGTTCTGGAAGCCGTTGCTGTGCTGGACGGTCGCGGTCGGCGACAGGGTGATCTGGGCCGGCGGCGTGGTGGCGAAGAGCTCGACCGCCGCGCGCAGGTCGGCTTCATCGATGCCGCAGATGGCGGCGACCCGCTCGGGCCCGAACTCGGCCACATAGTCCCGGAAGGCGTCGACACCCGAGCCCCATTGATCCAGGAAGGCCTGATCCTGCCAACCGTTGGCGAAGATCAGATGATGGAAACCGAGCGCCAGCGCGCCGTCGGTGCCGGGACGGATCTGGAGATGGATGTCGGCCTGATCGACCATGGGCGTGCGGCGCGGGTCGACCACGATCATGCGCCGTCCCGGCTTGAGCGTCACCAGACCATGGGTGTCGAACGGCGGGATCGAGCCGCGCGGATTGGTCGACCAGATCAGATGGCAGCGTGTCTTGGGTGAGACCACGGTCGAGGTGGTCTTGATCTTGTAACCGAAGGTCACTTTCTCGGCCACCATGGTCGCCGAGAAGCAGCAGCCGCTCTCGGTCAGATAGTTGGGCGAGCCGAAGGCATGGGCGAGCCGCTGGAGCTGGGGACGCGCCTCCTTGGTGTAGCCGGCGAAGAAGGCGACCGCCGGGGCGCCGTGTTCGTCACGGGTGGCGCTGAGCCGTTCGGCGATGGTATCGAGCGCCTCGTCCCAGGAGATGCGCTCGAACTGGCCGCTGCCACGGGGTCCGACCCGTTTGAGCGGATAGAGCAGACGGTCGGGATGGTTGCGCCGGTCGAGCTGAGCATAGCAGCGCGGACAGTCCGGCCCCTTGACGGCGACCGGTTCGCCGCTATCGTCGAACTCGACCTGGATCGGGCAGTTGGCATCGCATTCGTAGCAGGTGCTGGGCTTGGTGTGCATCTCGATGGTCTCGCGCGACGATGGGGGTTCGTGGTTTCATGCCGGATGGTCCCCAACATGACGCCCGATTCATGGAAACCAAGCACACCACACCCGACTACAGCGGCGGCGGCCTGCTGAATCTGATGAGCACCGTCATCCAGGCGCGCGGCGGGCGGTGCGAGCATCCGCCGCTGGCCGGACTGGCGCTGGACGATCTGACGCACGCGACCAATCTGGTACTGCTGGTCGTCGACGGGCTGGGCGCCGACTGGCTGGAGCGACAGGCGCCGGATGGCTTGCTGAGTCGGGCGCGCCGGCAGGCGATCAGTTCAGTGTTTCCATCGACCACGGCCTCGGCGATCCCGACCTTTCTCACCGGGCTGTCGCCGCTCCAGCATGGGCTGACCGGCTGGTTCACCTATTTCGGCGAGTTGGGATCGGTGATGGCGGTCCTGCCCGGCCGTCCGCGCTATGGCGGGGTCTCGTATCGTGCCGCCGGGATCGATCCGCGCCGGCTCTTCGACAGCCGCTCGATCTTCGACCGCATCGGTACGCGCGGCATCGCCGTCTCGCCGCGCTTCATCGCCTATTCGGACTTCAATCGCGCACACCTGGGACGCGGCGAGGTGCGACCGTTCGAGTCGCTGCCGGAGATGTTCCAGCAGACACTGCGCGCGCTTCGACCTCGACGACGTTGGGGGCGTTCGTCGGCGACGCCCGAGCGGCGTTATCTCTATCTCTACTGGTCGGAACTCGACCGCATCGGGCACGAGCACGGCATGGAGAGTGCGGCGGCGCTCGCCCATCTGGCCGAGATCGAACAGGCGCTGGAGGCGTTTCTGAGCGCAGCGGCGGGGACGGATACGGTGTTGCTGGTATGCGCCGATCACGGTCAGATCGACATCCGGCCCGAGGACGTCATCGATCTTGCCCAGCATCCCGATCTGACCGAATGTCTGACGCTGCCGCTGTGCGGCGAGCCGCGCGCGTCCTGGGCCACGGTGCACGCCGACAGTGCACGGCGTTTCGAGGACTATTGCACCGGCGAGCTGGGGGACGTGGTCGAGCTGATCCCGAGCCGGCAGGTGATCGCCGACGGTCTGCTCGGTCCGGGACCGGCGCATCCGCGCATCCGCGATCGGGTGGGCGATTACTGTCTGCTGCCGCGCGCCCGGCATGTCCTGCGCCAGACCCTGCCCTTCGAGGAACCGCACGTCCATATCGGCGTGCATGGGGGGCTGAGTGAATCGGAACTGCGGGTGCCTCTGTGTCTGTTTACGCTGTAGGCCGCTCGGTGAGTTTTGGCGGCCGGAACAGGCAGGCATACCGGCACTACGCCTGCAATCCATCTGCAATGGCATTTCCGCGCCCATGGCCAGGTCGATCCGCCGGTACCGATAGCGAGGATGGAACTATCCGCGAGGCCAACCAGTCGGCGGCGGCCCTGCTGGACGAACCTCGCTCCACGCTCATCGGCCGGCGCCTGGGGCTCTGGATCAGCGAGGACACGCGCCCCGCCTTCAACACGCTATTGACCGATGTCCGGTCGGATGGGCGCCGACTGCGCTGTGATCTGGACCTTGTGATCGAGCATCGCCCCGCCTGCCGGGTGCCGGCCGAGGCCGCCCTCGCCAAACCCAAACTCGCGGGCGGGATCCGACTGGCGCTGACCGACATCAGCGAGCGCAAGGCCCTGGAGGAACAGCGATCTCTGCTTGACGGCTGCTCGTGTTCAATGGCTCTCCGAGCTCACATCAGTCCAAGCTGCAAGCGCGCCTCGTCGCTCATGTTGTCGGCGCTCCAGGGCGGATCCCACACCAGTTGCACGCTGACCTGACCGACGCCCTCGACCCGTTCCACCGCGCTCTTCACCATCAGCGGCATCATGCCGGCGACCGGACAGCCGGGCGCGGTCAGCGTCATGTCGACCGACACATCGCCATTGCCGGCGATGTCGATGCGATAGATCAGACCCAGGTCGTAGATGTTGACCGGGATCTCGGGGTCATGGACGCCGCGCAGCGAGGCGATGATCGGCTCGCGCAGTTCTTCGGGGTCCATGCGCTCCACCGCGACCTCGACCTCCTCCTCGTGGAGGACGGCCGTGCCTCCATCCTGTGCGTCCGGTTCTTGCTTGCGCCGGCCGAAACCGGCAAAGCGGGCCAGTCTGTTCATCGATTCCTCCGCGAGAAGCTGCACGCGGTTTGAGTCAATCGCTTCAATTCGTTCCGATCGCCGCCTTCAGGCCAGCCGTTGTCCGACCGCCTCGGCCACATGCTCGCGCACGGCCTCGGCGCCGAGCCGGTCGATGATCTCGCCGGCAAACCCGAGACAGAGCATCCGCCGCGCCTGCACCGCATCGATGCCGCGCGAGCGCAGATAGAACAGCATCTCGGGTTCGATCTGGCCGACCGTGGTGCCGTGACTGCACTTGACGTCATCGGCATAGATCTCGAGCTGCGGCTTGGTGTCGATCTCGGCCTGTTCGGAGAGCATCAGATTGCGGTTGGACATGGCCGCGTCGCTCTTCTGCGCATCCTTAGCCACCAGCACCCGACCGTCGAACACCGCCCGCCCCTGCCCGGTGAGCAGACCTTTGAAGTTCTCCTCGCTGCGGCAGTGCGGGACGGCGTGCTCGACGTCGAGATGATAGTCGAGCAACTGTCCGTCGCCGGCCAGATAGAGTCCCTGAAGCACGCACTCGGCCTGCTCGCCCCGGAAGCGGGTATTGAGATCGGTCCGCGCCCAGCGTGCGCCCAGGCCGATGTTGATGCCCGAGTAGCGGCTGTTTTCATCCTGCACCAGATAGAAGCCGGTGAGATGGAAGGCGTTGCGGCTCTCCATCTGCAAGCGCTCGTGTTTGAGTACGGCATCACGCCCGAGTGCGACCTCCATGACCGCATTGGTGCAGTAGAGCGACTCGCCCAGGCTGACATAGCGCTCGACCAGGGTCGCCTGAGCGCCGGCCTCCAGGTGCACCAGATGGCGCGGCTGAGCCACGCGCGGCTCGTCCAGCCCGACCGAGAGATGGATGAGTTCGATCGGGTGTTCGAGCATCACGCCGCGTTCCAGCCACACCACCAGCCCATCGTCCAGCCCGGCGGTGTTGAACAACGCGAAGAAGGTCTCCGAATCGCCGCGCGTGGCGTCGAGCCGGCTGCGCAACGACTCGGGATCACGCCCGAGCCAGTCGCGCAGTCCGCCGACCCGCGCGCCCGCCGGCAGCTCGCCCAGCGCCGAGAGTTCGGGCGCGAAACGGCCGTTGACCAGCACCACGCGATGGGCGTCGAACCCTGGGATCAGGACCGCGTCGAGATCCTCGGGCTGGAGCGCGCTCAATGGCTCGTCGATGGCGGTGAACTGCTGTTCGAGCAGGCCCTTGAGGCTGGTGTAGCGCCAGGCTTCCTCCTTGGAATGCGGCAGCGGCCGCGCGCTCAACCGCGTGCGTGCCGCGCGGCGGCGTTCCAGGAGCCAGTCGGGAGCCGGGCTGTCGTCCGGCGCGCTCAACCAGTGTTCCAGACCATTGGGCAGTGGCGCGTTCATGCCGCCTCCATCTCTGCGTCGATCCAGCCGTAGCCCTTCTGTTCCAGCTCCAGCGCCAGTTCCTTGCCGCCCGAGCGGATGATGCGTCCGCGCGCCAGGACGTGCACGTAGTCCGGCTGGATGTAGTCGAGCAACCGCTGATAGTGGGTGACGACGATCATGGAGCGCTCTGGCGAGCGCAGGGCATTGACGCCCTCGGCCACCACGCGCAGCGCGTCGATGTCGAGTCCGGAGTCGGTCTCGTCGAGGATGGCGAGCTTGGGTTCCAGCAGCGCCATCTGGAAGATCTCGTTGCGCTTCTTCTCGCCGCCCGAGAAACCGGCGTTGACCGCGCGTTTCAGGAGCGAGTCGTCGAGATGCAGGATCTTGAGCTTCTCCTTGATCAGGCGCAGGAAGGAGACGGCATCGAGTTCCGACTCGCCGCGCGCCTTGCGAATGCTGTTGAGTGCGGCCTTGAGGAAATAGGTGTTGTTCACGCCCGGCAGCTCGACCGGGTACTGGAAGGCGAGGAAGAGTCCGAGCTGGGCGCGTTCCTCGGGTTCGAGTGCGAGCAGGTCGCGTCCCTCGAAGGTCGCCGAACCGGCGGTGACGCTGTAGCCGTCGCGGCCCGACAGGACGTGGGACAGCGTGCTCTTGCCCGAGCCGTTCGGCCCCATGATGGCGTGGACCTCGCCCGGCCCGACCTCCAGATCCAGTCCCTTGAGGATCTCTTTATCACCCACGTTGGCCCGCAGGCCCTTGACAGACAACATCTTTCATGACTCCTGAACCGCGTCGGGCGCCCGGCTCGACGACACAGATCGACTGAATTTGGGTTTGGAACCGAGACGCGCGATCAGCCGACCGCACCTTCCAGGCTGATACTCAGAAGCTTCTGAGCCTCGACCGCGAACTCCATCGGCAGCTCGTTGAAGACTTCCTTGCAGAAGCCGTTGACGATCATCGACACCGCGTCTTCCTCGGTCAGACCGCGCGAGCGACAGTAGAAGAGCTGATCGTCGCTGATCTTGGAGGTGGTCGCCTCGTGCTCCATCTTGGCCGAGGGGTTCTTGACCTCGATATAGGGCACGGTGTTGGCGGCGCAACGGTCGCCGATCAGGAGCGAGTCGCACTGGGTATGGTTGCGCGCTCCCTCGGCGCGCTGACCGATGCGCACCAGTCCGCGATAGGTCTGGCTCCCCTCGCCCGCCGAGATGCCCTTGGAGACGATGGTGGAGCTGGTGTTCCGGCCGATGTGGATCATCTTGGTGCCGGTGTCGGCCTGCTGGCGGCCCTTGGTCACGGCGACCGAGTAGAACTCGCCGATCGAGCCGTCGCCGCGCAGGATGCAGCTCGGATACTTCCAGGTGATGGCCGAGCCGGTCTCGACCTGAGTCCAGGAGATCTTGGAGCGCGCGCCGCGACAGTCGCCGCGCTTGGTGACGAAGTTGTAGATGCCGCCGACGCCCTGGGCATCGCCCGGATACCAGTTCTGCACCGTCGAGTATTTGATCTCGGCGTCTTCCATCGCGATCAGCTCGACCACGGCGGCGTGGAGCTGGTTCTCGTCGCGCTGGGGCGCGGTGCAGCCTTCCAGATAGCTGACATAGCTGCCGGCCTCGGCCACGATCAGGGTGCGCTCGAACTGGCCGGTGTTGCGGGCGTTGATGCGGAAGTAGGTCGAAAGCTCCATCGGGCAGCGCACGCCCTTGGGCACATAGACGAAGGTGCCGTCGCTGAACACGGCGGCGTTGAGACAGGCGTAGAAGTTGTCGGTATAGGGCACGACCGTGCCGAGATACTGTTTGACCAGCTCGGGATACTCGTGCAGCGCCTCGGAGATGGAGCAGAAGATGACCCCGGCCTCCGCGAGCGTAGCGCGGAAGGTCGTGGCCACCGAGACGCTGTCGAAAACGGCGTCGACCGCGATCCCGGCCAGCGCCTTCTGCTCCTCGATCGGGATGCCGAGCTTGTTGTAGGTTTCGAGCAGCGCCGGGTCGATCTCGTCGAGGCTCTTGGGCATGTCCTCGGGGCGCTTGGGGGCCGAATAGTAGGAGATCGACTGGAAATCGATCTTGGGATAGTCGACGGCCGCCCATTCGGGTTCGCGCATGGTCAGCCAGTGCCGGTACGCCTTGAGGCGCTGCTCGGTCATGAACTCAGGCTCGCCCTTGCGTTTGGAGATGGCCCGCACGACCTCCTCGTCCAACCCCGGCGGCAGGGTATCGGACTCGATCTCGGTCGTGAAGCCGTGCTCGTATTCCGACTTGACGATGTCTTCGACGGCTGGGGCTTCGGTCATGGTCCTGGCTCCGCGTTCTTGAGTGATTTTCTTGGTTTTCGATATGCGACCGCTAGGATTTGGAATCAACACCCCTGAACGGCTCGATGAGCGCTGGATTATATTTGACTTTTTCGCTTTGCCTAAGACCGGCGGCGCGGGCCGGTCACGCCGGCCTCGACCGGCAGCTTGATATAGAAGAGATCCAGCCCCTCCTGGCCGAGGTGATCGAGAAAGCGGTTGGCTTCGTCCTCGCTGACCACGAAACCGACCTCGACCGGCAGGTCGCCCGAGAGTTCGAAGAAGCGCTCCTCGTGCAGCCGGCCGTGGCGGCCGAAACCGGCCAGGGCGCGGAAGGCCGAGCCGCCCTGGAATCCGAACGACTTGGCTTCTTCCAGCAGCCATTCGTAGATCAGCTTGTGATGATGGCGGCGACTTTCGGCGACGTAGAATTTCAGGAAGCAGCTCGACATGGTTCGAGGTCTCCAGGGGTTGAGATCGAAGTGATGGCGTCCGTGGCGTCGCTGTTCAAGCGCGCGCCAGCAGCAGATGCACGAGCCAGATGCCCAGGGCCGTCATGGTCAGGGAGCCGATCAGATGTGTCCCGATTGCGGTCAGGCCCCAGAGCAACTCGCCTTTGGACAAGAGGGTGACGACTTCGGCGGAGAAGGTCGAGAAGGTGGTCAGTCCGCCGAGAAAGCCGGTGATGACGAGCAGGCGGATTTCGGGCGGCAGGCCGGGGTGACGTCCGGTCCAGGCGATGGCCAGACCGATCAGCAGTCCGCCGAGCAGATTGGCGGCCAGTGTGCCCAGCGGCAGGCTCGGGATGATGGCGTTGAGCCGCAGCCCGAGGAACCAGCGCAGCAGCGCGCCGAGACCGGCGCCGGTGAAGACGGCTAGGACAGCGTTCATCTATGGATTCTCGGTTTGTGCCAGGGTCGGGGTGACGGCGGGCGGGAGTGTCGACCGCATGGATGCGGTCGTCAAGCCTCCAGGGATGGATTCACGGCGTCCCCCGCCCGCCGTCACCCGACCCTGCTCGACTCACCGCTGGAGTGGCGTTCATGCGCGCTCAGGCTCGGCCGATGAGGATCGCCCGCACCGGGGCCGGATGGCCCTCGATGGTGCGGCTCGGGTCTGCCGGATCGAGATGATCCGGCAGGGACTGAAAGCGCATCCAGTCGGTCGGGCGCTGTTCTTCGATCCTGGTGCGGCTGACGTCGACGACTTCGATGTCCTTGAACCCGACACGTCCCATCCAGACGGCGAGCGCCTCGACGCTCGGGATGAACCAGACGTTGCGCATACCGGCATAGCGGTCGGGCGGAACCAGTACCCGTTGCGCCTCGTCCTCCAGCACCAGGGTCTCCAGGACGAGCTGGCCGCCCGGTCGCAGCAGGGCGCGCAGTTCGGCCAGATGATCGATCGGCGAGCGGCGATGATAGAGCACGCCCATCGAAAAGACGGTGTCGAAGCCGGTCAGTCCCGGCGGCAGATCCTCGATGCCGAGCGGAAGCACGGCCAGTTCGTCGCGCGCCAGATAGCGGTTGATGGCGAGGAACTGGCACAGGAACACCTGGGTCGGGTCGATGCCCATGACCAGCCGCGCGCCCGCGCCCAGCATCCGCCAGGCGTGATAGCCGTTGCCGCAACCGACATCCAGCACCAGCCGTCCGGCCGGCGGGTCGATGGCGTCGGCGAGCCGGTCCCATTTCCAGTCCGAGCGCCATTCGGTGTCGAGGTGCAGATCATGCAGACGGAACGGCCCCTTGCGCCAGGGATGCAGTGCCATCAGGGCCGCACGCAGACGGGCGGCGATCTCGGGCGGGAGCGGCCGGTCCGAATGGAGGCCGACGCCGGACCGATCGAGTACGGCTCGCGCAGGCGGCAACTCGGGCAGCGCGGCCAGTGCCGCTTCCCAGCGCGCCAGATCGCCATGCGCACGCGGTCCAAGGCGCTCGCGCACGGCATCCGACAACGGCTCGACCCAGGGCGCGAGCCTGGTCTGAGTCAGATGCTCCAGAAAGGGGCGAAAGGCCGTCAGATCCATACCAGCCAGGCCACGAAGTTGAGGCTCTGGAACCAGCGCACCGAACCGGCGAAACCGGCCTCGGCGAGCCGTCGCTCGTGCTCTTCGAGGCTTTCCGGGATCAACACCTGCTCCAGTGCGGTTCGCTTGCGAGCGATGGCCAGTTCGCTGTAGCCGTTGGCGCGCTTGAAGTCCTCGTGCAGGGTAGTCAGCCAATCGCCGGCGCGCCCTTTGGGGCCGGCGAACTTCTCGGCCAGGATCAGTACGCCACCGGGAACCAGTCCGGCGCGGATGCGTTGCAGCAGTCCGAGCCGCTCCTCGATCGGGACGAATTGGAGCGTCAGATTGAGGACGACGAGGCTCGCCCCTTCGATGGCGATCGACCGGATGTCGGCGCACAGCGTCTCGACCCGCGTCACATCGGTTTCGGCCTCGGCCGCCAGACGCGCCTGCAAGCCCTCGATCATCGCCGGCGCATTGTCGACCGCGACCACCGAGACATCCGGCCCGGTCTGGCGCAGGATCGAGCGCGTCACCGCGCCCAGCGAACAGCCCAGGTCATAACAACGTGTCCCCGGCCCGGCCACACGCCGCGCGATCAGCCCGCTGAGACCGACCAACTCGGCATAGCCCGGCACCGAGCGGCGCACCATGTCCGGGAAGACGCGCGCCACATCGGCATCGAACTCGAAGGGACGGACCGGGCCGGCGGCGCGGTCGAACAGGTCATCGATCACAGTGTCTTTCATCGGCGAGATTGTATAACGAACGGGCCGAGCTGTTCGGCTCTCGCCCTATGCACTCGGTAACAGAACATCGACAGGCGTTGGGTTAGAATCCAAGCATCCACGCCGACGAGGATCGAGATCGCCATGAGCACGAGCCAAGCCCTGACCGAAGACGCGACCTACAGCGAGTCGACCGCCGAGGAGATCCCGCTCCCGCCGCCTGAAATCGATCTCGACGATCCCAGCCTCTACCTGAGTCGCGAACTGACCTGGCTCGCCTTCAACCGCCGCGTGCTCCACGAGGCCGAGGATCCGCGCACCCCGCTCCTGGAGCGCGTCAAGTTCCTCGCCATCGTCAGCAGCAATCTCGACGAGTTCTTCATGAAGCGCATCGGCGGTCTCAAGCAGCAGATCGCCGCCGGCGTCCATACCCCCGGACTCGACGGACGCACCCCGGCCCAGCAGCTCAAGGAGTGTCAGGCTGCCGTGCGCACCTTCCAGTCCGACCTGCGCCGCGTCCATGTCGAACTCATGGCCGAACTCGACGCCTACGACATCCGCATCTGCCTGTACAAGGATCTCCCCGACGACGCCCGCGCGCGTCTGCGCGAACACTTCCGCGCCAACATCTTCCCCATGCTCACGCCCCTGGCGATGGACCCGGCGCACCCCTTCCCCTTCATCTCCAACCTCGCGCTCAACCTGCTCGTCACCCTGCGCTACCCCGGCGGCACCGAGGTCTACATGGCGCGCCTAAAGGTGCCTGTGCACAAGGACGTCTCCAAGCGCCTGGTCTCGGTCGACGGCACCCATACCTATGTCACGCTCGAAGACCTGATCGTCAACAATCTCGACATGCTGTTTCCGGGTATGGAGTTCGTCTCCTGCGCCCTGTTCCGCGTCACCCGCAACGCCATCGTCGAGCCGGACATGGAAGCGGCCAACGATCTGCTGGAGATGATCGAGAGTGAACTGCGCGAGCGCCATTTCGCGCCCATCGTGCGGCTGGAGGTCGATCCCGGCATGGAAGCCACCCATCGCGGCATGCTCGCCGCCGAGCTGGGTCTGAACGAAGCCGAGGACGTGATCGAGGTCGAGGGCATGTTCGCCCTGCGCGATCTGTTCGAGATCGCCGGCATCGAGATCCCCGAACTGCACGACAAGCCCCATCGACCGGTCGACCATCCGCTGCTGGCCAAGGATCGGCGCAACATCTTCCACATCATCCGCGAGAGCGGCCCGATCCTGCTCCAGCATCCCTATCAGCCGTTCAGCACCTCGGTCGAGCGTTTTCTGCGCACGGCGGCCGAAGATCCCAAGGTGCTGGCGATCAAGATGACGCTCTACCGCACCTCGGCCGGGGCCATCCTCGATTCGCTGATCCAGGCCGCGCGCAACGGCAAGCAGGTCGCGGTGCTGGTCGAGCTCAAGGCGCGCTTCGACGAAGCGGCCAACATCCAGTGGGCGCGGCGGCTGGAGGCCGAGGGCATCCACGTCAACTATGGCGTCATGGGTCTCAAGACCCACAGCAAGCTGATCTTCGTCGTCCGGCGCGACTACTCGCAACTGCGCCGCTACTACCACATCGGCACCGGCAACTATCATCCCGGCACCGCCAAGCTCTACACCGACCTCGGGATGCTCGGCTGCGACGAGGAGATCGGGCAGGATCTGACCGAGCTCTTCAACTATCTCACCGGCTATTCGCCGCCGCCGAGCTATCGCAAGATCCTGGCCGCGCCCTATAACCTCAAGCGCGCCATCCTCGACAAGATCAACCGCGAGATCGACCACCACAATCGCGACGGCGGCGGTTGCATCCAGATGAAGATGAACGCGCTCGAAGACCCCGACATCACCCGCGCCCTCTACAAGGCGAGCCGCGCCGGGGTGCAGGTCGATCTGATCGTGCGCGACACCTGCCGCTTCCGCCCCGGCATTCCCGGACTGAGCGAACGGGCGCGCGTGGTCTCGATCGTCGGGCGCTTCCTGGAGCACGCGCGCATCCTCTATTTCCGCAACGGCGGTGACGAGGAGTATTACATCGGCTCGGCGGACATGATGCGGCGCAATCTCGAAAGCCGGGTCGAGGTCCATGCACCGGTCGAGAATCCCGAGCTGCGTCAGGAGCTGCGTCTGATCCTGGACGTGCAGTTCGCCGACAGCCGCTCGGCCTGGGACATGGACGCCAATGGTCATTACACCCAGCGCACGCCCGAGGACGACAGCAAGAAGGGCGCCCAGGAGACCCTGATCAGCGTGGCCGAGAAGCGTCTGGCCGCCGCCGCCAAGCACAAGGAGAAGAAGGTGCGCTCCAGGCTGCTGAGCCATTTCCAATGGCGCCTGCGCGAGAAGGGACAGGCTTGAGACCGGATTCACATGCGACCGCAAACCTTCCTCAAGCACTATCTAAGCTCGAAACTCAGAAACCCTGGACGGCTCTCGGCGCGTTCGGTCGGCGGGATCGCCCTGGCCGTGCTCGCGCTCTGGGGAGTCGAGCGCTGGGGCGGCGATCTGATCCCGAACGCCTGGAAGCTGGGTCTGAGCGGCAAGGACTGCCGCGTCGAGAAGATCAGCGACGGCGACACCATGAATCTGCGCTGCGGCACCCAGTTGGTGAAGGTGCGCCTCTATTGCATCGACGCGCCCGAGATGGCCCAGAAGCCCTGGGGCACGCGCTCGCGCGAACATCTCCAGTCGATCACGACACCGACGGTCAAACTGCTCAAGATCGACCAGGACCAATACGGGCGCACGGTCGGCGAGGTCTACACCACGGACGCCGAGCCGCGTCTGCTCAATCTGGAGCAGGTCGCCGCCGGTCAGGCCGCCGTCTACGAGCAGTTCTGCGACAACCCGCGCTACCCCAGTGCCGAACGCGAGGCGCGCGCCGCCAAGCGCGGCATCTGGAGCCGTCGCGGTGAGCATCAGAAACCCTGGGACTACAGACGCCGCACCCGAGGAATAGCCGGTTCACCTTGAACTCATCGGTGAAAGGCTCGACACTCCAGGATGACGACCGGATGACGTCATGGACGCGATCTGCGTCCATTCCCGGCCTCCGGGCCGGCCCGACAGTACGAGAGACACCACATCCTCGGAGGACGAACATGGCGACCAAGACCCAGACAATGAGCGAGATCCTGAATCCGGGCGCGATCAGCGCCGTCGACCCGGATTTTCCACAGGCCCCAATCGATTGGAACCGATCGATCGCCGAAGAGGCGGCCCGGCACGACGGAATCGAACTGACCGCGGATCACTGGCGCACGCTCCAGGCCCTGCAGGACTATTTCGCGCGCCACGCACGCCCCAATGTCCGCGAACTCCATGACGCACTCGACGAGGCCTTCCACGCCCAAGGCGGTCTCAAGTATCTCTATGGCCTCTTTCCGGGCGGCCCGGTCGCCCAGGGCTGCCGCTTCGCCGGTCTGACAGCCCCCTCGGGCGCGCTCGACAAGTCGTTCGGCAGTGTCCAATAATCCCTGAAACCACCGCGAGCGCCGGCCCGGTTCCCCCGCCGGCGCGCCGCGACCGAGCCGACCGCGAGTCCACGGGATGCCACGCTCGACCCTCTTCCGGCAGCGTCTGCTGACCCTGTTCCTCATCGCCCTGCTGCTGCTGTTCTCGCCGCTCGCCCTGCTGCCCGAGTCCTGGGAGCGCCGGCTCGGTCTCCCGCCGCTGTTCCTCTATCTCTATGGCGTCTGGGCCGGCGTGATCGCGCTGGCGGCCTGGATCGCGATCCGCGGCCGCGATTGAGTCGGACCGCATGATCCCGGGCGCGCTCATCATCGCGGTCTCCTTCACCTATCTCGGACTGCTGTTCGCCATCGCCCACTGGGCCGACCGCCGGGCCGATCATGGCCGCTCGGTCATCGCCCGTCCGACCATCTATGCCCTGTCGCTCGCCGTCTACTGCACGGCCTGGACCTTCTACGGCAGCGTCGGTCGGGCGGCGGAGAACGGGATCGGGTTCCTGCCGATCTATCTGGGACCGACCCTGATCGCCCTGCTCTGGGGATCGCTGCTGCTCAAGATGGTGCGCGTCGGCAAGGCCGAACGCATCACCTCGATCGCCGATTTCATCGCCTCGCGCTACGGCAAGAGTCAGCTCCTGGGCGGACTGGTGACGATCATCGCCGTGGTCGGCGTCGTGCCCTATATCGCGCTCCAGCTCAAGGCGATCGCCTGGAGCTTCGAGATCCTGCGTCATTACCCGGAAGTGCGGATGCCCGGACCGACCGCCCTGCCCCTCTGGCACGACTCGGCCTTCATCATCGCCCTGCTGCTGGCGGCCTTCACCATCCTCTTCGGCACCCGCCAACTGGACGTCAGCGAGCGTCACGAAGGGCTGGTCGCGGCCATCGCCTTCGAGTCGATCGTCAAGCTGGTCGCCTTCCTGGCGCTCGGGCTCTTCGTCACCTGGGGCCTGCTCGGCCTGGATGGTCCCGAACTGACGGGTGCGAGCCAAGATCCACGGCTCCTGCCGTTGCTGTCACCCAGTCTCTCACCGGTGCAGGACTGGTTCGCCATCAGTTTTCTGGCGGCGCTGGCGGTGATGCTGCTGCCGCGTCAGTTCCAGGTCGCGGTGGTCGAGAACAGCGACGAGCGTCAAATCCGGCGCGCCATCTGGCTGTTTCCGCTCTATCTGTTCCTGATCAATCTGTTCGTGATCCCGATCGCGCTCGCCGGTCTCCTGACCTTTCCGGGCGGCTCGGTCGACGCCGACACCTTCATGCTCACCCTGCCGATCGCCTTCGAGCGTCCCTGGCTGGCGCTGCTGGTCTTCATCGGCGGGCTGTCGGCGGCGACCGGCATGGTGATCGTCGAGACCATCGCGCTCTCGACCATGGTCAGCAACGATCTGGTGCTGCCGGTGCTGATGCGGTTCTGGCGGCACCGTCAGCCGCCCGCCGAGCTGGGACGCCTGCTGCTGGCCGTGCGGCGTGCGGCCATCGTGCTGGTACTGATCCTGGGCTATCTCTATTACCGGCTGGCCGGCGAGGCCTATGCGCTCATCAGCATCGGACTCATCAGCTTTGTGGCCGTGGCTCAATTCGCACCGGCGGTCATCGGCGGGCTCTACTGGCGCGGCGGCACCCGCGACGGCGCTCTGGCCGGACTGATCGCCGGTTTCCTGGTCTGGACCTACACCCTGCTGCTGCCCTCCTTCGCCAAATCCGGCTGGCTGCCGCCGGCCTTCATGGAGTCCGGACCCGGCGGACTCGATGCTCTGGCGCCGCTCGCACTCTTCGGGCTCACGGGCTGGAACGAGATCACGCATGGGCTGTTCTGGAGCCTGACGGCCAATGTCGGCGCCTTTCTGCTGGTGTCCTCGTGGCGCGCGCCGAACGCGATCGAGGCGGCACAGGCGCGCCTGTTCGTCGATGCGCTGCGCTATCCACGCCGCGCCGGCGCGGCCCTGTGGCGCGGACGGGCCGACATCCGCGAACTCATGGCGCTGGCCGAGCGTTTCCTCGGGGTCGCACGCACCCGCGACGCCTTCGCCCAATATGCCCACTCGCGCGGCGCCGACTCACCCGCCACGCTGCCGGCGGATGCCGAGACCGTGGGCTTCGCCGAAACCCTGCTCTCGGGCGCGATCGGAAGCGCCTCGGCACGCCTGATGGTGGCCTCGGTCACTCAGGAGGAGCCGCTGGGACTCGACGAGGTGCTCGACATCCTCGACGAGGCCTCGCAGGTACGCGCCTACAGCTATCAACTGGAGCAGAAGTCGCGCGCACTGGAGGCGGCCACGGACGAGCTGCGCGCGGCCAACGAACGGCTCCAGGAACTCGACCGGCTCAAGGACGACTTCATGTCCTCGGTCACGCATGAACTGCGCACCCCGCTGGCCTCCATCCGCGCCTTCTCCGAGATCCTCCACGACGACCCCAGGATCGATCTCGCCCAGCGCCGACGCTTCCTCGGCATCCTGGTCAGCGAGACCGAGCGTCTGTCGCGGCTGGTCAATCAGGTGCTGGATCTGGCCAAGATCGAATCCGGACACGCCGACTGGCGCAACGAGTGCGTGAGTCTCCAGGAGGTCATAGATCAGGCCGTGGCCGTGACCGGCCAACTGGTCAAGGACCGCGAGATCCGGGTCCGGCTCGACCTGCCGTCGGAACCGGCGCTGGTCTGGGCCGACCGCGACCGGCTGGTGCAGGTGCTGGAGAATCTGATCGCCAACGCCGTCAAGTTCGCCCCGCCCCAGACCGGATGTCTGGACATCGGGCTGGCGCGGGTCGGAACGGACTGGCATGTGAATGTCGCCGACAATGGCCCAGGCATCCCGGAAGAGGCGCTGGAACTCATCTTCGAGAAGTTTCGTCAGAGCCTGATCGGTGACGCCAAACCGTCCGGAACCGGGCTGGGACTGCCGATCAGCCGTCAGATCATCGAAAATCTCGGCGGGCGCATCTGGGCCGAAAACCGGCCCCAAAAAGGTGCTAACCTCTGCTTCGAGCTGCCCGCTCACACCCCAGACACCCAGGATTGAAGGGATAGACCATGAGCAAGCGCATCCTGATCGTCGACGACGAGCCCAATATCGTCATCTCATTGGAATTCCTGATGATGCGCGAGGGCCATGAAGTGCGGGTCGCCCGCGATGGCGAGGCGGGTCTGGCCGCCGTCCGCGAACATCGACCGGATCTGGTGGTGCTGGACGTGATGATGCCCAAGCTCGACGGCTTCTCGGTGCTGGCGTCGATCCGTGCCGATCCCGATCTCGCCCACACCCGTGTGCTGATGCTGACGGCCAAGGGACGCGAGGCCGAGCGCGAGAAGGGATTGGCCCTGGGCGCCGACGCCTATATGCCCAAGCCCTTCTCGACCCGCGAGCTGGTCGACAGGGTCAAGGAACTGCTCGCCGCGTTGGATTGAGCGCCGGGCCACACCAGGACGAGGGGATCGGACATGCCTGAGATCGAGATCGAAACCGTATCCAGCGACAACGGCACCGAACAGGCGCCGCTGCGTTCCCTGTCGCGTCGCGAGCCGCTGGTGGTCCCGCCCGAGACCCGGCTGCGCGAGGTGCTCTACCGCTTCAGTCAGGACGAAGAGGACGCGGCGGTGATCGCCGACGCCGCCAGCGAACTACCGCTCGGACTGGTGACACTGCGCGACATCCTGCACGTCGTCAGCTTCGAGAACGCCGAACTCGACGACCCGGTCGCCAATCACATGGTCGGCGCACCATTGACGCTCGCCGCCGATGCCCCCACGCACCGCGCCAAGGTCATGATGGCCAAGCGCGGCGCGCGCCATCTGATCCTGACCGAGCCGGACGGGCGCCTGTTCGGTCTGGTGACTCAGGCCGATCTGCTGGGACTCAAGGCGGGCGGGGCCGAATCCCTGATCGCCGGTATCGGCGGCGCACGCGACCTGCACGCCATGACCCTGGCGGTCGACCGTGTCAGACGCCGTGGAGCCGAGCTGTTCCGTGCCGGCATGGGGGTGGAGTCGCTCTGTCAGTGGATGTCCGGACTCAACGACCTCATCACCATGCGCATCATCGAACTCATCGAGGACGAGTTCGACCTGCCGGCCGTGCCCTGGTGCTGGATCGTCTTCGGCTCCGAGGGCCGACTGGAGCAGACCTTCGTCACCGATCAGGACAACGGGCTGCTGTTCGTCCCGCCCGACGCCGAGAGCACGCCGGCACTGCGCGAGCGCTTCCTGCCCTTCGCGCACGCCGTCAACGAGGCCCTGCACCATTGCGGCTTCGAGCGCTGTCGGGGCGGGATCATGGCCGGCAACCCGGATTGGTGTCTGAGCGCCGACGAATGGCGTCGACGCTTCAGCGACTGGTTGCAGGTTCCCGACCCCGAGGCGGTGCTGCACGGCGCCATCTTCTTCGACTTCCGTCCGCTCTACGGCAACAGCGAGCCGGTCGACCAGTTGCGCGCCTGGCTCATCCGCGCCGCGCCCGAACAGACGCGCTTCTTCCATGCACTCGCCGCCCAGAGCCTGGAGGTCGGTCCGCCCCTGGGCTGGGCCGGTCAGTTCAGCTTCGACCGCCATCGCGACTACCCGCACACCATCGACCTCAAGCTCCAGGGCGCGCGCTTCTTCATGGACGCCGCCCGGCTCTGGGCCTTGAAGGAGGGGGTGTGGGCGACCAATACCGCCGAGCGTCTGCGCGCCGTCGGGCATCTGCGCCGGCGCCGGCCCGAGGACATCGCCGCCGAGATCGAGTCCTTCCATCTGATCCAGCGTTTCCGCATCGAGCAGCAGCTCCAGACCCAGGATCCGGACGCCGTCAACCGGGTCGATCCGGACGATCTCAACGAGCTGCATCGTCTGATGCTCAAGGAGGCCTTCAAGCAGGCACGCCGGATTCAGGGGCGGCTGCGGCAGGAGTTCGATCTCTAGCCACCGTTCGATGACAACTGATCCATCTCAGCCCCTCTGCCCTCGCGGGAGAGGGGGTTGGGGAGAGGGGAACACGATGATCCGACGCAACCCACTGCTAGCGCTCGCCGCCGGTCTCTGTCTGGCCGGCTCCATCCGGGCCGACGAGGTCAGCGATCAGATCGCGGCCGCCCGCAAAGCCTACGAGTCCGGTGAGCTGAGAAACGCCATCGAGACGCTCAACTTCGCGGTGGCCAAGATCCAGGAACAGATGACGGCCAATCTGGTCAAGCTCCTGCCCGAACCGCTCCCCGGCTGGACGGCCGATGCGCCCGAATCGCAGGCCGGCGGCATGGCGGCCATGATCACGGGCACCACCCTGACCCGGCGCTATCGGCGTGAGGACGGTGCCGAGATCACGCTCAGCCTGATGGCCGACTCGCCGCTGATGCCCATGCTGACGATGGCCATGTCCATGCCCTTCGTGATGCAGAACAATCCGGCCATGAAAACCTATTCGTTCAAGGGCTATCGCGGCATGCTGGAGCACGCCGCCGACAGCGCCGACTACGAGGTCACGCTCATGGTCGGTAATCGGTTGGTGATCCAGGGCAAGGGCAGCCGGCTGGCCGACAGCAAGCCGATCGAGGCCTATTTCGAGAAGCTGGATCTGGAGGCCATCCAAACGGCTCTCACACACTGAGTCATGAGGCATCGAGCCACGGCGCGGTTTGCCCACGGCCGTGACTCGACTCAGGAAGGCGGTCGCCTCAGTGCGGCAGGCTCAAACCGGTCGAGACGCCCAGCCCTTCCAGCATCCCGACACCGACCAGCGCGCCGAAACGCTTGGCGATGGATTCGAGCAGATCGCGCTTCTTGGTGTATTCGACGATCTTATCGGCCTTGATCAGTTCGCGCGCCACCTGGCTGGAACTGCCCAGACCATCGGCCAGCCCGAGTTCGACCGCTTCCTGACCGCTCCAGAACAGTCCGCTGAAGAGTTCGTCCCCGCCCTTGAGCCTGTCGCCGCGTCCCTGCTTCACGGCATCGATGAACTGAGCGTGCAGCCGGTCGAGCACACCCTGGATGAAGTCCCGCTGTGACGGATCCAGCGGCGAGAAGGGATCGAGGATGCCCTTGTTGGCCCCGGCCGTCAGCAGACGGCGCTCGATGCCCAGCTCCTCCATCGCCTTCTGGAAGCCGAAGCTGTCGATACGTACCCCGATGGAACCGACCAGACTGGCCTTGTCGACATAGATGGCATCGGCGCCGACGGCGATGTAATAGCCGCCCGAGGCGCAGAGATCGACGGCCACGGCATAGACCGGCATGTCCTTGCCATCGTGGTCCTTCTTGTATTTCTCCTTCAGACGCTTGATCTCGTCGTTGATATAGCCGGCCTGGACCGGGCTGCCGCCGGGGCTGTTGATACGCAGGATGATGCCCTTGACGTGCTTGGCCTCGAAGGCGGCGCGCAACGCGGTGATGACGCGATCGGCACTCGCATCCGAGTCGGGGGCGATGACGCCCTTGACCTCGATCAGTGCCGTATGGTCCTCGCCGACCTTGACCGCGTCGGACAGTCCCTGGCTGTTGGCCGCAATCAGCACGCCGATCAGATAGACCAGGATCAGCAGCTTGAAGGCCGTCGCCCAACGTCGGCGCTTGCGCTGGTCGTCCAGATACTCGGCGGCGAGCCGGTTGATCAGGGCGCGCTCCCAGTCCGGTTGGCCGGGCGCGGGCATCGGCTCACGGCGTTTCTTCCAAAATTTCCAGTTCATGACAGTTCTCGGACACAGAGGATACGGCTGAAATCAGTCGGCCTGTCCGGCGCTCAACCAGTCGCGGATCGCCCACAGCGAGTCGAGACAGGCGAGCGGCCCGCAGGCCAGCAGCCGACCCGGTTCATGGACGCCGTAACAGACCGCCAGCGAACGCACACCGGCATTGTTGGCCATCTGCAGGTCGTATTCGGTATCGCCGATCATGAGCGTCTCATCGGCGCGCGCGCCCAGCTCGTCCATGAGTTCCAGCAGCATCTGCGGATGCGGCTTGGAGAAGGTTTCATCAGCCGTGCGCGTGGCATGGAAGACGCCGTGCAGCCCGCTTTCGGTGAGCGACTTGTTCAGCCCCGCCCGACTCTTGCCGGTGGCCACCGCCAGCCGATACCCCTGCTCGGTCATCCAGTCGAGGGTTTCGCGCGCGCCCGGGAAAAGCACGGCCGGCACTTGGTCGCCGCCCAGGAAGTGACGACGGTATTGCAATACCACTTCGGCACGGAGTCCCGCATCCCCCGTGGGCAGCAGACGCTCCATGGCCTCATCCAGGCCCAGTCCGATGACGTCGCGGGCCACTTCGCGCACCGGCTCGGGCAGTCCCAGGTCGCGGAAGGCCGCCTGGATGCAGGTGACGATCAGCGCCTCGGAATCCATCAGGGTTCCATCCCAGTCGAAAACGATCAGTTCGAAATTCACGCTATCAGTTCTCCAGGGCAGCGAGCACCTGTTGCAGTTCGTCCGGCAGGGGGCACTCCAGACGCAGTGGACGGGCCATGTATTCGAGCTTGAAACTCAGCGCCGCCGCATGCAGAAACAGCCGTTTCAGACCATAGCCCTTGAGCCGCTGGTTGGCTGCCTCGTCGCCATACTTGGGATCGCCCGCCAGCGGCGTCCCCAGATGGGCGGCATGGACCCGGATCTGATGGGTGCGGCCGGTGAGTAGCTCCGCCTCGACCAGGGTCAGCGCCTGACCGTCGATCGCGAAGCGCTTCAGACGCCGAAACCGGGTGCGTGCCTCCTTGCCCTCGTGCGCTTCGACCCGCACCACGCGCTCGCCGCTGCTCAGGACGTTCTTCTTGAGCGGCGCATCGACCAGGAGTTCGGCACGCGGCAGCTCGCCCAGGATCAGCGCCAGATAGCGCTTGTCCATGCGGCCTTCGCGGATCAGGGCATGCAGCTCGCGCAAGGCACTACGGCGCTTGCAGAGGACCAGACAGCCGGAGGTGTCGCGATCGAGCCGATGCACCAGCTCCAGCTCGCGCCCCGGACGCAACCGGCGCAGCGACTCGATCAAGCCATAGCTCAGACCGCTGCCGCCATGCACCGCCAGCCCCGAGGGCTTGTCGATGACCAGCAACCGCTCGTCTTCGTAAAGTATCGCCTGCTCCAGCCGCGCCAGTTGCGACTCGGGCGCGCGTCCCGGCGGTGCCGACTCGCCGAGCCGGATCGGCGGGATGCGTACCACATCCCCGGCGCGCAGCCGGTACTCGGCCTTGATCCGCCCCTTGTTGACGCGCACCTCGCCGCGCCGCAGCAGCCGGTAGAGATGACTGCGCGGCACGCCCTTGAGGACGCGCAGCAGGAAGTTGTCGATGCGCTGACCATCGGTCTGTTCATCGATCCGGAGATATTGTGGCGCTTTCGACCCATCCCCACCTTGAAGAGACGCGAGCGGTCGATCGGCCTCGCGTGCTGGGCGGTCGGTGGTCCTGGAGTTCGTGACTGAAGCTGAGGATTTCAATTTGGATCTGAATCCGAGTGTTTGGCTCAATTGCTGCTAATAGGGTATCACTGATACCATTGACGCCTTGCGCCGGCCGAGTGAAATGCGGAATTTTTCCGGAGCGGCAAGTGCATCCAGGGGTTCGCACCCAACGCCCATCCAACAGGCGCCAGTCCGACCCACGGACCCAAGACCGGCATCCGACACCTGACCAGGCCGCCTCGCGGGGCCGCGCCGTGCGTCCAGCCCGCTCGCGACGTCGAGCGAGGCCGAATTCTACACCCAGCGCTTTCCTGAGGTGCGTGTCGAGGCCGCCGGCGCCGCCGGTGCCGTATCAACCGCTCCGAAGCGGGCGGTTTATCGATCGATAGACCGCCCGAACAGACGCGGGAGCCCATAGAGGCCCCGTATAACGATGGTTCATATGCGCGTGCCCGTTCCAGTCCGACCCACTGTCGTCGACTGAACGGACTGTGCCGACGCCGTGCTCGCATCACTCGAGCGTCGAACGGCGATGCGCCGATCCGCCTGCACGGGTCTCCGATTGAGACCCCTGGGGCGAGGCGCCCAACCACGGGTCACGCGCCGTGGTGCGTAGGACAGGAACAACATGAAACGAATGCTCATCAACGCGACTCAGCCGGAAGAGTTGCGCGTGGCCACTGTCGATGGACAGTTGCTGTATAACCTCGATATCGAATCACCGGGACGCGAACAGAAAAAAGCGAATATTTACAAAGGCGTCATCACCCGCGTCGAGCCGAGCCTGGAGGCCGCCTTCGTCGACTATGGCGCCGAGCGTCACGGCTTCCTGCCGCTCAAGGAGATCGCGCGCGCCTATTTCGAGCCGGACAGCGTCAAGCCCGGCTCGCGCGTCAGCATCAAGGAGTCGGTCAGGGAAGGCCGCGAGGTCGTGGTCCAGATCGACAAAGAGGAGCGCGGCAACAAGGGCGCGGCGCTGACCACCTTCATCTCGCTGGCCGGGCGCTATCTGGTGCTGATGCCCAACAACCCGCGCGCCGGCGGGGTGTCGCGGCGCATCGAGGGCCAGGACCGCACCGAACTGCGCGACGCCATGAGCCGGCTCCGGATCCCCGAGGACATGGGGCTGATCGTGCGCACCGCCGGCGTCGGCAAGAACGTCGAGGAACTGCAATGGGATCTGGACTATCTGCTCCAGCTCTGGCAGGCGATCGTCCACTCCGGTGAGAGCCGCAAGGCGCCGTTCCTGATCTATCAGGAGAGCGACGTCATCATCCGCTCGATCCGCGACTATCTGCGCGGCGACATCGGCGAGATCGTCATCGACGACCGCACGGTCTACGAGCGCGCCGAGAACTTCATCCGTCAGGTGATGCCGCAGAATCTGAAGAAACTGCGGCTCTATCAGGACGAGGTGCCGCTGTTCACGCGCTATCAGATCGAGACCCAGATCGAGTCGGCCTTCCAGCGCGAGGTGCGTCTGCCCTCGGGCGGCTCGATCGTCATCGATCACACCGAGGCCCTGACCTCGATCGACATCAACTCGGCGCGCGCCACCAAGGGCGCGGATATCGAGGAGACGGCGCTCAACACCAATCTGGAGGCCGCCGACGAGATCGCGCGCCAGTTGCGTCTGCGCGACCTCGGCGGACTGTTCGTCATCGACTTCATCGA
Source organism: Allochromatium tepidum (assembly GCF_018409545.1). Lineage (GTDB taxonomy): Bacteria > Pseudomonadota > Gammaproteobacteria > Chromatiales > Chromatiaceae > Thermochromatium > Thermochromatium tepidum_A. Next base: position 478,885 of record NZ_AP024563.1, on the reverse strand, counting down.
CATGGGGCCGCCGAAGAATCAGCGCGCGGTCGAGGACCGGCTGCGCGAGGCGCTCAAGCAGGATCGGGCGCGGGTGCAGGTGGCGCGCATCTCGCGCTTCGGGCTGCTGGAGATGTCGCGCCAGCGTCTGCGTCCCTCGCTCGGCGAGTCGAGCCAGCAGATCTGCCCGCGCTGCAAGGGCCAGGGCACCATTCGCAGTGTCGAATCGCTCGCGCTCTCGATCCTGCGCATCCTCGAAGAGGAGGCGATGAAGGAGAGCACCCAGCGTCTCCAGGCCCAGTTGCCGGTGAGCGTGGCGACCTTCCTGCTCAACGAGAAGCGCCGCGCCATTCTCGACATCGAGCAGCGTCAGGAGGTCGAGATCCTGCTCATCCCCAATGAGCACATCCAGACGCCCGAGTACAGGATCGAACGCATCCGTGCCCAGGACGTCGCCGGCAAGGCGCCGGAGGAGGTGCCGAGCTATACGATGAAGACCGTCCCCGACCCGAGTGCGGCGGTGCCGCATTACGCCAAGCTCGGTCAGCCGGTGCGGATCGAGGAACCGGCGGTCAAGCTCATCGCGCCGAGCACGCCCGCGCCCCGTCAGACCGAGCGTCCGCGCCCGACGCCGCCGACCACGGTCAGCCGCAAGGAGGGCGAGCGCGCCGAGTCCGAGAGTCTGCTCAAGCGCATCTGGACCGGACTCTTCGTTTCGCGCTCGAACGAGACGGGCAACACGCCGTCACAAGCCGCCGACAAACGTACCGAGGCCGGTGGGCGTTCCGGTTCGCCGGACGGATCCGAGCCGGCGGCTACGTCCAGGTCGCAGGAGCGTTCTGCGAGCGGTACCGGCGCCTCGGGTTCCGGCGATGAAGCGGGACATTCGCGTCAGGCGCGCGACGAGCGGCGGCGCGGTCAGTCACAGCCGACGAGCGATCGGCACCGGCCGCAAGAGGGCGCGGGCGACGAGACCGGCGGTGACGAGAGCGGGCGCGAGGATCGGCGCCGCAACAGTACGCGCGGGCGCGGACGACGCGGCTCGAATCCGAACGGCACTGGAACGCGAGCCGATGAATCGCGAGATTCACGCGGCTCCAATGCCAATCCTCAAGCGCGTCAGGAGCGGACGGACGAGACGAACTCAGCGGCGCGTGAGTCGGCCGACACGGCCGGTGATCAGGCCGCGACAACCAAGCGACGTGAAGCACGCACCGACGAGCGCCCGACACGGTCCGCGCCGCCCGAGTCGAACGGTGCGCGTGAGCGCCGGCCTGCCGACACGACCGAGAGCGAGGCTGAGGACATTCAGTCCGACGGCGAGACCGATCGCGAGACGAACGCCTCCGGCACCGAGCGCCCACGTTCGTCGCGTCGACGTCGCGGTGGGCGCAACCGGCGCCGTCCCGCGACTCAGCGCCTGGACGAGAACGGGCAGGAGAGCGATAGCCACTCCGATGGCTCCGCCGAGCGTGCATCCAACCGCGAGGAGACGGAGCCGCGTGCCGAGCGTCAGGACGATGCGCGCGAGAGATCCGTCCGTCGACCCGACTCCGAGCGGGCGAGCAATACTGAGTCCAGGTCAATGGAAGCGGCATCGCCGGTGGTGACGGCTTCAGTTTCAACGGCGACTGCGATGACTGAGGCTGCACCGATGGCGTCGCTTGGAGCCTCGCCTGAGCCGGCGCCGGTCCCAAAGCCTTCGGAGCCGTCATCGCCGCCGCCGGTCGTCGTCGCGTCCGAGCCGGTTTCGGCTCCAGTCGCGACATCGGCCCCGACGTCGGCTCCGGCGCCAGCCGCCGAATCAGCTCCGGTCGCACCCGCACCGGTCCAGACGCCGGCTGAACGTCCGTTGCTTTCGCCGCCGGCGCCCGTGACCGCGATCGCGCCCTCGACACCGGCCGAACCCGCGCCCGTGACGCCGGCTGAGTCCAAACACGCGCCTGTGACAGCATCGGCTCCCGTACCCGAAGCGACCGTATCGGCACCCGGCGAACCGCCGCCGCGCACCGCCGATCCGGTCTCCGAGGTAGGTCGCACCTGAGTGCCGCACCGAATCGGAGCGGACGGGCCAGGACGCCTGAGGCCGTTCCAAGCCTCCCCAAGCCGAAGCCGCCATCCGATCGTTTCAGCCGACCCGGAACACAGATCCGGTCGGTCAAACGGTTGGATGGCGTTCGATACCGCCCAGATTCAGAAATAGCGGCTCTTGATGTCCAGCAGCAGACCGCGCGCGGCGAACTCGACCATGTCGAACACCTGCTCGAAGCCGCGCTGACCGCCATAGTAGGGGTCAGGCACCTCACGAATGCCCAGCTCGGGCGCGAACTCCATGAACAGTCTCAGTCTGTCTTCCAGGCCCTTGGGACAGATCTGCGACAGATTTTCGTAATTGTCCCGATCCATCGCCAGCACATAGTGGAAGCGGATGAAGTCGTCCGGCTCGGCCAGGCGTGCGCGCAGATCGCCGATGTCGATGCCGCGCATCCGCGCCGTATCGCGGGCGCGTCGATCCGGCGGCTCGCCGATGTGATAGGCATGGGTGCCGGCCGAATCGATCTCGATGCGGTGCGACAGGCCCTCGTCGATGACCAGCCGACGGAACACGCCATGCGCGGTTGGGGATCTACATATATTTCCCATACATACGAACAGGATTCGGACCGGGTTTTCAGTGCTCATGACAAATCTGCTCTTCAAAAATAGGTGCACCAGTCGCGGTATTATCACCCGCCGCTCAGGCAGCGTGAACGTCGGCGAGCGGTCTCATGAGGCGGTTCACTTCAGGAAATAGCACACAATGCAGCACACAGAGTCGCCGGCCAAACACCTGTGCACACGGCTGTAGTGGTCTCCCAACCAGACCCACCGAGCCGACGGAACCGATTCAGGCCGACGAACGAGCGCGGCGGGTCTGGCACAAGGTCAACGCTTGGAGGACTGATCACGACTCCCGTGGATCAGGGTAATAGTCGTCATCCAGGATCTGCGCTTCATCATAGGGACAGGTCGTGGGAAAGGTCTCGCGCGGCAAGCGACTCTCTTTGCTCGCCAGATCGATCGCGTCGGCATAGGCTTCCTCGATCGTTGCGGCGAGCACGGCCTTCAAGCCCGGCGTCTTGCGCAGACGCTTGGCGAGGCGATCGCGCTGCTCGACGATGGTCGCGCGCCAGCTGTCGCCCTTGAACTCACGCCAGCGCTCGCTCAGGTGCCGATACTGATACTCCCACTTCAAGAGATGGGCGAGCAGGATCGTCAAGCGATTCTCCAGTTCGCGCTGCTCGCTCTTGCCCATGTCGTCGAGTTCCTCCAGCAAATGGGCGATATCGAGCGAGGCGAAGTCACCGGCTCGCAGCAACTCGGCGTTGCGGCGCGCCCATTCGGAATAATCGGTCTGATAGAGTCGGCTGAGATGGCTCATCAATAGATTCCCCGATCAGATACGAAACGGCCCATCAGCATCTCAATAAGATGCCCCATCGAATGGATTAAATAATTTAACATCAAACGAGCGAAAGTCGGAAATATTGCGTGTAACAACAACGAGATTATTGACTTTCGCCGTCGCCGCAATCATGGCGTCTTCATACAAGGCATCAGAAGTCTTGTGCATCAATTTAGCCCAAGCCCTAAAAATACCGGCATCCATGGAAATGACATTGTAAGTACCGGCAACCAGATCCAACCATTGATCGAGCCGACAAGCCTTGTCCAAGTCTTGCTCTCGTGTCATTTCGATTCCTGCTTGTATTTCTCCGATCGTCACCGAAGAAATGAATAGTTCCCTGTCTTCGACGCCATTCAGCCAGGCAACTACAGCACCATGCGGTTTCTGGCGCCGCAACTCCGAAACGACATTCGTATCCAGCAAATACACAGGTCACTCCAGATCTTCAATACGACGACGCTGTGCATTACCGCGAACAGGAATCACCAGATCCGTCCGACCAACATCGGACAGCAGCAATTGTTTCAACGATGGTCGTGCGGCGCTTTGCAGCCGTCTCCACACCTCGACAGGGACAAGAACAGCGGCCTCAGCCCCGCGCTTTGTCACCATTTGCGGCCCCTCCGACATGCACGCATCCAAAAACTCACTAAAACGCGCTTTTGCGTCTTGTACAGGCCAAGTTTGCATCATGTACCTCAGGATCAACTAGTCATAAAACTAGTCTAATGACCCCCTTTGCGCTTTGCAAGTCCAAAGAACAAGCCTGATTCTTTGCCGGGATTTTCGTGGACCCGAAACATCAGGACAGCCATTCAACTGGCGCACGGCTCCTGGAACTGGAGCGCCGCCAATCGCGCATAGAGTTCGCCCTGGGCCATGAGTTCATCGTGCCGCCCCGAGGCGACGATCCGCCCCTGATCGATCACCAGAATCCGGTCGGCATTGCGCACCGTGGCCAGCCGATGGGCGATGACGATGCTGGTGCGTCCCTGCATCAGGGTTTCGAGCGCCTCCTGCACCAGACGCTCACTCTCGGCATCGAGCGCGCTGGTGGCCTCGTCGAGCAGCAGCAGCGCCGGATCGCGCAAGAGCGTGCGGGCGATGGCGATGCGCTGACGCTCGCCGCCCGAGAGCCGCACACCGCGCTCGCCCAGATGGGTGTCGAAGCCCTGCGGCAGCCGCTCGATGAATTCGAGCGCATGAGCGGCTTCAGCCGCACGGCGCACGTCCTCATCGCTCGCGCTCTCCAGACCATAGCGGATGTTCTCCCAGGCGCTGGCGCCGAAGATCACCGGCTCCTGCGGCACCAGCGCGATGCGACTGCGCAGATCGCGCGGATCGAGCCGGCGGATATCGACCCCATCGAACAGCAGACTCCCCGCCGCCGGATCATAGAAACGAAGCAGCAACTGAAACAGCGTCGACTTGCCCGCCCCCGATGGGCCGACCAGCGCCAGCCGCTCGCCCGGCTCGACCGTCAGATCCAGCCCGTCGAGCGCCGGCGTATCCGGTCGCGAGGGATAGACGAAGCGCACCCCGCGCAACTCGATCCGACCGCGCGACGGCTCGGGCAGCGGCTCGGGCGCGGCGGGCGGCAGGATCGCCGGCCGGATCTCCAGCAGCTCCATCAGCCGCTCGCTGGCCCCGGCACCGCGCAACAGTTGCCCGGTCAGATCGCTCAGCGACCCCACGGCCCCGGCGACCACGATGGCATAGAACAGAAACGCCGAGAGTTCACCGCCGCTCAGGGTGCCCTCCAGCACCCGATGCCCGCCGACCCAGAGCACCGCGCCGATGGCCCCGAAGGTCAGCAGGGTCGCGATCCCCGACAGCGCCGCGCTCGACAGCGAGCGGCTCATGGCCACGTCGAACGCCGCCTCGACCTGATCGCCGTAGCGGCGACTGTCGATCGGCTCGTGACAGAACGCCTGCACGGTGCGGATGCCGTGGATGACCTCGTCGACATAGGCGCCCACGTCGGCGACCCGGTCCTGACTGGCGCGCGAGAGCCGCCGCACGCGCCGCCCGAAGATCCAGACCGGAACGATGACGACCGGCAGTCCGGCCAGTACCAGCCCGGTGAGTCCGGGGCTGGTGATCGCCAGCATCAGCACGCCGCCGACGATCAGCAGTGTGGTGCGGATCGACATCGCCAGGGTCGAGCCGACCACCACTTGCAGGATCGCGGTATCGCTGGTCAACCGCGAAATGACCTCGCCGGTGCGCGTGGTCTCGAAGAAGGCGACATCCAGCGCCAGCACCCGATCGAACACCGCCTGACGGATGTCGGCCACCACCCGCTCGCCGAGCCAGTTGAGCAGATAGCTGCGCACCATCATCGCCGCCGCCGTGAGCACGACCACGAACAGAAACAGCATCAGCGACCGATCGAGCGCCTCGACCGAGCCGGTGCCGAGTCCCGAATCGACCACCACTCGGATCACCTGACCGAAGGCCAGCACCGAACCGGCCGCGATCAGCAGCGCGACCAGCGCCAGCGCCAGCCGACGGCGATAGGGCCAGGCAAACTGGAGCAGCCGCTTGAGCGCGGCCAGATTGCGGGTGGCGGGTCGGTCGACGAGGTTGGCTTTGATGTCGCGCATGGATGGGTCGAGAGGTTCGCGGGTTGTTGGATCAGACTCCGGGCGGTCGACGGGAGATGGGGGCGACCGCCCGGAGCCTCAAAGCCACGCCCGACGCGCCTCGACCGTTTCGATGGTCTCGCGGTTGGTCCGGGAGCCGGTCAGCTCGGCGGCCTCGCGCGCCGGGAGCCAGCGGTATTCCAGATGCTCGCGCGGATTGAGCCGCACCAGCCGCCGTGAGTCGAGCACCAGGGCAAAGCGATATTCACGGTTGAAGCAGACATTGGGCGCATAGCGATGACGCCAGGCCGGGATGATCGGAAACAGCACCGACTGATGCAGATCGATCAGCGCCCCGCCGGCGCGCAGTCCGGTCTCTTCCCAGAGCTCGCGCGCGGCCGCGTGCCGGGGCGTCTCGCCGGGCGCGAGACTGCCCGTGACCGACTGCCAGAACCCGGCCGGGCGTGTGCGGCGCATCAGCAGGAACTCGCCGCCACGGGTGCAGACGACGACCAGGGCCGACTGCGCCCGCTTGCGTTCGGTGCGGCTCAAGCGCGTGTCCGCAGCCGCAGCGACAGTTCCTTGAGCTGGGCCTCGTCGACGGTCGAGGGGGCGTCGGTGAGCAGACAGGCCGCCGTCTGGGTCTTGGGGAAGGCCATGACGTCGCGGATCGAGTGCGCACCTGTCATCAGCATCACCAGCCGATCGAGACCGAAGGCGATACCGCCGTGCGGCGGGCAGCCGAAGCGCAGCGCCTTGAGCAGGAAGCCGAAACGATCCTCGGCCTGCTCGTCGCTGATGTTCAGGAGCTTGAACACCTGACGCTGCACCGCATCGCGATGGATACGGATCGAGCCGCCGCCCAGCTCGGTGCCGTTGAGCACCATGTCATAGGCGCGCGAGAGACAGGCGCCCGGATCGCTCTCCAGCAGCCCGAGGTGCTCGTCCTTGGGCGCGGTGAAGGGATGATGCAGCGCCACCCAGCGCCCGTTGGCCGGGTCGTGCTCGAACATCGGGAAGTCGACCACCCACAGCGGACGCCACTCGCCTTCCAGCAAGCCCCGATCCTGGCCGAGCTTGACGCGCAGGGCGCCGATCGACTCGTTGACCACACGCGCCTTGTCGGCGCCGAAGAAGATCAGGTCGCCGTCCACGGCCCCGGTGCGGGCCATGATGCCTTCGACCGTCGCATCGGGCAGGAACTTGAGGATCGGCGATTGCAGCCCCTCGCGCCCCTTGGTCGCCCACTCGTTGACCTTGATATAGGCCAGACCCTTGGCGCCATAGATGCCGACGAACTGGGTGTAGCCGTCGATTTCCTTGCGCGAGAGTTCGCCGCCCTTGGGCAGACGCAGCGCGACCACGCGCCCCTCGGGATCCTTGGCCGGACCGGCGAAGACCTGGAAATCGACCTCGTCCATCAGATCGGCGACATCGATCAGCTCCAGCGGCACGCGCAGATCGGGCCGGTCGGAACCGAAGCGGCGCATGGCCTCGGCATAGGTCAGACGCGGGAAGGGATCGGGCAGCTCGACGCCGATCACCTCGCTGAACAGGCTACGGACCATGCCTTCCATCAGCGCCATCAGCTCGTCCTCGCTCATGAACGAGACTTCGATGTCGAGCTGGGTGAACTCAGGCTGACGGTCGGCGCGCAGATCCTCGTCGCGGAAGCAGCGTGCGATCTGATAGTAGCGGTCCAGCCCCGACATCATCAGCAGCTGCTTGAAGAGCTGGGGCGACTGCGGCAGGGCGAAGAACTCGCCGGGATGGGTGCGGCTGGGCACCAGATAGTCGCGCGCGCCCTCGGGCGTGGACTTGGTCAGGATGGGCGTCTCGATGTCGAGGAAGCCGCGCTCGTCGAGGAAGCGGCGCATCGCCTGGGTGACGCGACTGCGGGTGCGCAAACGCGACTGCATCTCAGGACGGCGCAGATCCAGATAGCGATAGCGCAGACGCAGTTCCTCGGAGGCGTCCGCCGCGTGGCTGTCGAGATGGATCGGCGGGGTCTCGGCGGCGTTCAGGATCTCCAGGTCGAGTCCCAGGATCTCGATCTCGCCGGTCGGCAGATCCGGGTTGACCGTCCCCTCGGGACGCGGACGCACCCGGCCGGTGATCTTGAGCACATATTCGCTGCGCACCTGTTCGGCGCGTGCGAACACCTCGGCACGATCCGGGTCGAACACCACCTGAACCAGACCCTCGCGGTCGCGCAGGTCGATGAAGATGACCCCGCCATGGTCGCGCCGGCGCTGCACCCAGCCACAGAGGATGACCTCCTGCCCTGTATGCCGGCTGTTCAAATCCCCACAATACTGCGTGCGCATCACTCTATCGCCCCGTCTTGTTCAAGGTGGACGGACCCGGCGCAAACAGGGCCGGAACCATCATGAAAAAGCGTGAAAGATTACTGGTCGCAACGGTTTAGCGCAAGGGCGGACCGGAATCGATCACCTGTATGGGATCATGAACGCATGAAGTCATCGAACCAACCGGATCTGTTCGCGGGCACGCCGGACGCGGTGCCCGAGCCTGTGTCCGTCGAGCCGGCGCGTGACGCCCGGACCCAGGCGCGTGCGCTCGCAGACGCCCTGCCCGACCGGCTGAGGCTCGGTACCTCGTCCTGGTCGTTTCCGGGCCGGCTCGGGCTGATCTATGCGCCGACGGCCAATCCGCGCGCCCTGTCGCGGCATGGATTGAGAGCCTATGCCCAGCATCCGCTGCTGCGCACCGTCGGGGTCGACAGCGCCTACCATGCCCCGGTGCCGACCGAACGTCTGCGCGCCTATGCCGAGCAGGTTCCGGAAGATTTCCGCTTTCCGGTCAAGATGCCGGCGGCGATCACCGATGCCGTCGTGCGGGCCGACGGCGGGCGTCCGGTCGAAGCGAATCCCGGTTTTCTCGACCCTGGGCGGGCGACCGCGCAGTCGGTCCGGCCCTTCGTCGAGGGGCTGGGGATGCGTGGCGGTGTGCTGCTGCTCCAGTTTCCGCCGCTCGGCGAGACGATCACCGCCGACCCGCGCCGCTTCGCCGAGGATCTGTACCGCTTCCTACGTCGCCTGCCGAACGGTCCCTGTTATGCCGTCGAGGTGCGCGATCGCGAGCTGTTGACGCGCGATCCGGTCGAGGCCCTGCGTCACGGCGGCGCTCAGGCCGCGCTCAGTCTGCATCCGCGCCTGCCCGCGCTCGACCGACAGCAGGCGCTGTTCGCCGATCTCCCGCCCGGCCCATTGGTGCTGCGCTGGATGCTGCGCGCCAATCGCGGCTACACCGAGGCCCGCAACCTTATCAACCCTTCGACCGACTGCACGAACAGGACCCGACCGCGCGCGACCTGATCGCCCGGCTCGTCTCAGAGGCGCTGAGCGCCGGGCGCGAGGTCTATGTCATCGCCAACAACAAGGCCGAGGGCTGCGCGCCGCTGAGCCTGAGCGGGCTGGCCGGAACCCTGAGCGAACGGCGTGACTGAGTACGTTCGGCAATTGGTTTCAAGCAGCCCAAAGCCGCTCACATGCCGGCGTTGACCGACAGAATCTCCAGACAGCTCAAATCGTGCCGCTCGATCAATGCCTCGATCGTGGCATGGTGATTGATGAGAGTCTCCAGGACCATCTGATTGCTGACATTCCCGAGTCGGAGCCAGATGACCTTTGGCGGACTGCCTCGGACCAGCGTCATTTCCTCGAAATCCGCGTCCTTGGTCACGATCGTGTAGCCATGCACCGAAGCGTAATCCCAGATCGCTGAGTCAGATGCACGATCCGGTCCCAGCAAGGCCACCTGACTGGAGCCTGGGTAGTGAGCTTGCAAGCTCGGCACGATGCGCCGAGAGATATTCTGATCCAGCAGGAGCTTCATGCGACGCACAGATTCGCCACACGATGCTCGCGGTCAGCGGCAAAGGCCAGACAGGCCAAAATATCTTTGCGCTCCAGCTCCGGGTACTCTTCCAGCACCTGCTCGATCGTCAGCCCGCTGGCCAAAAAATCCAGCACGTCGTAGACCGTGATCCGCATGTGGCGAATACAGGGTTTACCGCCCCGTTTGCCCGGCTCGATGGTAATTCGCTGTCTATCGATCATGCTCGCCCCCGTACACAGATACTTACTGCACGCCCACTCTCCAAACGGCGCTTTGGCCGTCTCTGACTCAAAGCGCGTGGCGCCAAGGCTACTCAGGCGGCGCTCTTGGCGGCCGTATCGCTCTTGGCCGCACCACCGCTGGAGCCGGAACCCGCGCCATCCGACTTGGCCGCCGACTCCTTCTTCTCGCCGCCGCCATCGTGCAGATTCTTCTTTTTGTCACCGGATTTCTTGAAGTCGGTCTCGTACCAGCCGCCGCCCTTGAGGCGGAAACCGGCCGCCGAGATCAGCTTCTTGAGCGCCGGCCGGCCGCACTCCGGGCAGTCGGTCAGCGGCGCGTCGCTGATCTTCTGCATCTTCTCCAGCTCATGACCACAGTGTTCACAGCGATATTCGTAGATCGGCATAGCGTTTCCTCACAATTCGAAATGGATGATGACATGACGTTTGCGACGGCGCCCCAGATGCGGATCGCGCCGGCGAAATCAAATCCGGTTGCGTGACGGGGCCGGATTGGCGTTAATGCCGACCCCAGGAGCCGCCGGCCGCACTCGACGCTCGGTCGCGCGCCGCACGGACGCCCGCCCGGTCCCTCGTCACTCAGGTTCAGACCTTTTTCAGATGCACGCGAACGCAACCACCAGCCCCAGTTCCATCCTCATCACCGGCTGCTCCAGCGGCATCGGCCGCCACTGCGCGCATGAACTGGCGCGGCGCGGCTGGCAGGTGATCGCTTCGGCGCGCCGTCCCGAGGACGTCGCCCGACTCGAAGCGGAGGGACTGAGCGCGGTGCGACTGGATCTGGACGACCCGGCGAGCATCGGCGCGGCACTGGAACGCACGCTGGAGCTGACCGGCGGACGACTCGATGCACTGTTCAACAACGGCGCCTATGGTCAGCCGGGCGCGGTCGAGGATCTGAGCCGCGACGTCCTGCGCGCCCAGCTCGAAACCAATCTGCTCGGCTGGCACGACCTGACCTGCCGCATCATCCCGCTCATGCGTCGTCAGGGGCAGGGGCGCATCGTGCAGAACAGTTCCATCCTCGGCTTCATCCCCCTGCCCTATCGCGGCGCCTATGTCGCCAGCAAGTACGCGCTCGAGGGTCTGACCGATACCCTGCGGCTGGAACTGCGCGGCTCGGGGATCTCGGTCTCGCTGATCGAGCCGGGGCCGATCCTCAGCCGCTTCCGCGACAATGCCCATCGCGCCTTTCTGACCAACATCGACCGCGAGTCGAGCGTCCATCGCGACGCCTACCGCCGGGCCGAGGCGCGTCTGACCAAGGAGGGTCCGGCCCAGCCCTTCACCCTGGGGCCGGAGGCGGTCTGCGCCAAGCTCATCCATGCCCTGGAGAGCCCACGCCCGCGGGCGCGGTATTATGTCACCTTCCCCACCCATCTGCTCGGCACGCTCAAGCGTCTGCTGCCGACCGGCGGGCTGGACTGGTTGCTCGCGCGGGTGTCGCGCGGTGGAGAAGGCTGAACCAGGAACACCGGACCATGACACGTACCCAGAGATCCGAATCCACAGGCCCCACACCCGAGATCGTCGCCGTCTTCGGCCAGCGCGCGGGCGTGGGGGCCACCACGACCGCCGTCAATCTCGCCATGGGACTGGCCGCCGCCGGACGCTCGGTGCTGCTGCTGGATCTCGACCCCGAGGGCGGCGCCGGCCGGGCCATGGGGGTGGCGGAACGGGAACGCGGCGGCACCGGGCGCCTGCTGCGCGAACGGGCCGTCAGGCGCGACATGATCGCCGCCACCCAGATCCCACAGTTCTATCTGGCCCCGGCCGGCCCGGAACTGGCCGCGCTCGACGCGAATCCCGATGAGGACGAAGATTCGCTGACGCGCCTCTATCAGGCTCTGGCGACCCTGCCGGCGCTGTCGCTCGATTTCGATCATGTCATCCTCGACTGCCCGCCGTCGCTCGACGTCCTGACCGGCAATGCCCTGATCGCGGCGCATCGCATTCTGCTGCCGCTCGCGGCCGATGTTCCGACACTCGATACGCTGCCCGCACTGCTCAAGCAGGTCAACGAGTTGCGCGCGGGCTGCCGACAACCGCTGTACGGGTGCTATCTGCTGATCGGCAGACGTACCGCGACGGTGAATTCCAGGGATCTGATCGCTCAGGTGCGGCTCGAATATGGACGCATGGCGCTCGCCGCCGAGATCCCGTTCGATTCGCGCCTCGCCAAGGCCGAGACACCGACCCAGCCGCTGCTGATGTCCGCCCTGACCCGTGAGATCAGCCGGGCGTATCTGAACCTGACCGCCGAATGGCTGATGCTGGGTGAACGGGGCGACCGCCCGGACGGCGGCTGGCGCCCCAGTGCGCGCGCGGAGCGTCTGGAACGCCATCGCGCACGTCTGACCCGGAACATCGAACACTGGCGGCTCGACCCGCTCTCAAAACTCTACGACCCTGAGCAGGCCATGCGTCATCAGGATACCGAGGCGCTCGGCGTCCTATTCGAGGCGGCCGCGCCACGGCGCCGTTTCTCGCTCGACCGGCGTCCGGGCCGTGCGACCTGGCTGACGCTGGCGCTGATCCTGCTGGCCGGGGCGCTGTCGGTCCGGCTCCAGCCCTGGCGGCTCGACGAACAGCGCCGTCTGGATCTGGCCGCGCGTCTCCTCGGCCCCGAACGGCAGTGGGAGGCCGGCAGCCGACTCCTGGCGCGCGCCGACGAGCGCGCCTATCGTGAACTGCTCCTGGCGGCGCGCCTGCTGGAGACCAATCGCGCGCGCCTGATCGCCTGCGCCGGGCGCGCCACGCCAAGCGGACCGGTCGAGTGCCCGGTCGTATTGCCATCGATGGGGGTCGACCCATGACACGCGACAACACCCTGAGCCGAGGCGTCATTGGCAGTCTGGCACTGACCCTGACGTTCGGCGTCTCCCTGACAGCGGTCCGGGCCGATGTGATTCAGCCGCTCCCACGCCCGACAGCCGCATCCGCCGGCGATGAGGCGCGCTGGCTGGAGCGTCTGCCGCCGGCGACTCGGCCGCTGCCCCGACCCATCGACGTGGCGCAGTCGGACACCAGCTCGCTCCAGGAGGCGCTGAAGCTGCTGGAGTCGCGCGTCGAGTCGGGCGCCTTCGAATCCGCACCGCGCACCGCCAAGGACGATAAGACGCCGGCACGGGAACCGATTGAACCGGTCGAACCGAACGAGAAGACCGAGATCCCGGTCTCGGCGCCTCAGCCTCCCGCCTTGCCCGCCCCTCCGGTCGCGCCGGCTCCACCAGCCATGCCCGTTGCGCCGGAGCCGATCGAGACACCTGTGGCCAATCCACTGCTGATCCCTGAAGCAGCCGAGAAGGCTTCGCCTCCGGTGCCGGAGACGCCACCCGCGACGTCCACGGAGCCAAGTCGCGATGAATCCAGTGAAGACGCGGGACGAGCGCCCCAGGAGACCGCGCCGAAAACGACAGCCGAACCCGTCGACGAACGGGTCGCCGACACGCCGGAACCCATCGAACCGACAACACACACCGGACGCTGGCAGGTACAGCTCCTGGCCGGCCGCTCGCTGTCCAGGGTCGAGCGCGACCGTGACGACCTCCGGCGTTTCCATGGCGACAGGGTCTCAGGTCTGACCCTGACGATCAGCCAAGCGAATCCCAATGGGCTCTATCGCCTGCGTGCGCTCGACTGGGCGAGCCAGGCGGAGGCCGGTGCCTGGTGCCGACATCTGCGCACGGCGACCGGACTGAAATGCATGGTCGTGCGTGGCGACGAATCGCCGGCTCCAGGTGCAGCGCCCATCGACACCCCCCCATCCTCAGCGACGAGATAGTCAAGCAGGCTCCATGCGTACCCTCTGTGTCACATCCGGCAAGGGCGGGGTCGGCAAGACCACGCTCTCGATTAATCTGGGCATCGCGCTCGCGCGCTCGGGCCGCAAGGTGCTGCTGCTCGACGGCGATCTGGGGCTGGCCAATCTCAACGTGATGCTGGGGATCATCCCCAAGCACACCATCCATGACGTCATCCGTGGCCACAAAACTTTGGCCCAGATCGTGATCCCGACGCCCTATGGTCCGGATCTCATCGCCGGGGCCAACGGCATCGCCGAGCTGGCCGATCTGGGGGAACGCGAGCGCGTGCAGGTCATGCAGGATCTGGAGGCGCTCAACGGCTACGACTTTCTCATCATCGATACAGGTGCCGGCATCGGCGACAACGTCGTGCGCTTCGTGCTGGCGGCCGATGACGTGCTGGTCGTCACCACGCCGCATCCGACCTCGCTGACCGATGCCTACGGCATCATCAAGACCATCCTGGCGCAGGAGGCCAAGCCGCTCAAGCTGCTGGTCAACTGCGCGCCCTCGCCCGCCGATGCCAAGCGGGTCGCCGCCCGACTGGCGGGCGTGACCGATCGCTTCATGAACGGCACGCTCGAGTTCGTCGGCCATGTCCCGGTCGACAGTCTGATCGAGCGCAGCATCCTGGCGCAGAAACCGCACCTGATCCTCAACCCCGGCTCGACGAGCGCCCGCTGCATCGAGCAGGCCGCGACCCGGCTGGTCAACGGCCATACGCCCAATCTCGCCGGCAGTCTGGGACGTTTCCTGAAGCGCCTGATCGGGCACTGAGGCCGGATCGGGCGCGGATTCAGACGTACTGCACTTCCAGGATCTCGAACTCGCGCAGCCCGCCCGGCGCCTGGAGCGAGGCCACGTCGCCCTCGGCCTTGCCGATCAGACAGCGCGCCAGCGGCGAACCGACCGAGATCAGACCCTGCTTCAGATCCGCCTCGTCCTCGCCGACGATCTGATAGCAGTGCTCCTCGTCGGTCTCCAGTTCGAGCACCTTGACCGTGGCCCCGAAGATGACCTTGCCGTTGTGCGCCATCTGGGTCACGTCGATGATCTGGGCGTGCGCGAGCTTGCCCTCGATGTCCTTGATGCGGCCCTCGACGAAACCCTGCTGCTCGCGCGCGGCATGGTATTCGGCGTTCTCTTTCAGATCGCCGTGCGCACGCGCCTCGGCGATGGCCTCGATGATCCGTGGACGCTCGATACGCTTGAGCTGTTCCAGCTCTTGACGCAATTTCTCGGCACCCCTGGCGGTCAGAGGGACTTTGTTCATCATGGATTTCCTCTTCATGTGAAAGCGCCGCCGGGAAGAGACTCCCCAGGCGGCGCCGACCCCTTGCGGGTCTTCGAGCTTCACACCGCGCGTCAATGGCGCGGCGCGATGCAGGTTCAGTAAAGATCTTGTAACCGATTGACGCTCAGGATGTCCAGTTGCTTGAGCGCCATGCAGGTGGCCTCAGCCCCGGCGATGGTGGTGGTATAGGGCACCTTGTGCTGGAGCGCGGCGCGGCGGATAGCCGCCGAGTCGGCGATCGCCTTGGCCCCTTCGGTGGTGTTGACGATGAAGCTGGCCTCGTTGTTCTTGATCATGTCGACGATGTGCGGGCGACCCTCGGCGACCTTGTTCACGCCGGTACAGGGCAGTCCGGCGGCACGCACCGCCTCGGCCGTGCCATGAGTCGCATAGAGGGTGAAGCCGAATTCGAGCAGATCACGCGCGACCTGGACCAGACGTGCCTTGTCGGCCTCGCGCACGCTGAGCATGGCCTTGCCGCCCTTGCGCGGCAGCAGGCTCCCCGCACCCTCCTGCGCCTTGGCATAGGCTTCGCCGAAGGTCTCGCCCACGCCCATCACTTCACCGGTGGACTTCATCTCAGGCCCGAGCAGGGTGTCGACACCGGGGAACTTGACGAAGGGGAATACGGCCTCCTTGACGAAATAGTGCTTGGGACGGACTTCGCGCCGATGGCCCTGCTCCTCCAGCGAGCGCCCGGCCATGCAGCGCGCGGCGATCTTGGCCAGCGCCAGGCCGATCGCCTTGGAGACGAAGGGCACGGTGCGCGAGGCGCGCGGGTTGACTTCGAGGATGAAGATCTCGTCGCCCTTGATCGCGAACTGGGCGTTCATCAGACCGACCACGTTGAGCGCGCGCGCCATCTTGACCATCTGTTCGCGCATCCGGTCCTGGATCGCCGGCGAGAGCGTATAGGGCGGCAGCGAACAGGCCGAGTCGCCCGAATGCACGCCGGCCTGCTCGATGTGTTCCATGATGCCGCCGATCAGCACCTCTTGACCATCGCAGATGGCGTCGACGTCGACCTCGATCGCGTCGTCGAGGAAGCGGTCGAGCAGCACCGGCGATTCGTTGGAGACGCGCACCGCCTCGCGCATGTAGCGCTTGAGATCGGTCTCGTCGTAGACGATCTCCATCGCCCGTCCGCCGAGCACATAGGACGGGCGCACCACCAGCGGATAGCCGATGGCGGCGGCGCGCTCGACGGCCTCGTCCTCACTGCGCGCGGTGGCGTTGGGCGGCTGACGCAGACCCAGTTCATGGATGAGCTGCTGGAAGCGCTCGCGGTCCTCGGCCAGATCGATGCTGTCGGGCGTGGTGCCGATGATGGGCACGCCGGCGGCTTCGAGCGCACGCGCCAGCTTCAACGGGGTCTGACCGCCGTACTGGACGATGACGCCCTTGGGCTTTTCCTTGGCGACGATCTCCAGCACGTCTTCGAGCGTCAGCGGCTCGAAATAGAGCCGATCGGAGGTGTCGTAGTCGGTCGAAACCGTCTCGGGGTTGCAGTTGACCATGATGGTCTCGTAGCCGTCCTCGCGCATGGCGAAGGCGGCATGGACACAGCAGTAGTCGAACTCGATGCCCTGGCCGATGCGATTGGGTCCGCCGCCCAGGACCATGATCTTCTCGCGGTTAGTCGGCTCGGCCTCGCACTCTTCCTCGTAGGTCGAATACATGTAAGCCGTGCAGGAGGCGAACTCGGCCGCGCAGGTGTCGACACGCTTGTAGACCGGATGCAGACCCAGCTCGTGACGCAGGGCGCGGATCTCGGATTCCTGAGCGCCGACCAGCCGCGCGATGCGCCGGTCGGCGAAGCCCTGACGCTTGAGCGCGCGCAGACGCTCCAGGGTCAGCGCGGCGCGGCCGGCGGTGCGCGTTTCGGATTCGGCGCGGATCAGATCCTCGATCTGGGCCAGGAACCAGGGGTCGATGCGGCTCAGTTCATGGATCTCGTCGAGACTCAGGCCGGCGCGGAAGGCGTCGGCGACATAGAAGATGCGCTCGGCGCCCGCCTGACGGACCTCGTGCCGGATGGTCTCCATCGCGTCCGGGTCGTTGAGATCGACGATCTCGTCGAGTCCGTAGCGGTCGATCTCCAGACCGCGCAGGGCTTTCTGCAGCGACTCCTGGAAGGTGCGCCCGATGGCCATGACCTCGCCGACCGACTTCATCTGAGTGGTCAGACGCGCGTCGGCCAGCGGGAACTTCTCGAAGGCGAAGCGCGGGATCTTGGTGACGACATAGTCGATGGTCGGCTCGAACGAGGCCGGCGTCGCCCCGCCGGTGATGTCGTTCTTGAGCTCGTCGAGCGTATAGCCGACGGCGAGCTTGGCCGCGACCTTGGCGATCGGGAAGCCGGTGGCCTTGGAGGCGAGCGCCGAGGAGCGCGACACACGCGGGTTCATCTCGATGACGATCATGCGCCCGTTCTCGGGGTTGATCGCGAACTGGACGTTCGAGCCGCCGGTGTCGACGCCGATCTCGCGCAGCACGGCCAACGAGGCGTTGCGCATGATCTGATATTCCTTGTCGGTCAGCGTCTGCGCCGGAGCGACCGTGATCGAATCGCCGGTATGCACGCCCATGGGATCGAGGTTCTCGATCGAGCAGATGATGATGCAGTTGTCCGCATGGTCGCGGACGACTTCCATCTCGTATTCCTTCCAGCCGAGGACGGACTCCTCGATCAGCAACTCCTTGGTCGGCGACAGATCCAGACCGCGCCGGCAGATCTCCTCGAACTCTTCCTGGTTGTAGGCGATGCCGCCGCCGCTGCCGCCCATGGTGAAGGACGGACGGATGATGGTCGGAAAACCGATCGGCGCCTGGACCTGGATCGCCTCTTCCAGACTATGGGCGATGGCCGAACGCGGCATGTCGAGTCCGATCCGGCGCATCGCCTGCCGGAACAGATCGCGATCCTCGGCCTTGTCGATGGCCTCGCGTGAGGCGCCGATCAGCTCGACGCCGAACTTCTCCAGCACCCCTTCGCGCACCAGATCGAGCGCGCAGTTGAGCGCCGTCTGGCCGCCCATGGTCGGCAGCAGCGCATCCGGGCGCTCCTGCTCGATGATGGCTGCGACCGCGCGCCAGGTGACGGGCTCGATGTAGGTCGCGTCGGCCATCTCGGGGTCGGTCATGATGGTGGCCGGGTTGGAGTTGACCAGGATGACCCGATAGCCCTCCTCGCGCAGCGCCTTGCAGGCCTGCGCGCCGGAGTAGTCGAATTCGCACGCTTGACCGATGACGATGGGGCCGGAGCCGATGATCAGGATGCTATGGATGTCGGTACGCTTGGGCATGGGGTCTCACGCGGGGTTCGGAAAGGTGGGCGATGTCGGGCACAGGGGCGGTCGAGCGTTCGGGAGCGGGTCGACTCAGGGCTGTCGATCGATGGTCGGTCATGGGACGCCCTGAGCATGAGGGTACGCCTGCGTACTCTACGACTTGCGCTCCCGCATCAGATCGATGAAATGGTCGAAGACGGGCGCGACGTCGTGCGGTCCAGGACTGGCCTCGGGATGCCCCTGGAAGCTGAAGGCCGGACGCCGACGATGATGGATGCCCTGGAGCGAGCCGTCGAACAGCGAGCGATGGGTCGCCTCCAGCGTCTCGGGCAGGCTCGACTCGTCGACCGCGAAGCCGTGGTTCTGGCTGCTGATCATGACCGCGCCGGTCTTGAGATCCTGCACCGGATGGTTGGCGCCGTGATGGCCGAACTTCATCTTGAGCGTCCGGGCGCCGCAGGCCAGTCCGAGCAGCTGATGACCGAGACAGATGCCGAAGATCGGGACATCGGTCTCCAGCAGCTCGCGGATCGCGGCGATGGCATAGTCGCACGGCTCCGGGTCGCCCGGACCATTGGACAGAAAGACGCCATCGGGTTCGAGCGCCAGCACGGTCGTCGCCGGCATGTGCGCCGGGACCACGGTGACATGACAGCCGCGATCGACCAGCATCCGCAGGATGTTGCGCTTGATGCCGTAGTCGTAAGCGACGACGTGATAGGGCAGATTGCCGTCGACCGGCTTGAGCGGCTCGGGCAGTCCGCCGTCGAGCGTCCAGGAGCCCTGGGTCCAGGGGTAGGCCTCACGGGTCGAGGCGTGCTGGGCCAGATCCATGCCCTTGAGTCCGGGGAAGGCGCGCGCCTCGGCGAGCGCGGCGGCCTCGTCGATGGCGTCTCCGGCCTGGATGCAGCCGTTCTGGGCGCCCTTCTCGCGCAGGAGGCGGGTCAGGCGGCGGGTGTCGATGTCGGCGATCCCGACCACGTCGTGACGGGTCAGATAGGCATCGAGCGACTCGGTCATCCGGAAGTTGCTCGCCCGTGCCGGCAGATCGCGCACGATGAGTCCGGCGGCCTGGATGGCGCCCGACTCCTCGTCCTCGGGGTTGGCGCCGACGTTGCCGATGTGCGGATAGGTCAGGGTGACGAGCTGGCGCAGATAGGAGGGATCGGTCAGGATCTCCTGGTAGCCGGACATGGACGTGTTGAAGACGACCTCGCCGACGCTGGAACCGTCGGCGCCGATCGACGTTCCGCGAAAGACCGAGCCGTCTTCCAGAACCAAAATCGCGGGTTTTCTCAAGGGTGTCTCCGAAATCGGGGGGCGAGGACGCGCGATCGTCCCGGATCGACGACGCCGGCACGTTTCAAGGTCGCTTTGGCCGCGACGCGCTAAATCTTCGGCATTCTAGAGAACCGGCGCGGGACTGTCCACGCGCGCGGCGGCATCGCGACTTCGCCGCCATTCCAAACTTGACCCCGTCACTGTCGCGAGCGTCGCCGCGGCCCGTGGCGCGTCGCTATCGACCGAGAGACCGCCGCGCCCAAGCCACGATGTTGGCCGCGTCCATGGCTCCGGCCTGACGGGCGACCTCAGCACCGCCACGGAAGAGAATGAGCGTCGGAATGCTGCGAATCCCCAGGCGCCCGGCCAAGCCCTGCTCCTCCTCGGTATCGACCTTGATCAGCCGTGCGGTCGGCTCCAGAAGCCCCGCTGCCGCCTCGAAGGCCGGTGCCATCATCCGACAGGGGCCGCACCAGGGCGCCCAGAAATCGACCAGGAGCGGCAGATCGCTGCGCGTGAGATGCCGTTCGAAACGCATCGCGCCGAGCGCCAGCGGATGGCCGGAAAAGAGCGGCGCCCGGCACTTGCCGCACTTGGGATCGGCGCCAAGACGCTCGGCAGGCAGCCGATTGACGGCGTCACACTGTGGGCAAACGACATGAATGGATTGGGACATAGCTCGCTACTCCGGGCGATGCCGGACATCGCCCCGACAAATGGATTCACCAAAGGCTCGGAATCATCCCAGAGGCCGCGCCTCACCGGCAAGCCGCACACTTGAATCGAACCGGGTCGATGGCTATGTTGAGCGCTCATAGGCGCGTTTCATGCCAGTCATCGCGAACCAAGACGAGCCTGAGCGCGCCCCCCTGAGATCCGCTACCGAAGCCCAAGTTCCAAGAATCCCTATGAGCCATTCACCGCACGTCGTCACCGTCACCGCCGCCAACTTTCACGCCGTCGTCATCGAAGGGTCTTACGAACGCCCCGTGCTGGTCGATTTCTGGGCCGACTGGTGCGCGCCCTGCCGGATGCTGATGCCGATGCTGGCCAAGCTGGCCGAGCAGTACGGCGGACGCTTTCTCTTGGCCAAGGTCGACACCGAGGCCGAGCCGGCGCTCGCCACCCAGTTCGGCATCCGCAGTCTGCCCACGGTGCAGCTCTTCCGCAATGGCCAAGCCGTGGATCAGTTCATGGGCGCCCTGCCCGAGCCGCAGGTACGCGAATTCCTCGACCGTCATCTGCCGCGCGCGTCCGATGGGCTGCTCCAGCAGGCACGGGTCGCCATGGCGGGCGGTGATCTGGCCGGTGCGCGCGCCCTCATCGACCGGGCGCGCGCCGAGGATCCGGACAACAAGCGTCTGCCGCTGGTAGAGGTTCAGCTACTGGCTAGCTCCGGTGAGATCACCCAGGCGCTGGAGGCGATCGACGGGCTGCCGCTCGAATTCGTCAACGATCCGGAGGTCGCCGCGCTGCGCGGTCAACTGAGCTTCGCCGGTGCCATCGAGGGCGCACCGGGCGAGACCGAACTGAGCGCGCGCCTCGACGCCGATCCGCGCGACAGCGAGGCGCGCTACCAGCTCGCGGCTCATCGCGTCCTGCGCGGCGACTATGAGAGCGCGCTTGAACATCTGCTCGAACTCATGAAGCGTGATCGCGCCTATGGCGAGGACGCGGGCCGCAAGGGGATGCTGGCCGTGTTCGACCTGCTCGGCGGCGGCAATGATCTGGTCGCGCGCTATCGGGCCAAGATGATGAATGCCCTATATTGATCCCATCAGATCAGGGGCCGACGCAGGAGGATCTCCGTGCAGCCGTCCTGGACGAGATCCGGAATCTCGCCGATGGGCACGAATCCGTGCCGCTCGTAGAAACGGCGCGCGCGCTGGTTCGAGGCCGAGACCGTGGCCCATAGGTTGGCCCCCACCCGCGCGCCCTCGGCCATCAGCCACTCCATGATCCCCGACCCAACACCCTCTCCTTGCGCCTCCTCGAATACAGCCAGCAGTTCGAGATAGCTGCCGCGCAGCCAGTGTGCGCGCACGGCGATCACGCCGATGAGTGCGTCCGCCCGACACAGCGCGTATCGGCGCAGACAGGGGTCTTGGCGTCTCAGATAGCGTTCGAGTCCTTCGGACGTGAAGCCGAGGTCGCGCCAGGGGGCCATGCCGACCAGGCGCGTCGCCATGATCCGCGCCTCGCCATCCAGCAGGGATCGAGCCTCGACGTCCGCGGCCGGACGATAAGACTTCGCAAAAAAAGGAACATCCGCGTCACTCATTGCGTGCCGCGCCCGAAGAGTCGATCGTAGCGCCGATTGTCGCCGGGGCGCTGTTCATAGCAGCTCTCGGCGGTCACGACTTCGCCGGAACGCAGCAACTCACTGACCGTGACGAAGCGATAGCCGCGCTTGCGCAGGGCTGGTATCAGCGTCTTCAGCGCCTCAGCGGTGTGCCGGCCGCGGCCGTTCGCGTGGGCCACCACGATCGAGCCGGGGCGAACGCGATTCAGGACTTCCTTGACGATCAGATCGGCGGTTTGTGCCTTGGCAGGATCGCCGGTCACGATGTTCCACTGGATCGGATAGAGTCCGGCGCGCGCGACCTGGGTCAGGGATTCGGCGTTGCAGGTGCCGTAAGGAAAGCGGAAGGTGGCGAGCGATGACGGGATGGCCCGGAGGTGATTGGGTGAGACCGAGGCCGCGCATGAGCGGTTCAGCAGCTCAGCGCGCAGGATTTCGTATTGCGCCTGGGTCCATTGGATCTGCTCCTCGACATCCTGACCGCGCAACACGCGCAGATTGCCATGGGTCCAGGCATGATTTCCGAGTTCAAACAGCGGATCGGCCATCAGCTGCATGGTGCGCTCGGGATGGGAGCGCATCCATTTGCCGCCGGCATAGAAGGTTGCATGGACGCCTTCCAGGCGGAGTGTATCGATCAATTCGCCATCATAGCCCGTGACCTCGTTCGCCTTTTCGCAGAGATCGAAGGTGAGCGCGACCAGTTTTTCGCCATTGTCTGGCTTGACGGAACGGATCGAACAGGCAAATTCCGGTGCCAGATTTGGGCCGGGGACATCTGGTAATGTCTTCTCAGGAGGCGTGTCGTCGACGGGAAGGCGTGTCTTGATCTTGCGCTCACCCGGATGTGCGCGCAGTGCTTGCGGTGTCCAGCAGGATTCAAGCAGGCTGTCGGCTTTTGGCGACAAACTCGATGAATGATCGGCGATCACTCGATAAGATTCGACGACCGTATCGATTGATTGTGAACCTGGGATAATATTAACCTGCTCGGCGCTGAGTAAACAGGAATAACAGCAAAGCAATCCCGATCCACACCAACTCAAAATCCATCGTCTAGAATAGGCCGCCATGGTTCGATACCGCCTTTATTGCCTGGAAAGATTGGTCGGTGTCATGATTCGCCAGCCATCACTGGTCCAGCGCAAAGGAATGGTTCCCCGATAGCGTTCGGGAAGTGCATTGCGAGCCTTGCCCACGAAAGCGACCCTGACCGTCGCATGACTCGTCCCAGGTGAAATGCATGGATTGTTTATATGCATAATCATGCATATCGTCAAAAACGAGACATCCGTTCCGGCCTTGCATCAAACCCAGAGATCCGCTGTAATAACTAAGTTATTACAGCGAGGTTCCCACCATGCGCACGACCCTGAGAAAGATCGGCAATTCGCGCGGCGTCCTGATTCCGGCGGCGCTGCTGGCCGAATGCGGCATCCAGGACGAAATCGACCTGCGACTCGAAGGCACGCGCCTCATCATCGAGCCGGTGCCGACGACGCGCGCCGGTTGGTTCGACGGCTACCGAGCTGAAGACGATCCGGATGCCTGGGCCGATCTGCCCGTCGATGCCGATAGTGGAGACTGGCAGTGGTAAGCGAGCACCGACGGATTCAGCGCGGCGAGGTGTATTGGGTCAATCTCGATCCGACCATCGGAACCGAAATCCAGAAAACGCGCCCGGCGCTGGTCGTGTCGCCGGACGACATGAATGCTGCCTTGCCGCGCGTGATCGTCGCTCCGCTCACCTCGAAAGGACAACCGCTCGGCTGCAGGCCGGAAGTCGATCTCAATGGACGCGCCGCGCGGATCCTGCTCGATCAGATCCGTTGCGTCGACAAACGCCGACTGGCGGGAAAGTTGGGTGAGATCGACGTGGGTCGATGGCACGACGTTTTGATGCGGATGCTGGAATGAATCCAATAACCTTGGGCCAAGCGGCACCTGAAATTCGGTAGCGGTGCAGGACACCACATGCCGGTTGGTCACGACATGCGAGCCGCCGCCGACCACGAAGCCGGAGCCGGATTCCGGCTCGCCCTCGGCGGGCAGGCACAGCACCCGGACGGTGACGGCGTTCATGTGGTTGGTGAGCGAGTCTGCCCAGGTCGAGGCGGCGGGGAGCAGGAATGCCAGTGCCAGGATGATCCAGCGGGACTCGGCGGCGGCTTCCATTGAGCGCAGACTCCTACAAAAGGACACGAGACGGTCGACGGGCGAAATCTAGCACAGGAACCCAGGACGAAGCATCCGGCCCAGCCTTGCGTCAAACCCAGAGATCCGTTGTACTCACTCAGTTATTACAGCGAGGTTCCCACCATGCGCACGCCCCTGAGAAAGATCGGCAATTCGCGCGGTGAGGTGTATTGGATGAATCCAAAACCCCCATTACCAGAGCGCCTTCGCCTATCTGCATCGAGCTCCTATCGAGATCCTGACTCGTGACACTCACACGAAACGACTTGCCCGACTGGTGGCCGCGACGCCTGGCGTCCATCGAGCGCTTCGCCGCCTGGGCCGAGGGCGGCGCACCGCCGGACGCTCCGCTGGAACTCTTCCTGGAGATCAGCAATCTGTGCGATCTCAAGTGCGCCATGTGCCCGACCTTCTCGGGACTGAGTCCGAGCCGGCTCTATTCGATCAAGGAGCAGGAGCGCGGACTCCTGGATCTCGACGCCCTGCGGCCGAATCTGGAGTCGATCCTGCAACAGGTCATCAATGTGCACTGCTTCGGCTATGGCGAGCCGACGCTGCACGGCAGGTTCGTCGAGCTGCTGCGGGATCTGGGGGCCTATCGCGTCCTGATCGATTTCTTCACCAATGGGATGCATCTCGATCAGGCGCTGTGCGAGGCACTCGTCGAGCAGCGGGTCTTCAGCCTCACCGTCAGCGCCTCCGGGGTCGAGGCCGCGGAGTACGAGCAGATCTATCTCGGCGGACGCTTCGAGACCCTGCTCGCCGGACTCCGGCGACTCGATGCCTGCAAGCGCGCGCATGGGAGCCGCTATCCGCGTGTCGAGGTCAATTCGATCGCCTTCGAGCATCATGTGCGCCGACTGCCCGAGTTCGTCGACCTCATGGCCGATCACGGCGTCGAGGTCATCCATCTCAAGACGCTCCAGACCTTCGAGACGACCCGAGAACTGCGCGGTCATCGCTCGATCCTGCGTCCCTGGATCGAGGAACCGATCCTGCACGAGTCCGAACAGCGGGCACGGGCGCGCGGCCTGATCCTCTCGACCGACCAGTATCGTCAGACCCAAGTCGGTGACGAACGGGCCTGGCAGGCCGCGCGCGGTGATGTCGCCGCCACCCTGCCGCTGTCGGCGCTCGCGGAAGCGGCGCGCACGCTCAAACCCTCGCGCCCGCCTCCGGGTCACGCCGCCGATGACCGTGTCGATGCGCGGCATCTGTCGCCGGAGGACTTGGAGCAGGTCTTCACGCCCATCACGCCCGAGGGTCCGGCCCCCTTCTACTGCTTCGAGCCGTTCAAGACGCTCTATGTCCGGCGCAGCGGTCACACCAAACCCTGCTGCTTCGCCGACGACTCGGGGCCGTCGCTGGGCAATCTCATGGAGGCCGAGGCGTCCGCCATCTGGCAGGGACGCCCCTTCCAACGCTTGCGCGAGGGCATCCTGACACAGCGTTATCCGCGCTCACTGTGCGCACACTGCTTGAAGGATGGCTACGGACCGCGCCGGCACGACATCCCGGACCGACTGGCGCACTATCGCGATTGGCTGGAGAGCGCCTGGGGTTATCGGCTTCCTCTCTCCATCCCGACGACGACGCTCACCAATGAGGAGATCGTCCAACGCCGGCGTGAAGACAGCCGGGCGGACGAATCGCGGCGCCGGCTGCTCGACGAGGTGCGCCGTCTGACGCCGTTCGGCGTTCCGCAGACCCTGCTGGAAGGCCACCTCGACGGCGTGATCGAGGGCGCCCTGCATGGCTGGGTCCGTGCGCCTGGGATGCCGGGTCTGCGTCTGTCGGTCAGTCTCAGTCTCGATGGCCGGCCTTGGCGGGACATCCGGGCCGATCGTTTTCGCGAGGATCTCGCCGCCGCCGGCAAGGGGGATGGCCGGTATGCCTTCAGGGTCGAACTGGCGGACGTACCCTCACCCGCAACGATCGAGGTTCGACTCACCGACACCGACCGGTTGCTGGGCCGTCTTCAATACGGCGACACGGAGCCGCTCCGCGCTCCAGAGCACTCGGAGGCTCGGACCGAGATCCGGGCACCCGAGTTGGAACCCGCGCCCTTTCTGCTCGACTACGACCCCGGCATCCATGAACGCGAGATCCTGCGTTATTTCGCCAGCCGCGCGGCCGGGCGTCCGCGCCCGGCGCCGCCACACAGAGATCGGCAACCGGACACCGTATTGGTCATCGCCTTCAGCAACCGCAGCGGCTCGAATCTGCTGGCCGAGGCCCTGGCGGCCAGCGGACTGGTCAATCGGGCGCGCGAGGCATTCAATTTCGACCGGATCATCGATACCTGCGAACAGACGGGCCTGAACGATCTGGCCGGTTATCTGGACCATCTGAATCCCGCTCCCGAGGAACCGCCGGCGCTCGCGGTCAAGTTGAGTTGGGATCAGCTCTTCTTCCTGCGGCGTGTCGGGGTCATTCCGTACTATTGGCCAAGGGTGGAGTTCGCCTGGATCCTGCGCGACGATCTCATGGCGCAGGCGCTGTCGTATCTGGTGGCCGAGCGCACGGGGGGTTGGAGTGGCGCCTATCCGGAGCACGCCTTGACGAGGGCATTGGCCGAACTGACGCCGGAAGACCTGGTCCGCAAGCTGGAGGAGATCACCTGGGCGCATCGTCAGTTCGCCGGCTATTTCGCGCTCTATGGCATCGAGCCGGTGATCGTCGACTATGACGAACTCGCCGCCGATCCCGAGGGTGAAGCCCATCGGGTACTCGATCGGCTCGGGATGATTCCGAACGGTCGGCCCTGGCGTTTCGATCGTTCGGCCATCACCAGCCGACGGCAGCGCACCCCCGCGATGGAGGCGACGCTGCGACGGCTCAAGAACGCGATCCGGGGCGGATAGCCTCAGAACTCCAGCCGAACGCCCCCGGAGATCGTATAATTCTCCACGTCCTCGTATCCCAGCAGCGTGTTGATCGCCAGAAACGCCGAGCGCCCCTGAGCGAACTGACCGGAGATGCCGATTCCGAGATCGAAGTAATTCCGGTCGGGACTGGTCGTCGAGATCATCAATGGCGTGGCGCTCAGATCACTGATGAAGCGGGCATCGATCCGATCCTGATCCTCCGAGAACTCATGGACCCAGTCCAGACTCAGTTGCGGCACCCAGACGCCGACGTTCGAACTGAACGCCCTGGCCACCATGAAGCCCAGGCGTGAATTGAACGAGGTATAGGTCTGCGAATCATAGGCGATGGCCAGACTGCCGCCGGGGGCCGTCGGATCCGACATGCGCTCGCGATAGGAATCGAGGCTGTTGCGCAGATAGTTCAGGCTCAAGGCCGGTGTGAAGGTGAACGCGCCGGCCTCGATGTTGTAACCGCCGCTGAGCGTGGCATAGAAGGTGCCGGACTCCGGAGTCGAGGTCGCGTTTTGCCGGACGCGCGTCAGGACGCCGTCGATCTTGATGCCGTAGTCGATTCGGCGGGTCATGTCATAGTCACTGACATCGTATCCGAGCGTACCCTCGACGAAGGCGCCGCCCTCCCAATACCGGGTGCCATAGACACCCAATCCCCAGGCACTCACATCCATGTCGCCCTTGTTGAGCCAGTAATCGGTGGTTCCCGAGGCATAGTTGCCGAACACACCAACGATCAGGTTCTCCTGGAGCCGATAGTCCGCGCCAAGCGTGAATCGCACCCCATCGAGATCATAGCCCGACGTATATCGATTGCGATCCTGCTCGGCATTGAGATATTTCAGATTGAAGAAGACGCCGCCGCGCCCGAGTTGCAGGTCGCCGCCGGCCCCGCCGCCCGTGGCGCCGAAGAGCGTGTTGGAGGCGATCAGCGCGTTCGGCGTGA
This sequence comes from Allochromatium tepidum, assembly GCF_018409545.1. Taxonomy (GTDB): domain Bacteria; phylum Pseudomonadota; class Gammaproteobacteria; order Chromatiales; family Chromatiaceae; genus Thermochromatium; species Thermochromatium tepidum_A. The sequence goes on along the minus strand of NZ_AP024563.1, from coordinate 450,773 downwards.
AGCCCGGCACTTGGCCGGCGAAGCGCAGGCTCTCCATGCGCATGGACACCACGCCGATCCCGGCCTTGACCTGTTGCACGGACGTGGTCCGCGGCGCCAGGATCTGATCGGGCGTCAAGGCGGTCAGAGCGCGGGCCGTGCCGGACGCATCCTCAGTGCCGCCGACCACCAACAGGGTACAGTCGTCCTGGAACTGGGTTCCGACATTGGCCCCACCGCTACAGGCGGTGAAGATGGTATTGGCGAACCCGGCCGTATTGGTGTTTCCGGTCGACATCGAGACCTGTCCCAGGGTCGCGCCGCTGGCCGACACGCTCCCCTCATCCGGCGCGGGACTCGTCTGGGGGACGACACTGTCGACCACGGAATCGACCAGTGAATCCTCGGCCATCGATTCAGGGGACTCGCCATAACAGGCCAGCCCCAGGATCGCGGCGCTGATCGCCGCGGCTTGACGCTTCTTGATCATGATCGTCCTCTCGCTATAGGTGTTGATTGCTTGCTCTGCGACTCACGATGGCCCTGGCGAAAGTGCCTCGATCCATGATGAGAGCGCGTCATCCAGCATCCAGCCGGACTCCACCCAACGCCGCAGTTCGCGACCCTCGCGGCGCGTGGACTCCGGATCGGCCAGACGCGCGCGAAGCGCCTCGATCCAGAGGTGCGGATGGTTTGGCAGACGCTCGACCGGCGCCTCGCGGTAGGGCTCGATATCGGTGCAGACGACCGGGATACCGAGCGCACCGTATTCCAACAATTTGAGCGGACTCTTACAGCGGTTGAAATCATGCAACGCCAATGGCGCGATCGCAATATCCAATCCGAGTCCAGCCAACACGGATGGATACGGCTCGAAATCGACCATCGGCTGAACGATCGTTGCGTAGGGTTCGAGTCCATCCGGACACATGCCGAGAAAACACCACTCGACCTCACCGGCCAGGGCCTCGACCACGGGCGCGAGCCACTCCAGATCGGCCGCGTGTTGCGCGGCCCCGGCCCAGCCGATGCGCGGTTTGCGTCCCGAGCGATCCGACTCAGCCTCGACATCGACCAGTCCCTGCCAACGGGCACGCGGCAAACGATTCGGCACCACGCGCACATCGTCATGACGCCCGCCATAGAACTCGGCGAGCAGCGGCGTACTGAGCAGCAGACGGTCGCAGAGTCCGAGCGCCCGGTCCAGACGCCGGTCGATGTCCGGGTAGTTCGTGCGGCTGAATGGATTCCAGGACGGAAGATCCGTGATCAGATCGTCCAGCGAAAAGACCAGACAAACGTCGTTGTAGCGCCGATAGAGTTCCAGGGCATGGAGATGCCGGTCGTGGAGCGCGTTGTGCAACAGCAGGGTATCGGGCGCGAGCCGTTCGAGTTCGACCACGCTCGGCGGGCGCGTCGGTTTGTCGGCCGGAACCAGGGCACAACAGGCCAGCCCCTGCGCGCGCAGGGTGTTCAGCGGATCGATCACCCGATAGTGACCGCTGCCCGTCTGGTCGCCCGGAAACCCCAGCAGACGCGGCGCCTCGCACAGTCGCGGATCCCAGGCAAGGCCGATCTCGGTCTCGGGTCGGGCGCTCGGGTCGCGCAGGGTCAGGTTCGGGTTGTGGGCCGGATCACGAGCCAGTCGGGGCAGCCAGCGTTCGTAGAGTCGTGCCACCTCGTCGGCCACTTCGATCTGCTTGAGCTTGCGACGGCGATAGCCCTGGAAGCGGCCCCGTCCGGCCCCCGCGACCAGGGTCGCATGGGGCGTCCAGAGCGTTTTGTATCCCAGGTCGGCCAGACGCAGACCGAAATCGAGCATGTACCAGGCATTCGGAAACGCCGTCTCGTCGAAACCGCCCGCCTGCTCGAACGCCGCCCGCCGGAGCACGAACGCCTGATCCGAGACGCCGGCACAGCGCTGGACGCAGAGATGGCGGTTCAGAGCCCCGTCCGTATCGCCCAGTGTCAGGCCGCGATGGAGTTGACCCGTGGCACCCAGCGGCCAGAAGCCCATGAGCGGGTAGCTCTGAAGAATCCGTCCCTCCGTATCCAGGATGCACGGGCCGGCCAGGGCGACGTCGGGACGGTCGATCAGGCCGAGCAGGATCGAAAGCGCCGAGCCCGGTCGCGCGCGCAGACCATCGTGCATGACCAGCACCCGTTCGGTATCGAGACGGCGGATCGCCCGATTCAGGGAGCGCGCGATGTTCTCGCTCGACTCGGCCCGCCGCCAGCGCACCGGACCGGCCTCGGACAATACCCTGGACGGCGTGGGCAGCGCGCCCTTGCGCTGGAAGTCCAGCACCAGGATCTCCAGCCGTCCGAGCAGGGGGCGCACCGAGTCGATCAGTTCGGCGACCGCCTGGGCATCGCCCTGGGTCGACACCAGCAGCGTGGTCCTGATCGCGGGCGAGACCGGATGGTCGATCCAGTGGATGCCGGGCACTGAGGTGGCGCGGACCTGAGCGCGTATCCGACGACGCTCCAGATGGGCGGCGAGAATCTTGGCGACCGCATCGGACGCGGGGGCGGATAGGTTCCGGCTGTCGGCGCGATGGTAGAGGACGTGCGGGACGTGCCCGATCGCCGACTCGCCGAAGCGGTCGACGACCTTGAGGCAAAGATCATGGAGTGCAACCTCGATCTGGTGCGACAGACCGCCGCATTCCAGAAAGGCGTCGCGCGCGATCAGACAGAGATCACCGACGTAGAACCGGCAGCGCAGCAGATCGAGGTCGAAATCGGGCTTGAAGACGGGGTGATAGCGGCGCCCATCCTCGGCGATGCGATCCTCGTCGGTATAGATCAGACGCCACTCGGGCGACTTGGCGGCATGACCGCGCAGGAGACCGAGCGCAGACGGATGCAGCCGGTCGCCGGCGCCCATCCAGCCGATCCAATCGCCCTGCCACCCGGCCAGCCGACGGTTGATGAGACGGGCGACGGACTGGCCGGACTCGATCCGCCTCCAGAGGCACGATTGAGCTTGGTCCGGCGTCAAGGACGGCGGATCGAACAGGCTGACGACCAGACACTGGAGTCCGCTCCTGATGTTGGCGCCGGTCAGGAGTGACTCCAGCGTGGCGGCGATGGCTCCGGGTTCGCGCTCGAACTCCAGAATCACCATAAGGAGCGCGAACGGTGCGTCCGAGTCCCGGCCATGACAGGGCGGCGCATAGCGCCCCTGAGACTCCAGCCAGCGCCGATAATCCGGCGTGCCGTAGCCCGTTTGCCGGCGCCCCCAGCTCGGCGCGAGCGTCTCCAGGAGCGCGGCCGACATCTCGACCGGTTCCCCGGCCACAGGGTCGGATTCCAATGCCGCCAGGATCTCGTTCAGATCGGCACGCGGGCGACCGGCGTGCAGCTCCAGTAAGCCGGCATAGAGTTCGGCGTAGTCCAGCACATTGCTCGCCATCGACTTGACCGGATGCTCGCGCAGTCGCCCCCCGCACCTGGCGCAACGACTCGGGACTGGCGATGAGCCGCTCGATACGCTCGGCCAGGGCGCGCGCGCTGGATTCCGCGACCAGAAAGCCGGTCACGCCATCCTGGATGCGCTCCGGGATCGCCCCCACCCCGAAGGCCAGCACGGGCACGCCCAGCGCCTGCAACTCGGCGATGGTCAGACAGAAGGTCTCCTCGTAGATCGAGGGCACCAGCGCCAGATCGACCCCGGCCGCCAGCCGCGCCAGATCCTGGAGGCGATAGACACCCTGGCGGCGCACCCCGGCCGCGTCCAGGGACGCCTGATAGGCCGGATCGACACTGCCGAATTGCAGGATCTCGAGATCGCGTCGCGCTTTCAGTAACTCGACCATCTCCAACAGCCGGTCGGCCCCCTTGCGCCGCGACAGATTGGCGAAGACCCCGAGCCGGAAGCGCGGCCCACGGCTGGGTTTCGGTGCCCGACCAAGCGCGGGGAGCCCATGCGGAACGACCCGCACCCTGGCGGCCAACGCATCACCATAGGCACGGCGGAAGCGCTCCAGCACGAAGTGCGAAGGCGAGACGAGCGCATCGGCCGCCGCAAAGACTTCCAGCAATTTGGTATGCCGCTCGCGCAGATAGAGGCGCCGCGCGTCCGCCGTCTCGTCCGTCGACGACTGCCGGGCCAGACAGTACAGGCACTCGGGATCATCGGCCTCGGCGCGGGCCTTGCCGCATGGACGCCCATCGGGTCGCAGCATGTCGAACACGGGGCAGAAGAGGAAATAGTCGTGCAGCGACAGCACCACCACGGCCCCGAGCCGCCGCGCGATCAGCGGCAGTTCCAGCGTGCCCCAGTGCAGCAGATGCTGGACATGGACCAGAGCGACCTGCCCGCCCGCGACCAGGCGCGCGAAACTCGCCTCGACCACGGCGTTGCGTAACGCGGCGACCTGACCGAAGAGTCTGGGTCGTCCCTCGGTCAGATCGCGTCGATAGGCCAGCACCCGAAACCATTCGTGGTCGACCACGCAGTGATAGTCCTGATAGGAACCGATCTCGTCGGGAAAGAGCACCGTGGTCCGGTAGGTTTCGGAGAGTCCTTCCACCAGGGCGCGCGAATGGAGTTCGGTGCCGCCCAGGGTATGATAGGAGTGCAGCAGTTGCAGGATGTGCGGCGCGTGATCGCCACGGGCGCGTGCCAGCCCGGTCAAGACGCGCTCGCGGACGTCGCGCAACGGATCGAGCCGGCAGAAACGCCGGACGAGCGCGTGATAGAAGGGCCAGCGGGCCAGCAGGACGGACTCGTTGCGGCGCTTGACCCCTTCCATGCCCGCGACCGTGCCGAAACTCTGTTCGCCTTCGTGATAGACGAAGGTGTCGTCGCAGCAGACGACCTCGAATCCGGCCTCCCAGGCACGCAGCGAATAGTCGCACTCCTCGCCATAGCCGCGATGATAGGCGCGGTGCAGGAGTCCCAGACGCTGGAGTGCCGGCCGGCGGATCAACATACAGAAGCCGACGGCGACCGGCAGGCGCGGGTAGCGGCGGGCCGAGACGGATTCGACCAGGGCACCGAAACGCTCGATCCCGAGTCCATCCGCAATGGGATCGTCCGCATTGGCGCGCGGTACCGAGAGGATGGTAGCGTTGTTGGAGAGCGGACAGACCAGGGCGATGCGCGGGTCGCTCGCCGCGCAGGCGAGCAGTTTCTCGACCCAGCCGGGGGTGACGACCGTGTCCGAGTTGAGCAGGATCACATCGCCGGTCGCCGACGCCAGTCCCCGGTTCACGTTGCCGACGAAGCCGAGATTCTCGTCGGCGTGCGTGACCGAGACACGCGGCTCATGCGACTCCAGTGCGTCCAGCCAGCCCAGGAGACGCAGATCGCTGCTGGCATCGTCGAGTATGCGGATCGCACAGTCCGGCGGCGAATGCGCGAGCACGCTGTCGAGACAGCGCCTGACAGACTCGTAACCGTTGAAGACCGGGATCAGGATTTCACAACGTTGACCGTTCAGTGGCTTAATGTGTTCAGAACTATCCATGGTTGCAGATGAGTTCAAGGCTGCCTCAACTGAATCGTTCTGTTTCAAGGATGACGATGCACCACTCCGGAGTGCTCAGTGCTCCTCACTGGGTCGCTTCCAGCCCGGGATCGTTGTCTGACGCGCGCGCGCGACCGTGAGCTGTTCGGCCGGCGCCTCGCGCGTGACGACCGAGCCGGCGCCGATGGTCGCGCCCGCTCCTACCTCGACCGGCGCCACGAGCGCCGTGTTGGAGCCGATGAAGGCCCCGTCGCCGATCCGGGTCTTGAACTTGTTGACGCCGTCATAGTTGCAGGTGATGGTGCCGGCGCCGACATTGACTCCGACGCCGATCTCGGCATCCCCCAGATAGGTCAGATGATTGACCTTGCTGCCGCGTCCGACCTGCGTCTTCTTGATCTCGACGAAGTTGCCGACATGGGTGTCGTCGGCCAGCCGCGCCTCAGGGCGCAGACGGGCAAAGGGACCGATGCGTGCGTTGGCGCCGACTTCGGCCGACTCGATGACACAGTTGGCCTGGATCTGGGTGTCCGGGCCGATGACGCAGTCCTTGAGCACGCAGTTGGGACCGATGCTCACGCCCGAAGCTAGGCGCACCTCGCCCTCGATGACGACATTGACGTCGATGAAGACATCCGGCTCCGCGTCGAGCCGCCCGCGCAGATCGAACCGCGCCGGATCGGCCAGCGTCACGCCTGAGCGCATCAGCGACTCGGCCTGCCGGCGTTGATGGATGCGCTCCAGCTCGGCGAGCTGGACGCGATCATTGACACCCGAGACCTCGTGCAGCGCGTCGGGCTGAGCAGTGGCTATCACCACACCTTCGCGCGCCGCCAGTTCGATGACATCGGTCAGATAGTATTCGCCCTGAGCATTGTCGTCGTCGATCCTATCCAGCCAGGAAACCAGGCGCGCATGATCGGCGACCAGGAAGCCGGTATTGATCTCGCGGATCGCGCGCTCGTCGGGCGCGGCATCCTTGTCCTCAACGATGCGGACCACTCGCCCCTCAGCATCGCGCAGGATACGGCCATAGCCGTTCGGATCGTCCAACTCGGCCGTCAGCACCGCCAGCGGCGTCGAACCCGCCAGCTCCACCAACCGCTCCAGGGTCTCCGATGTGATCAGCGGCACGTCGCCATAGAGCACCAGCACCAAATCCATGTCGGTCAGCGCCGGCATGGCCTGGATGACGGCATGGCCCGTCCCGCGCTGCTCGGCCTGCTCGACCCACACGCAATCCTCGTCGGCCAGCGCTGCACACACCTGCTCCCCGCCATGCCCATGCACCACGACGATCCGCGCCGGATCGAGCGCCCGCGCCGCCGCCAGCACATGCGCCAGCAGCGGCCGTCCCGCCAATGAATGCAACACCTTGGGCCGACGCGAGCGCATCCGCTTGCCCTGCCCCGCCGCCAGGATCACGACACCTGTCTTCATTGCTCGAACCCCACAAAAGAAAACGCCCCCGATCGCTGACGATAGGGGGCGTCTATTCAGACCGAATGGCCTCAGCGCGGACCGCCGGACCGATCAGCCACGCTTCATCTTGCGCAGCTTCTCGATCGCCCGCAGTTGCGCCACGGCCTCGGCCAGCTCGGCCTGCGCCTTGGCGTACTCGAACTCGGCCTTCTGACCGGAGAGCGCATCCTCGGCGCGACGCTTGGCCTCCAGCGCGGCGGCCTCGTCGAGGTCACGGGCGCGGATGGCGGTGTCGGCCAGGACCGTGACCACATGCGGCTGGACCTCGAGCATGCCGCCGGAGACATAGAAATGCTCCTGCTCGCCCTGCTCGTTCTCCACCCGCACGTCGCCCGGACGCAACCGGCTGATGAAGGCCGTATGACGCGGGGCGATACCCACCTCGCCCATCTCCGCGGTCGCATAGACCATGGTCGCGGGGCCGGAGTGGATGGCGCCCTCGGCGCTGACGATATCGACGCGGATTGTCATTGCCATGGGAGATCTCCCTTAGTTGGCCATCTTCTTGGCCTTCTCGACCGCTTCCTCGATGCCGCCGACCATGTAGAACGCCTGCTCGGGCAGGTGGTCGTACTCGCCGTTGACGATGGCCTTGAAGTCCTTGATGGTGTCCTTGACGGACACGAACTTACCGGGCGCGCCGGTGAAGACTTCGGCGACGAAGAACGGCTGCGACAGGAAGCGCTGGATCTTACGCGCCCGGTTGACGGTGAGTTTGTCTTCTTCCGACAGCTCGTCCATACCCAGGATCGCGATGATGTCCTTGAGTTCCTTGTAGCGCTGGAGCGTCCCCTGCACGGCGCGCGCGGTCTCGTAGTGCTCGGCGCCGACGACATTGGGGTCGAGGATACGGCTGGTGGAGTCGAGCGGATCGACGGCGGGGTAGATGCCCAGCTCGGCGATCTGACGCGACAGCACCAGGGTGGCGTCCAGGTGCGCAAAGGTCGTCGCCGGCGAGGGGTCGGTCAAGTCGTCGGCGGGCACGTAAACGGCCTGGAACGAAGTGATCGAGCCGGTGCGGGTCGAGGTGATGCGCTCCTGCAGCGCGCCCATCTCGGAGGCCAGGGTCGGCTGATAACCCACGGCGGAGGGCATACGACCGAGCAGTGCGGACACCTCGGTACCGGCCAGGGTGTAACGGTAGATGTTGTCGATGAACATCAGCACGTCACGACCTTCGTCGCGGAAGTACTCGGCCATGGTCAGACCGGTCAGGGCCACGCGCAGACGGTTGCCCGGCGGCTCGTTCATCTGGCCGTAGACCAGCGCCACCTTGTCGAGAACGCCGCCTTCCTTCATCTCGTGATAGAAGTCGTTACCCTCACGAGTACGCTCGCCGACACCCGCGAACACCGAGAAACCCGAGTGCTCGACGGCGATGTTGCGGATCAGCTCCATCAAAGTGACGGTCTTGCCGACGCCGGCGCCGCCGAACAGACCGACCTTGCCGCCCTTGGCGATCGGCATGATCAGGTCGATGACCTTGATGCCGGTCTCCAGGATCTCGGTCGAGGCGGCCTGATCTTCCAGCTTGGGCGCGGCGCGGTGGATCGACCAGCGCTCTTCGCTCTTGACCTCGCCCTGCTCGTCGATGGGGTTGCCCAGCACGTCCATGATGCGGCCCAGGGTCGCTTGGCCGACCGGCACCCGGATCGGTGCACCCGTGGCGGTCACGCCGACACCGCGTTGCAGACCGTTGGTCGAACCCATGGCGATGGTGCGCACCACGCCGTCGCCGAGCTGCTGCTGCACTTCCAGCGTCAGACCCGTCGACTCGATCTTGAGCGCGTCATACACCTTGGGCATCTCGCCGCGCGGGAACTGCACGTCCACCACGGCGCCGATGATTTCCACCACGTTACCGGAACTCATAGTCTTTATCCTCTTTGGCCTCACAGCCACTTAAGCGATTCTGTTTGGATCCCGTGCCCCGCCCGGAGCGAACCGTATCGAGCGTGCGGCCGGCCGGTCGGTTAGACGGCGGCGGCGCCGCTGACGATCTCGGAGATCTCCTGGGTGATGGCGGCCTGACGCGCCTTGTTGTAGACGAGCTGCAACTCACCGATCAGGTTGCCGGCGTTGTCCGAGGCGGCCTTCATCGCGACCATGCGCGCGGCCTGCTCGCAGGCGCTGTTCTCGACCACCGCCTGATAGACGAGCGACTCGATGTAGCGCGTCAGCAGGGCATCCAGGACCGTCTTGGCGTCCGGCTCGTAGATGTAATCCCAGTGATAGGGCATGGCGTCGCGCTCGCCGGCGACCAGCGGCACCAGCCGGCGGATCGTCGGGCGCTGGGTCATGGTGTTGACGAACTCGTTGCTCACGATATAGAGCGCGTCGATCTCGCCGGCTTCGAAGGCATCGAGCATGACCTTGACCGTACCGACCAGATCCTCGACGTGCGGCTTGTCGCCCAGATGGGTCGCCTGCGCCTTGACCTCGCCGCCGAAGCGCTTGAAGAAGCCGAGCGCCTTGCTGCCGATGGTGCAGAACACCGGCTCGATGCCGGCGGTCCGCTGCTCCCTGATCTCGGCGATCAGGCGGCGGAACAGGTTGCTGTTGAGACCGCCGCACAGTCCGCGATCGGACGAGACGACGATGTAACCGACCCGCTTGAGCGGACGCTCGGTCGCCATGAACGAGTGTCGATACTCGGGCGTGGCGTTGGCCAGATGACTGATGACCTGGAGCATCTTCTCCGCGTAGGGACGGGAGGCCGCCATGCGGTCCTGGGCCTTGCGCATCTTGGAGGCCGCGACCATCTGCATGGCCTTGGTGATCTTCTGCGTGCTCTTGATGCTCGCGATCTTGGTGCGGATTTCTTTGGCGCCTGCCATTCTTTAGCTCCCAGCCTCCAGCTTCCAGCCGCCAGCCAGTCGGCCGGTGGGTCGAGGAGGTTCGATAGATGTCGAGACGCAGCCCGCCAGCCGCCAGACCTCTTGCTGGAGGCTGGAGGCTGGTCGCCGGCGGCTGTTACCAGGTGTTGTTGGCCTTGAAGTCCTTGATCGCGGTGTGCATGGCCTGGGCGATGTCGTCGTTGAAATCACCGGTCGAATCGATCTTGGCCAGCAGATCCGCGCGGGCGGACTTCACATAGCTCTGGAGCGCGCGCTCGAAGTCGACGACCTTCTTGACGTCGACGTCGTCGAGATAGCCCTCGTTGGCGGCGAACAGCGAGACGGCCATCTGACCGACGCTCATCGGCGAGTACTGGAACTGCTTCATGAGTTCGGTGACGCGCTCGCCGCGCTGGAGCTGCTTGCGGGTCGCTTCGTCCAGATCGGAAGCGAACTGCGAGAAGGCCGCCAGCTCGCGGTACTGAGCCAGTGCCAGACGGATACCGCCGCCGAGCTTCTTGATGATCTTGGTCTGAGCCGCACCACCGACACGCGACACCGACAGACCGGCATTGATGGCCGGACGGATACCCGCGTTGAAGAGGTCGGTTTCGAGGAAGATCTGACCGTCGGTGATCGAGATCACGTTGGTCGGAACGAAGGCGGACACGTCGCCGGCCTGGGTCTCGATGATCGGCAGCGCGGTCAGCGAGCCGGTCTGGCCCTTGACCTTGCCGTCGGTCATCTTCTCGACGTAATCGGCGTTGACGCGCGCGGCACGCTCCAGCAGACGCGAGTGCAGATAGAAGACGTCACCCGGATAGGCTTCGCGGCCCGGCGGACGGCGCAGCAGCAGCGACACCTGACGATAGGCCCAGGCCTGCTTGGTCAGGTCGTCGTAGACGATCAGCGCGTCCTCGCCCTTGTCACGGAAATATTCGCCCATGGTGCAGCCGGCATAGGGAGCCAGGAACTGCATGGCGGCCGAGTCGGCGGCGGGCGCAGCGACGATGATGGTGTGATCCATGGCGCCGTGCTCTTCGAGCTTGCGCACGATGGCGGCGATCGAGGAGTTCTTCTGGCCGACGGCGACGTAGATACACTTAATGCCTGTGCCCTTCTGGTTGATGATGGCGTCGATGGCCACCGCGGTCTTGCCGGTCTGACGGTCGCCGATGATCAGCTCACGCTGACCGCGACCGATCGGCACCATGGCGTCGATGGCCTTAAGGCCGGTCTGCACCGGCTGGTCGACCGACTTGCGCTCGATGACGCCCGGCGCGACCTTTTCGATCGGCGAGGTGCCTTCGGCTTCGATCGGACCCTTGCCGTCGATGGGGTTGCCCAGCGCATCGACGACGCGGCCCAGCAGACCCGCGCCGACCGGCACTTCCAGGACGCGCCCCGTGCAACGGACCCAATCGCCCTCGGACAGATGGGTATAGTCGCCCAGGACCACCGCGCCCACCGAGTCACGCTCCAGGTTCAGCGCCAATCCGTAGGTGTTTCCCGGGAATTCGAGCATCTCATAGTACTGAGCATCGGACAGCCCGTGGATGCGCACGATGCCGTCGGTCAGGCTGACCACGGTGCCCTCGGTGCGAGCCTCGGTCTGAAGCTCGAATTTCTCGATCTTCTGCTTGATGAGATCGCTGATCTCGGATGGATTCAGTTGCATGGCGGTGTCCAGTTCAGAATTGCAGAGCGTGGGCCAGTTGCTTGATCTTGCCGCGCACGGAGTGGTCGATGACGAAGTCGCCGGCGCGGATCTCGAGTCCGCCGATTAGGGCGGTATCGATCTCGAAGCTCAGATCGACCTGAGCGCCCAGGCGCTTCGCGAGCGCATCGGCCAGGGCCGAGCGCTGCGCGTCTTCGACTTCGAACGCACTGCGCACCAGGACGTGACGCACGCCTTGATCGGCGACGCGACGCTCCTCGAAGAGGCGCGCGATCTCGGGGATGGCCGCGAGCCGCGCGTTGTCCGCGAGCAGACGCACCAGATTGGCCGGACCCGCCGCAAGCGCGCTGCCGCAGATTTCGAGCAGCAGGTCACGGATCCGCTCACGCGGCACGGTCGGATTGCCGATCTGCGCAGCCATCTGCGGATCCGAGGTGACGGTCGCCAGCAGCGTCAGCGCCTCGGACCAGGCGTCGACCTGCCCGGACTCCTTGGCGTGCGCGAAGGCGGCCTCGGCATAAGGGCGCGCGATGGTGGTGAGTTCTCCGGCCATGGTGTTCCCTTAGAGCTGCTTGGCGAAATCGTCGACGATCGAGCGATGGGCCGCGACGTCGATCTCTTTCTGGAGGATCTTCTCGGCGGCGGCGATGGCCAGCACGGCGACCTTCTCGCGCAGCTCTTCGCGCGCACGATTGGTCTCGCGCTCGATCTCCGCCTTGGCGGCGGCCAGCAGCCGCTCACCCTCGGAACGCGCGTCGGACTTCGCCTCTTCGACGATGTCGGTCGCACGCTTCTGGGCCTGACCGACGATCTCGGCCGCGTTGGTCTTGGCCTCCTTCATCAGTTCCAGTGCGCGCTGCTCGCCGAGCGCCTTCTCCTGGTGACCACGCTCCGCGGCGGCGAGACCCTCGGCGATCTTGGCCTTGCGCTCCGCCAACGCCTTCACGATGGGCGGCCAGATGTACTTCATGCAGAACCCGACGAACACCGCGAAGGTGATCATCTGGGCGAACAGGGTCAGATTGATGTTCATAGCGTTGCCTCGTGCCTTTGCCTCGGACCTAGTCAGGATGACAGGCGAGTGTCCTCGACCCGGCCGGAGCCGGATGCATGTTTAGGCAGCGAACATCAGGTACAGACCCATGGCGATCGCGATGACCGGCAGGGCGTCGACCAGACCCATGACGATGAAGAACTGGGTGCGCAGCATCGGGATCAGTTCCGGCTGACGTGCGGCGCCTTCCAGGAAGCGACCGCCCAGGACACCGATGCCCACGCCGGCGCCGACCGCGCCCAGACCGAGCATGAGGCCCGCGCCGATGAACTTGATGGCCATTGCGAATGCTTGTGCGACTTCGAGTTCCATGAGATCCCCCAGGGGTTTGAGTAAAAAAGACGGACTGTCGGTTGATGAAAACGGGCCGGGCGTCGAGCGGTCAGAGGCTCGACACCCGTGCGGACGATCAGTGATGTTCCTGATGCGCCATGTCCAGATAGACGATGGTCAGCACCATGAAGATGAAGGCTTGCAGCGTGATGATCAGGATGTGGAACACGGCCCAGACGAATTGCAGCACGCCGGCGGTTCCGGCCAGGACCATGCCGCCGCCGTAGAGCAGCGCGATCAGGATGAAGATCATCTCGCCGGCATAGAGGTTGCCGAAGAGTCGCAGCGCGAGCGAAACGGGCTTGGAGAGCAGACTGATGCCTTCCAGGATCAGGTTCGCGGGTAGGCCCCACTTGCCGAAGGGTTGCAGGGTCAGCTCGCCGAGGAAGCCGCCGACACCCTTCATCTTGATGCTGTAGTAGAGCACCAGGATGAAGACCATGAGCGCCATACCGAAGGTGGCGTTCGGGTCGGTGGTCGGCACGACCTTGAGATAGACGTGATGCGGATCGGCACCCAGGGTGGCGAACAACTGCGCGAACAGGTGCGGGATCAGATCGACCGGCACCAGGTCCATGAGGTTCATCAGGAACACCCAGGCGAAGATGGTCAGAGCCAGAGGTGCGACCATGGAATTTTTGTGGCTGAAGGAGCCGCGCACGTTCTCTTCGACGAAATCGACGATCCATTCGACGAAGTTCTGCGCGCCGCTGGGCACACCGGCGGTCACGCGCTCGGCCACGCCCTTGAAGAACCAGATGAAGACCGACCCGAGCAGGATCGAGAAGAACATGGTATCGACATTGATGGCCCAGAAGCCCATCTCAGCCGCTTCGGCGCTGTTGTGCGCGAAGCCCAGACCATGCTCGGGATGCCAACCGAGCGTCAGATTGGTGAGATGGTGCTGGATGTATTCTTGGGAGGTCAGGGTTTCGGAAGAAGCCATCGATCATCTCTCGCTACTGGGTTCGGCTGCCCGTTTGAGCGGCAATCAGGGTCGGAATCACTTGGACCAGGAAGTAGGCGCCAAGCAAGGCCGGTATGTTCAATTCGTCATAGATCGCGAACGCAACCCCGAAGAGTCCGAGGATCAGGGCGATCTTCGCAACCTCGGCGCTGTAAAAACGCAAAACCACCCTCTCCGGTGCCTGGGCGCGATAGGCGCGAAAGACCCAGACCACCAGTAAGGCGTTAGCCAGCCAGCAAGTTCCGGCCCCGATCAGGACTGAAATCGCAACTGGACTGCCGAACGGCAGGGCGACGATGGTCAGGATCAAGCCGAAGATCGACTGGATTCTCAGGATCTGTCGGGCTTGAGGCGCGTTCGGCTGTTGCATTGAATCGACGTGAGTGGTGCGGGTTCGGCACTCACAAGCCCGTAATTATAAATATTCGTGAACACAGGGTCAACGTCAGTGAACGCCGTTCGTCCAGAAGTGCGGCATCGGTGTATCACTGGATGCGTGACAGGATGCCATCGAGCTCATCCAGGGTGTTGTAGGCGATCACCAGCTTGCCCGAGCCGCGCTGGCCATGCTGGATCCGGACGTGCGCACCGAGCCGGTCGGTCAGGTCGTTCTGGAGTCGGCGGATATCGGGATCGTCCGTCGGCGCCGGTTTGGCGTTCGCGCCCGGCGGTTCGTCGGCCTGCTGGAGTCGGCGTACCAGACGTTCGGTTTCGCGCACCGAGAGCCCGGCGGCGACCACTTGATGCGCAGCCTGACTCTGGACGTCGCCCTTGAGTCCGAGCAGAGCGCGCGCATGGCCCATCTCCAATTGAGACTGTGCCACCAGTTCCTTGACATCCGCGTTGAGTTCCAGCAGACGCAGCAGATTGCTGACCGTGGCGCGCGACTTGCCGACCGCCTCGGCGACGTCCTGATGGGTCAGGTCGAACTCGGTGATCAGGCGTTCGAGTGCGCCGGCCTCTTCCAGCGGGTTCAGGTCGGCGCGCTGGATGTTCTCGATCAGGGCGATGGCCAGGGCGGTGCGCTCGTCGACCTCGCGGACGACGACCGGGATCTCGGCGAGTCCGGCCTGCTGTGAGGCACGCCAGCGGCGCTCACCGGCGATGATCTCGTAGCGCGCGCCGGTCGCGCCCGGCTCGGCGAGCGGACGCACCACGATCGGCTGGATCACGCCCTGGGCGCGGATGGAGTCGGCCAGCTCGCGTAGCGCCTCGGGATCGAAGTCGCGTCGCGGCTGATAGCGTCCGCGCTGGATGTGCTCCAACGGCAGACGGCGGACGGCTTCGACGGGCATCGGACTCGGGTTCGGATTCGCGCCGGCACCTGAGGTCGTCGTCGGGGTTTCACCACTGGTCGGGTCGAGTCGCGGCACCGGTGGACGGGCCGCACCCAACAGGGCGTCGAGTCCGCGCCCGAGTCCTTTTTTGCGCGGCGTGCTCTTCTGTTCGCTCGTGTCCATGCGTCTTGGGATCGATTGGACCGGATCAGGCCGCTTCGGCCTGGCGGCGTTTTTCGTGACGGCGCAGCACCTCGCTGGCGAGCGCCAGATAGGCGAGCGCACCGCGCGATTGCGGGTCGTAGACCAGCGCCGACTGACCGTGGCTGGGCGCCTCGGCCACGCGGACGTTGCGCGGGATGATGGTGCGGTAGACCTGATCCTTGAAATGGGTGACGAGCTGGGTCGAGACCTGATTGGCCAGGTTGTTGCGCGGGTCGTGCATGGTGCGCAGGATGCCTTCGATCCGCAGACCGGCGTTGCGGCTCTCGCGCACCTGTTCGATGGTGTCGAGCAGCGAGGACAGCCCTTCGAGCGCGTAATACTCGCACTGGATCGGGATCAGCACGCCGTGCGCCGCAACCAGCGCATTGAGCGTGAGCATGTTGAGCGAGGGCGGGCAGTCGATGATGACCAGCTCATAGGCCCCGACCGCCGTGGCCAGTACCCGGCTCAAGCGCTGCTCGCGGTCGGGCGAGTCGAGCAGCCCGACCTCGGCGGCGGTCAGATCGGCGTTGGACGGCAGCAGGTCGAATCCGGGCGCGGGTTCGGTGACGCGCTGGAGACAGTCGGCGATGGGCACCTCGGTCAGCAGCAGATCACAGGTCGTATGCTCGACCTGATGCTTGTCGACCCCGCAGCCCATGGTCGCGTTGCCCTGCGGATCGAGATCGATCAGCAGCACGCGACGGCGCATGAACGCCAGCGCGGCGGCGAGATTGACCGCCGTGGTGGTCTTGCCGACCCCGCCCTTCTGGTTGGCGATCGCGATGATGTTGACCATGGTCGACTCAGTCACTCCGGAGTTCGATCAGATGACGTGGGGCATCGAGAAAGGGGATCGTCAGACGATGGACGCTGGGGTTGAGCGCGGCCCAGGCGGTGTCGTCGGACGCCTCGTCTGCGCGTCCCTTCATGAGCAGCAGCCGGCCCGGTCGATCGCAGAGATCGGCGGTCAGCACGGGCAACACGGATTCGGCGGCCACTGCGCGGCTGACTATGGTACTGAATTTTCGTCCCGGTCGGTACGTTTCGATGCGCGACTGCACCGGCTCGACGTTGGTCAGGCCGAGTTCGAGCACCGCCTGACGGACGAAGCGGACCTTTTTGTTGTTGCTGTCGAGCAGCCAGAAACGGCGTTCGGGCGCGAGGATGGCCAGCGGCAGTCCCGGCAGACCGGCGCCGGTGCCGACATCGAGCACCGTCTCGCCGAACAGGAAGGGCGCGATCGCCAGACTGTCGAGCAGATGCTTGGCGACCATCTCCAGCGGATCGCGCACGGCGGTCAGGTTGTAGGCCTGGTTCCAGCGCACGAGCAGGCCGAGGAAGGCGACCAGACGCACCCGTTGCTCGGGCGTCGGCGTCAAACCGAGTGCGGCACAGCCTTGGGACAGCCGGTCTTCGATGATCGGCCACTGGGTGGCGTCTGGAGAATGTACAGCCTGCTTCATCAGTCCTCACTTCAGTATCGATATCCAACTTGAAACCCTGGAGGTCTAGCGTCCATTCGGCACCGACAACCATGTGTCCACCACGCCGTAGAGCGTCTCGGGCATCACCGGCTTGGTGAGGAAGTCGTTCATACCCGCTTCCAGACAGCGCGCCCGATCCTCGGCGAAGGCATTGGCCGTCATGGCCACGATCGGCGTCCGGGCGCTATGGGGATCCTGACGGATGCGGCGGGTGGCCTCCAGTCCATCCATGTTCGGCATCTGCATGTCCATCAGGATCAGGGCGTAGTCCCGTTCGGCGCTCAGACGCACGGCCTCGACGCCATCGTCGGCGGTGTCGACGCGCAGTCCGGCCTCCTCCAGCAGATCGCGCGCGATCTCCTGGTTGATCGGCTCGTCCTCGACCAGCAGGACGCGACAGCCGGCATGGTCGCGCTTGAGCCGTTCCCCGGCGTTTTCGGGCGCGCCCGACTCGGGCCGAGGCGCGAAGGCGATCGGCTCGCCCTTGAGCAGACGGGCGCTGAACCAGAAACGACTGCCGACGCCCGGCGTGCTGTCGGCGCCGGCCTCACCACCCATGAGCCGCGCCAGCCGCTGGGTGATCGCCAGTCCCAGACCCGTACCGCCGTGCTGGCGGGTGATGGAGTTATCGCCCTGCTCGAAGGCGGCGAATAGGCAGGGCAGCACCTCGGGTTTGATCCCGATCCCGGTATCCTCGACCTCGAAGCGCACCAGGGCGCTGGCCGCCTCCTCCTCGGCCAGCGTCACCCGGAGCGCGATCCGTCCGTGCTCGGTGAACTTGATGGCGTTGCCGGCATAATTGATGAGCGCCTGCTGCAAGCGTGTCGCATCGCCGAGCAGATAGGGCGGCAGGGCGTCGACCTCAGCGACGAACTCCAGACCCTTGGCGGCGGCACGCTCATTCAGCATCGCCACAACCTGCTCGACCAGTCGCTCGACCTGGAGCGGCGCCGATTCGAGCGTGAGCTTACCGGACTCGATCTTGGAGAATTCGAGAATCGCGTTGATCAGACTCAGCAGATGCGTGCTGGCCGCCTCCAGCTTGTCGAGCCGCGCGGTCTGATCGGGCGAGAGACCGGCTTGACGCATCAGATGCGCCATGCCGCTGATGGCGTTGAGCGGGGTGCGGATCTCGTGGCTCATGTTGGCCAGGAACTCGCTCTTGGCCCGATTGGCCGCCTCGGCGGCGTCGCGGGCAGCGGCGAGTTCGGCGGTGCGCGCCTCGACCAGCGCCTCCAGATCGCAGCGACGCCGTTGCAGCTCGGCCTCGGCACGGCGGAGCGCCTGTTCGTCTTCGAACCTTTGCTCCTGCGCTTGCAACAACGACCCCAGCAATGCCATGACCACAGTCAGCACGGCCAGATAGGGCACGGCGATCTGCTCCAGAACGCGCGGGCGCCAGTCGGGCGGCAGCAGCGGCACCCAGGCCAGGGCCAGTACATGCACCAGCAGCGCGAGCAGAAAGAGCGTCCAGACATTGAGCCGCACGCGGCCGGCACGGTGCAGGGCGTGGAACAGGCTGCCCAGCAGTGCGGCGGTCAGAATGGTCCCAACCCCCATATAGAGTCCGGGGCCGCCGAGCCAGATTCGATAGGCCGATGCGATCAGGGCGGCGACGATGGCCGCCGGGGCACCGCCGAAGGCGCCGGCCAGCCCCACCACCACGGTACGCCCGTCGAAGATCAGATCGGGCATCAGGGTCACGGGGTAGATCATCCCCACCAGGGCCACCACGCCGAAGACCACGCCATTGAGGATCTGTACGGCCAGACGCTCACGCGGCAGCCGGGCGATCAGAAGGCTGTAGGCCGCCACCAGCGCCAGCAGCAGCGTGGCATTGTGGATCAGTCCGACCAGAATGCTCATCGCGTCACACTCTCGATAAACCAAGTCGTCTTTCCAAAGACCGCGACCGCCCATTTCGATGGCGCGCACGACCCCCACACGAACATCTCAGGCTTTCCCGGCCCCGGTGTCTGCGGGAACACAGACATTCAGCGATCGTCGCAGTCCGGGCCAATCCGGCTCCCAGGAAAATCCGGACCATGACAAAATCAAGCTTAGCCCGATCCCGTCGGCGGGGCCATGACAAACACCGACCCCGGCGATGGCGATGAGCCGTTCGCCCTGGAAGATCAGGGGCAGACGACCTCTGAGCCAGACCGGGACGCCGGCCTCCTGGAAGCGCTTTTTCAACGCTCGGCGCGGTCGGTTCGCCGCACTCCGGCAGGAGTCGCCGAGCCGACCGAAGCGAACCCGGAGCTCGACCGCCTTCATAGCACCCTTGCATGACGGTGCAGTGTCGAGGTCTCGCATCGGGGTGGGAGGCGCCTCCGACGAGCCGGAACCAGGGTGCCGGCGCCACTCCAGTCGCCCGAATCCCGCCGGCAGTTCCAGGATGCCGTGCTCACCGGTGATGCGCCAGAGGATGCATGTCTCACTCGGCAGCGGCGGCAGCGGGCGACAGGCCAGCATGTCGCCGCGATAGCGTCGCACCTCGCACCCGCTCCAGGCCACGCACGGATTGGCATCGTCGCGGGCGGCGGGGAGCTCGTCGAGCAGGCGGTCGAGATGCCGCGTATCCGGTAGCCTGAAACCACGTTCGACCAGCCAGAGCCGAACCACGGCCTTGCGCAGCGGCCGGTCGAGGCGCGCGAGCGCGGCCAGTGAGAGCGCGCCCGGCCGGGCGCCGCGCGCTTCGGCGAGCGATCGAACGGCGTACTGGTCGACCAGTTCGGCGGCCTCGGCGCAATGGCGCGCACTGCGCGACAGGGTCGCGTCCGCCGACGGCCAGCGCGCACGCAACAGCGGCAGTACGCGGTGGCGCAGATAGTTGCGGTCGAAGGCGGTGTGATCGTTGCTGGGATCCTCGATCCAGTCGAGCTCCCGGCGGTATGCATAGTCGACGAGCGCTTGGCGACTGAAGTCGAGCAGGGGTCTGACGAGCCGTCCGGCGCCGAGCGGGGCGACGACCGGCATGGCGGCCAGTCCATGCGGCCCGCTGCCGCGCAACAGCGCCAGCAACAGGGTCTCGGCCTGATCGTCGCGATGCTGGGCGGTGAGCAGGAGGTCGCCCGGCGCGAGCAGACGACGGAAGCTGGCGTAACGCGCCTCGCGCGCCCAGGCTTCCAGGCTCCCGCCGGGGTTGGGTGCCGAGGTCGGACGTTCGATCCGGAGCCGGATATTCAGCGCGGCACAGTGCGCGGCACAGTGTTCGGCCCAGTCGGCCGAGGCCGCTTGCAGCCCATGATCGACATGCACGGCCATGAGCCGATCGGATGAGTCTTCGCCCGCCAGCCGCTCGCGGATTGCGGCGAAGGCATCCAGCAGAACACTGGAATCCAGCCCGCCGCTGTAGGCGATCCAGTAACGCGGGACCGCGCCCAAGGGGGCGAGGCGCTCCAGCAACGCTTCGGGCGTAAACAGGCTCGTCACGTCATTGCGGACACCACCGCCCGGATCAAGCTTCCTTGAAACGCCCGAAGCCCATCAGACGCTTGTAACGCGCCGCGATCAGTGCATCCATGTCGATCTTGTCGAGCGTCTCCAGACGCGCCAGCAGCGCCTGCTTGAGCGTCTTGGACATGGCGTCCGGGTTGCGATGCGCGCCGCCCAACGGCTCCTGGATGACCTCGTCGATCAGCCCCTGTTCCATGAGCTTGTCGGAGGTGATGGCCATGGCCTCGGCGGCCAGTTGCGCCTTGTCGGCGCTCTTCCACAGGATCGAGGCACAACCCTCCGGCGAGATCACCGAG
Organism: Allochromatium tepidum; assembly: GCF_018409545.1. Classification (GTDB taxonomy): domain Bacteria; phylum Pseudomonadota; class Gammaproteobacteria; order Chromatiales; family Chromatiaceae; genus Thermochromatium; species Thermochromatium tepidum_A. The sequence goes on along the minus strand of NZ_AP024563.1, from coordinate 430,243 downwards.
TAGGTGCTGAACTGCAACATGCCGAGCCAGTCACCCACACCGATGGCCAGCGCACCGCCCGAACCGCCCTCCCCGACCACAGTGCTGAGGATGGGCGTGCGCAGACGCGACATCTCGCGCAGATTGCGTGCGATCGCCTCGCTCTGACCGCGCTCCTCGGCGCCGACGCCCGGATAGGCGCCCGGCGTGTCGATGAAGGTCAGGATCGGCAGCCGGAAGCGCTCGGCCATCTCCATCAGACGCAGCGCCTTGCGATAGCCCTCGGGACGCGGCATCCCGAAGTTACGCAGAATCTTCTCCTTGGTGTCGCGCCCCTTCTGATGCCCGATGACCATGACCGGACGCCCGTCGAGCCGAGCCAGTCCGCCGACGATGGCCGGATCATCGGCAAAGGTGCGATCGCCGTGCAGCTCGTGGAACTCGTCGAAGATCCGCCGCACGTAGTCGAGCAGATAGGGACGCTGCGGATGACGCGACAACTGCGAGATCTGCCAGGGTGTGAGCGAGGAGAAGATCGACTCGGTCAGCGTCCGGCACTTGGCCTGCAAGCGCTCGATCTCCTCCTGGATGTTGAGTGCATTGTCGTGCCCGACCAGCCGAAGCTCCTCGATCTTCGCCTCGAGCTCAGCGATGGGTTGTTCAAAGTCGAGAAAGTTGAGATCCATAGCCCCGAGATCGTTTGTCTGAATCGCGCCTGCTGGAGGCTGGTGTTAGCGTCGTCGACCCGCGACCGAGCGCCGCGAGGCAAAGGGTCGATAATCTAGCGCACCCCAGCCCCTGAGTACAGCGCCGCGCGCCATCGCGCGTCGGCCACCGTCAGCCGCGTAGCCGCTCTAGCGGAAGCTGCCGGCTCAACTGCGCCCACCATTCGTTCAGATGACCGAACGCCCAGTGCGCCGCCTCGCGCAGCCAGGTCTCCAGCCCGGCCAGGGTCGCCTGCGGGTCGAGGTCGAACCGCTCCAGCACGGTCCGCACGGGCGGAGCTATCGAGATCAGGCCGGCGAGCACAGCGGCCATGCCCAGGGTGCTCCAGGGATATTTCAGGCTGATCGGCTTGAGCGCGGTGCCGAAGGAGCGCTTGACCTTGGCGTTGAACAGATCGACGCTCGAAAATTCGTCGAGCACCAGATGGGTCAGATAGCCGAGGCCGACCATCAGACCGGCGATCCAGGCACGCTCGGCCGAGTGCTCCCACACCCAGTAGGCGAGATTGGTCATCGCCATCGATACGGCGGCGACGGCCAGCCAGGAGTGCCAGACCCCGCGATGGACGGTGAAGCTCGAAAAGACCTTCAGCACGCCATAGCGCACCGCCAGAAAGACCGTGCCCCAGATCGCCGCCAGCACCAGCGGCTGAAAACGCACCGTCAGCGGCAGAGTGACGGCGAAGGCCAGCACGACCCCCAGGACGTTGAACAGCAGTCCGGTCGGCCTGGAGCGCTCCAGGTCGATGTCCGGCAGCAGACTGCCGGCCACGCCGAGTGCGAACAGGACCGGCATCTGCGACTGCTCGATGAAGCCGGCCACATGCAGCGAGAGCGTGGCGGCGGCACTGACGAGGATGCCGATATTGAGATGTGTCTGAAAATTGGCCATGTGTCTCGCGCCCCATGAAAACATCGCGTCCCGGCCAATCTCAGCCTGCGCCCGCTCTTGTAGACCCCCCGAAGGTTCGGCGCGATGTTATAAACAAGGCTGCGCTCCGAAGCAAAACATTCCGAGGTTCGACACCATGCCCCGTTCGTCACTGACACTCGCGCTCGTCCAGCAATCCGACCAGGGCAGCACCGCCGCCAATCTGGAGGACTGCGAGGCCGCCATCCGCGCCGCCTCGATCCGCGGCTGCGAGCTGGTGCTGCTCCAGGAGCTGCACAACGGTCCCTATTTCTGCCAGACCGAGAACCCGGATCTGTTCGATCTGGCCGAGTCCATCCCCGGATCGACCACCGAGCGTCTGAGCGCGCTCGCGCGCGAGCTGCAACTGGTGATCGTCGGCTCGGTGTTCGAGCAGCGCGCGCCCGGTCTCTATCACAGCACGGCCGTGGTCCTGGACGCCGACGGCGCGCTCGCGGGCATCTATCGCAAGATGCACGTCCCGGACATGCCCGGCTGTTACGAGAAGTTCTATTTCACACCCGGTGATCTGGGCTTCAATCCGATCGACACCGCCGTGGGACGCCTGGGCGTGCTCATGGGCTGGGATCAGTGGTTTCCGGAAGCGGCGCGCGCCATGGCGCTCGGCGGCGCTCAGATCCTGCTCGTACCGAGCGGTATCGGCGCCAATCCCAACGACATGCCCGAAGAACAACAACGTCGGATCCAGTCCTGGATCACCGTCCAGCGCGGGCACGCCATCGCCAATGGTCTGAGTCTGGCCGCCTGCAACCGGGTCGGTTACGAGTCCGACCCCAGCGGTCTGACGCCGGGGACGCGCTTCTGGGGCAGCTCCTTCGTCTGCGGTCCCCAGGGTGAGATCCTCGCCCAGGCCGACGACCAAGCGCCCAAGCTCCTGGTCGCCGAGGTCGATCTGACGCTCACCGAGCCGGTGCGGCGGCTCTGGCCCTTTCTGCGCGACCGGCGCATCGACGCCTATGACGACCTGGAGCGGCGCTTCCGCGATTGAGTATTGAGAATGCCGCCCGAATGCTCGATATGGTTTGCTTCGAGTGAACCGACGACGACAGTCATACTCCCTGGAGGACAACCCGATGACCCAGACCGATGACCCCAAGACCCTGATGCGCTCGATCATCCAGCGTATCGCCACCGGCCCCGAACTCTCCAAGGACATTTCGCTCGACGAGGCGCGCGCCGGAATGCGCGCCATCCTCGACGGCGCGGTCGATCCGGTCCAGGCCGGGATCTTCCTGATCGCGCTGCGCATGAAGCGCGAGACCGACGACGAGATGAAGGGCGTGCTGGACGCCATCCGCGAGGCCACCGGCCATGTGGTCGCCGATGTCGACGATGTGGTCGACATCGCCGATCCCTATGACGGCTACAACCGCTGTCTGCCGGCGGCGCCCTTCCTGATGCCGCTGCTGGCCGAATGCGGCGTGGCGAGTATCAGTCATGGCGCGCACGCGGTCGGTCCCAAGTTCGGCGTCACCCACCGGCATGTGCTGGAGGCGGCCGGGGCGCCGGTCGATCTCACGCCGGTCGAGGCCGCCGAGCGCCTCGCCGATCCCGAACTCGGCTGGAGCTATGTCGACCAGCGCGCCTTCTGTGCCCCGCTGCACAACCTGGTCGACCTGCGCTCGACCATCGTCAAGCGTCAGGTCATCACGACGACTGAGGTGCTGGCGCGCCCCATCCACGGGCGCAAGCACACCCATCTGGTGACGGGCTATGTCCACAAGCCCTATCCGCGCATCTATGCCATGCTCGCGCGTCATGCCGGGTTCGACTCGGCGCTGCTGATCCGGGGCGTCGAGGGCGGCGTCATCCCCTCGCTGCGGCAGCAGGGCGTCTGCTTCAGCTATCAGCATCATTCCGAGGAACAGTCGTTCGAGATCGACCCGACCGCGCTCGGCATCGAACAGACGGTGCGCTCGGCGCCCCTGCCCGAGGATCTGCCCCAGACCACCCGACCGGGCGACGAGATTGCGGTGGCGGTCGATATCGAGGCCACGGCTCAGGCGGCGGCTGAGGCCGGACTGGCGGCGCTCGATGGGGCCAAGGGCCCGACCTACGACAGCCTGGTCTGCACCGGGGCGCTCATCCTGTGGCATCTGGGACGCGAGCGTTCGCTGGAAGTGGCCGCCGATCGCGTCCGCGACGTGCTCGACTCGGGCCGCGCGGCGCGGAGGGTGCGCTGATGTCGGATGCTTTCGTCGCCGTCGCCGCCTGCGATACCATCCCCGACGGTAAATTCATCAAGGTCAGGGTCGCCGGGAGAGATGTCATTCTCGCGCACGTCGCCGGGCGTTATCATGCCGTCGAAGACAATTGCAGCCACGAGGACTATCCGCTCTCCTTCGGCTGTCTCGACGGCGACCGGATCAAGTGCTCGCTGCACGGCAGCCGCTTCAGTCTGGAGACCGGCGAGCCGCTCGACGAACCGGCCGACTGCCCGATCCGGGTCTTTCCGGTCAAGGTCGTGGACGGCTGCGTGTGGATCGATCCGACCGCTTGAGCCCGGCACATCCGACACCGAACACGGGTTCGCATCGTGCCTCCGCCTCGGAATGCGGTAGTCTGCGCCCTGGATAGGCTCTGGAATCGCGCGGCGGGTGCGTTGTGAATCCGACCTTCAGGGCGGGAGGATGTCAAACAACAGGGGATACAGGCTGCATGAGGAGAGGGCTGGACCGAGACCGGATCGGCCATTCGACACCGACGACAGGGACAGGACGCGCCGTATCGACCCGGTTTGACTTCAGCCTCGTTCGCGGCACATTCTTGTGTCTTGCCCTCTGTATTTCGGTGTTGCTCGCCCCCCTGGACGCCCTGGGCAATCCACAGGGCCTGTGGTATGAGGACGAGCAGCGGATGCAGCTCGGCCTGAAGCTCTTCCCCGTCAGTATCGGCGCGCTGGAATCGCTCGAAACCGTGCTCGGCCCGGACGGTCGGCTGCTGGTACTGGTGGTCTACGAAGGCTCAAGGAACCCCGCGCTCCAGGTCGCGGCCCAGTTCGGGTCCGTGACGGTTCGCGGTCATGGACTACGGGTCGAGGTACTCTCGGCGGCGGATCTGGACGCCTATACCGGCCCGCGTCCGGGCGGCATCTTCATCGCAAGCGTCGGCCTGTCCCCCGATCGCCTGCGCGCCTGGTCCGAGCGTCAACGTGCGCTCGTCTTCTCTCCGTTCGATGGCGCCGTCGAGGCCGGCGCCGTGGTCGGTCTCCATGTGGCCGATCGCGTCCTACCCATCGTCAACCTGACCCAGGCCGAACGCTCGGGCATCCGGTTCAGGCCCTATTTCCTGGAAGAGGCGCGTCACTACGAACCCTTCGACGAGATCGACCGGCGCGCGAACTTTCTGCTCAACTTCGCCTTCTTCATCCAGTGGCCGGCCTCGGCGTTCGACTCGGCGTCCGCGCCGCTGCGTTACTGCGTGCTCGGCAACCCGGAGCTGTCCGCCAGCCTGCAACGGACCCTGGCCGGCGAACGGGTCGCGGGCCGGCCATTGCAGCTCGCCGGCGTCCAGGAGCAGACAGCGTGGCGCCGCTGCCATGTGCTCTATCTCGACCATCGGGCGGCTGAGTCCATGTCCAGGGTGCTCGCCGAGGTCAGGGAGGCGCCCGTGCTCACCGTCGGCGATACGCAGGATCTGGTACAGGCGGGCGGCATGGTGTCCCTGGTGCGCGAGGACGGACGACTGCACCCCATGATCAATCGCGAGACGGCCGCGCGCGCCGGTATCCGGATCAGCTCCAAGCTGCTGCGTCTGGCGACCCTGGTCCAGGAATCACGGACGCGCTAACGCCATTGGTAGGAGATCTGTATCCACCAGGTGCGCTCCTCCAGCCGCAGATAATCGTCCGTGTAGGTATAGGCGGCGGCAGGCGACTTGATCTGCTGACCCAGGAGATTGTCGACGCCCGCGCGCAGGGTCAGTCCGGGCGTGCCGACGTCGAACCAATTCAACGTCAGCGACAGATCCTGATAGCCGGGGAGTCGGTCGTCACGTGGGTCATCAGCCGAGCGATGGCGGTCGCCGACAACGCGCCAATGCCCGCTCAGCAGGATGTCGGGGCGCGGGCGATAGAGCAGGCCGAGGTTGCCCAGCCAATCGGCCGCGCCGACCAGCGGGCCGCCGGTCTCCTCGTCCAGGGTGTCGCCGTAACTGAGGTTGGCCGTCAGTTTCCAGGTTGGACTCAGGCGCTGTTCCCATTCCGCCTCGACGCCCCGGAGCCGCACCCGGCCGCGGTTGTCATAGCGGCTGTTCTCGAGGACGATCAGATCCCGGACCCTGGAGTGATAGAGCGTGGCGCGCGCGACGCTGGTGCCACGCCGGAAGATATAACCGAGTTCGGTGGTGGCCACGGTCTCGGGGTCGAGCGAGAAGGTGTCGCGCACACCGCTTCGGGCGTTGCCGTAGAGCTGATACAGCGTCGGCGGGAAGAAGGCTTCGGCATATTGCGCCTTGAGGAGGTGTTCGTCGCTGAGGGTCCAGACGGCGGCCAGACGCGGTGAGAGGTTGTCGCCGACGTCGCTGTAGCGGTCATAGCGCAGACCGGCCGTCACGGCCAACGGCCCCAGCAGCCGGAACTGATCCTGCAACGCGAGACTGTGGATCGAGCGCCGCGCCCCCTCTTGGAGGTAGTTCCGGTCGCCACTGTAGCGACGCACGGTCGGGAGCGGTTCCAGGGTCTCGACATCGCCGTTGAAGACCCACCAGGCGTCATCGATGCGCATCTCGGCCGATGAGAGACTCAGTTGCCAACGATGCCCGCTCCAGCCGCTCCAATCGAGATCGAGTTCGGCCTCCCGGCGAGTGGTGCGCACATAGTCTTCGATAAAGACGCCGTCGGGATAGACGTTCTGCGACCCCAGCGGGAAGGCCACACCCGAGGGCAGCACGTCCACGGACCAGTTGCCGGTGTATTCCGACCAAGTGAGCTTGAACTCGGTGCTGAGTGTCGGCAACGGATCGAAGGTTCGGCGCACCTGGATCAGACTCTGTTCGGCCTGGGAGGCGTTCGCGCCCGTGTTCGGCTCGGGCAGCACGTTCAACGCGCCAAAAAAGGTGCCGCCCTGATTGCGGCTGTACTGCGCAAGCATGGAGAGTTTCTTGTAATCCAGCGCAAAGACGGCCAGCCGGTGGTTCTCGGCATTGTTGATGCGGCCCGGCGCTTGGGAGAGTTCACGCTGGCCCAGGACATGGAGCCGGTCGGGTCCGGCCGTGATCTCGGTGCCCTGTTGGTCCCAGCCCGAGGCATTCAGGTTGAGACGCCAGTCGCCGTCGGGCGATCGCGCCGAGAGCACGGCGCCCGTCCCATAGGTGTCACCGCTTCCGGCGTGCACATAGGCGCGATTTTCATTTTGGCGGGTGATGACGTTGATGACGCCGGCGAAGGCGTACTCGCCATGCACCGCCGAGCCGGGACCGCGGATCACCTCGATGCGCTCCACCTGCTCGATCGGGATGTAGAGGATGTTGGAATAGCCGGCGAAGGCGTTGTTCATCGCCACCGAGTTGAGCAGCAGCTTGACGTTGCCGTTGCTGTGCTGGAAACCGCGGATCGCCACGCGCCGACCGCCGTTGTTGTTGCGCTCGATCTGCACGCCGGGAACCAGCTCCAGGGCCTCCCAGACGGTCCGCGCGCCCAGCGCGACCAGTTCGTCGCCGTTCAGGACGCTCAGAATGCCTGGGACATAGTCGGCGTTCAGGCGTGTCTTGGTCGCCAGGGCCGACACGTCACCGATCACGGACAACAGGTCGGTCCTCGCGTCCCGGTCGCCCTCGGCCTCCTCCCGATCATCGCCGGATGCGGCGCTCAGCGGCTCGGAGACCGCCGGCGACGGGCTGAAGATCGCGGCGATCAGAACGACTCCAAGCCGCAAGCGCCGTGCCGTTGCCATGAATGTCGTCCTCCACGGAAAAAGCTCTCACTCGAGCCTGTCAGGGGTCGTCGAGTTCGAGGTCGGGATCGATCCTGAACCTGGGTTCATCATCGAACAGCCGCGGCTTCGCGAGGTCGGTTTTCGGTCCCGGCGCGGATTGGGCCTGCCGCGCCGAGGCGGACAGCGCCTCACGGACCCGTGACTCGACCTCGGCGATCGCATAATGCGGCTGCTCGATCAGGCGCACCAGGGGCAACCCGACCGTCTTGCAGATCCGGTCCAGCCCGTCCGTGCCCGGCGTCTTGCGCCAGAGCCGGCGCGGGGCCAGATTCAGGGCGCAGCGCGGGGTCAGGGTCTCGCGCTCGCAGATCAGGACGTCGAAACGATGGCGTTCCAGCCGATCGGCGGCCCGCTCACGCTCACGCCGCCGCAGACGCGGCGCGATGTCCAGCACCTCGGAGGCGCGAACCCGGACCAGCAGGCGGTAGTCCGCGCCCAGGATGTGCTCCAGGACGGCCAGCAGGGCGCGTTCGGGCACGTCCAGCAGTGGCGCGCGTAAGACATAGGGTCGCGGACGACGCCGGCCAAGCGCCCGCGCCAGATCGATCAGCACGACCAGCAGGACGAACCCGCCGAGACCGATCAAGACATGGAAGTGGCCCATTCATCCCACCCGTGGAGCTTCACTTGGCCAGCGGCACACGGTTCTTGTGATACCAGGCCCGATCCAGCGACCAGATCACCGACTCCACGTCGGGCTGACTGAGCATGACCTGGATCGCCTGCATCTCGACGGCGCGGAAGCGGCGCTCGGCCTCGACCACCTCGGGGGCGTCGGCGGGCTTGTCGGCCAGCGACGGATCGATGCGATTCAGAAAGGGTCTGAGCGGCGCTTCGGAGGCATGGGGGCTGGTCAGGGTGACGACGCCGTTGAGAAAGAGCAGCACCTTGAAGTCATAGGGATATTCCGCGAGCATCGGATCCTGCTCCAGCACCTCGTTGAGTTGCCAGACGCGGGGGCGCAGTTCGTCGTTGTGCCAGGTCAGGGTCACGATCAGAAAGATCAGGAAGGCGGCGGAAGCGATGATGGAAGTCAGGGTCAGTCGATCCATTGGAGATGGCGGCCTCTGGGTGCGTTACGAAGCCCGACATGATGCGTGCGAGGCACGGGGCGACGCAAGCGACCTTGAACCAAAGCGACCGAGAGTGACCAAAGGACCGACCCCAGCGAACGCGGTTACACTATCCACCTCGAATCGTCGTATCCATCGAGAGACCGACCACGATGACCATGGAGAGCCGGGCCGACCATCCCTTCACCGCGCGGCGGGTGTGGGATCATCTGCGTCTGAAACCCTATGGCGACAGCCTGCTGACGCCCGCCGCGCGGGTGTGGCTGGGCTTCGCCTGGACCATCATCCTGCTGATGGCCACCCTGGAGGGCATCGTCTGGGGACTGGTCGGGGCGAGCATCGTCCCTCAGGACAGCGCCTGGCTCCAGCCCTTCATCGGGCTGCTGCTGTTCGTACTGATCTTCTCGGTGGTCTGGATCATCGATGCCTCGCTGGTGATGTCCGAGCGCCCGATGGTGCGCGCGCGCCGCTGGAATCCGGGCGCCAATCAGGGTTTCATGGCCCTGGTGCGCTGGCTGTTCGGCTTTCTCGCCCGGCTGGCCATCGTCGCGCTCTCGCTCTATGTGACCGCGCCCTTCCTCGGCAAGCTCATCCGTACCGACGACATCAGCAACTATCATCAGCGCCGGGTCGAACAGTATTACGCCGATCGCGACGCTCAGCTCAAGGCCCGGATCGCCGAGCGCACCGCCCAGATCGAGGAGAACCACCGTGCGCGCGTCGAGCCGCTGGCGCGCGAGATCGAGCGCCTGACCGAGTCGATCGCGCGCGAGCGCCGGCGCCGCACCGAGATCGAGACCGAGTTCGCCCCCGAACTGGAGGTGCTGCGCCGTGATCTGGCCGCGACCCAGGCGCGCGTCGGCGACGAGATCCTGGGGCGCGACGGACGTCCGGCGGGCCGCGGACCCGAGGCGCGCAAATGGGAAGCCAATGCTCAGTTGCTCGCCGGCCAACTGGAGGCCAAACAGTCCGAGCTGGATGCGCGCGTGAGCGAAATCGATCAACGTCTCGGCGAGTGGGAGCGCACACTGCGCGAACGCACCGAGACCCTGCAACGGCTCGGCGAGGAGCACCAGAAGCGTGTCGACGGCATCGCCGCCGAACTCGCGGCCCGGCAGCTCGAACCCAATCCGCCGCGTCTGACCTTCGCCACCCGCTCCAAGGCGCTCCAGGCGCTCCGGGACAGCCCGGAGGAACAGGGCGTGCCGCATTTCGAGACGGTCGAGGGCTTCGCCCAGGCCACGCTCGGCGTGCTCTTCCTGTCGCTGATCGCGCTCAAGCTGTTCGAGCCGGGGTCGGTGCGCGCCTATTACAGCGAGACCATCCAGATGCAGTACCGCAAATATCTGGAGGGCGGACTCGACGACATCCCCGGATTCGCGCCGCTCGATGCCGGCGGGCACAGGCTCAACCCGGTCGAATTCACCCGTCTCTGGCTGGCCTATGAAAAAGACCCCACGGCCTTCTTCGCCGAGCGTCAGGCCATCATCGAGGTGCGCGAGCCGCTGTTGCGCTATCTGGCCGAGCGCGAGCTGGAGCGCGATCGTTTCGCCCATCGGCGTGAGAACCTGGAGGACGAGCTGCTGTTCGCGCGCCGACGGCGCGAGCGCGAGCTGGCGGCCTTCGAGCGCGAACTGGAGGTGCGCACCAATCAGCTCCAGGCGCAACTATCGACCGAGACCAAGGCGCTCAAGGACCAGCGGCGCATCCAGCTCGCCGTCGAACTCCAGAAGGCGCGTCAGGACTGGAACCTGCGCCGATTGCACGAGGAGGAGGAGATCCGGCGCGAGCGCGAGCGTCTGGAGCAGGAGCATCAGCAGGCGCTCGAAGCCATCCGTCTGCGCGAGCAGGAGATCGAGCATGTGCGCGAGCGCAGTCAGGCGCGCGTCCGTCAGGCCGAGGTCACGGAGCAACTGGCCCATCAGCGCAAGCTCGCCGAGATCGAACAGCGCCACCGGCACGAGAACCGCAAGGCCCTGGTGAACGCTGCGCGCGAGGAGCTGACCCGTCTGCGCACGCTCGAGACCAAGCAGCGCGCCGAGCGCCAGAGTCTGCGTGAGGGCACACGCAAGCTGGAGGACGAGATCACCGCGACGCGCTCGGGCATCGCCGTCTGCGAGGTCGAGCTGGGTGACTTGAGCCATCGGGCCGCGACGCTGCGCGAGCAACTGGCCTGGCGTCAGGCCGAAGAGGCCAGGGCCGAGGAGACGCGCAAGCGCAGCTTCTGGTCACGCTCGGCGCGCCCCTCCGAAGGTCAGACCGCCCGCGAGATCGAGCGCGAACTCAAGGCCGTGGAGAAGTCCGAGCACGCCGAGGCCGAGCAACTGGCCAGGCTCAAGGACGAACTGCGCCTGCTCGAGCGGCGGCTGGAGGCCGTTGCCGGCGAGCGGCGCGAGGCCGAGATGCGACTGGCCGCGACCGAGGCGCGCATCCAGTTCCACGAGGACAGTCTGACCACACTGCTGTCCCCCGAACCCATGAGGAGTCACTCGTCGGCAAACCGGAAGCGTTGAGCATCATCCAGCGCAACGGCTATGCCTCCACAGAGGCCTTCGCCGAGCAGATGGCCTTGATCATCCGGGCCTACATCGCCCATACCGCCCGGATCAACCTCGATGAGTTCGAGGACTCACTGCAATCCATGAGCCCCGAGGAACAGGAAAGCCTTGCTGCCGTGCCTTTTGCCCAATCGCTGCAGGCGACCCGAAAGTCTCTCGCCGCAGTTCCCGGCGCACACATCGAATCCATACTTCCGTATCTCGATCGATTGCATCGAATGCTCGAACCGAACTGACGGATCATCATGGATCGAGCCGGCTCAGGACTTCGGTCTTGGGTTCTTCGATGCGGCCCTGTCCTGAATCGACGGCGTTCAGCACCTCGGTCCTGGACGCCTCGTCCGAGAATGCAAGTGTTGCGTCGCTTTGAAGCGAAGCGTTTGGAGCCGGTTGTTGCGGCTTGGTGAATGACACGGTCGGCGACGAGGCTCCGAATGCGACATGCACGGCATAGGGGCCGATCATGAGCCGGTCACCATCGTGCAGTTCCACCGGTCGATGTGGCGCAATCGGAGCGGGGTTGTCGTTCAGACAGGTGCCGTTGCGGCTGAGATCCGTCAGCCAGATCCGGCCCCCGCGCGCCTGGATCCGGGCATGGAGTCCGGAGACGACCCGCTCGTGATCCTCGAGACAGAGATCACTGGTCAGAGCGCGTCCGATCTCGATACCGGACTCGCTCACCGTCAGCGGCACCTCGCGCGGGCGGCCCAGCCCATCACGACGCACGACACGAACTCTTATTTCCACACCGTCCCCCTCGCAGTCGATATATCATGCCCGAACTCTGCAAACACCGCCGGCAAGCGCATCAACGTCGCGGACGCTGTGTCCGACAGCCCCACACTCAGTGAAGATCCCAGGTTACACCATCGTTCGCGAGCTCGGCCAAGGCGGCATGGCCACCGTCTATCTGGCGCGTCAGGACAGTCTCGCGCGCGACGTGGCGCTGAAGGTGATGAAGCCCCTGGCCATGGCCGGCGACGATTTCACCTCGCGCTTCATCAAGGAAGCGCGGATCATCGCCCAGCTCGCGCACCCGCAGATCATCACCATCCACGACTTCGGCACGGCGGACGGCTATCACTACTTCTCGATGGAGTACCTGCCGGGCGGCACCCTGGCCGAAGAGATCGCGCGCGCACTGCCGGTCGGACAAGCCGTCGCCATCACCCGCAAGGTCGCCGAGGCGCTCGCGGTGGCCCATGCGCGCGGCGTCATCCACCGCGACGTCAAACCGCAGAACATCCTCTTTCGCACCGACGGCACGCCCGTACTCACCGACTTCGGTATCGCGCGCGCCGTCACGCGCGATGCCGAGTCGATGCAGCTCACCCGCTACGGCATGGTGATCGGCAGTCCGCGCTACATGAGTCCGGAACAGAGCCTGGGCCGGCCGCTCGACCCGCGTTCCGATCTCTACAGTCTGGGCGTGCTCTTCTACGAGATGCTGACCCAGCGTCTGCCCTACGAGGCCGACGACGTAGTCAGCCTGGCGATGAAGCACTGCCAGGATCCCATTCCGCGCCTGCCCGAGCCTCTGGCCCTCTATCAGCCGATCCTCGACCGGCTCATCGCCAAGAAACCGGAGGAGCGCTTCGCCAGCGCCGGTCAGCTCATCCGCGCCCTGGAGGCGCTGGAGGGAGCGGGCGGCGAGTCCTATGACGCCACCCGTCTGATCCGGCGCGACGAGACCAAAGGCGAGGCACCGGCACCCGAGCCCGGTCCGGAACCCAAATCCGAACCCGAGACGGCATCGCGACCCAGGCGTTCGGTCCGCCGGCCCCTGTTCCTGGCGCTCGCACTCGTCCTGGTGTCGGGACTCGGGGTCTATCTCGGGTTCAATCCTCGGACAATCGGACTGGACAGGGATCCGACCGACATCCTCGCCCAGCTTCCGCCCGCACAGCCCGAACGGCCGGCCACGGCGACCCAATACGAGGCCCTGGCCATCGACCACTATCGACGCGGCCAGATCGAACAGACCCAGGAGATCATCCGGCTTGCGCTCGCCACCACGCCGGACGATGCGCGTCTGCTCGCCCTGCGCGGCCTGATCGAGCGCGGGATCTCGGTCGGACGGCAGCTCGACGAGGCACGGCGGGCGCTGGCCGAGGATCGTGTCGAGGCGGCCTCGCAGGCGGTCGAGGAGGGCCTGCGCCTGGACCCACGTCATTCCGAACTGCTGTCGCTGCGCATTCGGATCCAGGGGCGTCTGGCCGAGCGTCGGCGGCTCGATGCCGAGCGCCTGCTGAAGACGGCACGCGAGGCACAGCAGCGCGGCGATCTCGACACCGCCGAGCGCCAGGCGCGCGAAGGGCTGGCGCTGGTCGCGGACCATCCCGACCTGACGGCCCTGCTGGAGACGATCGATCGGACCCGCGAGCGTCGGACACGCCTCGAACAGCTCCAAGAGCAGGCCATCGTCCGCCACGACCAGGGCGACTATCCGGGCTCCTTCGCCCTGATCGACGAAGGGCTGGCGCTGGCTCCCGAGCATCCGGGCCTGACGGCACTGCGCGCGAAGGTCATCGCCACCCTGGTGCGCGAGGCGCGCAATCATCTGATCCGCGTCGCCGATGAGCGCGTGGCCTCGATCACGGCCCTGCTCGGGCGCTACCGGCTCGATGAGGCCGCCGCGCAATTGGAGCGGCTGCGCGTCCTCGCCCCCGAAGACACGCGGCTCGCCGACCTGAGCGCGGATCTCGAACGGCGCCGCGCCTTCTTTCCGGCCATGGTCGAGATCCCGTCCGGCTGCTTCGACATGGGCAGCCCCGAGGACGAGATCGGGCGCGAATCCGACGAACGCCGGCATCAGGTCTGTGTCGAGTCCTTCCGGCTCGCACCCCATGAGGTCACGGTCGCCCAGTTCGAGCGCTTCGTCGCCGCCAGCGGGTATCGGACCGAAGCGGAGCGCGACACCGGCGACTCAAAGGGCTGCGAGTCTTTCGACCGCGACGACAGCGCCGATCCTTGGGGGTTGAGGGACAAGGCGAACTGGCGTCAACCCAACCGGTATCAAGCCAACGACGACCGTCACCCGGTGAGTTGCGTGAGCTGGAACGACGCGCAGGCCTATATCGGCTGGCTCAACCAGGAGACCGGGCACAGCTTCCGGCTGCCGACCGAGGCCGAATGGGAATATGCCGCCCGCGCCGGCACCTCGACCGCGCGCTTTTGGGACGCGACTCCGAACGCCGTCCCCTGTCGCAACGCGAACGCGGCCGACCGGGGACAGGGCTGGGAGTTCGGCTTCGACTGCGACGACGGGTACGAATGGGTCGCGCCGGTCGGCGCCTTCGCCCCCAATGCCTGGGGGCTGTACGACATGCTGGGCAATGTCTGGGAGTGGACCTGCTCGGAATACGACGCCGACTATCAGGGCGTCGAGCGGCTCTGCGCCCCGTCCGAGATCGACCTGCCGCGCGTCATGCGCGGCGGCGCCTGGAACAGCGGTCCGGCGCTGGTGCGCGCGGCCTACCGCAATCGCAACTTCCCCGAGACGCGCTACGTCTTCGTCGGCTTCCGGCTCGCGCTCGACGCGCCCGCCGAGTAGTGGGCGCGAGGCTCGGACGTACCCGCCGCTTTCCGCCTCACGACTCCGGCATCAAGCCTCACCGCCGCGCGTGGCGATATAGCCCAGCGCCTTGTCGATACGACGCAGTGTCGCCTCCTTGCCGACCAGCATCAGCGTCTCCTCGATACCGGGAGACGCGGCCCGCCCGACGATGGCCACGCGCAGCGGCTGGGCGACCTTGCCCAGATTGAGCTGCAACTCCTCGGCCACACCCTCGACCACATGCTTCAACTGCTCGGGTGTCCAGTCTTCGAACGCCAGTAGCTCGAAGGCGGCACGCAGCTTCTCCAGCGGCTCGCGCGCTACCGGACGCAGATGCTTCTTGGCCGAACCTTCGTCGAACTCGTCGAAATCGCGATAGCAGAAGGCGCTGATCTCGGCCAGCTCGACCAGCGTCTTGGCGCGCGCGGCCTGCGCCTTGACCACATCGACCAGATCCGGCCCGGTCGAGGGATCGATGTCGAGCCGCCCCATGTGCGGACTGAGCAGACGCGCCACGCGCGCCGGATCGGCCTGTTGCAGATACTGCTGATTGAGCCAGTCAAGCTTGCTGGTGTTGAAGCTGGAGGCGGCCTTGTTGACGTCGGAGATGTCGAACAGCTCGATCATCTGCTCGATCGAGAAGATCTCCTGATCGCCGTGCGACCAGCCGAGACGCACCAGATAGTTCAGCAGCGCCTCGGGCAGATAGCCCATGTCGCGATAGGAAATGACGCTCACCGCCCCGTGACGCTTCGACAGCCGCGTCCCATCGTCGCCGAGAATCATGGGCACATGGGCGTAACGCGGCGGCTCGAAACCGAGCGCGCGCAGGATATTGATCTGACGCGGGGTGTTGTTGATATGGTCGTCGCCCCGGATGACATGGGTGATCTGCATGTCGGCGTCATCGACCACCACGCTCAGGTTGTAGGTCGGGGTGCCGTCGCTGCGACGGATGATCAGATCGTCGAGTTCCTCGTTGGCGAACGGCATCCGGCCACGGATGAGGTCGTCGACGATCACCACGCCGTCGGCGGGGTTCTTGAAGCGGATGACGTGCGGCTGACTCGGATCGACCTGCTTGTTGCGGCAGCAGCCGTCATAGCGCGGTTTCTGCTTGCGCGCCATCTGATCGACGCGCAGCTTCTCCAGCCGCTCCTTCGGGCAGTCGCAACGGTAGGCCAGTCCCTTGTCGAGCAGCTCGTCGATGACCTGGTTGTAGCGGTCGAAACGCTGGGTCTGATAGAACGGCCCCTCGTCATAGTCCAGCCCGAGCCAGGTCATGCCCTCCAGGATGGCGTTGACCGACTCGGCCGTCGAGCGCTCCAGATCAGTGTCCTCGATGCGCAGGACGAACTGACCGCCGTGTTTGCGGGCATAGAGATAGCAGAAGAGCGCGGTGCGGGCGCCGCCGACGTGCAGATAGCCGGTCGGCGAGGGAGCGAAGCGGGTGCGGACGGTCATGATGTTCCTGTGAGGCTCGGGTGGATGAAAGGCCCGAATTCTACACGCCGACGCCCGACGAATGGCAACCGCGCCGCCCAGGGCAATCGCATGAATGACGTTGTCGTGGACGCCTGAAAATAGTCGTTCACGATCAAGAGGTTGCAAGGGGGCTGCCCACGGAAGGTAGATTTGTGTAGTTTTCTGTCTTTTTGGGGTGAGCCATGGAGACGGAAAGCAAGTTGCGGCTGGCGGACGTATTCGTAACGATCAGAGATCCACGGCAGGCGCGCAAAGTCAAGCATGACCTGGTCGAACTGCTGGTGGTGGCCGTCAATGCGGTACTGGTAGGGGCGAACACCTTTGTCGATATCGAGTTGTGGGCGAACGAGAAGCTGGACTGGTTGCACCAGTATCTGAAGCTGGAGAACGGTATTCCGTCGCATGACACCTTCGGACGATTGTTTGGCTTGATCAATCCGGACGAATTCGAGGCGGCGTTTCGTCGTTGGGTCGGTACGATTCTTCCGGCACTTGGCGCCGACCGGGTGGTCGCCATAGACGGCAAGACCCGTCGTCGCTCGGGTAAGGTCGACGCCACGCCCTTGCATCTGGTCAGCGCCTTTGCCGCCGATGCCGGGCTGGTGCTGGGACAGCGTGCCACGGCGGAGAAGTCGAACGAGAAGACGGCGATTCCGGAATTGCTGGCCACCCTGGCGCTGGAGGGGTGCATCGTGACCATCGATGCGATGGGCACCCAAGCGAGCATTGCCCAGGCTATCCGTGATCGGGGCGCGGATGACATTCTGGCCGTCAAAGCGAACCAACCCACGCTGGCCGATTCGATGCGGGAATTCTTCGACCAATTCCTGGTCGCGCCGGAACAGACCCCGCACACCTTCACCGAAACGGTGGAGAAGAGTCACGGTCGGCTGGAAACCCGGCGCGGCTTTGCCTTCACTCAACCGGACTGTCTGGCCAAACCGGAGCAATGGCCCGACCTGAAATCCTTCGCTGTCATCGAGGCGGAACGTTGGATCAAGGGCAAGACGTCTTTTGAACGGCGCTTCTACATCAGCAGCCTGCCGGCGGACGCCAACCGCCTGGCTCGTGCGGTGAGAGATCACTGGGCTGTCGAGAACCGTCTTCACTGGTGCATGGACGTCGCTTTTGCGGACGACCAAATGCGTGTCCGTACCAGGCACGCCGCTCACAACCTCGCCATCCTCAAGCACATCACCCTCAACCTCATTCGCCTTGATCCCATCAAGCGCAAGGGCGGAATCAGAGCGCGACGTTTCATCGCTGCCACTTCCGACCGCTATCGCTCCGAGCTCCTCGGTCTTGTATAAGATTCATGCGATTGCCCTGCCCACCATATCAACGTATGGCTTTTTGTATGGACTAGTGATACCATGGCTTTGAAGGTCACAAAAAGTGCTTGCGCTCAATGTCTTGATTTTGCTGGGCTAGCAAAGCCCAGGCTAGGGAAAGTTGGGCGGTCCACACCAGATTCAACATCGCAAGCGATTGATTCCTAATGTTGTATTTTTGCACCTTCAAAGCCATGACTAGTGATACTCTGCGCCCATGGCTAAAACCCGCTTTGATTGGGACCCCGACAAGGACGCCGAGAATCAGGGAAAGCACGGGGTCTCCTTCTCCCGTGCCTAATACGCCTTTGCGGACCCGCAGCGCGTGATAGCCAAGGACGAGGCGCACAGCCAAATCGAAGAACGGTTTTATTGCTTCGGTGAGGTTGATGGCGGCGTACTCACGGTGCGGTTCACCTACCGCGCTTCGGTTATTCGAATCATCGGTGCCGGTTATTGGCGCAAAGGAAAGGCGATCTATGATCACGAAAGCGCAGCGTAGCGGAGTTTCAAAGAAGGCTAATGCCGACGCTCGTCGGCGTTATGCCGGAACTAAAATCAAATACACCGATGAACCCCTTGGCAAAGTTAAGGTGGTTGCCGACTTCCTTCCTTCGCCGGCCGAATTGGCATTTCGTGAAGAAGGTGTGAAGGTAACCTTGTCTCTGAGCAAGAAGAGCATTGAGTTCTTCAAGTCGGAGGCCTCGAAGCATCACACGCAGTACCAGCGCATGATTCGTCGGCTTCTCGACGCTTATGTTGATAGCCAAGCCCCAATCCGGCAGTCCACACGGACGCTGCGCGATAAAGCCACGCAGCGCCGATGACCTTGAACGTTATGCCTCGCAGGCCATCATGCGTTTCCTGTCTGATAGCGTAACCTGTAACATGACCGCTTGGCTCTCACTGTGGCGGTAATCAGATGACTGAAAAAGCAAAATTCGCACGAAAACTGGAACAGTTCGTCACCGAACTACGAGGTCACGTCAGCAGTGACGATGGTCAATGGACGGTCAAAGGATTTGTCGACATCTTCAAGAACGTTTATACAATCTCGTCAGACACAAAGATCGTATCGAAGATTCTTGAGATACACCTCTTTCCGAAGATTCTCGCGTTTGCTCGGGCCAACGGGTACAAAGTTGTGCTCGCAGAGCATCAGAATTACTACCCGGACATTTCGTTTGTCAAAGCAAACGATGAGTCCATAAAGTTTGCCGTTGATTTCAAGACCACATACAGAAACCCCAAAAAGCCACACCTATGCAACGGTTTTACGCTTGGCTCGCATGGCGAATATTTCGAGAATAGAACCAGCACGAAGAACATCCAGTTTCCCTACGGGAGCTACTCAGGCCATTTCTGCCTTGGCATCATTTATGACAGGGCGGAGGGGGTGACAATCGACGAAACAAGAGCCCATGGAATTGATGAGTTGCACTCAATCACTTCCGTGGCACGAAACTTTTATTTCTTTGTTACAGAAAAATGGAAGATTGCAAGCGATAAGGGCGGAAGCGGCAACACAGCCAACATCGGCAGCATAAAAAACATAGCCGACATCATCGCGGGCAAGGGAATGTTCTCGAAGCTCGGAGAGAATTGGTTTGACGAATACTGGATGAACTACAAGAAGATTACTGTCCAAGACGGAAAAGGTGGCACCAAGAAAATATCCACGCTTCGAGAATTTGTCGAATACAAGAACGGTGATGTTTCCCTGATAGTCGATAAAAGGAACGACGAAGAATGACCATTAAAGTTGGTGTGCCGCCGATCAAATCACAGGGCATAAAGACGAAACTCGTTCCTTGGATACAAAGCATTCTTCCGAGTGACTTTAACGGCACATGGATTGAACCATTCATGGGTACTGGAGCCGTGGCTTTCAATGTCGCGCCACAGCGTGCTGTCTTGTGTGACTCAAACCCACACCTTGTTAATTTCTACGCCAGCATAGCGTCAGGCAAAATAACTCCTGAAGTGGTCAAGGAATTTCTTACCCGCGAAGGGGAATTGTTGTTGTCAAAAGGCGAAGATCACTATTACTTCGTCAGGGAAAGATTTAACGCAGGACACTCCCCGCTAGATTTTTTGTTCATCAATCGCGCTGGGTTTAATGGAATGATTCGCTTCAATAGAAAGGGTGGTTTCAATATTCCATTTTGTAGAAACCCCCAACGATTTTCCCCGGCTTATGTAACTAAAATTGTCAATCAGGTTGCGTGGGTCAGTAAAATCATCAAGGCAAAAGAATTCACATTCAAATGCCAAGATTTCAATAAGACGATACAAGATGCCTCACCGAACGATATAATTTACTGCGATCCGCCATACATTGATCGGCACGTCGATTATTACAACGGATGGGATGATGGTCACGAACGAGAGCTTTTTGATCGGCTCTCAAGCTTTGCCGGAAAATTCATTTTGTCGACTTGGCATCACAATGACTACCGAGAAAATGAATATGTGAAATGCTTGTGGTCAGAACATCATATTCTTACACGGGAGCATTTCTATCATGTCGGCGGAAAAGAACAAAATAGAAACCCAGTCGTTGAAGCGCTAGTAACTAACTTCATGGCGACATCTATACGCCGCCGCGAAGAAAGCCAAGTCCAATACGTCCTACTTGAACCGCCAGCGGAATATAGCGTGGCATAACATGGCGGCCCACCGGACGCTGCGCGATGAAGCCGCGCAGCCCCCCCTGAACTTGGACGTTGCGTAATAATATTGGGACACGATTTCCACCGTCCCGCCAGCGCCGACTTGACTTTTGCCAGATCAGCTGTTGGATATTTCTCTTGTCGCTCTATAGACTTGTCTCATGTCCAACCTGACAATCAGCCAGCTTCGGCATTTGATTCGCACGCTGAATTACGTCGTTTTCACCCGTGCCGCCGAGGAGCTTGAAGATGACAACCTCTCCATCCTTGATCTCGAAAACATCAGACTTGTACCGACCGAAAAATGACCCTATATTATTGCCAAATTCGAATAAAATTTAGTTTTGAGACCATAGCATGATTTTTGAAAAATTTAAAAATCTAGATAATGATCGCATGATTAAAGCCATAATTGGCATGAGTCGGGCGAAATTCGATCAACTGGTAACAGATTTTACAGCCGCTTTTCAAGCGCATCAAGTCGAGCGATTACAGAAAAAAGAAATTAAACGCTTGCCTTCTGGTGGTTTAAAAGGCGTGCTTGATAGCGACGAGAAGCGCTTATTTTTCCTGTTGTTTTATTTAAAAACATATCCAACTTTTGATGTTCTAGGCTTTCATTTTGAATTGAGTGCAGGGCACGCTCATGACTACATCCAAGAATTTATGCCCATTCTTAAGCGCGCCTTGCAAGCACGCAATGTCTACCCTGAAAGAACTTTTGAAACGGTCGAGCAATTTAAGCAAGCCATTGAAAAATATAGCGAAATTTATATGGATGGTGTCGAAATCTCTTGCGTCAGACCTCACGATAAAGAAGAGCAAAAGGAGCGCTACAGCGGTAAAAAAAACGCCATACTCTTAAGTCTTCCTGATTAGTTACGAAGCTCAGCACATTCACGCTCACTGTAATTCATTGTTTTTATGAAATTATTTTCAGCCATCTGAGTTTGTGCCAGGTACGCTGGTCGTCTGCGCTGACTTGGAGGCCGCGCTTAGGTGGTCAGAGATTGACCGGGCAAGAGAAAACAAAAACTTGGCCTGAGAGTTCTCGCACCGCAGTGCTGAGCTTCGTAACTAATCAGGAAAATCAATGTCTTACAATGCATAAACAACTTGCGCCGAGAAGTGTAAGGCATTGAGCAATCAGCTATATAAGCGTTTCTTGATGCGATTGCCCTGCCGCGCCGCCCTTCCCCGTCCCATCCCGGAACGCGAAGCGCTAAACTCGGCCGCTGGTTTGGTTATTTGGGGGGTGAGCGATGAAATTTTCCGAAGCAGACGCCGGCGGCGGCTATCTGATCGAGGGCTACAGTGCCGGCTGGATCAGCATCTCAGGGCGCCGCTACACGCGCAGCCTGATCCTGACGCCCTCGGACATCATCGAACCCTGGGGGCCGACACAGGCGGCGGACCTGAACCGCCTGCACCTGACGGCCATCTCGCATCTGTCGCCACGGCTGGTCCTGATCGGCACCGGCGCGCGATCGGCCTTGATCGATCCGGTGCTCTATCTGAGCCTGATCGAACGCGGCATCGGGGTCGAGGTCATGACCACGGGCGCGGCCTGCCGCACCTACAACATCCTGATGGCCGAGGGGCGTGAGGTCGTCGCCGGACTCATCCTCGAAACGAACGATTGAGCGAGGCACGCGACATACATGGACCGTTCCATCGTGCTCTCCATTCTCGGCGCCGCCGTGCTGGGGTTCTTCGGGATGCTGCTGCTGATGCCCGACCCCATCGAGGACGAGGTCGTGCGTCTCCCCTGGCTGATCGAGCAGGACGCCGCCGGACGTACCCGGGTCTTCGGGTTCACGCTGGGCTCGACGACGCCGGCCGAAGTTCGCCGGGTCTTTCGCGAAGACGGCGAGATCAACCTGTTCCGCACATCCGGCCCATCCGGGACGCTCGCCGCCGAGGTCTATTTCGAGCAGATCCATCTGGAGCGACTGCGCGCGGATTTCGTGCTGACCCTGGAGGCGGACCAGACGACGCTAGCGGCCATGTACGAGCGCGGACTGCGCATCAGCCAGACCGGCAGCGGCAGTCAGAAGGTCAAGCTCGACCCGAGCGATGCCGAGCGTCTGGCCGAACGACCCATCCGCGCCATCGTCTATCTGCCCAAGGCCCGGCTCGACGCGGCGCTGATCGAGCAGCGATTCGGCACGCCGAGTCGGCGGCTCACCGAGTCCGAGACCGGCATCGTCCACTGGCTCTACCCCGAACGCGGACTCGACATCGGACGCGATCCCAGTGGGCGCGTGGTCATGCAGTATGTGAATCGGGCCGATTTCGCGGCCATCCTCGAACCGCTCGCGACGGCGGGCAAGGACTGAGAACGCCGATCAACGAAAAAGCCCCGCCGAAGCGGGGCTTTTTTAGCGTCGGGCCGGGACGCGAACGTCCCGAGCGCCTGGGCTTTACATCATGCCCATGTCGCCCATGCCGCCGCCCGGCATCGCCGGAGCGTCGTCCTTCGGCTCGTCGGCGATCATGGCCTCGGTGGTGATCATCAGACCGGCGACCGAGCAGGCGTTCTGCAGCGCCGAACGGGTGACCTTGGTCGGGTCCAGGATGCCCATCTCGACCATGTCGCCATACTCGCCGTTGGCGGCGTTGTAACCGAAGTTACCCTTGCCCTCGACGACCTTGTGCAGGATGACCGACGGCTCTTCACCCGCGTTGGCGACGATCTGACGCAGCGGTTCTTCCATCGCGCGCCGGGCGATGGCGATACCGACGTCCTGATCGTGGTTGGCGCCCTTGAGATCCTTGACGGCCGCGATGGCGCGCACCAGCGCGACACCACCGCCGGGGACGATGCCTTCCTCGACGGCGGCACGGGTGGCGTGCAGGGCGTCTTCGACGCGCGCCTTCTTCTCCTTCATCTCGATCTCGGTGGCCGCGCCGACCTTGATCACGGCCACACCGCCGGCCAGCTTGGCCAAACGCTCCTGGAGCTTCTCGCGGTCGTAGTCGGAAGTCGTCTCCTCGATCTGGGCACGGATCTGCTCGCAACGGGCCTTGATGTCGATCTCGGAACCGGCGCCGTCGATGATGGTGGTCTCGTCCTTGCCGACCTGGACCTTCTTGGCGGTACCCAGATCGTTCAGGGTCGCCTTCTCCAGCGACAGACCGACTTCCTCGGAGATCACGGTCGCGCCGGTCAGGATGGCGATATCCTGCAACATCGCCTTGCGACGATCACCGAAGCCCGGCGCCTTGACCGCGCAGACCTTGACGATGCCGCGCAGATTGTTGACCACCAATGTCGCCAGGGCCTCGCCCTCGACGTCCTCGGCGATGATCAGCAGCGGCTTGCCGGCCTTGGCGACACCTTCCAGCACGGGCAGCAGATCCCGGATGTTGGAGATCTTCTTGTCGTGCAGCAGGATGTAGGGCGCGTCGAGTTCGGCGCTCTGGCTCTGCTGGTTGTTGATGAAGTAGGGCGACAGGTAGCCGCGATCGAACTGCATGCCCTCGACCACGTCCAGCTCGTTCTGCAGCGAGGTGCCGTCCTCGACGGTGATCACGCCTTCCTTGCCGACCTTCTCCATCGCCTCGGCGATGATGTTGCCGATCGAGTCGTCGGAGTTCGCGGAGATGGTGCCGACCTGAGCGATCGCCTTGGTCTCGGTGCAGGGCTTGGAGAGCTTCTTGAGCTCTTCGGTAGCGGCCTCGACGGCCTTGTCCATGCCGCGCTTCAGATCCATCGGGTTCATGCCGGCGGCGACCGCCTTCAGACCCTCACGGACCATGGCCTGCGCCAGCACGGTCGCGGTGGTGGTGCCGTCACCGGCGATGTCGGAGGTCTTGGAAGCGACTTCCTTGACCATCTGCGCGCCCATGTTCTCGAACTTGTCCTTGAGCTCGATCTCCTTGGCCACGGAGACGCCGTCCTTGGTGACGGTCGGGGCGCCGAAGGACTTCTCCAGCACCACATTGCGGCCCTTCGGACCCAGAGTGACCTTGACGGCGTTGGCGAGGATGTTGACACCCTCCATCATGCGGACACGGGCATCACCGCCGAACTTCACGTCTTTTGCGCTCATGCTTCTAAATTCCTCGAATGAATCTGTTGCTGTCTTGATTGGAAAGGCTTGGGAGACTCAGGGGCGGAAGGCCGATCAGCCCTCGACGACCGCCATGATGTCTTCTTCGCGCATCACCAGGAATTCCTTGCCGTCGAGCTTGACCTCGGTGCCGGAGTACTTGCCGAACAGGACGCGGTCGCCGACCTTGACGTCGAGTGCGCGCACGCTGCCGTTGTCGAGGATCTTGCCGTTGCCGACGGCGATGATCTCGCCCTGAATCGGCTTCTCGGTGGCGGAATCCGGGATCACGATGCCGCCGGCGGTGGTGCGCTCCTCTTCCATGCGACGGACGACGACGCGGTCATGCAGGGGACGGATGTTCATGGATAGCTCCTCGATACAGGTTGAGAAGTGGGTGGGTCGAGCCGCCGCGAGACCGACGCCGGGTCGGTCTGTTAGCACTCACTTGTAACGAGTGCTAATGGTAGAGCGAAATCGTCGGCTGTCAAGTTCCAAACAGCATTCCGGGGGATGATGCGTCGAGCGCGGAGGGCGGGGACGTCGTATTGGGGAGGAGGTCGGGGCCGTAGGGCACGCTAGGCGCGCCCCACCTTTGAATCACATCCGTGTGGGGCTCGAAGTGCCTCAGTTGTTCTTGGCGCCCTGGGTGATCCAGGCCTCGACCACGGCGATCTCGGCGGCGGGCAGCGGATCCTTGCCGTGCGGCATGCGGATGGACTCGTCCACCTCACCGGCCACCAGACGATAGAGGCTGCTCGACAGGGCGTCTCCAGGAACCACCACGGGTCCGAACTTGGTGCCCTTCATCAGGGTGTCATAGGATTCGACCAGGAAGCCGCTGGCGGCATGACCCTGGCCATTGGGCAGATGGCACTCGACACAATGCTTCTTGAGAACGGGCTGCACGTCCTTCGCGAAGCTCACTTCACTGGAGCGGTTGCAACCGGTCAGGGCGACCAGGATGAGGGGCAGGCCAACAGCGAAACGGGACAGGTTTTTGTTCATCTTTATCGATCTCGTCATAGATGGAGAACAACTCGACTTGCAAGCCGATCGATGCTCGGCTCAGTCGACAGCACGGCCGCTTTCCAATGCCCGCAAGATCTGTGTGGAAAACGGGTGGCTGACGACTCAAACATAGACCCGATCGGGTCCATGAAACCATGATCCAGGCCAAGATTTCGTGCGACTCCGTCCCGGATCGATACGTTTTTCAGCCGGCCCGCCGCCAGGTCGTTCCCTGGGGACCGTCTTCCAGCACGATGCCCGCTGCCGTTAGCGCCTCGCGCACCCGATCCGCCTCGGCCCAATCCTTGTCGGCACGCGCGGCGCGACGCCGCTCGATCAGGGCCTCGATCTCGGCATCGCTCGGGCCGCCGGCGTCCGCGCCGCCGCGCAGATAGACCTCGGGATCGTCCTGGAGCAGACCCAGCACGACGCCCAGTTCGCGCAGCAGGGCGCCATGCGCGGCGGCCTGCTCCGCCGAACCATCGGCACGGAGCCGATTGATCTCGCGCGCCAGATCGAAGAACACGGCCAGCGCCTCGGGCGTGTTGAAGTCGTCGTCCATCGCCGACTGGAAGCGGGCGCGGAAGGATTCGCCCTCGGCAGGCACGGACTGCGGCAGTCCGCGCAACGCCGTATAGAGCCGGGTCAGGGCCGCACGCGCCTGCCGGAGTGCGCTGTCGTCATAGTTGAGCGGACTGCGATAGTGGCTGGTGAGGATGAAATAACGCACCTCCTCGGGACGATAGAGACGCAGGATCTCGCGCACCGTGAAGAAGTTGCCCAGCGACTTGGACATCTTCTCCTCGTTGACGCGCACGAAGCCGTTGTGCATCCAGACATTGACGAAGGGTTCGCCCGTGGCCCCCTCGGACTGGGCGATTTCGTTTTCGTGATGCGGAAACTGGAGGTCGGCCCCGCCGCCGTGGATATCGAAATGGTTGCCCAGACAGCAGGTACTCATGGCCGAGCACTCGATGTGCCAGCCGGGACGACCCGGTCCCCAAGGCGAATCCCAGGCCGGCTCGCCGGGCTTGGCCGACTTCCAGAGCGCGAAATCGAGCGGATCGCGCTTGGACTCGCCGATCTCGACCCGCGCCCCGGCGCGCAGATCGGACGGATCCTTACCCGAGAGCTTGCCGTAGTCGGGGAAGCGGCTGACGGCATAGTAGACGTCGCCATTGTCGGCGACATAGGCCAGATCCTTCTCGATCAGGGTCTCGACCATACTCAGGATCTCGCCGATGTGCGCCGTGGCGCGCGGCTCGTCGGTCGGCGGCAGGACGCCGAGCGCCTCGGCGTCCTCGCGCATGGCGGTGATGAAACGCTCGGTCAACGCCTGGAACGGCTCGCCGTTCTCGTTGGCGCGACGGATGATCTTGTCGTCGATATCCGTGATGTTGCGGATATAGGTCACGTCATAGCCGAGTGCACGCAGATAACGGTAGACCACGTCGAACACCACCAGCACCCGCGCATGTCCGAGATGACAGTAGTCGTAGACCGTCATGCCGCAGACATACATCCGGACCTTGCCGGGTTCGATGGGTTGGAAGGGGGCTTTCTGGCGGGTCAGGCTGTTGTGGATCTGTAGCATCGCGGTGGCTTGGGTTTGAAATGACCGACATCGAGTCCCCATGGTAACAAAGGCGCGGGTTCGCGACGCGATCGATCTTCGTCGGCAGCGATTGGCCGGATACGATCGATTGGGCAGCCCGGCGACGATTGCACTAAGATACTCCGCTTGTCACACGATAGCCGCCAGAGACCATGCCACATCGCACCCTGACCGATTCCGGCGTCGGCGCGCACCGACGTCCCCTCCTGGACTCGATCGACAGTCCGGCCGATCTGCGCGCCCTGTCCGAGAGCCAGCTTCCCGAACTCGCAAGCGAGCTGCGTTCCTTTCTGATCGAATGCGTCTCCAAGACCGGCGGACACCTGGCGGCCGGACTCGGCGTGGTGGAGCTGACGCTCGGTCTGCACTATGTCTTCGATACGCCCTATGACCGGCTGGTGTGGGACGTCGGGCATCAGGCCTATCCGCACAAGATCCTCACCGGACGGCGCGACCGCATGTGCACCCTGCGCCAGAAAGACGGCGTCTCGGGGTTCCCCAAGCGCTGCGAGAGCGAGTACGACAGCTTCGGCGTCGGCCATTCCAGCACCTCGATCAGCGCCGCGCTCGGCATGGCGCTCGCCGCGAAGCAGAAGGGCGAGCGGCGGACCGTGATCGCCATCATCGGCGACGGGGCGCTGGGCGCCGGCATGGCGTTCGAGGCGCTCAACCATGCCGGCTCGATGGAGATCGATCTGGTGGTCATCCTCAACGACAACGAGATGTCGATCTCGCCGCCGGTCGGGGCGATCAGCAACCATCTGGCGCGTCTGCTCTCGGGCAAGCTCTACACCAGCGTGCGCGAGGGCAGCAAGCACGCCCTGGCCGGGATGCCGCAGTTGCGCCATCTGGTCGGACGCTGGGAAGAGCACATGAAGGGCATGTTGATGCCCAGCACGCTGTTCGAGGAACTGGGCTTCAACTATATCGGCCCAGTCGATGGGCACGACATGGACGGGCTGCTGCGGACGTTGCGCAACATCCGCGACATGCCGGGGCAGCGTCTGCTGCACGTCGTCACCAAGAAGGGACGCGGCTTCGAGCCGGCCGAGGGCCAGCCGGTGATCTATCACGGCGTCACGCCCTTCGATCGCCGGACCGGGCAGTTGCTCAAGTCCAAGGGCGCGGGTCCGACCTATACGCAGATCTTCGGCGGCTGGCTGCATGACACGGCCGTGGCCGATCCGCGTCTGGTCGGCATCACCCCGGCCATGTGCGAAGGCTCCGGACTGACGGCCTTCTCCAAGCGCTTCCCCGAGCGCTATTTCGACGTCGGTATCGCCGAGCAGCACGCGGTGACGCTGGCCGCCGGGATGGCTTGCGAAGGGCTGAAGCCGGTGGTGGCCATCTATTCGAGCTTCCTGCAACGCGCCTATGATCAGCTCATCCATGACGTGGCGCTCCAGAACCTGGATGTGACCTTCGCCGTCGATCGCGGCGGACTGGTCGGGCCGGACGGCGCGACCCATGCCGGCAGCTTCGATCTGAGCTTCTGCCGTCCGATCCCGAACCTGGTCATCATGGCCCCGTCGAACGAGAACGAATGCCGGCGGATGCTCAGGACGGCCTACGAGTACGAGGGACCGGCGCTGGTGCGCTATCCGCGCGGCGGCGGTCCGGGTGTGGCCATCGATCCGAACGCCCCCGCGCTGCCGATCGGCCGGGGCGAGATCGTGCGCGAAGGGTCGCGGATCGCCCTGCTCGCCTTCGGCCCGCTGGTCAAGGCGGCGCTGGAAGCTGCCGAGGTCGTCGATGCCACGGTCGCCGACATGCGCTTCGTCAAGCCGCTCGATGAGGCGCTGATCCTGGATCTGGCCGCGCGTCACGAGATCCTGGTCACGCTGGAGGAGAACGCGATCGCCGGCGGCGCCGGCAGCGGGGTGGCCGAGCTGCTGTCGGAGCGGGGCGTGGTCAAGCGCTGTCTGCATCTGGGCCTGCCCGACCGCTATGTCGATCATGCCGAGCACCACGAACAGCTCGCCGATGTGGGACTGGATGCGCCGGGCATCATCACCCGTCTCCAGGCCGAACTCGCACGGCACGAACACGGGGGCTGACACCATGCTCGACGTCCAACCGATCCCGGCCTTCGAGGACAACTACATCTGGCTCCTGACCGAAGGGACCGGCCATGCGGTCGTGGTCGATCCGGGTGATGCAGAACCCGTGCTGGAGCGGTTGAGCGCCGAGCGGCTGACTCTGACCTCGGTGCTGATCACGCATCATCACTATGACCACACCGGCGGGCTGGATGAGTTGCTCGCGGCCTTTCCTGGGCTGGAGATCGATGGCCCGGACGACGATCGCATCCGCGCCCTCACCCACCGTCGGCGCGAGGGCGAGACCTTCGTTCCGGCTGGGTTGACGACGCCCTTCCAGGTGCTGGAGGTTCCCGGCCACACCTCAAGCCATATCGCCTATCTGGGCGCCGGCCGGCTCTTCTGCGGCGACACGCTGTTCGCGGCCGGCTGCGGACGGGTCTTCGACGGCACCTTCGAGCAGCTCGCCCATTCACTGGAACGGATCGCCGCCCTGCCCGCCGACACGCTCTGCTATTGCGCGCACGAATACACTCAGACCAATCTCGGTTTCGCCGAATGGGTCGAACCGGACAGTCCGGCACTGGCCGAGCGCATGCGTCAGGCCCAACTGCTGCGCTCCAGCGGACAGCCGACCGTGCCCTCACGTCTGGATCTGGAGCGCGCCACCAATCCCTTTCTGCGCACCCGCGAACCGAACGTCATCGCCGCCGCCGAGCGTCAGGCCGGGCACAGGCTGGCCACGAGCGCCGAGGTCTTCACCGCCCTCAGACGCTGGAAGGACGAGCGCTACGATTGACGTTCGGCCGTTTGCAGCTTGTCAGACGACCGCCATGATGGAACGCTTTATGAGGCGAGACGTGCAATGACGCCGGAAGATCAGACTAACCGACCCGCTGTGTCAGGCATAGTGCTGTTTTAGCAGTGGAATCAGATCGCGCTCAAATCGGGGATTTCGGATCAGGCTTGGCGGGGCGATGCTCTTGCAAGTGCCTGATTTGGTTGGCGGAGAGGGAGGGATTCGAACCCCCGGACCCTTTCGAGTCAACGGTTTTCAAGACCGCCGCTTTCGACCGCTCAGCCACCTCTCCGAAGGATGGAGCGCTCGACGAGTGCCCCAGCGATGCGGGACGGCAATCATAGCGCATGACTCGCGACGACCCAAGCACTTCATGCGCCGAACGCGGTGCCGTCCATGCGTCAAGATGCACGCCAAACCTTCTCGAAAACACTTATGCTTTAAACAGAGAATCCACCAAACCCACCGTACTGAGAGGTGCCTCATGGAAATCGGCTCAGTCCACATCCAACCGATGAAACCCAGCCAGCCGGCCGCGCCCACCCCGCCGCCCGGAGGCAACATCGAGAACCGCCGGCCGCCGCCGGAACCTTCGCCGCCGACGCCGCCTTCGCGACCGGGCGCGGAGAGTACGAGTCAATCCGGCATCGATGTCTACGCCTGAGCCGGCTCGATGCACTCGGGCGCCATCGGCTCGACGCCGGTCGGCTCGGCGATCAGCAGACCGACCGCCTCGTCGAGTCCCGTGATCCGCACCTGTATCAAACTGTTTTTTGCTCCCCTCCCCGATCGGCGTCGCTGAACGCACATGCACCGGCAGATAATTGGGCGTGTAGCCCGATCTTGGCCGTCCCTCGAATGCATCGGGCAGACGCTCATGCAGCAGCATCACCGTCTTGCCGATCTGATCGCGCAGGATCTGGAGCCGCGAGCGGTGCGCCAGCGACTCCAGCTCACCGACACGTCTCCGGCGCGTGCGTGCGTCCACCGGATTCGCAAAGCCGGCCGCCGGCGTACCCGGATGCGGCGAATAGCCGAAGACATGGATGTGCCCGAAACGCAGCGACTCGGCCAGTTCAAATGTCTGACGCCAGTCGTCGTCGTCCTCGCCGGGGAAGCCGACAATGATGTCGGTGGTGAGATTGAGATCCGGGATCGCCGCCCGCGCCCCCTCGACCAGCCGGATGTATTCATCGCGCTTGCAGCGGCGTGCCATACGTCTGAGCACCCGGTCCGAACCGCTCTGGAGCGGCAGATGCAGATGCGGCATCAGCCGCCGGTCGGCGAACAGCGACCAGAAGCGCTCGGGCAGGTCCCAGGGTTCCAGCGAGCCGAGACGCAGGCGCGGAATCGCCGTCTCGTTCAACAGGCGCTCGATCAGGTGCGTCAGATCCGTCCCGAGATCGCTGCCATAGCCGCCGAGATGCACGCCGGTCAGCACCACCAAAGAGCGGTGCGGCCGGATCCGCCGCATTGGTTGCCGATGGACGTGGAAGGCCCGCATCGAGACCGAGTGCCGCAAGCACGAGTTCGACCAGCCGATCCTTGTCGCGGTTGACGACGATGAGTCCCTCGGACAGTTCCGCTGACGACGCGGGCGGCGTGGATGCCGGAAGCAGCGAGGATAGAGGAAACGTCTGAGCCGCACCGGAACTGGTCGCGACCCCGTCGAGCGAGACCAGACAGCCGCTGACGATCAGGCGCGCGCCCGGATGACGCTTCCGGGCACGCCGCAGAATCTGGCGCGACTTGCGCACCGCCTCGCCCGTGACGGCGCAGGTATTGACCACGATCAGCTCGGCCGGAGCCGTCTCGTCCTCGACGATCGTGAATCCATGCGCCTGGAAGTCACGCGCCCAGGATTCCAGCTCCGCCTCGTTGAGCCGGCAGCCGAGCATCAGGAGCCGGACGCGCATTCCCTGCCCGATCAGGCCAGCGCCGTCCGCCCAGCCGAGGGCGCGCTGGGCGCCGGCGGCGGAGTCGGCGAGCTTTGATGCACCAGCAACCGCCAGCCATCCGCCGCGCGCCGGAAGACGTGGGTGGCATAGAGCGGCGAGGGCGGCGGCGCACCCGGCCGGAACTGATCGGCCCGGATCTGCGGCCGCTCCTCGACCAGATGCACCGCCAGATCGCCTTCCTCGATCCAGAGCAGATGCCTGACCTGGAGATCGAAGCCCCGCCCCGACTCGAAGAGGATGCGCCAAAGACGCCCGACCTGCTCGCCGACGGCCAGAGGCGTCATCGGCAGCAGACAGAAGATCGCGTCCGAGTCGGCCCAGACCGAGGCCATGGCCTCGGCATCGCCGGCTTCGAGCGCGTCATAGTAGGCGTCTTCGACGTCCTGAGGGGTCTCGAAGCGCATGCCCGAACTCACCAGCGCCCGCCAAGCCAGGCGTCATTGGCGACCCTGGGCACACGGATCAGGATGCGTCCGTCCTCGATCTCGCGCGTCATGCCTGCCAGATCCGCATCCGGCGGCAGACCCACACGCCGACTGCTGGTGTCGCGCGAGAGGCTGTAACGGCTCTGATAGCCGTCACCACCCGGCAAGGGTTCGCTCTGGGTGAAGCGGACCGTGGCACTGTGCGTGATGACCAGACTGCGACCGGCCGGGCGGATCTCGACCTGATCCGGCCGGATGTTCTGGAGCCGGATCTCGATCAGATAGGCGTCATCGGTGGCGCGACGCGAGAGGCTCAGACGCGGCCAGGCCGGACGCTCGCGGCGCTCCATCCGTCCGGAAGCCTCCGGGGACGACCAGGGCGCCGATTCGAATCCGGCCGGCGGCGCCGGCATCCCTGGAGCCGCATAAGGAGCCGCCGGCCAGTTGGCGCCGGCCTCCGCAGGCGTCGACCAGGGCGCAGGCGGAACGGGCGGACCATAGGCCCCCGGATGACCGGCATAGGGCACAGGTTCAACTGCACCCGGCGCATAGGGGTCATAGGGCGTCCAGGCTTGAGCCAGGACCAGGGTCGGCAGGAACGCGGACAGGGCCACGGCGGTGACGGTGATGCGATGCATGATGGACTCCCGGATTCGAGTTCACGAAGGTTGAGGATGGACGGACGGGCCGCGCTCCCAGTATAAGGCGACTTGCACCAAAATTCGCCACTCTCCGTGACGACCCGAACAGCGGCCCCGACATGCTCACCGACGCCCTCGCCCATCTGCTCGCCACCACCGACTTCGCCTGGAGCCGCCCCGCGCCCGAGGCGCCGCGCCCGACCAACATCCAGTGGCGCGCCGATGCCTGTGACGAAGGCTCCATCCTCTTCTTCCAGCGCTTCGACGATGGTCTGACGGACAGCGAGATCCATCGCCGCTATTTCGCCGGGCGACGTTTCGCGGCACTCGTCACCAACCGTCCGCTCGACTGTTTCGACCGGATGCCCGGAGTTGCGCTCCATGTCACCCGCCCGGACGACTGGGCCGAGGTCGTGCGCCGCTTCTGCGATGTCGTCTATCCGCTCGCGCCCGGCGCGCTGCGCTTCATCGGCGTCACGGGCACCAACGGCAAGACGACGACCGTGAAGTATCTGGAAGCGATCCTCGCCGCACACGGCCGGCGCGTGCTGTCGATCGGCACGCTCGGCGTCTTTCTCGACGGCGTGCGCCAGGTCGAGACCGGTTTCACCTCGCCGCCGCTGATCGAACTGCGTCGCCTGTTGCACGTCAACCGGGATCACGCCGACGTGGTGGTGATGGAGGCCAGCAGCCATGCGCTCGATCAGGGGCGGGTCGCGGGCATCCCCTTCCAGGACGCCGGCTGGACCAATTTCACCCAGGATCATCTCGACTATCACCGCGACGAGGCCGGCTATTTCGCGGCCAAGGCGCGTCTGCTCGATCTGATCCGGCCCGGCGGACGGCTCTACTGCACCAGCCGCGCCGTGGCCGACCGGCTCGCTGCGCGCGGTCGGACGCCGGTTCCGGTCGAGGTGCTGGAGCCGACCCGGCTCCCGCCCGAGGCGATCGCGGCCAAGCCCTTCCTCGCCCTCGCGCACAATCGCGCCAACTATGCGCTGGCGGTCGCTCTGGCCGAGCGCGTGCTCGGCGCCATGCCGGATGACGCATCACGCGAACACTGGCGCCATCTCCAGCCGGTCGACGGACGCTTCGACTGCCGCGTTCACGGCAAGCGCACCATCGTCATCGACTTCGCCCACACCCCGGATGCACTCGACACCATCCTCAGCGCCATCCGCGACGGCTTCCCCGACGCGCGCGTGGTCACGCTCTTCGGCTGCGGCGGCGATCGCGACCGCTCCAAGCGTCCGCTGATGGGCGCGGCCGTGGCCCGCCATTCGGATGCGATCATCGTCACTTCGGACAACCCGCGCCATGAGCCGCCGGAGCGCATCATCGACGACATCCTGACCGGATTCCCCGAAGGCCAGGACTACAGCGTCGTCGTCGACCGCGCCGAGGCCATCGCCCGGCTCTTCGACCAGCTCGCCGCCCGTCCGGACGCCGAACCCTGGGTTGCGCTCATCGCCGGCAAGGGCCACGAGCGCTATATCGACCGCGACGGACACAAGACACCCTACAGCGATCAGGAACAGGTCGAGCGGAATCTCCAGCGGCTCGGCTGGACATCGGCTTCATGACCGAGACAAGGCAACCGCGATCCATGCGCCGGCTCTACTCCATCCCCAGCGGTCTGATCCTCGGTATCCTGCTGGCGCTCCTGTTCCCCCAGGGCGCGCCCACCGTCGCTTGGATCGGGCAGATCTTCCTGTCGCTGCTCAAGCTCCTGATCCTGCCGCTGATCCTGGTCTCCATCTATGCCTCGCTCGCCGGCGGGCGGGATCTGCGGCATATCGGCGGACGCGCCCTGCTTTATTACCTGATCACCTCCGGCATCGCCGCCACGCTCGGCACCGGGATCGGGCTGACCTTCTCGCAGAACGTCCCGGTCGGTCTGCTCGACCTGGAGTCGGTGGCGCCGGACGGCGCGGCCTTCAGTCTGGAGCGCTTGATCGCCAACCTGATCCCGACCAACCTCTTCGCCTCGCTGGCCGAGGGCAACATCCTGCACATCGTCGTCGTGGCGGTGCTGGCGGCGCTCGCCTCGCGCCGGTTGCAGGCCGATCAGCGCGACACCCTGCTCGGCGGCGCACGGGCGCTCGACGCGCTCCTGATGCAGCTGCTCGCCGGCATCCTGACCCTGGCCCCGATCGGCATCGCCGCCCTGGTCTATACCAGCCTCGCCGCGATGGATTGGGCCGAGATCCTGCGCCTGCACGCCTTCGTCTGGGCGGTGGCCCTGGCGGCCGGACTCCATGCGCTGGTCGTCCTGCCCCTGCTCTATCACCTGCTCACCGGGCGCGCACCCTGGCGTCTGGCGCTCGCCTGCCGCGAGCCGCTGCTGACGGCGCTCTCGACCGCCTCCAGCTCGGCGACCTATCCGGTCTCGAAACGAGCACTGGAACGCTTCGGCGTGCCCGAGCGCATCACCAGCCTGACCCTGCCGCTCGGGGCCACGCTCAACATGGACGGCTCGGCGCTCTACCAGTCGATCCTGCTGATCTTCATGTCGCAGTTGGCCGGGGTGGATCTCACGCTGTGGCAAGCCCTGTTCATCGTCCTGCTGACCATGGCCTCCTCCGCCGGCACCGCCGGAATCCCCGGCGGCGGCATCGCCATGATGGCCTTCATGCTGGATCTGCTGGGACTGCCCCAGACCTATCTGGCGCTCTATCTGGTCGTCGACCGTTTCTTCGACTATCCGATCACGGCCATCAACGTCTGGGGCGATCTGGTGGTCGCGGCCGGCCTGTCTAAGGACTCTCCAGGCCAAGCGTCCGGCTCATCGTGATGGGCACGAATCCATCCGGCACGAACTCGTCCGCCGGAATGGGGTGATTGAATAGGAACCCCTGCACCGCGTCGCATCCCTCACGCGCTAGGAAGGCGAATTGCTCCTCGGTCTCCACCCCTTCGGCGATCAGCCGCAGACCGAGTCCGTGTCCCAGACCGATGATGGTGCGGATCAGGAGTTCGGTGTTGGGTTCGCGTCCGATCTCGCGAATGAAGGCCCGGTCGATCTTGAGCGTGTCGATCGGCAGATGCTTGAGCACGGCGAGCGAGGAATAGCCGGTCCCGAAGTCGTCGATGGCCACCCGCATCCCCTGTTCGCGCAAACGGGCCAGGGTGTCGAGCAGACGTGAGTCGCGCGCCAAAAGCAGACTCTCGGTGACATCCAGCTCGATGGTTCCGGGCGGACAGGCGCGCGCGAGCCGGAACAGTCGCTCGATCAGACCGCGATCGCTGAACTGGGTATCCGAGAGGTTGATCGAGAGCGGCAGGACAGGCCCCCGGTTCGACCAGTGGGCGAGCTGACGCCCGACCTCCGAGATCACCCAGGCGCCGATGGGCAGGATCAGCCCCGACTCGTTGGCGACCGCGAGGAAGCGCTCGGGATCCGACAGCCCCTGCTCGCGCTCATCCCAACGCAACAACGCCTCCAGCGCGATGGGCGCGCGCGTGCGGCTGTCGAGGATGGGTTGATAATGGAGCCTGAATTCATCCCGTTCGAGCGCGCGGCGCAGACGTGCCTCGGTCTCCAGCCTCTGCCTGGCCCGCCGGCCCATGGAGGCGGTGAAGAAACGATAGGTGTCGCGCCCCTTGAGCTTGGCGGCATAGAGCGCGGTGTCGGCGTGCTTGAGCAGGGTCTCGGGCGTCTCCCCATCGTCGGGACTCAGGGCGATGCCGATGGAAGCCGTGCAGACGAGCGAATGGCCGGCGAGCCGGAAGGGCTGACGGAACTTGTTCAGGATGGCGTCGGCGACCCGCATGGCGACGCGCTCGGCATCGCGCCCCTTGAGGATCAGGGTCAGCTCGTCGCCGCCGAGCCGGGCGATGGTGCCGGCGAAGCCGATGCCCTGGGGCTTGAGCGCGGCGCCGACCTCGTCGACGGCGTCCTGCAGGCGCTGCGCGGCCATACGCAGCAGCTCGTCGCCGATGCCGTGCCCGAGCGAGTCGTTGACGCGCTTGAAGCGATCCAGATCCAGGCACAGCAACGCCAGCCGATCGTCGCGCCGGCGGGCGCGGGTCAGAGCATGTGCCAGATCCAGGTTGAAGCGGTGGCGATTGGCCAGTCCGGTGAGGCTGTCCTGATAGGCCAGTTGCCGGATGACGCGCTGGCGACGCTGACGCTCGGTCATGTCGCGCAGCAGCAGGATGATCTGATCGGCGTCGATGGCGATGAGACGCGCCTCGAAGACGCGCGCCTCGCCACGCTCGTCGGTCACTTCGATCTCCAGTTCGCGCACGCCATGCTCGACCAGGGTCGCGGCGAGTTCGCGCCGAATGAGGGCGCAGGCCGACTCGGGCAGCACGTCGGAGAGGGTCGAGGCGCACGACTCGGGTCGCGCACGCACCGCCCCCGGCAGCCAGCCCGATTTGAACTGCAACACCCGGCCCTGACTGTCGAGCCGCAGCAGCGCGTCGGGGATGGCCGCGATCAGGGCGCTCTGGCTGGCCTCACTGCGGTGCAGGGCGGCCAGGGTGTCGCGCCCGCGCAGCAGATAGCGGATGCGGTGCAGCAGCAGGGGCCGGTCGAGCGGCTTGACCTGGAAGTCGGTGGCGCCGGCCTCGTAGGCGTGCTCGATGGCCGCCAGATCCTCGCCCTCGATCACGGCCAGGATGGGGGCCAGTTCCAGGCCGGGACAGTGACGCAGCCGCCGGCAGATCCCGTGACCATCCAGCCCGGGCGCCATGAGATCGAGCAGGATCAGGTCCGGGCGTCGGCGCGCGACCGACTCCAGGGCGCCGCGTTCGTCATGGGCGACGACGAACCGCAGTCCACGCTGCTCCAGCATCTCGCGCACCCTGGATTCGAGTTCAGGATCCGTGTCGACCATCAGGATCAAGGGAGACTCGGACGACTCGATCCGCTCCTGGTCCGGCGTGCCGCTCGTCCCGCGCTGGAGCGAGGCGTCGAGTGGTTCGGCCGTCGGGGCCGACGGCGTCGAATCGGCGTCGTCGAGTGCGGCGAGGGCCTCGCGACTCTGGGTCAGGATCGCCTCGAGCGTCGTAATGGCCTCGTCGCGCATCTGCGGCGTCAGCGCCGACTCGGACAGGTGTTCCAGGCGCTCGCACAGTCTGGCCAGACGCGCCAGACCGAGCGTCGCGGCACTCGCCCCCAGGGCGCGCGCGGCCTCGGCCAGAGAGACGGATCGCCCCGTCTCCAGGTCCGAGCGGATCGCGGCACTCAGTCCGGGTTCGGCCTCGCGGAAACCGCTGATCAAGCGCGCCGCCAAGGCCCGGCCCGCCTCGGCATCGAGCGCGCGCACGGTCGCAAGCGGCCCAGGCTCCAGGATCGGCCAGTCCATGAAGGCGTCGAGTCCGGTCGACGAGTGGTGCATCGGCCCAGGCACGACCTCGGACCCGGACGCGCTCGAGAGTCCCGCCGAACGCCGGGGAGACCAGCGTTCGAGCATCGCCTGCAAGGCGCGCCGCGACAGCGGCTTGGTCAGATAGTCGTCCATGCCGGCGGCGCGACAGCGTTCCTGGTCGCCTTCCATGGCATGGGCGGTCAGGGCGATGATGGGCAGCCGGGTGCGGGCCTCGCCCTCCTGGAGCCGGATGCGGCGCGCCGCTTCGTAGCCGTCCATGAGCGGCATCTTGCAGTCCATGAGCACCAGATCGAAGGACTCGCGGCTCAACGCCTCGATCACGGCCTGACCATCGAACACGATGCGCGACTCACAGCCGAGCGATCTGAGCATGGCTGCGACCGTATCCTGGTTGATGGCGTTGTCGTCGGCGACCAGCACCCGGAGTCCGAGTCCCTCGGGATCGGACGCCGTGGATGGCGCGTCTTCGGGTCTCCAGGATGCGGCAGGGTCGGATTCGACCCCGTTGCCGGTCAGGGCGGCGACCAGGGAGGCGCGGGTGACGGGCTTGGTCAGTCGGGCCGAGACCGCGAGCCGGGCGGCCTGCTCGTCGCGCCAGCCCGGTCTTCTCGGCACCAGCAACAGGCGTCGTAGCGTCGCCAGCGCCGGTTCGGCCTGGACCGAGCGCTCCGAGAGCAGCGGCTCCAGCCCCTTGACCCGCGCATCCACGAGCAGCACCGCGAAGGGCGCCGGCACCTCGGCGGCCGCGCGCGCGGTCGTGCGTGCCGTCTCGGCCTCGCTACAGCGCGTCACGCTCAATCCCAGTTCGTTCAACCGTGCTTCCAGCACCGCGGCGACCGGCCCCTCGGGGGCGACCAAGAGCGCCCGGTGTCCGGCCAGGGACGCCTCGGGCCGCCGGACCGGACGCTCGGGAGAGACCGCCGTCAGCGGCAATTCGATCCGGGCGAGCGCCCCATCCAGCGCCGGCGGCTCGCACAGCAGCCGCCCGCCCATGCGCTCGACCCAGGCACGCGCGACGGTCAGGCCCAGACCCGAACCGGCGGCACCCCCGGTCCAGGTGCCCTCGGAGCCGACCGGACGCTGGAATCCGGCCGTCTGGCCGGCGTGGACCTCGAGGCGCAACACAGACCCGTCCGACCGGAGCGCGCGCACCACCAGCTCACCCGCGGCCGTCAGATCGATCAGATCCTCGATCAGATAGCGCAGGAGCCGCTTGAAGCGCCCCGGATCACCGCGCACGCGCCAGGGCAGATCCGGCGCGAGATCGCCGGCGAGTTCCAGCCCCGCGTCCTCGGCGTGCTCGGCGGCGGCCGCGAGCACCTCATCGATCGCTTCCCCGAGATGAAACTCGAGGTCAGCCAACCGGATCTGGTCGGTCTCGATGCGGGTGAGATCCAGCACGTCGCGGATCACATCCTGCAGACGTCGGCCGGCGCGGGTCAGGGTCTCGACATAGCCGCGCTGCTCGGCGTCGAGTCGTGTCCCCATGAGCAGTTCGCTCATGCCGAGGACGCCATTCAACTGTGTATGGAGTGCATGACTCAGATCCGCCAGGGACGAGGAACCAGGGCCAGGCGTTTGGGATGCGGGAGTGTTCAAGTTTCAGATCCGTTGTGTCTTCCAGCGACTCAAGATCGCCGCCAGGGCATCGAGCCTGAGTGGTTTGGAGAGATGATCGTCCATGCCGGCGGCGATGACCCGCTCGCGATCGCCGGCCATGGCCTGGGCGGTCACGGCGATGATCGGCACGCGGCGCCCGAGCGACGATTCCAGTGCGCGCACACGCCGGGTGGCCTCATAGCCGTCCATGACGGGCATCTGACAGTCCATCAGGACGAGATCACAGTGACGGTGCGCGAAGCTCTCCACGAGACCCGAGCCGTTGGAATGGAGTTCCACCTCACAGCCGAGTACCCGCAGCATGCCCTCGATCACATGCTGATTGACGGGGTCGTCCTCGGCCACCAGGACGCGCAACCCGAGGGGTGACCGGCGAACCGCCCCCCCATCCTGTCCGATCGCGCGGCGAGCTTTGATGATAGCACCCAGTCGAGCGCGCAGATCAGCCCCCGTCGACGAAATGCGCGCCAAGGGCAGCCAGTCCCAGCCCCTGTCCGCCGAATCGGCGCGTGCGTCCGTCGTCAGTCGCAGCGTGACCGGCGTGCGCTCGATCAGCTCGCGCAACAGGCGCCCGGCCGGACTCGTCGGGTCCGGCAACTGGCGCTGTTCCAGGATCAGCACCTCGAAGGCCCGTCCACGCGCCGCGCACGTAAGCGCGGATTCGAGTGCCCCGGCCAGATGCTCCCGGCATTCGCACGGCATCCCGAGTGCGGCGAGCAGAGGCTCCACACGGGCGGTGAGTGCCGGATCACGCACCAGCAGCAGTGTCTGGAGACCGGCGAAACGTCCATCGTCGTCATCCGGTCGCGGCGTGCTCGCCTCGAGCGCCAGCTCGACCCGGAACACCGAGCCGCACCCCGGCTCGCTCTCGACGCCGATGGTTCCGCCCATCAGCTCGACCAACTGACGACAGATGGCCAGACCGAGTCCGGTGCCGCCATAGCGGCGCGTGGTCGAGACCTCGGCCTGTGTGAAGCGCTCGAACAGCCGCGCGCACTGCTCGGGCGTGAGTCCGATGCCGGTGTCGCGTACCGCGATCGCCAGACGCACCCCGGACTCGGTGCGCTCCAGACAGTCCAGGGTCACGGACACTCGCCCCCGTTCGGTGAACTTGAGGGCATTGGAGACCAGATTGGTCAGGATCTGACGCAGTCGGCCCGGATCGCCGCGCAACCGTGGCGGCAGCTCGGGATCCAGATCGAGCACGAACTCCAGACCCTTGCGCTGGGCCACCTCGGACAGCGGCTCCAGGGCCAGCTCGAAGGTCTCACGCGGGTCGAAGTCGAGTCGCTCCAGTTCGAGCCGTCCGGCCTCGATGCGTGAGAGATCCAGGATGTCGCCGATGAGACGCATCAGGGCCGCCGCCGAGTCCTGGATGACGCGCGTGCAGTCGCGTTGAGCGGCGTTCAGCGCGCTCTCGCCGAGCAGCTCGGCCATGCCGATGATGCCGTTCATCGGCGTGCGGATCTCGTGGCTCATGTTGGCCAGGAAGTGCGACTTGGCCTGGTTGGCCCGCTCGGCCGCGTCGCGGGCCTCGCGCAGGTCGGCGTCGCGCTGCTCGATGCGCTCCAGCATGGCGTCGAAGGCGCGTGTCAGCTTGGCCAGCTCGTCGGAGCCGCGCGCCCCCAGACGGACCCGATAGTCCTCGTCGCGGGTGATGCGCTCCATGGCCGAGGCCACCTCGGCGATCGGCTGCGAGATCAGGCGGTGCAGCCGGGAGGCCAGCAGGAAGGCCAGCCCCAGTCCGCCCATGAACACCGCCAGGGCCAGCCGGACCTGGAGCCAGATCCGTTGTGTCAGATCCGCCGTGTCGTATTGCAGATCCATGTGACCCAGCGGCTTGCCGTTGACCCGCACGTCCAGGCGCACGTCCAGATAGCCCGGACGGAAGCGCGTCCTCGGTTCGCTGCCGGGCGGACGGCGTTCGCCGTCCGTCTCAAGCGCGCGTCGTTCGTCCGTCTCGATGCGCTCCAGGAGCGCCCGATGGCGCGGGTCCGGACTCCGATAACGCGCGAAGAGCACGCCGGCGCGATCCCGGATCCGGATACCGACGACGTCCCGTTCGCCGCCCAGCGCGCCCAGGATCTCTTCGGCCCCTGGTCCATCCTGGAAGGCCAGGGCCGCCGAGGTGCTGATGCTCGCCACCCGCGTCAGGGCCGTGACCCGCTCGACCAGCGCCCCGCGCCGCTCGCGGATGTCGGCGATCACGACCAGCAGCGCCAGGACCAGCAGCACCAGGGTGCTCACCAGCATCACCACGGCGATGACCTTGCCGCGCATCGACAGGTGGCCGAAGCGATCCATCAAGGCAGTGGTCCTCCCATGTGTGTGTATCGACCTCTTCGAAAACCAAACGCCCTATCCGGGGCAAATTCTATAGAATGATGCCAGACATGGCGCGAACGAGGTGCTCGGCATGCGACGACATGGCGGTGAGACACGCATCGGCTTGATCCTGCTCGGATTCCTGGTGTGCGCGGCGGCGCTCGCCGATCCCGGCCGTGCTTGGGCGTCCGCGTCCGGCACACGGATCTGGACCGCACCGCTCGATCCCCGGCCCGGCCAGCCGCTGGAGGTCTTCGCGGTGGCGACCGACGGGGCACTGGATGAACTGACGGTGACGGATCCGGCGGGCCGCACACAGCGGCTGCGGGCGCTCGCAGCGGGCGGTCCGCCCTGGAGTCTCTACGGCACCGTCTTTCGTCCCGAGCCCGGCCTCTATCGCTTCGAGGCGAGCCGCTATGGTCAGGTCGTCGCGCGCACCGAGGTCGACGTCGGCGGCGGCGGCAGCGATCGCGGCAGCGGTCAGTGGGATCCGGCCGCCGAGGCGCTCTATTCGGCCTGGATCGAGCATCTGTTCAACGCCCCGCCCGATCAGACGCTGAGCTTCGAGTCGCTCACGCCCGTCCTGCGCGACCCGGCGCAGAACTTCCTGTTCGGCTATCTCGGCGCCAACGAGGACAACCAACTGCGCGCCGAGCCGGACTGCGCCGATCTGCCCTATTATCTGCGCACCTATTTCGCCTGGAAGCTCGGACTGCCGATCGCCTATCGTGCCTGCAACCGCGGCAGCCGCAACAGTCCGCCGCGCTGTGAGGCACCCATCGTCGACACCCGCTTCGTCGGCACCCGCGCCCCGATCGGCGCCTTCCGCGAGGCCGCACGCCGACTGGTCGACACCGTGCACTCGGGCAGCGCGCGCACCGCACTGAATGCCGAGGCCACGGACGTCTATCCGGTCGAACTCAGCCGCGAGGCGCTCCGGCCCGGCACCCTCTATGCCGATCCCTATGGTCATGTCCTGATCCTGGTCAAGTGGCTGCCGGGCGACGAACGGACCGCCGGGCGGCTGCTCGCGGTCGATGCCCAGCCGGACAACTCGGTGGCGCGCAAACGCTACTGGGAGGGCAACTTCCTCTTCGCCCAAACGGCGAGCGCCGGTCCCGGCTTCAAGGCGTTCCGTCCGCTGGTACCGAGCGGCTCGGGCTGGCGGCTGCCGTCCAACGCCGAACTCGACGGGCGTTCCGGGTATCCGGCCTTTTCGCTGGAGCAGGCCAATCTCGACCCCGACGCCTTCCATGCCCGCGTCGACGCGATCATCAATCCGCGCGGACTCGATCCCGTCGTCGCCTACGACTCGGTGCTGGAGGCGCTGATGGAGCAACTGGAGACCCGCGTCAGCTCGGTCGACACCGGCGAGCGTTACATGCGCGAGCATCCGGGCACGGTCGTGCCCATGCCGAGCGGCCCGGCGATCTTCGAGACCATCGGTCCCTGGGAGGACTACTCGACCCCCTCGCGCGACATGCGGCTGCTGATCGCCCTGAAGGTGGTCGAGGGACTGCCCGAGCGCATCCGCCGCCACCCCGAACT
Source organism: Allochromatium tepidum (assembly GCF_018409545.1). Taxonomy (GTDB): domain Bacteria; phylum Pseudomonadota; class Gammaproteobacteria; order Chromatiales; family Chromatiaceae; genus Thermochromatium; species Thermochromatium tepidum_A. The sequence goes on along the minus strand of NZ_AP024563.1, from coordinate 386,628 downwards.
CTATGCACTCGTCGGCGAGAGTCCCGCGAGCGCGGCCGATCGGGTCGCACGTCTACACGAACAGCGCCTCGACACGCGCGCCATCGGCTATACGCGCAGCGACGGCAGCCCCTGGCGCCTGAGCCTGCGCGAACTCTATGCCCGACGCACCAACCTGGAGGTCGGCTACAATCCCAACGATTGTGTCGAGATCCGCTGGGGCGCGACACCGGGCAGCGCCGAGGCCGCGACCTGCCGTCGTCGGGCGCCCTCGGATCAGCAGACACGGATGGAGCAGTATCGCGACTGGTTCCGCGAGACCACACGGCCACCGCGCTGAGAGGATCCCAATGCGCCCTTCACAGACCAAGGCCCGGCCCCAGCGCCGACCGACCCGCACAGTCCCCGCCACACGCGCGGCTCATCGCGTCCTGGCCCTGGTTCTGAGCCTGATGCTCGTCTCCTGCGCGACGCCGCCCGAATCGCTCGGCCCGGACGGGCGCACGGGTACCTGGATCGGACGCCCCATCGGCGCGCCGCCGGCGCCGAATCCGGCACTCAAGCGCGCCATCATCGCCCGCGCCGAGCAGGAATGGGCCTACTTCGGCCGTCAGGAGGTCGTCTTCAAGGGTGCGGTGGAGAGCATCCCGCTCGTCGGCGACTGGGAGGACGACGGCCCCCGTCAGAGCAACAGGGTCAACGCCTACTGGCGCGCGGTCGGCGAGTCCAGGCTGACCGGGATGGATTGCCGGCAACCCTGGTCGGCGGCCTTCATCGGCTGGATCATGCGCAACGCGGGTGTCCCGGAGCATCAATTCCGGCCCTCGATCGCCCACTGGACCTATCTGGCCGATCTGATCGCATCCGCGGATCTGCCCGGACGCTATTTCGTGCCGCGCCGCCTCCAGGACTACAGCCCAGAGCCCGGCGACCTGATCTGTGCCTACCGCGCGCCATCGCGCGTGGTCATGGTCGACGGCTATGTCAGCGCCGGCGCGCTCAACGGGGTCAGGGCGCATTGCGATCTCGTGACAGGCAAGCATGGCCGGACCCTGGAGGTCATCGGCGGCAACGTGCGCAACTCGGTCTCCAAGGTCCGGCTCGAACTCGACGGCCGGGGGCGCCTGCAACCCTTTCCACGGCGTCCCTGGTTCCTGATCATACAGAATCGCCTATGATCCCCGCATCCGCCGCCCGGTCCCATCGGGTACGGACGGATGCCCCGGCTCAGGGCTTGGTCCACTGGGAGAGACTCCATGCTTCGATTCGCCGCCATCGCCACCCTGGCCGCGTCCGCCCTGATCGGCGGCTGTCTGCCGCCGCCGCCCGGCCATTTCGGCTCCTTCGCCACGCCGGTCACGCCCGATGAATACGGCCGGCGTCTGTGCCGCCATCTGGAGCTGGAGGACTATTCGGCCTGTCTGAGCGAGGTGCTCGACTACTTCGAGGAGCCCGGGCCCAATGATCTGCCCTACGGCCGTAACTCCAACGCCGGGCCGATCGCCCTGGTCCTGGATCGACGGGTCTATCTGGGTCGCTACGACGGCTCGCCCCTGGTGACGAGTTTTCGCGTCACCCACGGCAACCAGTCCTGCCAGGGCGGCTATGACGCCTTCGCCGGCTCGACCGACGCCATCCTCGATGTCCAGTGCTCCGATGGACGCCGTGGTCACGCCGATCTGACCTCGGCCCTCGACGGACGCAACGGCATCGGAGTGCTCAAACTGGAGGACGGCGCCCAGGCCGAGATCGTCTTCGGCTATACGGCGCTGGGTCAGGCCGAGCCCTACCCCTATGTGCACTGGACCCCGCCGGCGGACTAACCCGAGACGCCGCCGCGCAACTGCCGGGTGAGTTTCTGGATCTCGCGCTGCATCTCCAGGTTCTCGAAGGGACGCAGCGCGGGCGCCTGACGGTTCATCAGCCCCTCCAGCAGCAACTGACTGGAGCGCACCAGCCCGACCAGCTCGCCCGAGACGCGCACCGTCTCATAGGTGTTCCAGGCGGCGGCGATGTCCTGCTCCAGCTCCAGCCGGGCCTGGCGCACCTGCGCGGCCTGATCGACCAGATACTGCCGATAGAAGCCGGCGGCCTGGAGCGTGAGCTGCTGGGCCTGGAGATTGCCCTCCAGCAACGTGCGCCGATCGGGCGACTCGCGCAGGAGGCGCTCGGTGTCGGCGGCGAGCGTCCGGGTCTGGCCGACGATGTCGTCGATCTGAGGCAGATAGCGCTCGCCGATCGCCTCCTCGATCCGGACGTGCATGCGGTCGAGCGACTTGAGCAGCACCACATAGAGTCCGTAGTAACGTCGTGCGCTCTGCAAGTCCTCGCCGCTCTGCTCCAGCAGTTCCTCCAGTCGCAGGGTGATGGATTTCACGTTGTCGAACAGGATGCCGAGATCGACCAGATTGTCGCCGACCACGGTCGAGAGCAGCAGGTCGAGCTGTTCGTCCTCCAGCTTCAGTCCGATGGCGCGCAGCGACTGGGCGAACTCGCGCTTGAGGGCGTCGATCTCCCGGGTGGCGCGCCGGATGTCGGACTCGCGCGCGGCGATGAGGGCGTCATAGTCGGCGACCGTCTTCTTGAAGGTCGACTCGGTCGGGGCCGTGACCCGTTTCTGACGATGGTCGGCGATCTCGGCGCGCCAGCGGAGGATCTGCTCCTGTTGGGTCTGGATGCGATCGCGGTACTGGAGCGCCGGCGAGACCGAGAGGACCGCGACTGCCTCGTCGAGCAGGGCATTGATCTCAGCCTGACTGTCCCGCTGGTCGCGGCTGAACCAGGCGCGCTCGGGCAGGGTCTGATGGCGTTGTTCCAGGAGCAGCGCCTGATCGAGCGTCGGCAGGGCGCGCTGCCAGATCCGGTTGAAGTCCGGCTCCTGGCCTTCGAGCAGACCGCGCGCGTCGCGCATCGCCTGCCCGGCCAGATCGCGCGATTGTTCCCACCAGCCGGCCGCGCGTTCGCGCGTCTGGGACCAGAGATCGGTGCTCTTGCCGGTCTCAGTGGAATCCGTCGTCTGGGCGCCGGCCACCGGGCTCAGAACCAGCAGACCGAGCGCCAGCGCACTGAGGAGTCGTGTCGAGTCGTGTGACATGGCCAGGCCTCTCGCCGCGAGGTGGATGGATGCGTCCTAATCTTCGCATGGAACGCCGGTGCCCGCGTATTCTCGGAGCGCCCGGGAAGTCAAGTCACCCACAGGCAATAGGCGATCTCGCTGACAGAGACGCGGCCAGGTGCGATGAATGCTGGCATGGCCGGTGCAACGCGGTTATGATTCGCGGTTCTCGATTTCAATCCGTTCAGGTACTCCAGGGTCCGCGCGACCCAAGCGCCCGCCAGCCGGCACCCTCACGGCCTGTTCGCTGAAGTCTGATCACCCTGGATCGAGCGGCTTCGGTCATCCCGAAACCCCAGCGGCCAAGACAGACCCCGCGTTCGAACCGCTTCCAGATCGGCATCCTTTCATCCCAGGTATCAAACGAGGTCAGCGATGAGCCTTCGTGCCCTACCACCCGCACAGGGTCTCTATGACCCAACCCTTGAGCGCGACGCCTGCGGCGTCGGCTTCGTCTGTCACATCAAGAATCACAAGAGCCATGCGATCGTCCGGCAGGGCCTGGAGATCCTGGAGCGGCTGCACCATCGCGGTGCGGTGGGCGCCGATCCCAAGGCCGGCGACGGCGCGGGCATTCTGGTGCAGATCCCGGACGCCTTCCTGCGCGCGGTGCTCGATTTCGAGCTGCCGGCGGTCGGTGACTATGGCGTGGGCATGGTATTCCTGCCGCGCGACGCCGAAGCACGCACACGCATGATCGAGACCGTCGAGCGGCATCTGACCGAGGGCGGTCAGCGGGTGCTGGGCTGGCGCGATGTGCCGGTCGACAACAGCGACCTGGGGCCGAGCGTGCTGCCCTCCGAGCCCGTGGTGCGTCAGGTGTTCGTCGGGCGCGGTGCGAATTGCCCGGATCAGGACGGCTTCGAGCGCCGTCTGTTCGTCATCCGCAAGCGCATGGACAACGAGATCCGAGCCGCCGGTTTCGACAAGACGGCCTATTACGTGGTCTCGATGTCCTCGCGCACGCTCAATTACAAGGGAATGCTGCTGGCCGATCAGGTCGGCAAGTATTACCTGGACCTGAGCGACGAGCGTTTCGTCTCGGCGCTGGCGCTGGTGCATCAGCGCTTCTCGACCAACACCTTCCCGACCTGGGATCGGGCCCAGCCGTTCCGCATGATCTGCCACAACGGCGAGATCAATACCCTGCGCGGTAACGTCAACTGGATGGCCGCGCGCCGGCATACGATGCGCTCGGAGATCCTGGGCGAGGATCTGGACTCGATCTGGCCGCTGATCCCTGAGGGGCAGTCGGATTCGGCCTGCTTCGACAACGCGCTGGAACTCCTGGTGATGGGCGGCTATTCGCTGGCCCACGCCATGATGATCCTGATCCCGGAAGCCTGGGCGGGCAACAAGCAGATGGACGCCCAGCGGCGCGCCTTCTACGAATACCACGCGGCGCTGATGGAGCCCTGGGACGGACCGGCGGCGGTGGCCTTCACCGATGGGCGTCAGATCGGCGCCACGCTCGACCGCAATGGTCTGCGCCCGGCGCGCTATCTGGTCACCAACGACGACATGGTGATCATGGCCTCCGAGATGGGCGTGCTCGACATCGCCGAGGAGCGCATCATCAAAAAATGGCGCCTGCAGCCGGGCAAGATGTTCCTGATCGATCTGGAGCAGGGGCGCATCATCGACGATGCGGAGATCAAAGCCGAGCTGGCCGCCGCCAAGCCCTATCGCGAGTGGCTGGCCAAGACTCAGATCCATCTCGACGAGCTGCCGACCAATGTCGCGCCCATGGCGCCGGATGCCGACACCCTGCTCGATGCCCAGCAGGCGTTCGGCTACACGCAGGAAGACATCAAGTTCCTGCTCACGCCGATGATGCTCACCGGTCAGGAGGCCGTCGGCTCGATGGGTGCGGACAATCCGCCCTCGGTACTTTCCAGCCGCGCCAAGCATCTGTCGACCTATTTCAAGCAGAACTTCGCCCAAGTCACCAATCCGCCGATCGATCCGATCCGCGAGGAACTGGTGATGTCGCTGGTGTCGCTGATCGGACCGCGTCCGAATCTGCTCGGCATCAATGAGGCCGGCAAGCACTGGCGGCTGGAGGTCAGTCAACCGATCCTGACCAATCAGGATCTGGAGCGGGTGCGCCATATCGAGGACAACTCGGGCGGGGCCTTCCGCACCAAGAACCTGCAGATGGTCTACGCCGCCGGCGAGGGCGCGGCGGGTATGGAAGGAGCGCTGGAGCGGCTGTGTCTGGAGGCCGAGGCGGCGGTGCTGGCCGGCTACAACATCCTGATCCTGTCGGACCGCAACACCAATCGCGACAACATCGCCATCCCGGCGCTGCTGGCGACCTCGGCCGTGCATCACCATCTGATCCGGCGCGGGCTGCGCACCAGTTCGGGTCTGGTGGTGGAGACGGGCGCGGCGCTGGAGGTGCATCACTTCGCGACCCTGGCCGGCTATGGGGCCGAGGCGATCAATCCCTATCTGGCCTTCGATACCATTCAGTCGCTGTTGCCGTCGCTGGCCGAGTCGCTGACGTTCGAGGAGGCGCAGTACCGCTATATCAAGGCGGTCGGCAAGGGGCTGCTGAAGGTGATGTCCAAGATGGGCATCTCGACCTTCCAGTCCTATTGCGGGGCGCAGATCTTCGATGCGGTGGGGCTGAGTCAGGCGTTCCTGGAGCGCTATTTCACCGGCACCCACAGCCGGATCGAGGGCGTGGGTCTGCCCGAAGTGGCGGCCGAAGCGGTGCGCTGGCACGGCCAAGCCTATGGCAACGAGCAGATCTACAGCCGGCATCTGGACGTGGGCGGCGACTATGCCTATCGGGTGCGCGGCGAGGATCACATCTGGACGCCGGAGACCATCTCCAAGCTCCAGCACGCCACGCGCGCCAACGATGCCAAGACCTTCGCCGAGTTCTCGCGCCTGATCGACGAGCAGAGCGAACATCTGCTGACCCTGCGCGGGCTGATGGAGTTCAAGTTCGCCGAGACGCCGATTCCGCTGGAGGAGGTCGAGCCGGCGAGCGAGATCGTCAAGCGTTTTGCGACCGGTGCCATGTCCTTCGGGTCGATCAGCTACGAGGCGCATTCGACCCTGGCCAAGGCAATGAACGCCATCGGCGCCAAGTCCAACACAGGTGAAGGCGGCGAGGAGCCTGAGCGCTTCAATCCGTTGCCGGACGGGTCGCCGAATCCGGAGCGCTCGGCCATCAAGCAGGTGGCATCGGGTCGCTTCGGCGTCACCACCGAGTATCTGGTCAACGCCGACGACATCCAGATCAAGATCGCCCAGGGCGCCAAGCCCGGCGAGGGCGGTCAGTTGCCGGGGCACAAGGTCAATGCGCAGATCGCGCGCGTGCGTCATTCGACGCCGGGCGTGGGCCTGATCTCGCCGCCGCCGCATCACGACATCTATTCGATCGAGGATCTGGCCCAGCTCATCCATGACCTGAAGAACGTCAATCCCAGGGCGCGCATCTCGGTCAAGCTGGTGTCCGAGGTCGGGGTCGGGACGGTCGCGGCGGGGGTGTCCAAGGCCCATGCCGATCATGTGACCATTTCGGGCTATGACGGCGGCACGGGCGCCAGTCCGCTGACCTCGATCAAGCATGCCGGGTCGCCCTGGGAGATCGGGTTGGCCGAGACGCAGCAGACGCTGGTACTCAACCGCTTGCGCGGGCGGATTACGGTGCAGGTCGACGGAGGCTTGCGCACCGGACGCGACGTGGTGATCGGGGCGTTGCTGGGAGCCGATGAGTTCGGCTTCGCCACCGCGCCGCTGATCGTCGAAGGCTGTCTGATGATGCGCAAGTGTCATCTGAACACCTGTCCGGTCGGCGTGGCGACTCAGGATCCGGAACTGCGCAAGAAGTTCACCGGCAAGCCCGAGCATGTCATCAACTATTTCTTCTTCGTCGCCGAGGAAGTGCGTCAGTTGATGGCCAAGCTCGGCTTCCGCACGATCGAGGAGATGATCGGGCAGTCGGATCGGCTGGAGATGCGCCGTGCGATCGCGCACTGGAAGGCGCATGGGCTGGATTACAGCCGCTTGCTGGCCCGTCCGCAGGTGCCGGCAGAGGTGGCGATCCGTCACGCCGAACCCCAGGATCATGGTCTCGACAAAGCACTCGATCACACACTGATCCGTCAGGCGGCGCCGGCGCTGGAGCGCGGCGAGCCGGTGCGCATCGAGACGCCGATCCGCAACTTCAACCGCACCTTCGGCACCCTGCTCTCGGGTCGGGTGGCGGAGCGCTACGGTCATGCCGGTCTGCCGGACGACACCATCCACATCAAGGCCAAGGGCACGGCGGGTCAGTCGCTCGGCGCCTGGCTGGCGCGGGGCGTGACCCTGGAGCTGGAAGGCGAAGGCAACGACTATGTCGGCAAGGGCCTGTCGGGCGGTCGCATCATCATCTATCCGCCGGCCGAGTCCGCGATCGGACGCGCCGAGGACAACATCATCGTCGGCAATACCGTGCTCTATGGGGCGATCACGGGCGAGTGCTTCTTCCGTGGAGTGGCGGGCGAGCGCTTCTGCGTGCGCAACTCGGGCGCGACGGCGGTAGTCGAGGGCGTGGGCGATCACGGCTGTGAGTACATGACCGGCGGCATCACCGTGGTGTTGGGGCCGACCGGACGCAACTTCGCCGCCGGGATGTCGGGCGGTGTGGCCTATGTGCTGGACGAGGCCGGGGACTTCGCCGACCGCTGCAATCTGGCGATGGTGGAGCTGGAGCCGATCGCCGAGGAAGATGCGGCGCTGGAGGCCAACGGCCATCAGGGCGGCGATCTGGAGATGCATGGCCGGGTCGACATCACGCGCGATATGACGCGCCATGACGCACGGCGACTGAAGCTCCTGATCGAGCGTCATCTGGAATACACGGATTCGGCGGTGGCGCAACGTATCCTGGACGACTGGGCGAACATGCTGCCGAAGTTCGTCAAGGTGATGCCGGTCGATTATCGCCGTGCGCTCCAGGAGATGCAGGCCAATCAGAGCCGTCCGCCGCGAACCAACAAGCCTTTGAAGGGGATCGTCGAACATGGGTAAGCCGACCGGTTTCATGGAATATGCCCGTCGCGACCGCCGCTATGCGCCGGCGGGTGATAGGGTGTTGCACTATGACGAGTTCGTCATTCCGCTCGCCGAGCCGGAGTTGAGCCAGCAGGGGGCGCGCTGCATGGATTGCGGCATTCCCTTCTGTCATCAGGGCTGTCCGGTCAACAACATCATTCCGGACTGGAACGATCTGGTGTATCGGGGCGACTGGCAGGCGGCGATCGAGGTGCTGCATTCGACCAACAACTTCCCGGAGTTCACCGGGCGCATCTGTCCGGCGCCCTGTGAGGCGTCCTGTACGCTCAACATCGACGACAGTCCGGTCACGATCAAGACCATCGAATGCGCCATCGTCGATCGCGCCTGGGACGAGGGCTGGATCAAGCCGCAGGTGCCCGAGCGTCGCACGGGCAAGCGGGTGGCGGTCGTCGGTTCGGGTCCGGCCGGGCTGGCCTGCGCCCAGCAGCTGGCACGCGCCGGACATCAGGTGGCCATCTACGAGAAGGCCGATCGCATCGGCGGTCTGCTGCGCTATGGCATCCCGGACTTCAAGCTCAACAAGAAGCTGATCGACCGGCGCATGGCGCAGATGCGCACCGAGGGCGTGGAGTTCCATACCAACGCCCATGTCGGCGTCGATATTCCAGTCAGCGCGCTGCGCGCCGAGTATGACGCACTGGTGCTGGCGGGCGGTGCCGAACAGCCGCGTGATCTGCCGGTGCCGGGGCGTGAGCTCGCGGGCATCCATTTCGCGATGGACTTCCTCAAACGCAACAGTCAGCGGGTGCAGGGTTCCTATGTGCCGGACGAGGAGTTCATCAGCGCCCAGGGCAAGCATGTGCTGGTCATCGGCGGCGGTGATACCGGGTCGGACTGTATCGGAACCTCGAACCGGCATGGGGCGGCCTCGGTGACGCAGGTCGAGATCCTCGACCGTCCGCCGGAGAAGGAGGACAAGGCGCTGACCTGGCCGAACTGGCCGAACCGGATGCGTACCTCCAGCTCACACGAGGAAGGCTGCACCCGGATGTGGAACTTCGCGACCAAGGGCTTCGTCGGCGACGAGCAGGGGCGGGTCAAGGCGGTCCGGTACTGTCTGGTGCGCTGGGACAAGGACGCCGAGGGGCGCCGGCGGATGGAGGAGGTGCCGGGCAGTGAGGGTGAGCTGAAGGCGGATCTGGTGCTGCTGGCCATGGGCTTCGTGCAGCCGGTGCGCGCGGGGATGCTGGAGCAGTTGGAGCAGGAGGCTGGGCTGAAGCTCGATGGGCGCGGGAATGTGCTGGGGTCGACCGAGGGGGCGGAGGCCTATAGGACCACGGTCGATGGGGTGTTCGCGGCCGGGGATATGCGCCGGGGGCAGTCGCTGGTGGTCTGGGCCATTCGCGAGGGGCGGCAGTGTGCGCGCGCCGTCGATGAGTGGCTGATGGGGCGGTCGGATTTGCCGCGCTGAAGCGGTGTGAACATCCCCTGAAAGCGAAAAAGGCGGCCGATGGGCCGCCTTTTTCGTAGACCTGTCGGATGCGACTCGCCTCGCTCACCGCATCCTACGATAGGCCCAGTCTTGGATGTCTCAGAAGGCGACCTTCAATCCGCGCACCTTGCGGCGGAAATCGTCGGTCACGGATTCGATGTCCTGATCGCTGGCGATGACCTTGGGCGTGAGGACGATGACCAGTTCGGTCCGGGTCGAGGTCTTCGAGGTTTGACCGAAGAGTCCACCCACGATCGGCAGACTATAGAGACCGGGAACACCCTGCTTGCCGTCCGAACGCGCATCCTCGATCAAACCACCCAAGACGACGGCCTGATTGGAACGCACGGTGACCGAACTGGTGATGGTCCGCTTCTTGAATGACGGCGAGTTCAGCGACGTGGTCGGATCCAGCACCGTGCTGACCTCCTGCTCGATCTCCATCTGCACCAGTCCGCCTGGGGTCACGCGCGGCTTGACCTTGAGGATGACGCCCGTGTCCTTGTAGGAGATGGTGGTATAGGTGCGATCGGTCGTCGACATGCCTGTCTGTTGCGAGGTCGCGATCGGAACCTCCTGACCGACCTGGATCTTGGCCGTCTGGTTGTCCCTGACCATGACCGAAGGCGAGGACAGGACGTTGAGCAGGTTGTCGCCCGCCAGCGCACTCAACGTGGCCCGGATGGTGTCCGGGTTGGAGACCAGCGCCCAGTTGAAACCGGGGAACATGGTGGTGATCGAGGACTTGTCCGAGACATCGAGCGTTCCATCCAGGGACGCGAAGCTCTGCCCCTTGGACTGCTGCCCGAAGAGTTCCCACTGCACGCCATACTTGAGATTGCCGGTGAGCGTGATCTCGACGATGGTGGCCTCGACCAGCACCTGGAGCGGCAGGATGTCGAGCTGCTTGAGCGCATCGAGGATCTTCTTGTAGTCGCGCGGGCTGGCACGCACCAGCAGCGAGTTGTTGACCGCGTCGGCGACGATGTTGACGCTCGACGACATCTCGAGTTCGTGCGACGAGGCGCCCTGCCGGGTCGATGACGATTGCGTCATGCCGGTACTCTTGGAATCCGAGTCGCCGCTCGTTCCCGTCCCGCCGATGCTCGACGAGCGGCCGAGTCCGGGCGCGACGTTGCCGACCGAGGACTTGCGCGTACTGCTGCCGGCGCCGCCGAAGAGCTGCGACAGGATATCGGCCAGACTCTCGGCGTCGCTGTGCTTGACCCGATAGACATAGAGCCGCTCGGAGCTGTCGCTGCCGGCCTCGGCCATGTCGAGCCGCTCGATCCAGTTGCGCGCCTGCTTGAGATAGCTCTCCTGGGGCGAGACGACCAGGAGCGCATTGGCGCTCTCGATCGGGATGAAGCGGAAGATGCCCTTGAGCGGATTGCCGCCCTCGTCGGCGAGCAGGCTCTCCAGTTGCGAGACCACGTCCTTGGTCTTGGCGTACTCGAGCACGAAGAAGCCGACCGAGAGCCCCGACATCCAGTCGACGTCGAAGACGCGGATGGTGTCGAGCAGGTTGCTCATCTCGGGGCTGGTGCCGGCGATCACCAGCAGGTTGCGCAGGTTGTCGACGCGGATGACGCTGCCCTCGGGCGCCAGCGGCGCAAGGATGTTGTTCATCTCCTCGGCGCCGATATAGCGCAATGGCACCACCTGCACACTGTAGCCATTGGGCAGGGCGCGGTCCGTCTCGCCGAGCTGAGGCGTCACGCGCCCCTGGGCGGCATTGGCCAGCGGCACCACCTCATAGCGATCCCCCTTTTGGACCAGGGCGGCATTGTTCATCCGCAACAGGGTTTCGAGCGTGGGCAGCAGATCCTCACGGCGCAGCGGACGGCCGGTCTGGAGCGAGGTCGTGCCCTGCACCGCCGGGTGCAGGACATAGTTGACCTTGAGCAGATCGCCCAAGATGACCTTGACCACTTCGCGGATGTCGGTGCCGTCGAAGTTCAGCGTGACGTCGCCGGGGGCGGTATCCACATCGGGCGGCGCGACCTTGCGCACGAAGGAGCCGGTTCCGCGCTGCATGATCTCGCTGCTCTTGGGGCGCTCCCGGCCGTCGCCGATGGCGATGGTCTCGGCGCCGGCGCCGCCGCGCTGCTTGAAGGCCTCGCGCTTCCGGGCCTGATCGGCGTCGATGACATGACCATCGGCATCGCCGACCTTGACCGTGGGATCCCAGTACGCACGCTCGCATCCGTACAGCCCGATGACGAGACCGGTCGACAGGGCGACTCGCCGCCAGCGTCCGAGCCGATGAGTGCGCTTGGAGGTGTGATTGGGGTACATGATGCCTCGGTGACGACGCGGGTCGAGCGGCCTCGACCCGGTGTGATCATTGCTGGGGTGGTTCGGCGCGCACCGGTGCGCGGGGTGGTGGCCGGGGAAGGGCCTTCCGGGCGGGCGGTGATGGAGCGGACGCGGGCGCTGCCTTGGAATAATCGCGCAATATTAGCGCATCCTGCTGACCCTGTCGCTCGAGCAGGACGCGATCCTCCTGGATGTCCAGCACCGCCCAGCCCTGCAGATCGTCTCCGATGCGCAGACGGCGCAGCTTGGGTTGCGCCGGATCCCGCACCCAGGCCGAGACGATGTCGGGCGTGATGAGTACGGCGTTCAGATCGAAGACGCTCAGATCGGCGCTCTCCTGCGCAACCTCCGGCCCCGGTTGTTCGTCGACCGGCGGTTCCGGCCGGCGATCCGGTCGGAACAGCGGGCGCTCGGTGATGGAGACATAGTGGTCTCTGGCCTCCTGGGTCTCGATCTGAGTGAGCAGGTCCGGCTGGGCGGGGGAGGCGACGGGTTGCGCGCCACCCGTCTCGCCCGACGCTTCGCTCGATGGCGCCTCCGGCGGCCAGCCGATCCACTGCGACGCCAGGATACCGAGCAGGACGAGCGCGACCAGGAGCGGGGTCTGTTTCATCATCGCGCGCCCCCCAGGACGAATCCATAGATGTCCAGTCTCACCGTGAGGTCTCCGCCCTGATCGGCGACCAGGCGCCGACGCGCCATGGCCGGGTTGGTGAGATCCACCGGACGCGCCGAGGAGCGCACCGAGAGACGCTCGACGAACAGGAAGGGGCGCGCCTGTTCGAGACGATAGAGCATCTCCGTCAGGGTCTCGGTCGAACCCTGGATCTGGGTGCGCACACGGATGCGCGGCGGCGTCTCCTGACCTTCCGGCGGCAGGATCTGGGTGCTGATCAGGCGTCCGGCGGCAGCGGTGACGATCTCCTGGACCTGGGTCTGGATCTGGGCGCCGGCGAGCGCCTGGGTGGGGGCCTTGAAATAGAAGGCGTCGAAGGCATCGTTGGTGCGCGCCTGCTCCAGTTCGGCCTGGAGTTTCGGCAGGGTGCCGACCAGACGCTGATAGCGTTGCAACTGGTCGCGGTTGCCGGCGATGGCGTCGTCGAGTGCCGAGATCCGCCCCAGCCAGGGAATCGCGATGGCGGCCACGAGCAGGATCGGCACCAGGACTACAGCACCGAGCAGACCCAGACACAGCGGTCGGTCGGTCGCGGGCTTGAGGGTCATTCGGCGCCTCCGCGCACATAGCGGAAGGTGATGTTGAAGCGCTCCTTGCCGGTGCGGGCGATCTGGGTCAAGGGCGAGCCGAAGGAGACGCCCTCGATCCCGGGCGCCTGCTCCAGGATGGCGATCAGGGCCGTGGCCTGACCCGACTCGCCGCGCAGATCGATCTGATCGGCGCTGAACTCGAGGTTCTGCACCCAGGTATCATCGGGGAGGCGGTCAGTCAGCTCGCGCAGCATCTCCAGGATCCGGGGTTGTTCGAGCTTGTGCTGGAGCACGGCCGTGCTGCCCTGGCGGACACGTTCGAGCTCCTGGCGTACCTCGTCGACGGCGATGGCCTGACTGCGCAGACGCGCGACCTCGGCGTCCAACTGGCGCGCAAGATGGTGCTTCTGCCACAGGGGCGTCACCAGGATCGCGATCGCGAGCAGGATCGAGGCCATGACCGAGACCGAGCCGAGCGTCAGACGCAGACGGCGCCGTTTCGGGCGCTGCTCGACCGGGAGCAGGTTCGCGCCCTTCCAGGCGCCGTCCCAACTGATGCGGTCGATCGGCGCGCCGAGCGTCTCCAGGTGCGTGATCCAGCCATCGACCAGATCGCGTCGGCACAGCACCAGATCCACTCGTATACGATCGGCCGTCTTGGAACCGCCCTGGACGACGAAATCGAAGAGCACGTCCTTGGACTCGAAGGGCGAGAGCCGATCGAGTTCGTAACGAATCACCTGTGACAGGTTGGCGCGAACCTGCGATGGAAAGGAAACCGTGCGCATGAGCACGGCCTCACGCGGCAGACAGAGTTCGATGCCGTGCGGGCGCTCCTGTTCCGGGACGCCCGTGATTCCCGGCAGCGCCGGGGCGTGGGCGAGATCCAACTCGCCCAGCGGCTGGGTCTCCAGACCGGCGACCAGACCGAGGTGCGCGCGCGATCCGTTGGGACGGATGACGAGACGACGATTGTGGCGAGCCAGGAAGCGATGTGCGAAGGCAGGCAGACAGGCCAGCAGCCGCTCGTCGAATCCCTCTGAAAGCCCCGGCGTGCCGATCCCGGAGACCGGCCATCCCCTGAAGAATTGGCTCAAGCGTTCGGTGAGAGTCATGGTGTGCGATTCTGAATCCAGCCGGCAGGCCCAGGAGTGAGGGCCTCTGCCCAGGTCGACGCATTATCGGGCGATCCGGGTCCGGAAATTACGGAAATGAAGTGTAAAACCCAGTCACGTCCCGGCGCCAGTCGAACTATGCTAAGGCATCCGCTGATAGAGGTCGTTGCGCGGCCCGGGATGATGCTCCACGGATCCCTGCCGGCCGCGCCCTGGTGACGGAGCACTGGTCGCTGATCGTCTCCAAGCCCGAGCAGGCCAAGCTCGCCAAGTTCATGGCCGGAGACTTCATCTCGGTTACGCTGGAGGATTGCAGGGCGCGGATTCGTGATGTCGCGGGTGAGGACATCGGTGACGACGCATACGGCTGCAGCCATGGCGATGGCAAGGTCGGTTGGGCAAAGGACAACCGAATGCAAAACAACATCAAATCCCCGAAAAAACTGATCGAAGTCGCGCTGCCGCTCGATGCCATCAACGCTGCCGCTGCGCGTGAGAAATCCATCCGTCATGGGCATCCGTCCACCCTGCACCTGTGGTGGGCGCGTCGCCCCTTGGCGGCGGCGCGGGCGGTGATCTTTGCGCAGATGGTCAACGACCCCGGCTATCAGCAGGGCGGCGGCTTCAAGTTTGGGGTGAACAGGGAAAAGGCCGCGATCGAACGCGAGCGGCTGTTCAAGATCATCGAAGCGCTGGTGCAGTGGGAAAACACCAACAACGAAGCGGTGCTCGAACAAGCCCGGGCCGAAATCCGGCGCTCATGGCGCGAGACCTGCGAACTCAACCAACACCACCCGCAGGCCGCCGAGCTCTTCAACCCCGACAAGCTGCCGGGTTTCCATGACCCCTTCGCGGGCGGTGGCGCACTCCCATTGGAAGCCCAGCGCCTGGGGCTCGAGGCCTATGCCAGCGACCTCAACCCGGTGGCGGTGACCATCAACAAGGCGATGATCGAAATCCCGCCGCGCTTTGCCGGCCGCGCACCGGTCGGCCCGTTGCTGCCGGGTGAGCGGCAAACCAGTTTCCACCTCGACTGGAGCGGTGCCAAGGGGCTGGCCGAAGACGTGCGCCGCTATGGCGCCTGGATGCGCGACGAGGCGCAAAAGCGCATCGGTCACCTCTACCCGCCGATCGAGATCACCCCCGCGATGGCGCAGGATCGCCCTGACCTCAAGCCGCTCATCGGGCACAAGCTCACCGTGATCGCGTGGCTCTGGGCACGCACCGTCAAAAGCCCCAACCCGGTGTTCAGCCATGTGGAGGTGCCGCTCGCCTCGACCTTTGTCCTCTCCAGCAAAGCGGGCAAGGAGGCTTACGTGCAGCCGGTGGTCGAAGGCGACCGCTACCGCTTCGAGGTGCGCGTGGGTAAACCGCCGGAGGGGGCCAAAGCAGGCACAACGGCTGGGAAACGGGCGGCATTTATTTGCCTGCTGTCAAAATCACCAATCGACTACAACCATATTCGAGCCGAAGGGAAAGCAGGCCGAATGGGCGCCCGCTTGATGGCCATCGTGGCGGAGGGTCCACGTGGGCGGGTGTATCTCAGCCCAACGGAGGAGCACATTGCTATTGCTGCAAAAGCAAAGCCGGAATGGACTCCAGAAATGGATTTGCCAAACAATCCCCGCGATTTCAAAACTCCCAACTACGGGTTAGGCAAATTCGGCGACCTCTTCACCCCCCGCCAACTGGTGGCGCTGACCACCTTTTCCGATCTGGTGATTGAGGCAATCGCCAAGGTCAAAGCCGATGCGCTGGCCGCGGGCATACCCGACGACGGCCGCGGACTGGAAGCCGGCGGCACCGGTGCCACTGCTTATGCCGAGGCGGTGGGGGTGTATTTGGCGTTTGGGGTGGACAAGTGTTCTGACTACTGGTCGTCAATTTGTACGTGGCACAACTCGGGCGAAAAGATGCGGAATACGTTTGGTCGCCAAGCCATTCCTATGACGTGGGATTTCGCGGAAGCTAATCCCATGTGTGACTCCTCTGGAAACTGGATGGCAATGGTGGACTGGTCTTGGAAGGCACTCGCTCACACGCCTGCCAATGCGCCAGGATTTGCGGCACAAGCCGATGCACAAACGCAATCGGTCAGCGCGGCAAAAATCATTTCCACCGACCCCCCTTACTACGACAACATCGGCTACGCCGATCTGTCCGACTTCTTCTACGTCTGGCTCCGCCGTAGTCTCAAGCCCATCTTCCCCGGCCTCTACGCCACGCTGGCCGTGCCCAAGGCCGAGGAACTGGTCGCCACGCCCTACCGCCACGGCAGCAGAGAAGCCGCTGAGCGCTTCTTCCTCGACGGCATGACGCGGGCGCTCAGAAACCTCGCCGCGCAGGCGCATCCCGCCTTTCCGGTGACCATCTACTACGCCTTCAAGCAGAGCGAAACCCAGGACGACACCGGCACCCACAGCACCGGCTGGGAGACCTTTTTGGAAGCTGTTCTGAAAGCCGGCTTCGCCATCACCGGCACCTGGCCGATGCGCACGGAATTGGGCAATCGCATGATCGGCGCCGGCACCAATGCGCTGGCTTCCAGCATCATCCTGGTCTGCCGCAAGCGCGCCCCCGATGCACCCACGGTGAGCCGTCGCGAATTTTTGCGTGAACTCAACGCAGCCTTGCCCGAAGCCCTTCTGGACATGACCCGTGGCGGTGTCAATTCCCCGGTCGCACCGGTGGACTTGAGCCAAGCCATCATCGGCCCGGGCATGGCGATCTTCTCCCAATACGCCGCGGTGTTGGAGGCCGACGGCACGCCGATGCGGGTGCGCACCGCCTTGCAGCTCATCAACCGCTTCTTGGCCGAGGACGATTTCGACCCCGACACCCAGTTTTGCCTGCACTGGTTCGAGCAACAGGGCTGGGCCACCGGCAAGTTCGGCGAGGCCGATGTGCTCGCCCGCGCCAAGGGGACCAGCGTCGAGGGCTTGACGGAGGCCGGCGTGGTCGCCGCGGGGCGCGGCGAGCTGCGCCTGCTCAAATGGGCCGAGATGCCCGCCGACTGGTCGCCCGAAACCGATGCCCGCACGCCGGTATGGGAGGCCCTGCATCAACTGATCCGCGCCCTCAATCGGGACGGCGAGTCGGCAGCCGGTGCGCTGCTCGCGCGCATGCCCGAGCGCGCCGAACCCATGCGCGCCCTGGCTTATCGCCTCTATACCCTCTGCGAGCGCAAGGGCTGGGCCGAAGAAGCGCGGGCCTACAACGAATTGATCGCCGCGTGGTCGGGCATTGAACAGGCCGCGGCGGAGGCCGGTATCCGCGGCTCGCAGGCAAATTTAGATATTTAATGGCGCATCTGCCAACCGTGTGACATTAGCCATGCAGATCGAATCCATAGAAATCGAGAATTACCGGGTATTTCGCCATGCACGCATGGATCGCCTGCCACGGCTGGTCGCCTTGATCGGAGCCAATGGCACCGGCAAAACCACCCTGTTCGATGTGTTTACTTTTCGACCGAAGAGGGTTTCGCAGAGCACCTTTCAACCCGGGGCGACAACCTGGCGCAGGTGGCGCAATACCTCTATACCTATCACCGCGGCCGGTTTGATGCGGTGCTTGAAGCCATGAAACGGCGCGTGCCCGGAGTGACCCATATCGAGGCGAAGTCGACCGAGGATGGCCGTCTGCTGCGCTTTCAGGACGGCAATTTCAGGGATCCGTTTATCGCCCGCTTTGTCTCGGACGGCACCATCAAAATGTTTGCCTACCTTGTTCTGCTACATGACCCCAAGCCTTTTCCTTTGCTGGCGGTCGAAGAACCGGAAAACCAACTCTATCCGGAGCTATTGCCTGAGCTTGCCGAAGAGTTTCGCGACTACGCCCATCGCGGTGGACAGGTATTTGTCTCGACCCACTCACCGGACCTCCAGATGGCCAGGATGAGATTGTTGCCGTGCGGGCGCGAGATCATGGGGCCGTGCATCCGGGCGACTGGGCGGCCTTCATCCCGGTGGGGAACTGGCTGTGATGGCCAGCCGCTCGTAGAGGGACTCCGGCGTCAGGAAGAAGAACTCGTAGCGCGCGAAGGCGATGATGTCGACATCCTTGAGCGGCAGCGGTTTCGCTCCGACGGGCGTGCTGTTGACCAGGGTGCCGTTGGTCGAGCCGCGATCACGAATGGAGCAGCCATCCGGGCCGATCTCGATGATGGCATGGTGCTTGGAGATCGCCATGTCCGGAATGACCAGATCATTGTCGCTGATGCAACCGATGGTGAGTATGTGCGAGGCGCCGGCGGCGTCCGTCCGCTTGACCAGCGGATAGATGGCGCGTTTCAGCGCCTCCGGCGTCGATTCATGGGGTTCCTCACCGTGGAGCGCGAAGACGAAGGTCTGATTGACGACGCCGATTCCGTCCTGGCGCTGTTCCAGCGATCCGGCCTGGAGCGCCAGACCGGCGAGGACCGGGCGGCGCATGAAACGGACGAAATCCGCCTCGGAGCAGGTTTCGACCAGGCGTGCCAATAGACGCGGATCGACACGCCCCGAGGCGTTCAGGAGTGCTTCGATCCCCGCCGGCATCAAGCCGGGTCCGGCCGGACGATCGCTGGAGGCCTTCTCATCGTGATGCGTCATGACTCATCGCTCCGATTCGCTGTCGACTCCGACTCGTTGTCGCCTCGGGTCTCGGCCGCCAGCCCCTGACGACGCCACAGCACCTGATAGGGCGGCTGCCGGCCCGGTGCGAGCTGAAAGAGCGCCTCCATCCGTTGAGCCGCGCCACTCGATCGCGGTCCAGTGACCTGGAGGCGGTAGACCGGACCGCCACGCTCGACCAGGGTCGTCGAGGTCGTGCCCGCGACCTCGGTGCGATCACGCTCGGCGATCTCCTTGCGCGCTTCCTCCAGCGTGAGCCCCTTGAGTGTCGCCAACACCGCCGGCGAGGCGAAACGCTCGACCGGCTGCGCCGAACCGCCCTGGACCGAGACCTCGGGCGCGAGCAGGCGATAGCGTTCGGGTGTCATGCCGAGCACCTGTCGGAGTTCCTCGACCGTTTCATAGTCAGCATCCTTGGCGCCGAACGCACGACCGGCCTCGGCGTAGTCGGCATCCTCGGCGCCGTTGAGCAGGGCCAGATCGTCCTCGTCACGCCAGTCGACGATCGCCGCCGCCAGCGCATCGGCCTCCTCGGGCAACAGGCCGAGCACTTCCAGCAGTGTCCGCAGGGTCTCGGGCCGGATCTGGTTGAGATCGTAGCGCGAGGACTCGTTGAAGACACGCAGGGTCAGTTCGGAGCCGGCAAAAAACCAGGTTCGCGGCTGACCATTGGGCAACCAGGCCGTTCCCTGCTCCGCGTCGATCTGAGCCTCCGGAGTCATGTAATGCAGCGCGGTATAGGCGATGGCGGCTTCGGCGAGCGCCCGGAAGCGCGCCGACTCGACATGGTTGTCGGTCAGGGCGATCTCGGTGCGGCGCGAGACGGTCAGGCTCACGGCCATGACCGTCAGGAGCGTCAGCACCCACATCACGAGCATGAGCGCAATGCCGCGCTGGCGTCGGATTCGTGCCGTCATCAGGGTTGATCGGGTAGGGCCACGACGATGTCGGGCCAGGATTGTTCGGTCGTCTCCAGACGGATGCGCACCAGATTCGGCAGGCGGGTCTGCTCCAGCCATTCCTCATGCCAGTCCGGTTCGCTGTCGCCGTCGGCCAGACCATGATAGGCCAGTTCGAAGCGGCTCACATCCTTCAGCAACAGGGCGCGACCGAAGGCGCCGTCGGCCGTGTCCAGGTCGGCACGCAGATCGCTCAACGCGGTCTCGTCATGCTTGTTCATAGGCTCCCAGGGTACGACCTCGCCGCCGCCCTCCAGGATCTCGGGATGCAGGAGCCGGCGCGTCAGCACCAGGGTGCGCGCCTCGCCCGTGCCTTCCAGTTCCAGACGCAGGATATAGAGTCCGGACAGACCGATGTGCTCGGACAGGGGTGCCGCCCACTCGATACGCTCGGATTCACCGGCGAAGACCTGGACGCTCTGCCCATCGTAGACGGCGCTGACCGGCCGGGTCTGACCGAGCGTGCGCCTGAGAAAGCCATCGGCCAGTCGCAGGCCGGACAGACGCTCGCCGACCGTCTCGACCGCCTCCCAGGAACGCCCGCCGAGCCTCAGCCCCGAGAACAGCAGCAGCGAGATCAGACCGATGATCGCCAGCGCGATCACCAGCTCGATCAGGGTGAAGCCGCTCATCCCGCGCCGGTTCATGGCGTCGTATTCGCTTGTGGATCGAGAAGCTTCAGGGTCGCGAGCATCAGGCGTCTCGGACGTCCGGCATCGAACCACAGCACGGTGGCATTGATGCGATAGGCCCTGACCGAGAGCGTGGTCGTCGGGAATTCGTCCGCGAGATCGAGTTCGAACAGGGTCAGCTCCCAGGAAAACCCGCTCTCGGTCTCGCCCGAGACCGTCCCTTCCTCCAAGGGGATCTCATGTCCGACCAGATTGAGCAGGGACTCGGCCAGGGTCGCCGCCTGACTGTACTGGGCCGAGGCGATGGTGGCGCTGGTGGCGCGCGAGAAGATGCCGAGCAGCACCCCGAGCGAGACGGCCAGGATCGCGAAGGCGACCAGCACCTCCAGGAGCGAGAATCCGCCTTGGGAGCGACGACGGCGCATCACTCGGACCAGGAATCCAATTCGATGCGCCCGGTCAGCCAGGTCACACCGATCTGATAACCATGCCCGCCGTGCGCCAGCACGAGACGCCCGCCGGTCGAACTGCCGTCGGGGAAGAAGCGGATGGTGCCGCGCTGCTCGTCGATCAGTTCACTGCTCGCCGCTTCGAGCCTGAGCGAGAGCCGCTCGGGCAGGGAGAGCGCGCGATAGCCGGCGAGCGTCAGCCTGTGGTGTTCGAGATCGACCAGCACAGCCGTCTCCTCGCCGCGCCGGATGGCCGACTCACGCGCCAGACGCAGCGTGGCGGCGGTGCGGCGCGCAGCCGATTTCATCTCCAGACCCGGAAAGGCGGCCGAAAAGAGTGTGGGCACCGCCGTCATGACGACGGCGGCGATGGCCATGACCACCAGCAGCTCGACCAGGGTGAAGCCGCGTGCGCGTCGCCTCACCCGTTGGACCCGGATTATTCCCAACTCTTGATGTCGGCGTTCTCGCCCTCGCCGCCCTCGCGGTTGTCGGCGCCGAGCGACCAGATGTCGAAGCTGCCGTGCTCGCCGGGGAACCGATACTGATAGTCGAAGCCCCAGGGATCCTTGGGCATTTCTTTCTTCTTCAGATAGGGGCCGTTCCAATTCGGCATGTTGCCCGGATTCTCGACCAGCGCCTTGAGTCCTTCGCTCTCGGTCGGATAGCGGCCCAGTTCGAGGCGATAGAGGTCGAGCGTCGAGGACAGATCCTCGATCTGGAGCTTGGCTGTCTTGCTCTTGGAGCTACCCAGGAATTTCATCACTTGCGGGCCGACCAGTCCGGCGAGCAGACCCAGGATGGCCAGCACGACCAGGAGTTCGACCAGAGTGAAGCCGCCGTAGCGGCGCGACGTCTTGAAACGCATGTGGAACTGACCTCTTGAGAGTTGGATCCTTGGAATCGATGGCGCATTCTAAACCCGGCTCGACGGACATGACACGGCTTCAGAAGACGAGTTCATTGGCGCCGAGGATGGCCATGAGGATCGACAGGATGATTCCGGCCACGATGACGCCGAGCCCGATGATCAGGATCGGCTCCAGCAGCGTCAGCATCCGCTGCACGCTCACCCGCGTCTCGCGGTCGTAGAGACTGGCGACCTTGGCCAGCATGGCGTCGAGACTGCCGGACTCCTCACCGACGCGGATCATTTGAAGCGCCAGATCGGGCAGGGCCTGGAGCCGGGCCAGCGGGCCGGCGAGGCCGCGCCCGTGCTTGAGATCCTCGCCCGCCTCCTCGATCAGACCGAAGAGCTTCCGGTTGGATACCACTTCCTTGGCGAGGTTCAGGGCGCTGAGCAGCGGCAGGCCGTTCTTCAGCAGGGTCGAGAGCGTGTGACAGAGCCGCGCGGTCTCCATCTTCCAGATCAGATCGCCGAACAGCGGCAGTGTCAGCACCCGGCGATCGAACCGCGCCCTGGCCTCGGGATTCTGGAGCCGGCGCTCGATGACGACGGCCGCCGGCGCGATCACGCACAGCATGGCCCACCAGTAGTTGCGGAACAGATCCCCGGCGGCGACCACGATCTGGGTCGGCAGTGGCAACGCCTCGCCCATGTCCTCGAACAGCACCGTGAACTGAGGCACCACGAACACCAGCAGCAGGATCACCGAGAGCGCCGAGACGAACAGCAGGATCGAGGGATAGACCAGGGCCGAGGTCACGGTCTGGCGCAGCTCGGCCAGGCGTTCCAGATAGTCGGCCAGCCGGTCGAGCACCTGTTCCAGCGCCCCGCTCGCCTCACCGGCCCGCACCATGTTGATGTAGAGACGCGGAAACTGACGGTCCTGGGCCTCCAGAGCGCTGGAGAAGGTCGCGCCGCCGCGCACCCGCTCCTGGAGATCCGAGAGCACCCGCACCAGATGCTCCTCGGAGGTCAGGTCGACGAGGATTTGCAGCGAGCGGTCCAGGGTCATGCCGGCTTCGAGCAGGGTCGCCAGCTCGCGGGTGAGGATGCCGATCTCCTTCCGGCTCAGACGCCGGCGGCGGCGCTGACCGAGCTTGGCCGTCAGGCTCTTTGTGGTGCGTGCCTCGATCGGGATCAGGCCCGTGCTCTGGAGATGGCGGATGACCGCCGACTCGTCGGCGGCCTCCATCTCGCCCTCGACCGACTCGCCGTCGAGCTTCACCGCTTTGTAGAAAAATTTGGGCATACTTCCGGTCGCACCCGAAAATCGGCCGGTCGGCATCATCCCCTGACGGGAGTGCGCGAACTCGGCATGGATACAGGAGG
This sequence comes from Allochromatium tepidum, assembly GCF_018409545.1. Taxonomy (GTDB): domain Bacteria; phylum Pseudomonadota; class Gammaproteobacteria; order Chromatiales; family Chromatiaceae; genus Thermochromatium; species Thermochromatium tepidum_A. The sequence continues at coordinate 363,494 of NZ_AP024563.1, read as the reverse complement.
CGGCGAATTCAGGCGGCGGTTCCCGAATCGGGCAGCCGTAGACGCTCGACCACGCGCCCGCCCTTCAGATGCTCGCTCAGGATCTCTTCCAGATCCCGCTCGTCGGCATAGGTGTACCAGACGGCGTCGGGATAGACGACGATGGTGGGGCCGTCGACACAGCGCCCCAGACAGCCGGCGGTGTTGACGCGCACGCCGCTCGGACCCGACAGCCCCTCCTCCTTGGCGCGGCGCTTGAGATAGTCGCGCATGTTCGAGGCGTTGGATTGGGCACAGCATTGGCGACCGTCCTCGCGCCTGTTGGTGCAGAAGAAGATGTGATGACTGTAGCGCGCCATGTTCGAACTCGGGTCGTCGTGGTCGGTGGATCGGGAGAGCGGTTCGGTCGGGATAACGGTTTATAGAGTACCATGACGTCCCGAACACCGCTCCTTACATGACACCGAGCCGCGCCCGCGCGCTGATCGGGCGTTCCAGTCGAACGTCGTCCATCACACTTCACTGCCAAGAATCCGCCTTGAATACTCCGGTCAACCTGTCGGCCGCCCGGTCGGCGCCCCGTCTCTCGAATCAGGATCTGCTCGGACTCGCCGATCAGTGCGTCAAATGCGGACTCTGTCTGCCGCACTGCCCGACCTATGCCAAGACGCGCCACGAGGCCGATTCGCCGCGCGGGCGCATCGCGCTGGTCCAGGGCTGGCTGACCGATCGACTGGAGATGACGCCCAGACTGGCCGCGCATCTCGACGGCTGCCTGCTCTGTCGCGCCTGTGAGTCGGCCTGTCCGTCGCTGGTCGCCTATGGACGTCTGCTCGACGGCGCGCGGGCGCAGCGCGTGGCCGCGACCCCGGTCCGGCGGCGATTCCGGATCGGTCGCCGTCTCGGCGCCCTGTCGAATGCTCGGGTCATGGACACGCTGTCGCGACTGGCATCAGTCTATGTCGGAACCGGACTGGCGCGGCTCGTCGAGGCCGCCCGGCTGATCCGTTTCCGCTCGATCGCGACCCATCATCGTCTTCTCGGAGCGCTGGCCGTCACGGCACGCCCGGTTGCGGCGCACCAGATCGACGACGCCGACCTGGATCTCTTCGTCGGCTGCTCGGGCGCGAGCGCGCAAGGCGGGGCGATCGCGGCCACTCGCACCCTCTGCGAACGGCTCGGACTCCGGGTCCGGATCGCGTCGGACGCGGTCTGCTGCGGCGCCATGCAGCGTCACAATGGCTTCCCGGAGGCCGCCGATCGTGCTCGCGAACAGTGCGCGCACGTCCACGGCGGTCGTCCTCTGGTCGGCGTCTCCAGCGCCTGTATCGCCGAACTGCGCGAGCATCCGGCGCTCACCCGGGCGCAGGAGGTCTGCGATTACCTCGACCGCCGGAACTGGCCCGAGACGCTCGTCCCGGCGCCGCTCAGACGGCGTGTGCTGGTGCACGAACCCTGCTCGCACCGACGCCTGCTCGGGGGCAACGCCGCCGTCCATCGGCTGCTGGCACGGATTCCGGATCTGGAGGTCGCCCCAATGCCTGAAAACGACCGCTGCTGCGGCGCCGCCGGAACCTATCTGCTCGATCAGCCGGAGATGGCCGCCGCGCTGCTCGAAGACAAGTTGCACCACATCCGGGACTTGAAGCCGGATATCATCGTGACCACCAATCCGGGATGCGCGCTGCATCTGCTCGCCGGGGTGCGTGAGTCCGGTCTCGATATCGAGGTCCGGCATCCGGTCGAGCTGATCGTGCGTCAGCTCCTCCACCTGATTTGCGAGTCTTCGAATCGATGATGAACACTCAGCACGACAGCCGCCGCTATACCCCGATCGACCAGCTGCTCATCGGCGCCGATCAAGCATTACGCACGGTGTTCGGACGCCCGCGCATCACCGAGCGCAAGAACCCGGCCGCCGATCTGATGGACGCCGATCTGCGCGAGGACCAGCGCCGCCATGTGGCGCGCCTGATGCGCATCAACCACACCGGCGAGGTCTGCGCCCAGGCGCTCTATCAGGGCCAGGCGCTCACCGCCAAGCTGCCCGAGACCCGTCAGCGTCTGGAGCGCTCGGCCAAGGAGGAGAACGACCATCTGGCCTGGTGCGAGGAGCGGCTGGAAGAACTCGGCGACCGCAAGAGCCTGCTGAATCCGCTCTGGTATGCCGGTTCCTTCGCGCTGGGTGCACTGGCGGGGCTGGCGGGCGACAAATGGAGCCTGGGCTTCGTGGTCGAGACCGAACGGCAGGTCGAGGATCATCTCGACGACCATCTGACCCAGATCCCGGCCCAGGATGAGAAGAGCCGGGCGATCCTGGAACGGATGAAGGCCGACGAGATCCATCATGCCCAGGTCGCCAAGTCGGCGGGCGGGGCCGATCTGCCCGCGCCCATCCGTCAGGCGATGAAGCTGACTTCGCGTGTGATGACGCGCACGGCCTACTGGGTGTGAGGACGCCGCTCAGGGCGCCTCGCGGATCTCGAAATCATGGGTGACGGCCGCCGTGGCGCCGAGCATGATCGAGGCCGAACAGTATTTCTCGGCGCTCAGCCGGATCGCCTGCTCGACGCGCTTGGGGTCGAGTCCGCGTCCGGTGACGATGAAGTGGACATGGATGCGGGTGAAGACCTTGGGATCCTGCTCGGCGCGCTCGGCCTCCAGCTCCACCACGCAGTCGGTGACGTGCTGACGCCCCTTGCGCAGGATCAGGAGCACGTCGAACTGGGTGCAGCCGCCCAGGCCGAGCAGCAGCATCTCCATCGGACGCACGCCGACATTGCGTCCGCCCAGCTCGGGCGGACCGTCCATCACCACGCCATGCCCGGAGCCGGACTCGCCCAGCATCGCCACCCCATCGATCCACTTCACCCGTGCCTTCATCACTCGCTCCTAATTAGCGTTGGTTGTGATCGGATTCGTCTCGACCGCCCGCTTCGGCGGCGGGGCAGGCTAGCATAAGTTCGACAAGACTACCCGGCCTGCCTAGAATCCGGCTCAGTTCCGCCCACCCAAGCTGCACAGGTCGCGCGATGAATATTCAGAGAGCACCCAAGGAGGAACCCCGGTGGCTGAAGCCCTTTCTGGCACACTGCCATACCAAGAGCTATGACAAGAACGTCGATTTCATCCGCCAGGGGCAGACGGCCGAAAGCCTCTTCTATCTGATCGAAGGCTCGGTGTCCGCGCTCATGTTCGACGAGGAGGAGCGCCGTGAGCTGATGCTGGCCTATATCAACAAGGGCGAGTTCATCGGCGAGATGGGGCTGTTCATCCCCCAAAACGCGCGCAGCGTCATCGTGCGCACCCGCACCAGATGCAAGGTGGCTGAGATCAGCTATCAGCGACTCGACCGGCTGCTCGAAGAGGATCTGGCCGACGTGGCCAAGGAGCTGCTCTACAGCCTCGGCGCACAGTTGGCCATGCGCCTGCAGACGACCAGCCGCAAGGTCGGACATCTGGCCTTTCTCGACGTCACCGGGCGCATCGCCGGCACCCTGCTCGATCTCTGCAAGCAGCCGGATGCCATGACGCACCCGGACGGGATGCAGATCCGGGTGACGCGCCAGGAACTCGGACGCATCGTCGGCTGCTCGCGCGAGATGGCCGGACGGGTGATGAAAAACCTGGAGGAACAGGGTCTGGTGAGCGTCAAGGGCAAGACCATCGTGGTCTATGGCGCACGCTAGAAGAACAGCCGCGCCAGCTCGACACCCGGATCGGGCGCACGCATGAATGCCTCGCCGACCAGGAAGGCATGGACACCATGCCCACGCATCCGCGCCACGTCCTCACCAGTCAGAATGCCGCTCTCGGTGACGAGCAGCCGATCTTCCGGAATCGACTCCAGCAAGCCGAGCGTCGTCTCCAGCGTTACCTCGAAGGTGCGCAGATTGCGGTTGTTGATACCGATCAGCCGTCCGGGAACCGCCAGCGCCCGCTCCAGCTCTTCGGCGTCATGCACCTCGACCAGCACGTCCAACCCAAGTTCATGCGCCAGCGCGTTCAATTCGCCCATTTGCACATCGGACAGACAGGCCGCGATCAGCAGAACGGCATCGGCACCGATCAGACGCGCCTCGCGCACCTGATAGGGGTCGACGATGAAATCCTTGCGGATGACCGGCAGCGAACAGGCCGCACGCGCGTCCTGAAGATAGGCGTCCGCGCCCTGGAAGAAATCCACATCGGTCAGCACCGAGAGACAGGCCGCACCGCCGCGTTCATAGCTCGCGGCGATCTCGGCCGGCTGGAAGTCGGCGCGTAGCACACCCTTGCTGGGACTGGCCTTCTTGACCTCGGCGATCACCGCCGGCTCGCCGGCCGCGACCCGTGTCTGAAGCGCGTCGGCGAAACCACGCACCGGCCCGACATCGGCCAAAGCCGCGTTCAGTTCGGCATCCGACCGGCGCGTGCGTCGCTCGCTGATCTCCTCGATCTTGCGCTGGACGATCTTCTTCAGGATATCCGGGGTATCGCTCATGGGCCTTTGCGTCATCTCTGAGAGGGTCGATCGAAGCTCTTGGTCAGGGCGACCAGACGTTCCAAACGCCGCTGCGCCTCCCCGCTGTCGATCACCTGAGCGGCCACCGTCACGCCCTCGGCGAGCGAGTCGGCACGTCCGGCGGCATAGATCGCCGCACCCGCGTTGAGCCGCACGATGTCGCGCGCCGGTCCGGCTTCACCGGCGAGCACACTGAGCAGCAGCGCCAGACTCTCGGCCGGCCCGGACACGCGGATCGCGTCCAGCGGTGCGCGCTGGAGCCCGAAATCCTCGGGCCGCAGGCTGTAGACATGGATCTCACCGTCGCGCAGTTCGGCGACATCCGTGCTGTCGGCGATGCTGATCTCGTCGAGTCCGTCGCGGGCATGGACCACCAGCACGTGCCGACTGCCCAGCCGTTGCAGCACCAGGGCGAGCGGTTCGAGCAATTCGGCACTGAAGACACCGAGCACCTGATTGGGCACCCGCGCCGGATTGGTCAGCGGCCCCAGGACGTTGAAAATCGTGCGCACGCCCAGCTCGCGCCGGGGAACGACGGCGTGCTTCATGGCGCTGTGATGACCGGGCGCGAACATGAAGCCGACCCCGACCTCGCGCACACAGCGGGCGACCCGGTCCGGCGTGAGATCGAGCCTGATCCCGGCCGCCTCCAGCACATCGGCCGCGCCGGACTTGCTGGAGACCGAGCGGTTGCCGTGCTTGGCGACATGACAGCCGGCGGCGGCGGCGACGAACATGCTGGTGGTCGAGACATTGAACGTCCCCGAACAGTCGCCGCCGGTGCCGACGATGTCGACCGTGTGATCCAGCCCGGCGAGCTCGACCCCGGCGGCCAGCTCGCGCATCACGGCGGCGGCGGCGGCGATCTCGGGCACGCTCTCGCCCTTCATGCGCAACGCGACCAGAAAACCGGCGATCTGGGCCGGAGTGGCCCCACCGGTCATGATGGTGCGCATCACCGCGCCCATCTCGTCGCTACTGAGATCACGCCGCTCGATACAGCGCGTGATGGCGTCCTTGAGTTCCATGTCAGCGGTCCTCCAGGAAGTTCTGGAGCAGGCGATGGCCCTGCTCGGTGAGGATGGATTCGGGATGGAATTGGACGCCCTGGATCGGCAGCGTGCGATGGCGCACCCCCATGATGCACTCGCGCGAGCCGTCCGGGTTCCGGGTCCAGGCCGTGACCTCCAGACAGTCCGGCAGGGTCTCGGGCGCGATCACCAGCGAGTGATAGCGCGTGGCCTCGAAGGGGTTGGGCAGTCCGCTGAAGACGCCCTGATCCGCGTGATACACCGGCGAGGTCTTACCGTGCATGACCTCGGGCGCCTTGACGATGCGCCCGCCGAAGGCCTGACCGATCGACTGATGCCCCAGACAGACGCCGAGGATCGGCACCGTGCCGGCCAGACGCTCGATCAGGGCCACCGAGATCCCGGCCTCGTGCGGCGTGCAGGGTCCGGGCGAGATCACGACCCGCTCGGGCGCGAGCGCGACCGCGTCCTCGACCGTCAGCTCGTCGTTGCGGACGACCCTCACCTCGGCGCCCAGCTCGCCGAAATACTGCACCAGGTTGTAGGTGAAGGAATCGTAGTTGTCGATCATCAGCAGCATAGACAGGGCATCCGGGGATTCTTGGGGCGACGGCGCATTCTCGCCGAAACGCCCCGCGAACGAAACCGGCGTGATACGCCGTTCGCCCGAACGCCCGCGATTCATGGTTCAATAGCGGCCCGACCCGAGCGATCGGATTCGCCGGATGCCGGCGTGCGGTACTCGACCGCTCCGGCTCAGGCGTCCCGCTTCCGACCCGAGTTCCATTCCGCAAGCGTGAGAGCAACCGATGGATGTCGAACTGATCGAGATCCAGGAATTCCTGGCCAGCCATCCGCCGTTCGATCAACTGCCCGAGGAGACGCTGGCCCGTCTTCCTCGCCGTCTGTCGGTGCGCTATTTCCGTCGCGGCACGCCCTTTCCGCCCGAGGCGACCGACTCGCCCTGTCTCTACATCCTGCGCCGCGGTGCGGTGGAGTTGCGCAATCCGCGCGGCGAGCTGGTCGGCAAGCTGGCCGAGGGCGATCTGTGCGAACAGCACTGTCGGACGGCGGAGGACGAGCCGCGTTTTCAGGGCAACACCGCCGAGGACACTCTGGTCTACGCGCTGCCCTGTGCGGACCTGAGCGAACTGCGCGCGGCACATCCCGCTTTCGCCGAACACTTCGAGCAGTCGACCTCGCGCCGACTGCGCAAGGCGCTCGACGTGGTGACGGATTCACCGTCCAGCGGCACCGGACTCATGACGGTGCGGGTGCGCGACATGGTCCAGCGTGCGCCCATCTCGACCGGTCCGGAGACCAGTATCCGCGACGCTGCACGCATCATGTCCGAGCACCATGTCTCCTCGCTCCTGATCATGGACGGCGAGCATCTGGCCGGCATGATCACCGACCGCGATCTGCGCAACCGCTGTGTCGCCGCCGGACTGGCGACCGACCAGCCGGTGCGCGCGATCATGACCGAGAAGCTGACCACGGTCGACATGGACACCCTGGGCTTCCAGGCGCTCATCACCATGACCCGGCTCAACATCCACCATCTGCCGGTGGTGGAGAGCGGGCGCGTTGTGGGGCTGATCTCCTCGACCGACTTCACCCGCTTCCAGAGCGCCAATTCGATCTATCTGGTCGGCGACATCCATCGCGCCGACTCGATCGAGACCCTGGCCCAGATCGGGGGCAAGATCGCCGAATTGCAGGTCCATCTGATCCTGGGCGGGGCCACGGCGACCCAGGTCGGACAGGCGATCAGCGCCATCACGGATGCCATCACCTTGCGTCTGATCGAGCTGGCCGAGGCCGATCTCGGCGCACCGCCCGTGCCCTACGCCTGGCTGCTGGGCGGCTCGCAGGCGCGGCGCGAACAGTCGGCGCACTCGGATCAGGACAACGCGCTCCTGATCTCCGATGAGGCCAAACCCGAGGACGATGCCTATTTCGCCGCTTTGGCACGCTTCGTCAACGATGGGCTCAATGCCTGTGGTTTCGTCTACTGTCCCGGCGAGGTCATGGCGAGCAATCCGAAGTGGCGCCAGACGCTGCGCATCTGGAACAAGTATTTCTCCAACTGGATCCTCAAGCCCGAGCCCATGGCGCTGATGCTGTCGAACGTCTTCTTCGACATGCGCTCGCTGCGCGATCCCAACGGGCTGTGCGAGGAACTGCACGAGCGCATCATCGAGAAGTCGCGCGCCAACCGCATCTTCATCGCCTACATGGCCGCCAACGCGCTCAAGAACCGTCCGCCGCTCGGCTTCTTCCGCAACATCGTGCTGATCCAGGGCGGCGATCACGACCATACGTTCGACATCAAGCATCGCGGTCTCATCCCCATCATCGATCTGGCGCGCGTCTATGCGCTCTCGGCCGGGATCATGGAGAACAACACCAACGAGCGGCTCCAGACCGCCGCCGAGCGCGGGGCGCTCAGTCGCGACGGCGCGGCCAATCTGATCGACGCGCTCGAACTCATCGCCACCCTGCGCATGCGCCATCAGGCCCAGCAACTGCGCAACGGCGAGAAGCCCGACAACTTTCTCGCGCCCGATGCGCTCTCGCCGCTGGAGCGTGGGCATCTGAAGGAGGCCTTCGTCTTGATCAACACCATGCAGGAGTCGCTCGGCCAGCGTTATCAGACCGGGCGCTTCGCCTGAGCAGATACCATACAGGTCAGGTTCTCGATGGATGATATTGGCCTTCGGCACCGAGCCGAACCCGATGCGACGACACTGCCGGCACTCCGGTCGTTCCTGCGCCGGCTTGAGGGGCATTATTCGATCAGCCGCGCCTATCTGTTCGGCAGTCGTGCCCGTGGGGATTTCAAGCCGGACAGCGACGCCGACCTCGCCATTCTGTTGCGCGGCCAACCGGGCGATTTTCTTACCACCAAGCTCGCACTAGCCGATGTCGCCTACGACGTCCTGCTCGAAACCGGCCTCCGCATCCAACCGCTGCCGATCTGGGAGGAGGAATGGGCGCACCCTGAGTCCTATTCCAATCCCGGATTGCTGATGAACATCCGTCGAGAGGGCCGTTCACTGTGAAAGCCGCTGACTTGATGGTAAAAGCCGCGCGTGCCGTCGAATCGGCGCGGCTGCTCCTTGATACCGGAGACTTCGACGGAGCCTGTAATCGCGCCTACTACGCCATGTTCGATGCGGCGCGTGCGGCCCTGCTCGCCGCGAATATCCCATCGGCCGGCGACATTCCTCGATCCCACAGTGGTTTGATCTCGGCGTTCAGCCTGCACCTCGTCAAGCCTGGACGGATTCCGATTACGCTCGGACGCGCGCTCAATCGCGCCGAAGAGATCCGTCTCGTCGCCGATTACAAGGGGGAGTCCGTCGATCGTGAACATGCGACCTGGGCCGTTACTCAGGCCGCTGAATTCGTCGCGGCCATGCGGCATGCATTTCCCGATCTGGAAGCGAGTGCTCCATGCCGATCCTGAGCGACTGGGGCCGACGCTGGCGTCACCGGCGCACCCCGCACGGCCCGCTGCGTGACTATCTGGCCCAGCCCCTGCCGAGTCCGCGCGCCGACTACCGTGAGGTCGACTATCTGGCCATCGACCTGGAGACGACCGGACTCGACCAGCGCCAGGATCTGATCCTGAGCGTCGGCTATGTCGTGCTCCACGGACCCGAGATCGATCTGTCGACCGCGCGCCATCATCTGGTGCGCATCGACCGCTCCATCCCCGAGGCCAGCGCTGTGATCCACCAGATCACCGACGACCAGGCCGCCGGCGGACGCGAGCTGGAAGACGTCCTCGGCGAAACCCTCGCCGCGCTCGCCGGCCGGGTGATGATCGCGCACCATGCAAGCATCGAGCGGGGCTTTCTGTCCAACGCCTGCAAACGCTGCTGGGGCCGGACACTGCCTCTGCGCATCGTCGACACCCAGACCCTGGCCCATCGCACCCTGGAGCGACGCCAGATCCCGTTCAAGGCCTCGGACCTGCGCCTGCACGCACTCACCAGCCGCTACAATCTGCCGCGCCACGGTGCCCACAATGCCCTGAGCGACGCGCTCTCGGCCGCCGAACTCTTCCTGGCCCAGGCCGCCTATCGCGACGACGGCAAGCGGCTGCGTCTGTCCGAATTTCTGTGCTGATCGAGTGCACAATCGTCGGCTCGGCTAGATCGGCACTCAGTCGACGGTTTACTATTGTCGACGGATTCATTCGAACTGCCGTCGATGTCGCCCGCCCGTGAAGGCGACCGCCCGCCGGCTCAAGTCACACACCACAGAAGAGATCGAGGAGATCTGATCCATGTCGGAAGAAAAACTCTATCCGGTTCCAGCCGGGATCGCCGCCAAGGCCCACATCAACGCCGAGCAGTACGCGGCCATGTACCAGCGCTCGATCGACGACCCGTCCGGCTTCTGGGCCGAACAGGCCGAGCAGTTCGTGACCTGGAGCCGGAAGTGGGACTCGGTCATGGACTACAGCTATCAGGCCGAGGATCTGCACATCCAGTGGTTCCAGGGCGGCAAGCTCAATGTCTCCTACAACTGTCTGGACCGTCATCTGGCCACCCGTGGCGATCAGGTCGCCATCATCTGGGAAGGCGATGATCCGAACGTGGATCGCAAGATCACCTATCGCGAGCTGCACGAAGAAGTCTGCCGTCTGGCCAACGTCCTCAAGTCGCGCGGCGTGCAGAAGGGCGACCGGGTCTGCATCTATCTGCCGATGATCCCCGAGGCGGCGGTGGCCATGCTGGCCTGTACCCGCATCGGCGCGGTGCACTCGATCGTCTTCGGCGGCTTCTCGCCCGACTCGCTGCGCGACCGCGTGCTCGACTCCGAGTGCAAGCTGGTCATCACCTCGGACGAGAGCGTGCGCGGCGGACGTCATGTCCCGCTCAAGAAGAACGCCGACATCGCCATGCGCGAGTGCCCGAACGTCGAGACCATGATCGTGGTCCAGCGCACCGGCGGCAACGTCGACTGGGTCGAGGGCCGCGATGTCTGGTATCACGAGGCCGTCGCCGCCGCCTCCACCGAGTGCGCGCCCGAGGAGATGGACGCCGAGGATCCCTTGTTCATCCTCTACACCTCGGGTTCGACCGGCAAGCCCAAGGGCGCCCTGCACACCACCGGCGGCTATCTGGTCTATGCCGCCATGACCCACAAGTACACCTTCGACTACCAGGAGGGCGAAGTCTACTGGTGCACCGCCGACGTCGGCTGGGTCACGGGTCACACCTACATCGTCTATGGGCCGCTGGCCAACGGCGCCATCTCGGTCATGTTCGAGGGCATCCCGAACTATCCGGACATGTCGCGCTTCTGGGACGTGGTCGACAAGCACAACGTCTCCATCTTCTACACGGCCCCGACCGCCATCCGCTCGCTGATGCGCGCCGGCGAGGAGCCGGTCAAGAAGACCTCGCGCCAGTCGCTGCGCATCCTCGGTTCGGTCGGCGAGCCGATCAACCCCGAGGCCTGGGAGTGGTACTACCGCGTGGTCGGCGAGGAGCGCTGCCCGATCGTCGACACCTGGTGGCAGACCGAGACCGGCGGCCATATGATCACCCCGCTGCCGGGCGCCACCGCGCTCAAGCCCGGCTCGGCCACCCGTCCCTTCTTCGGCGTGGTGCCGGCGCTGGTCGACGCGGCCAACGGCACCCTGATCGAGGGTCCGGGCGAGGGCGCGCTGGTCATCAGCCGGCCCTGGCCGGGTCAGATGCGCACCGTCTATGGTGATCATCAGCGCTACGTCGACACCTACTTCAAGCAGTATCCGGGCTATTACTTCACGGGTGATGGTGCGCGCCGCGACGCCGACGGCTACTATTGGATCACCGGCCGCATCGACGACGTGCTCAACGTCTCGGGCCACCGTCTCGGCACCGCCGAGATCGAATCGGCGCTGGTGCTGCATCCGCATGTCGCCGAAGCGGCGGTGGTCGGCTATCCGCACGACCTCAAGGGTCAGGGCATCTATGCCTATGTCACCCCGATGGCCGGTGTGGAGCCGACCGACGAGCTGAAGAAGGAACTGGTGTCGCTGGTGCGCGGGGAGATCGGTCCGATCGCCATCGTCGACATCATCCAGTGGGCGCCGGGTCTGCCCAAGACCCGCTCGGGCAAGATCATGCGCCGCATCCTGCGCAAGATCGCCGCCAACGAGATCGACTCGCTGGGCGACACCTCCACCCTGGCCGATCCGACCGTGGTCGAGGATCTGATCGAGAACCGCGCCGTCAAGTAAGACACGCGCACGCGGCCCGGTGCGTCCGGGCCGCGCCATTCGTCTCGAAGGGACTGGGTCGCAAGACCAAAAGGGATTCCAGTTGATTGACTTATAAAACGCTTCAAACCGCGTCTCACCCGCCGTCCGTCCGGAGACGAGACAGGAACAGTGGACGGCACTGTTTTTTCAGCATCGGATGCGGTTTGAGCCCTTCATCTCCAGAGGTTCACTTTGTCTTCGAGTTTTCGAGTTGGAGTCTTCGTCGACGCCGAGAACGTGCGTTACAACGGCGGCTATCAGATGCGCTACGACATCCTGCGCCGTTTTGCCGCGCGTGAGGGCGGCGTGTTACAACGTCTCAACACCTACATGGCCTTCGATGCCGAGCGCGCGCGCGAGGATTACGAATACAAGAAGAAGGCCCACGCCTATCAGCAGATGGTGCGCGACTTCGGCTGGAAGATCACCGCCAAGACCGTGCGCCGCTACACCGACGACAACGGCAACGTCACCACCAAGGCCAACGCCGATCTCGACATGGCCGTGGACGCCATGCTCCAGGCCAATCGGCTCGATCAGGTGCTGCTGGTGACGGGCGACGGCGACTTCCTCCAGGTGGTCGAGGCCTTGCAGAATAACGGCTGCCGGGTCGAGCTGATCGGCTTCAAGAACGTCTCGCGTCTGCTCCAGCAGCGGGTCGATGCCTTCTATTCGGGCTTCGTCATCCCGGACCTGCTGCCCGTCCACTATGAGCCGCGCAACGAATGGGGCAAGCCCGGTTCCTGCGTGCGCGGGGTCTGCACCAAGTGGTTCCCCGACAAGGGGTATGGATTTCTGCGATTCATGAACCAGATCTCGAACAATCTCTGGATCACCGACCCGCGCGAACCCGACTCGCCCTATGTCAGCGTCTTCTGTCATGCCAACGAGGTCGCCGATGAGGTGACGGAGGATCTGCTGATGAATCGCGAGACGATCCTGGAGTTCTATGTCAACGAGAGCGAACAGAAGGACAATGGGCTGGTCGCCAACAACGTGAGACTGGCGTTTTCGGTCAACCGCTAGCGGGCATCAACACAACAAGGGCCACCGATGTCGAAGGATCAAGCCGCGCTCAAACCTTCCGGGCTGGCCTGGCGACTGGTCAGGGACCAGCTCATCTCCGAGTCCCAGATGCAGGCGGCCTATCAGGAGGCACGCTCCAAGGGGCGGACCTTCGTGCAGCATCTGGTCGAGGAGAAGATCCTCGACAGTCGCCGCATCGCCATCTTGGCCGCGCAGGAGTTCGGTGTCCCGCTGCTCGATCTGGATGCCTTCGAGGTCTCGGAGCTGCCGCTCAGTCTGGTCGACGAGAAGCTGATCAGCAAGCATCGCGCACTGCCGCTGATGCGCCGCGGCAACCGATTGTTCCTGGCGATCTCGGATCCCACCAACGACCAAGCGCTCGAGGAGATCCGTTTCAACACCGGACTGGCCACGGATCCCGTCCTGGTCGAGGAGAACAAGCTCGGCGCCGCCATCCACAAGGCGATCCAGGCGCAGGAAACCAGCACCATCGTTGAGTTCGCCGATGCCGATCTGGAAAAGCTCGAGGTCGAGGGCGGGGACGAGGACGACACAGCGAATCTAGACGCGACCATCGACGAGGCACCGATCGTGCGCTATGTCAACAAGATCCTGGTCGATGCCATCACCGCCGGCGCCTCGGACATCCATTTCGAGCCGTTCGAGAAGTTCTTCCGTATCCGCTTCCGTCAGGACGGTCTGTTGCGCGAGGTCGCCAGTCCGCCGCTCAACATCGCCAATCGCCTGACCTCGCGTCTGAAGGTCATGTCGCGCATGAACATCGCCGAGCGGCGCGTACCCCAGGACGGACGTATCAAGCTCAAGCTCAGCCGCAACCGCGACATCGATTTTCGCGTCAATACGCTGCCGACCATCTATGGCGAGAAGATCGTCCTGCGTATCCTGGATTCCAGCTCGGCCCAGGTCGGCATCGACGCGCTCGGCTTCGAGCCCGAGCAGCGCGACAACTTTCTCAGGGCGATCAAGAAGCCCTATGGCATGATCCTGGTGACAGGTCCGACCGGCTCGGGCAAGACCGTCTCGCTCTACACGGCGCTCAACATCCTCAACAACCCCGAGATCAACATCTCCACGGTCGAGGATCCGGTCGAGATCCAGGTGCCCGGTATCAATCAGGTCAACCTCAACCCCAAGAGCGGCCTGACCTTCGCCGCCGCGCTGCGTGCCTTCCTGCGCCAGGATCCGGACATCATCATGGTCGGCGAGATCCGCGACCTGGAGACGGCCGAGATCGCGGTCAAGGCCGCCCAGACCGGACACCTGGTGCTCTCGACCCTGCATACCAACGACGCGCCCCAGACCCTGACCCGTCTGGCCAACATGGGTGTGCCGCCGTTCAACATCGCCTCATCCGTACTGCTCATCATGGCGCAGCGTCTGGCACGGCGACTGTGCGTGCACTGCCGCGAAAAGGTGGATCTGCCGCGCACGGCGTTGCTGGAAGAGGGCTTCACCGAACAGGAGATCGACGAGGGGCTGACCATCTATGGTCCCGTCGGGTGCGACAAGTGCAACAAGGGCTATCGCGGGCGTGTCGGTATCTTCCAGGTGATGCCGATCTCGGAGGAGACCTCGCGTCTGATCCTGGAGGGCGGAAACGCCATGCAACTGGCCGCACAGGCCCGACGCGAGGGGATCGCCGATCTGCGCACCTCCGGACTGCGCAAGGTCAAGGCCGGCATCACCAGTCTTGAAGAAGTCAACCGGGTCACGACGGACTGACCCCCCTCACGGAGCGCAGCATCATGGCACTCGCCACAGCAAGCAAGGTCAAACCGAAGCCCAAAACAGAGGAAGCCAAGGTCTTCACCTGGGAGGGCACCGACCGGCGCGGGTCGCGGGTCAAGGGTGAGTCGCGGGCCGCCAACATCAATGCGGTGCGCGCCGATCTGCGCCGCCAGGGCGTCACCCCGACCAAGGTCAGGGCCAAGCCCAAGCCGCTGTTCAGCGGCAAGAAGAAGATCACGGGTCAGGATCTCTCCATCTTCACCCGTCAGCTCGCCACCATGATGTCGGCGGGCGTGCCGCTGGTGCAGGCGTTCGATATCGTCGGGCGCGGACACGAGAACCCGGCGATGCAGGACATCATCCTGTCGATCAAGCAGGACATCGAGAGCGGTACCGCGATGTCGATCGCCATGGCCAAGCATCCGCTCTATTTCGACGATCTGATGTGCAGTCTGGTCGCGGCCGGCGAGCAGGCCGGTGTGCTCGACGTGCTGCTCGACAAGATCGCGACCTACAAGGA
Source organism: Allochromatium tepidum (assembly GCF_018409545.1). Classification (GTDB taxonomy): domain Bacteria; phylum Pseudomonadota; class Gammaproteobacteria; order Chromatiales; family Chromatiaceae; genus Thermochromatium; species Thermochromatium tepidum_A. Next base: position 348,420 of record NZ_AP024563.1, on the reverse strand, counting down.
AAAGACCGAGTCGATCAAGGGCAAGATCAAGAAGGCGCTCTTCTATCCGGCCGCCGTCATCGTGGTGGCGGTGATCGTCACGGTCGTCATCCTGCTGTTCGTCATCCCGCAGTTCAAGGAGCTGTTCTCCAGCTTCGGCGCGGATCTGCCGGCCTTCACGCTCATGGTCATCGGTCTGTCGGACTTCATCCGTGAATGGTGGTGGGCCGTCCTCATCGGTCTGGGTGCGATGTCCTATACGCTCAGCTATGTCTTCAAGCGCTCGCGCGCCTTTCGCGAGATGGTCGACCGCGCCAGTCTCAAGATCCCGGTCATCGGTGCCATCCTGAACAAGGCCGCCATCGCGCGCTTTGCGCGCACGCTCTCGACCATGTTCGCCGCCGGTGTACCCCTGGTCGAGGCGCTGCAATCGGTCTCGGGCGCGACCGGCAACATCGTCTATCAGGACGCGGTGATGAGGATGCGCGAGAATGTGGCCACGGGTCAGTCGCTGCAGCTGGCCATGCGTCAGCGTGAACTCTTCCCGCACATGGTGGTGCAGATGACCGCCATCGGTGAGGAATCCGGTTCGCTCGACGAGATGCTGGGCAAGGTCGCCGACTTCTACGAGGAACAGGTCGACAACGCGGTCGATGCCTTGAGCAGTCTGCTCGAACCCATGATCATGGTCGTCATCGGCGGTCTGGTTGGGAGTCTGGTGGTGGCCATGTACCTGCCGATCTTCAAGCTGGCCTCCGTCGTCTAGGTCGTTCCGGGAGCCTTGCCGAATACCATGTCCACACCCGCCTGGCTGGAACTGCTCCAGACGAACCCTTGGATCTTGTATACGAGCGCCGTGCTGCTCGGACTCATCCTCGGCAGCTTTCTCAATGTCGTCATCCTGCGTCTGCCGCGCATGATGGAGGCCGGCTGGCGACGCGATTGCGCCGAACTCCTCAGGACGGACGGGACGGCGCCGGAGACCGATGAGCCGCCGCTCAGTCTGTCGAAACCCGCCTCGACCTGTCCGAGCTGCGGGCATCGGATTCGCATCCATGAGAACATCCCGATCCTGAGCTATCTGTGGCTACGCGGGCGCTGCTCGGCCTGCGGCATGCGGATCAGTCTGCGCTATCCGCTGGTGGAGGCACTCACGGCGCTCCTGACCCTGATCGTGGTGGTTCAGTTCGGTCCGACCTGGCAGGCGGCGGCTGCGCTGCTCCTGACCTGGTCATTGATCGCGCTCGCGGTCATCGATCTCGACACCCAGCTCCTGCCCGACAGCCTCACCCTGCCCTTCCTGTGGCTGGGGCTGTTCCTGAGTCTGTTCGGACTCTTCACCGACAGCCAGAGCGCCATCATCGGCGCCGTCGCCGGCTATCTGAGTCTGTGGGTCGTCTTCCAGTTGTTCCGGCTCGCCACCGGCAAGGAGGGCATGGGCTATGGCGACTTCAAGCTGCTGGCCCTGCTCGGCGCCTGGCTCGGCTGGTCGGCGCTGCCGCAGATCATCCTGCTCTCGGCGCTGGTCGGCGCCCTGGTCGGGGTCGGGCTGATCCTGAGCGGCCGGCATGAGTCGGGCAAGCCGCTGCCCTTCGGTCCCTATCTGGCTGTCGCCGGCTGGATCAGTCTGATCTGGGGCGAGGCGATCAACGGCGCCTATCTGCGTCTGAGCGGGCTGGCGTGAGCGGTGTAGGTCTGGTCGTCGCCCTGACCGGCGGCATCGGCAGCGGCAAGACCACGGTGGCCGACCGGCTCGCCGTGCTGGGGGCCGGGGTCATCGACACCGACGAGATCTCGCGGGCGTTGACGGCGCGCGATGGGGCGGCGCTGGAGCCCATCACCGCCGTCTTCGGCCCGGACATCCGGCTCGCCGACGGCACGCTCGATCGAGCGCGGCTGAGAGAACTCGTCTTCAGCGACCCGAGCGCGCGCGCGCGGCTCGAATCCATCCTTCATCCACGCATCGAAGCGATCATGCTCGAGCGCCTCGCTGCGCTCCAGACCGACTATGCCGTGCTGGTGATCCCGCTGCTGTTCGAGACCGGACAGGAGCGACACGCCGATCGCGTGCTGGTGGTCGACGTGCCCGAGTCGATTCAGATCGCACGGGTCATGCGGCGCAGCGGTCTGTCCGAGACCGAGGTCCGTCGCATCATCGCCGGCCAGATCCCGCGCCTGGAGCGCAATGCCCGCGCCGACGATCTCGTCGACAACAGCGGCACGCGCGCGGATCTGGAACCCCGCCTTCGAGAACTGCACAGAATTTACACACGAATGGCCGCCGCCCGCTAGCCCGGCACCGCCGAACGGTCGACATCGGACCCGGCGCGCGCCTTTCGATGCAAAAAACCTTGTCATTCGTGTAATGATCGTTGTATAAATCCGCTGCGCCATACACGCATGATTTGGCGCGATCAGCGCTTGAATCACATTTTGATTTCGGTCTTTCGGCCAAATATCAAAAAACGCTGTTGATTCAAAATTTGCTCTATAACCGCATTCGAATCTGTTTCATGTCTGTGTCACGAAGATTACGAATCGATTAAAAAGCAAATATTTTCAGAAGGGAGATACCATAATGCACAGATCTCAGACCCCGACGCTTCGCACAGCTCTGTTTGCCGCCACACTGCCGCTGCTCGCCCTGAGCTGGCAGCCGGCCCAGGGTGCCTCCGAGTGCAAGGGATTGACTCAGGACGCCTGCGCGGCCAATGCCGAATGTCGCTGGATGGAAGGCTATACCCGGAAAGACGGGGTCCAGGTATCGAGCCACTGCCGTCTGGCCAAGCCGCGCAAGAAAGACACGACCGAGACCCAAGCCGCCGCACCGACGGACGCCAAACCTGCGATGGAGAACGCGGATGCCAAGCCCGAGGCGGCGACGCCTGACGCCAAGCCCGGGACGGCCACTCAGTAACCATTACTGAGGCGGCGTGGTTTCAGCCGTTCATCCCGAATCACGCCGCCTCGTCGAGCAATTCGAGCCAATGCACGACGTGCGTTCGCGCCCCGCCGGCCAGATGGAGCTGACAGCCGATGTTGGCCGTGGCGATGATCTCGGGCGCATCCGATTCGAGTGCTGCGACCTTGTTGTCGCGCAGTCGCATCGAGAGTTCGGGTTGAGTGATCGAATAGGTGCCGGCCGAGCCGCAGCAGAGATGGGCATCCGGAACCGCCGTGACGACGAAGCCGAGACGCTCCAGGATGGGTTCGACCACCTGCTTGAGCTGTTGACCATGCTGAAGACTGCATGGCGAATGGAAGGCGACCCGAAGTCCCGCGCCCAGCGTCCCGAGTGCGGAAAGATCCTCCGCCCCCAACACCTCGACCGGATCACGCGCCAGCGCTGAGACACGCGCCGCCCGCTCGGCATAGCTCGGGTCGTGCGCCAGAAGCTCGCCGTACTCCTTGACCATGGCACCACAGCCGCTGGCACTGACCAGGATCGCCTCCGCACCGGCCTCGATCTCGGGCCACCAGGCATCGATGTTGCGCCGCATGGCCGCCAGTCCTGCCTCGCGCTCGTCGAGATGGTAGGCGACCGCGCCACAGCACCCCGCCTCGGACACCTCGACCAGATCGATCCCGAGCCGCGACAGCAGACGCGCGGCGGCGGCATTGGTGCGTGGCGTGGCCACCGACTGCACGCATCCGGCGAGCGCCAGCATCCGGCGCCGACCGGCGGACTCGGGCCAGTGACCGGCCTCCTGATGTATCGGCAATTTGGCGCGCAGGGCGGCCGGGAGAAGCGGGCGCGCGAGACGTCCGAGCCGGATCAGGGGCGCCAGACGCCCTGGATACGGCACGATCGCGACCAACAGCCGACGCAACCAGCGTTCGTTCCAGGGCCGCTCGACCCGTGCCTCGACATGATGCCGCCCGATGTCGACCAGACGCGCATAGCGCACACCCGAGGGACAGGTGGTCTCGCAGGCGCGGCAGGTCAGACAGCGGTCGAGATGGCGCTGGGTGACGCGCGTCGGCGTCCGTCCCTCCAGCACCAGCTTGATCTGATAGATCCGCCCGCGCGGTCCGTCGAGTTCGTCGCCGAGCAGCTGGTAGGTCGGACAGGTCGCGGTACAGAATCCGCAGTGGACGCAGGCCCGCAGGATGGCATCGGCCTCCCGGCCTTCGGGCGTGTTCAGGAATTCGGGCAGGATCTCGGTTTGCACGCCGGACCTCTCGTGGCTCAAAGACTGGCGTAGAGACGGCCCGGATTGAGCAGGCCATGCGGATCGAAGGCGGACTTGACCCGTCGATGCAACTGCATCAGCGGTTCGGGCAGGGGATGGAAGACCTCGCCCGTGCGATCCCCGCCGCGAAAGCGCGTGGCCTGTCCGCCCAGCCGCTCGGCCTCGGCGCGGATGCTCGACTCCGACGCCTCGCTCCTGAGCCAGCGTTGCGAGCCGCTCCATTCGATCCACTGCGGCCCCTCCAGACGCACGGCGGGTGCGCCCTGGGGCAGCGACAGACGCCAGAGCGGAGCTTCGCCCCGGCTGAAAAAGGGGAATTCCTGCTCACGCAACCGACGCCAGAACAATTCAGCCTCAGCGTCCGCAACCGGCTCGCCGCCGATCTGCTCGGCGGCTTCCGCGACACCCTGAGCCGTCCCGGACAGACGCGCCCAGAGCCGCTCGCCGTCGAAACAGATCGCGCTCAACGGCCAGGGCCGGGCACCCCAGCGGTTCATCCGCTCCAGCGCCTCGTCCTGGTTGCAGCTCAGCACCCGCGTGCGGGTCGCGGCCGGAACCGGCAGCACCTTGAGACTGACGTCGAGCAGGATTCCGAGCGTCCCCAGTGCACCGACCATGAGCCGTGAGACGTCGTAGCCGGCGACGTTCTTCATCACCTCGCCGCCGAACCGCAGTACCTCGCCGCGCCCGGTGAGTATCCGTGCGCCGAGCACCAGATCGCGTGCCGCGCCCCAATAAGGCCGCGCCGGACCCGAGAGACCACAGGCGATGGTTCCGCCCAGGGTGGCATCCGGTCCATCCGGTGTCGTGAAATGGGGCGGCTCGAAAGGCAACATCTGGCCCTGCTCGGCCAGCGTCGCTTCCAGTTCGGCGAGCGTGGTTCCGCAACGCGCGGTGACGACCAGCTCTTTCGGCTGATAGTTGAGGATGCCTGTGTGCCCGGACAGACCGAGCGGCTCACCGCCGCCCGCGCGACCGATGAACGACTTGGTATCGTTCCCCAGCAGTCTGAGCGGCGTCGCGTCGGCCAGGGCCGCGCGCACGCGCTCCTGGAGTTCCTGTGTCGGATCAGTGCTCACCATGTTCCTCGCGGGTCATCCGGGATTGGCTTGAGGCGAGCCCTATAGATAGGGACCGACAGGCCGATCGGCAATGCGTCCCGGAGCCGATCTAGGACGCGCGTGCCCTGGTGAGCGTTCGAAGCGCGGCCTCATAGTCGAAGGACTCGATCCGGCGTTCCAGTTCGAGCGCCGCCTCGCCGGCTCCAGCTCGGATTCGGGCGCGGCCTGCTTGAACAGGCGTTCCGGCTCGACGGCCAACGCCGGTAGCCGTGTCGCGCCCAAGTTGGCCGCCACACCCTTGAGCGTGTGGACCAGACGACGCGCCGTCTCGATTTCACCATCGCGCAGACTCAGGCGCAGACGCTCGCCATCCTCGCCATGATGCTCGACGAAGGTCCGCAGCAGACGCGCATACACCTCGACACGCCCCCGCACGCCGCGCACCCCGAGTTCAGGGTCGATGCCTGGAATCGCGCTCAGTGACTCCCATTGAGCATCGCGTCACTGTGGGTATCTTGATCGATTTCGGTACGACAGGATGCCGAACCGATCACACTCATCGCACATGACTTCATTCGGGGGTGGAATCCTCGGTGCGGCCGGATTCCATGGCGCGGGCGAAATCCCACAGCACGACACGATTGCGGCCCAGTTGTTTGGCGCGATAGAGCATCTGGTCGGCAAGGGCCAGCAGTTGTTCGAGTGTCATGGAAATCCCGTTGGCGATGGCCACCACGCCGAGCGAGAGCGTCACCGAAATCGGGCCGCTCGCGGTCTCCATCCGTCGCTCGGCGACGGCTGAACGCAAGCGCTCGGCCGAGGCGCGCGCCGTCTGAAGGTCGGTCTCGGGCAGGAGGATCACGAATTCCTCGCCGCCATAGCGGGCCAGGATGTCGACCTGACGCAGATTGTCATGCAGCGTCTTGGCGACGGCGCACAACACTGTGTCACCGATCAGATGGCCATATTGGTCGTTGACCTGCTTGAAATGATCGATGTCGATCATGCACAGCGCCATGGGGTGATGGTAGCGGCGGAAGCGCTGGTACTCCTGATCGGCACGGGTGAAGAAATAGCGCCGGTTGAAGAGCTGCGTGAGCGGATCGAGGCGCGTGAGCCGGCGCAGATCCTCCTCCAGGCGCTTGGAGTCGGTGATGTCGATGGTGTAGCCGGCGAGCAGCGTGCGCCCGCCCTGGACGATGGGAAACTTGAGGCTGGTGTAATGACGTCCGTCGAAATCCTCGTCGAGCGTGAGCAAGTCGCCGTTGGCGACCACGCGCCAGTCGTCGGCGCTGATCTTGGCGGCGAACTCGGGCGGGAAGAGCTCGTCCATACGCCGGCCCGCCATGTCCGAACCGCGAATGCCGATCATCCGCTCGAAGTTGTCGCTCGCCTGCAGGACACGGCTCTCGGTGGGCGTCACCTCCTTGATGTAGGCATAGATCGGCGAATGGCGGATGAAGAGCGCGAGCACTTCCTCGCTCCGGCGCAACGCCTCATCGGCCTGCTTGCGTTCGGTGATGTCGCGGATGATCTCCATGGCGCCGACGACCTGCCCGGCGGCGTCGCGCAACGGCGCGACCCTGGCCAGGATCCAGGCACCACGGCCACCATGGAGCGCATTGCAGAACCCATCGGCCATGAGGATGTCGCCCTCGCGGGTGACATTGGCATAGCGCCGCTCCAGCTCGGCGTCGGGTGTGAAGACCAGATCCATCAACTGCGGGCGCCGCTCGCCATAGAAGGGGACGGTGTAGGCGTAGTCGCCTTGCCCGAGCATCGCCTCCGGCGGGATGCCGGTGATCTTGGCGATCGCCTGGTTCCAGATGATCACCCGCTTGTCGCGGTCGATGGCCAGCAGGGCGTCGGGCAGGAAGTCGATGATGTCGGCCAGTTGGCGCCGGCTGTCGCGCAGTGACTGTTCGATCCGCTGGTGGCGCTGGGTGATGTCGCGTCCGAGGCTCTGGATCCGGACGAGTTCGCCGTCGCGGTCGCGCTGCGGGATATGGGTGATCTCGTAGAGGCAGGGCACGGACTCGATGGTCAGCCGGCTCTCGTGCGAGCAGATCTCGCCGCTTTTGAGCTTCGACCAGTCGGGTTGCCAGAGCGCCGCCGTCCAGGCCGGCCCGAGCACCTCATCCAGAGGCTGTCCGATGATCCGAACGCGCTCGGTCGCCGTCAAACGCTCAAAGGCCGGATTGGCGTCGAGACAGAGACCTCGCGCGTCTTGCAGCCAAACCAAGTCGCCGATCACGTCCATAGAACCTGTGCCACCTCGGAGAGGAAGGTCTGTAATGAAGAATACGCCAAATACGACCAAATCTCTCTCGGGGCAACGGTCCGGACGACGAACGGATCGCTCAGACCGGATTCACGGAGCGCAGCGCGGCGCGGATGATCTCCTCGGCGGTCTTGGCCCCATCGTCGACGGCGCGCGCCATGCGGTTGGCGTCCGGCGGCTTGTAGCCGAGCGCGACCAGGGCGCTGACGGCATCGGCGAGCGCCTGATCCTCGGCGCCCTTGCCGACCGTGCTCGACTCGCTCGCCGCCTGGCCGGTCACGGACGGCAGCGCCGCGCCGGGCGCGGTCATCACCGCACCGAGCCGGTCGCGCATCTCGATGATGAGACGCTCGGCGGTCTTCTTGCCGATGCCCGGCAGGCGGGTCAGGGCCGTGGTGTCCTCCTGCTCGACGCACTGGGCGAAGCGTGCCGCGTCCATGCCCGAGAGGATGGCCAGCGCCATGCGCGCCCCGACACCCGTCACCTTGATGAGTGAACGAAAGAGCGCACGGTCGCGCTCGCGGATGAAGCCATAGAGGGTCCAGGCATCCTCGCGCACCGCCAGATGGGTCAGGAGCGTGGCCGTCTCGCCCACCGCCGGCAGGTCGTAGAAGGTGGACATGGGGGCTTCCAGCTCATAGCCGACGCCGTTGACGTCGAGCAGGAGCTGCGGCGGATGCTTGGCCAGGATCCGGCCTTGAAGTCGTCCGATCATGCGTCAGGGTCTCCAGTCGCGCCAGGAGGCGGCGGCGCGCTTGCGGGCCGGAATGCCCATCGAATGGGCGTGACAGAGGGCGATGGCGAGCGCATCGGCCTCGTCCTCGACTGGGGTCTCGGGGAGCGCCAGCAGCACCCGCACCATGTGCTGCACCTGCGACTTGTCGGCCCCGCCCGAGCCGACCACGGCGAGCTTGACCGACTTGGGGCTGTATTCGTGCACGATCGCTCCACCCTTGAGTCCGGCGCAGAGCACGGCGCCGCGCGCCTGGCCGATCTTGAGCGCGGCGGTCGGGTCACGGGCGAAGATGAGCTGTTCGACGGCCATCTCGTGCGGCTGATACTCGGCGACGATGGCCGCGACCCGATCGAAGATCAGCCCCAGCCGGTCCGGCCAGGGATGCTCGCCGACGCGGATGCAGCCGCTGGCCACGCGCACGCTGTGATGCCCGTCGCTGTCGATGACGCCGAAGCCGGTGTTGCGCGAACCGGGGTCGATGCCGAGGATGCGATGGCGTGGGGCGTGCGGATCAGCCATGCGGCACCTCTTCTCTGGCGTTCGGTATACGGCTCACGTCAGCCGTCGAGCGCAGCCATGATCTCGTCGGAGATATCGGCGTTGTGATAGACCTCCTGCACGTCGTCGAGGTCTTCGAGCATCTCGACCAGCTTGAGGAGCTTCTCGGCCGTCTCGGCGTCGAGCTCGACCTGGGTGGCGGCATTGAAGCCGATCTCGGCGACCTCGGTGTCGAAGCCGGCCTTGGTCAGCGCGTCCCTGACGGTCGTGAACGCCTCGGGCGTGGTGACGACATCGAGCGAGCCGTCGTCATTGACCACCACGTCCTCGGCGCCGGCCTCGAGCGCGACCTCCATCACCGCGTCCTCGCTGGTGCCGGGCTGGAAGCTGATGATGCCCTGCTTGGTGAACAGATAGCTCACCGAACCATCCGTGCCCAGGTTGCCGCCGCGCTTGGTGAAGGCATGACGCACCTCGGACGCGGTCCGGTTGCGGTTGTCGCTCATGCAGTCGACCATGATGGCCACGCCGCCCGGACCATAGCCCTCGTAGCGGATCTCCTCGTAGTTCTCGCCCTCGGTGCCGCCGGCGCCGCGCTTGATGGCGCGCTCGACGGTGTCGCGCGGCATGTTGGCGCCGAACGCCTTTTCCATCGCCAGACGCAGACGCGGATTGGCGCCCGGATCACCGCCGCCCTCGCGCGCGGCGACCGTGACCTCGCGAATCAGCTTGGTCCAGACCTTGCCGCGCTGCTTGTCCTGCGCGGCCTTGCGATGTTTGATGTTGGCCCATTTACTGTGACCGGCCATGGGATTCTCCTGACGTGTGTGGAAAGGCCCCGCGCCCTGCCCCGCCGGGCGGCACGGTGCGTTCGAATGTTGGTCGCGCATAGTAGCATCGCGCCTCGCCGGACGGCCAAACCGAGCGCGCGCCCGGCTGTGGTACTCTAGCCGTCCATCCACGGCGATGGACCCATTCGACGAGAGCCAGCGGCGAGAGAGTCCCCATGTACGCAACCCCCGAAACCGGCGACGGCTGGATCACGCGCCTCATCGCGCACGACGACGAGGGCTTCGTCGTCAGTGCGCGCTTTGCCGTCAACCCGAGCTTCCGCGCCCTGATCGGCGGGCGCGAACGCGATCTGGTGTTCGCCGCGCGCAGTCGTCTGGCGCGGATGGGCATCAACATCCTGCCGCTCGGCGAGCTGGAGCTGAACGACGACCACGGCGACCTCCAGTTGCGCATCCTGGCGGCCATCGCCTCCTACGGCATCGGCGAGCATCTGGAACGCATCGTGGTGCCCGGACTGCGCGTGGGGCGTCTGGTGTTCTGTCCCGAGGACAACCGGCTCGACTCGGCGGCGATCCACCGGCTCATCCACGACAACGCGCTCCAGGTGCCGGCCGGGTTCTCGCTCGACGGCCACGGCTATCTCATCCTGCGTCCCCAGCAGCGCATCTATCGTTTCCAGAAGCCGCTCACGCCCGAGGAAGTCACGGCCATCGCCACCCATGCCGACGGCAAGGATCTGCTCAACCGGCTACAGACGCGCGTCGAGGTCGAGCACATCGAGCTGCCGCCCAGGGACGGACTGGTGACGGCCTGTTCGATGTTCCTGCACCGCCATTACGTCGTGCTGCGCAACCTCGACGAAGCGCTCGGCGTGCACCTCCAGGCCACGGTGCTCGATCCGGTCTCCACGCGCGGCACCAACGTCTATCTGGAATTCGTCAACCGCACCGAACAGCTCATCATCAACCCGAGCGTGGCCGCCTCGGTGCACGAGGCCATCCGGGTCGATCCCAAGCCGCGTTACTGGCATGGACACGCGCATCCCGAACCCTGCGCGGGCGACGACGAGGCCACCGGCTGTCAGTCGCTGCTGGCGATCTTCGACCGGCTCGAAGCCGGCCCGGTGCGCGATCGCTACTCGCACCGCCTGGCGGCTGTGGTGCGCGATCCGGCGACACTCATGGCGGGCGGCGAGCCGGAGCGACTCTGGACCCAGCCGCAGAAGCCGCGCGACCCGCGCGGCGGCACGGATCTCTCGGCCGGACTGGTCGCCGAGGGACTGGATCTCACCGCACGCCTGGAGTGCGGCACTCAGATCCTGGCCGACCTGCCGGACGGGGCACGCGCCACCCTGCTGCTGGGCTACTTCCCCAATTTGATCGAGCACACCCAGATCTGCGAGGCGGCGCTCCGGGGGCGCATCGGGCGCATCGTCTTCCGGCGCGCCTCCTTCGAGCATGGTCCCTTCCTGTCCTCGCGCGATCATGGCCGGCTGGCCGACTACGAGGGTCTGGGTCTCCAGGTCTTCTGGTGCAACGAGGCGCGCGGCCATGTGGTCCGCCACGTCTTCCGCGGACTGCGCGGCTACTTCACCACGCCCGACAAGGTCGATCGCTTCCGCTCCTGTCTGATCTTCGCCGTCTATGGATCGACCAAGCCGCTGTCCGAAACGGCGGCGGCTCAGATCGAGCGTCTGCTCATCAATCTGCGCGCCCTCTTCGGCAGCGACATCGGCATCCTGACCGGCGGCGGACCGGGCGCCATGCAGCAGGTCACGGACGTGGCGCACCGGCTCGGACTCCTGGTCGGTTCCAGCTTCATCGAGACGGTCGACCAAAAGCCCAACGAGAGCGCCGAGTTCTACCAGACCTTCCAGGCCCGTAGCCGTCAGGCACGTCAGCGCTGGTTCGAGATCGCCAGTTTCCATCTGTTCCTGGTCGGCGGCGTCGGCACCCTGGAAGAGATCGGGCTGACGCTCACCGACATGAAGCTCGGCGTGATCGAGACCGGACCCGTGGTCTTCTTCGACAGCTCGGGCGGCGAGTTCTATTGGGACGGACTGCGCCGGCAGCTCGAAGAGATGAAACGTCAGGGGCGCGTACCGTCCTGGCTGACCGACCAGATCCTGATGACGACCGACCCGGATGCCGTGCCGCGCTTCTACAAACAGGCGCTGCGCCTTGGTTGAGTCAGCCGTGCTTCCGGGCATCGCGCCGTGCCCGACATCCATCCGACGCGCCACCCTTCATCGCGAAGACGGCGACTTCGCGCGCAAGACGGATGACATCCGGCATCGAAATCGGGACAATTCCGTACCAGCCCGGCTCATCGCTGGATCCATGTCCCGTCCCGCCGCTCGCCGTATCACCCTCGGCGCGGGCCGGATCGGAGCCGCCTCAACCGTTACTGGGTCGTCTGACGGGCGCTGCCCGCCGGATATCGAGACAAGGCCGTGTCAACATTGATTACCTTCGAACATCCGCTCAACGAACGTGTCCGCACCTTCCTGCGACTGGAACATCTGTTCCGTCAGCTGGAGTATTTCGTCCAGCAGGAAGACCCGCGCTCCTCGCGCTGCGCCATCTGGGCGCTACTGGATATCGTCGCCGTCACCACGCGCGCGGATGTCAGGACCGAGATCCTCAAGGAACTCGATCGTCTCACCGGCAATCTCAATCGGCTCTCGACCCAGCGTGGCGTCGACACGGAAGCGCTCAACGAGGTACTGGCGGATCTGCGCCGCGTCACCGAGGGTGTCCAGCAACTCAACGGCCCCATCGGTCATCGCGCGCGCGAGGACGAATTCCTCAAGGCCATCGCCCAGCGCAGCAGTATTCCGGGCGGCACCTGTAGCTTCGACCTGCCGCACTTCCACTATTGGCTCATCCAGCCGACCGAGCAGCGCCAGACCCGGTTCAACGACTGGCTCCAGGATCTCAATCCGGCGATCGAGGCCATCCGGCTCGCGCTCTCGCTGATGCGCTCCAGTTCGGCCTCACGCCAGGTGCTCGCCGAGGGCGGGTTCTATCAGGAAGCGCTCGATGCCCTGGTGCCGGCACAGATGCTGCGCGTGACGCTCGAAGCCGAGACGGCGATCTTCCCCGAGATCAGCGGTCACAAGAACCGCTTCAGCATCCGCTTCATGAAGCCCGAACTCCAGGGACGCGCCACGCCGCACACCGAGGACATCCGGTTCCGGCTCACCTGCTGTGTCTTCTGAGGCCATGGTCAAGACGGTCGAGTGTCCGCACTGCGGCAAGCCCGTGCCCTGGACGCCGGACTCGCGCTGGCGCCCGTTCTGCAGCGAGCGCTGTCGGCTGATCGATCTGGGCGATTGGCTGGAGGAGCGACATCGTCTCCCTGCCGATGACAGCGAGGCGCCGAGTGAGGACGCCCCCGACTCGACGGAAACACCCATTCGGCATTGAGCCGCTCCGGCGATCTCGGCCGATTCAGCCTGGGGTCTTCAAGAGATCGGCGAACACACCCGCCCCGCCCCGGCCACCGTCGGCGTCGATCCAAAGATGGGGGACGTCGAGCGAATGCAGCCATTCGATCCCGGCCCGTCCCTTGAGCATGGCGATGGTGCTGAGACTGCCGGCGACCAGACAGCTCGCCGCGATGACGCTGACCGAGACCAGCCCCAGTACCGGCCAGCCGGTCCTAGGGTCGAGGATGTGGCCGTAGCGCCGTCCATCGATGCGTAAAAAGCGGGCATAGTCGCCACTGGTCGCCAGCGCCCCGCCCGTCATGAGCACGCCCCCGAGGAGCGTCTCCGGCCGTTCCGGATCGCGAATACCGATGCGCCAGGGATCGCCATCTGGGAGTGCGCCGATGACACGGACGTCCCCGCCCAGATTGATCAGACCACTCCGGATACCGGCGTCGAGACAGAGTGCCGCCGCGCGATCGGCCGCATACTCCTTGCCGATGCCGCCGAAATCGATCTCCATTCCCGGCCGGCCGAAGCTCAAGAACGGGCGTTTCCAGACCACCCTGTCCCAGCCGACCCGATCGAGCAGGGCCGCGATCGCCTCGGGCTCAGGTGCGCAAGCGTTCTCGAACGTCCAGGCGCGCCTCAGCACACCCGAGGTGATGTCGAACAACCCATCGCTTTCGCGATAACAGGTATCGGCATAGTCGAGCAGCGCGGCCGTTTCCGCATCGACCTCGCAACGACCGGCGACAGCCGCGACGCGATTGATGGCGCTCGTGAGGCTATCGTCGCGGTAGCGCGAATAGCGCCGCTCCAGACGTTGGACATCCGCGATGACGGACGCGGCGACCCGGCGCGTCTCAGCCGCGTCCGGCCCGTGGAGATGCAGCTCGCAGGGCGAGCCCATGGCCTTGAATACCTGGTGGCAGACCGGCATTCAGAACTCGAGGTGCAGATTCAGGCTGTAGATGGTGAAGCCATAGTCGGCGAACGCACTGTCGGTATGCTCCTGAAGCCCATAGGCCGACTGCCGGTCGTAGAACTCGACCCCGAGATCCAGCCGTGCCTGGCTCGTGACCTGCCTGGTCAGCTTGAGTCCGCCGCCGAGGGCACCGAATCCGGCCAGACGATAATCGCTGCTGTAGTCTCCACTGGCCGGCAGGGTCTCGAAATAGCTCCGGTAGAAATCCGCTTCGCTCTGCGTGTAATAGCGCAGCCGTGGAACCAGGTGCCAGCCCTGCCCCAGCGGCTGGATCCAGGCGGCTTCCAGCGTATGCGCCTCGATGCCCCAATCGCTCCGGGAGTAGCGATAGTCGAGGTGCAGCGCCGCCTTGAAGGCGGTGAAATAATGGTTATAGCGTGCGAGCAGATTCCACTGACGACGGCTGTCGGGGCGCGACTCGTCGATCGCCTCGTTGGTCGACAGCAGATAAACGTTCTTGTAGGGATCGGTCAGATAGCCCTGGTCGTAGCCGAGGGTCAGATTGATTTGCAGCAGATCGTTGCGGCCAAGCACCTGGGTCAGTCCCAGCAGGATTTGATGCGCATCCTTGTCCCCGGAGAAGTCGGGTTTGTTGAGCGGCGAAAAGGTATCCGAGGCCAGGCTGTAACCAAACGTCAGGGTGGTCAGCCTGTCGTTGATCTCGCGGCGCAGATCCAGTGCCAGGAACCGCGAATCATAGTCCTGCTCGCTTGAGACCCCGGCCCCCAGTCCCAGGCTGGTATCACCGCGATAGTAGTTGAGCTTGAAATCGCCGGCGGTACGCACGTCTTGAAAGGTGTCCTCCAGCATGACCTGCCGGGCCGAGCCGAGACGGCAGTCACCCGTGTTCAACGGCGGTCGCTCGGGGCGCGTCCCACGGGGCTCGGCGTTACCGGACGCGCCGCTGACACTGATGACCGGCGCGGTGAAGACGCGACCATCCTGGCAGCGGATCTCGGGGACATTGTAGATGGGCGAGGCGCCGGAGATGGTGTCGCGGACCGCGTTCAACGTGAGGTCCAGGGCGTCCCCAAGCGGCAGCACGAGGCTCTGCTTGAGGCTCTCGACGCGCATCCGCTCGCCGCCCTCCTCGTAGTGGAAATAGCCGACGTCCCATTGGCGTTCCATCGGGCCGGCGGCCTGCACGCTGGACGCCAACCCCGGCAGCGCGAGCGCCGCACTGGTCAGGGCCGAGATCGTCTTGTTGACTCCCTGTGCTCCGCCAGAGGCCGTGCGGGCCGCTGAGGCGATCTGGACAGAGCGGGAGCCGTCGCTGCATTCCGCCGAGGCTGCGATCGAACGAGGCCGGTCAGTTGCAGCCACACCCACCTCCACCGACGCCATAGCCGCCGCTGACGGATTCCTTGGAGAAAAAGACGTGCTGGCGGAAGCTCGCCTCCGGCGGATAGGGTTCGAGCGCCATCTCGGGACGCGCGAGCTGGCCGCGCTCCCAGGGCGCGACCTGGGTCGCGCAGCCGGCCAGCAAGGATGTCAGGAGCATCAGGGATCTGGACAGGCGTCGGGTGTTCATGGCGTCGATCAGGGCTCGGAGAGCAGTGATTCGATCCGGGCACGCAGACCGGCGGCATCGCTGGTCTTGAAACCTTCGTGGACCTCCCGGATCCGCCCCTGACGATCGATCAGATACGAGGTCGGCATGCCCTTGACCGCGTAGAGACGCGGACACTTGCCGGCCGGATCGGCGCCGATGGTGAACCGGACCGGATGCCGTTGCAGAAAGTTCAGGGCTTCCTGACGCTCTTCGTCCAGATTGATGGCGATGACCTCGAATCCACGCCCGCCCAAATCCGAGTGCCACTGGTCGAGAACAGGAAAGGACTTGGCGCAGGGAATGCACCAGGACGCCCAGAAATCGAGGTAGACCACCTTGCCGGGGAAGGCGGCCGGATCGACGCCGGACTGGCCCGTCAGCGTTTGCACGCGACAGCTGGGAGCGGGTGTATTCAGCTCCGCGGCCTGAATCGTCATGGAGCCGAAGGCCAGCAAGCACAGGGTGAGAGCTGTGATCTTCATCAGTTCCTCCGCCAGAAAACAGCGCCTTTCAGGGGATTATGAATCAAGAGTGGGAGACGCCTATTCAGCACCCGCTCTTGTTCGATGGGCGTCGCCGGTCGCGGCCCAAGGCCGACAATCGAACAATGGCCCCAATCGGCCGAAAATCCAAGTCTAGCGCGCCGGCCACAGTCCCCGGATGGCGGCGATCCCCTGGGCGCCATGCTGGAAGGCGTCGTCCAGATCGTCCGTCGTCAGCCCGCCCAGCGCATAGACCGGTAGCGGCACGGGGTCGATCCAAGCGGCGAAGGTCTCCCAACCGAGCGGACTGGCCTCGGGGTGGCTGGCCGTGGGCTTGACGGGCGAGAGCAGCGCATAATCCAGACCCAGGTCGACCGCGCGCGCCAGTTGGACCGGATCATGGCAAGAGGCGCCGACCAGTTCGCCCGATCGGCCTGGACGCTCGCGGAGCGTCATCAATACCTGACTGTTCAGATGCAGACCATGACGCGGAACGCTCGTGACCTCGGCGGGATCGCGATTGAGCAGCAGTTTCGCGCCCATTCGGTCGCACAGATCGAAGGCGGATTGCGCCAGGTGTGCATAGTCGTTCGCTGAAAGCTGGTGCGCGCGCAGCTGCACCAGACGTGCACCAACCTCCAGAGCACGCCCCAGACGCGCCGGGAACGCATCGGGCCGGTCCGGTTCCTCGCCCGTGATCAGCATGAGCGGCGGCAGACGCAGCGCGGTGATGATGGGTCGATCGGCGGCGGGAAAGGCGGCGGGGTCCATGTCCTCGGGCGCCAGCCAGTCGAGCGGCTGGCCCTCGCGTCCATGTGGAACGCCCGCATAGTCGTCCACCCGATGCACGTCGAGCAGGATATGACGATCGCCATAGTCGTGATGGACGCGGATCAGCGGACGGCCGGCGCGCACCTGGATGCCGAGTTCCTCGGCGAGTTCGCGCGCCAGACCGGCTTCGGGCGACTCGCCCGGTTCCAGCTTGCCGCCCGGAAACTCCCAGAGTCCGCCCTGATGCACATGATCCGGGCGTTTGCCGACCAGGATGCGCCCGCTCGCATCCGCGATGGCGCCGGCCATGACATGGATGATTTCGGGCATGGGCGCGACTCCAGAGCATCCGTCAGGCGGCCGAAGCCGCGCCCATCCCGCGATCAACTCCGATATTCGGCGTTGATGCGCACATAGTCGTAGGAGAGGTCGCAGGTGAGCACTTCGGCATCCACTGCACCACGTCCGAGCGCGACCCGGATCAGGATCTCGGACTCGGCCATGACGGCGGCACCCGCCGCTTCGGTGTAATCGGCGGCGCGACCGCCCGCTTCGACGATGCGCACTTCCCCGAGCCAGATGTCGACGTCCTCGATGACCAGGTTCTCGACCCCGGCCCGCCCCACGGCGGCCAGGATCCGCCCCCAGTTGGGATCGGAGGCGAAGAGCGCGGTCTTGACCAGCGGCGAGTGCGCGATGGTGTAAGCCACGCGCCGCGCCTCGTCGCGATCGCGCGCCTGCTCGACGCGCACCCTCACCAGCTTGGTCGCGCCCTCGCCGTCACGCACGATGGCGGTGGCCAGTTCGACGCAGACCGACTCGACCGCGGCTTGCAACGCCGCATAGTCGGCGCCGGCCTCATCGACGATGGGCGCATTGCCGAGCGCACCGGTCGCGGCCAGCACGCAGGCATCGTTGGTCGAGGTGTCCCCATCGATGGTGATGGCATTGAACGAGCGATCGGCCGCCGCCTTGAGACAGGAGTGCAGCACCTCGGGCGCCACGGCGGCATCGGTGGCGATGAAGGCGAGCATGGTCGCCATGTCGGGACAGATCATGCCCGCACCCTTGGCGATGCCGGTGATGGTCGCCTGAAGCCCGTCGATCTCAAAGGTCCGCGAGCAGAGCTTGGGCACGGTGTCCGTGGTCATGATGGCGCGCGCCGCTTGCGGCCAGGACGCCGCCTCGAACCGCTCCAGAAGCGCCGGCATGGCGGCTTCGAACCGCGCGACCGGCAACGGCTCACCGATCACGCCGGTCGAGAAGGGCAAGACCTCCTCGGGCCGACAGCCCGCCGTCTCGGCGAGCGCGACACAGCAGGCCAGCGCATCCTCGAGTCCGCGCGCGCCGGTGCCGGCGTTGGCGTTACCCGAGTTGATGAGCAGATAACGCGGCGCGGTCCGGCTCAGGTGATGACGCGCCAGCGTCACAGGCGCGGCACAGAAGGCGTTGCGGGTAAACACCGCCGCGCACTGACTGCCGGGCGCCAGTTCCAGCGCCAGCAGATCATCGCGCCCCTGATAGCGGATACCCGCCCCGATGGTCGCCAGACGCACGCCCGGGACGGACAGAAAAGACAGATCGGTCTCGCTCATGTGACGCCATCGCCTCTTTAGTCGACCTTACCGCAGCACTGCTTGTATTTCTTGCCCGAACCACAGGGACAGGGTTCGTTGCGACCGATCTTGCGCCCGTCGCGCACATAGGGGTGATGGTCTTCTTCACCCCGGCTCCGACCAGCCGTCGGTTCGGATGCCTCCTCGCCTCCCTCGCCGAAGCCCTCGAAGACCTCGTGCTTGAACTCGAAGCCCTTGGGCGCGGGTTCGGGCAGGCGCCGATCGAACGCAGTGCTCTCACCGGCCCGGATCTCCAGCCTGGCGAGCGTCGTGACCACGTCCTGCTTGATGCTGTCGAGCATGGCCGAGAACATCAGGAACGCCTCGCGCTTGTACTCCTGCTTGGGGTTCTTCTGGGCATAGCCGCGCAGATGGATGCCCTGGCGCAGATAATCCATCGCCGCCAGATGGTCTTTCCAGTGGCTGTCGAGCGTCTGGAGCATGACCGCGCGCTCGATCTGGCGCATGTTGGCCGCACCGATCAGATTCTCACGCTCCTGGTAACGCTGAGCGAGCACGTCCCGGATGCGACGGCGCAGGGTCTCCTCGTGCAGGTCGTGATCCTGGTCGAGCCAGCTCCGGATCGGCCAGGCACCGCCGAAGTGCTCGGTGAGCGCCTCGGAGAGTCCGGCGACGTTCCACTGCTCTTCCAGGCTGTCGGGTGGGATATAGGTGTCGATCAGCCCCTTGAGCACATCGGCACGCATGGCCTCGACGGTCTCGGAGACGTCGAGCGCATCCATCAGATCGCGCCGCTGACGATAGATGACCTTACGCTGATCGTTGGCGACATCGTCGTATTCGAGCAACTGCTTGCGGATGTCGAAGTTGCGACCCTCGACCTTGCGCTGGGCGTTCTCGATCGCCTTGGTCACCCAGGGATGCTCGATGGCCTCGCCGCGCTGCATCCCGAGACGCTGCATCATCTTGCCGACGCGGTCGGAGGCGAAGATGCGCATCAGGTTGTCCTGGAGCGACAGATAGAAGCGCGAGGAACCCGGATCGCCCTGACGCCCCGAACGACCGCGCAACTGGTTGTCGATACGCCGCGACTCGTGACGCTCGGTGCCGACCACATGCAGGCCGCCGGCCTGGATGACCTGCTCGTGACGCGCCTTCCAGGCGGCGCGGATCGCCTCGCGATCGGCGTTCGGGCCGGCCTCCTCCAGCTCGGCCTCCAGATTGCCGCCGAGCACGATGTCGGTGCCGCGACCGGCCATGTTGGTGGCGATGGTCACGGCCCCCGGACGTCCGGCCTGGGCGATGATGCCGGCCTCGCGCTCGTGCTGCTTGGCGTTGAGCACTTCATGAGCGATCCCGGCCTTCTTGAGCAGGCCCGAGACCAGCTCGGAGGTCTCGATCGAGGCCGTACCGACCAGCACCGGCTGACCGCGCTGGACGCAGTCCCGCACGTCGGCGATGATGGCCTCGTACTTCTCATCCGGCGTCAGATAGACCAGATCGCCGCGATCGTCGCGGACCATCGGCTTGTTGGTCGGGATGACGACGACTTCCAGGCCATAGATCTGCTGGAACTCGTAGGCCTCGGTGTCCGCCGTGCCGGTCATGCCCGCGAGCTTGGGATAGAGCCGGAACAGGTTCTGGAAGGTGATCGAGGCCATGGTCTGGTTCTCGGGCTGGATCGGCACGCCTTCCTTGGCCTCGACCGCCTGATGCAGACCTTCCGACCAGCGCCGACCCGGCATGGTGCGCCCGGTGAACTCGTCGACGATGATGACCTGACCGTCGCGCACGATGTACTCGACGTTCCTCTGGAACAGCGTATGTGCACGCAGGGCCGCGTAGACATGGTGCATGAGCACGATGTTGCTCGGATCGTAGAGCCCGGCGCCCTCCTCCAGCAACCCGATCTCGACGAGCATCTGCTCGACCTTCTCGTGCCCCTCCTCGCTCAGATAGACCTGACGGGTCTTTTCGTCGACCGAGAAGTCGCCCGGGCCGAAGTCCGGCTGACCCTCTTCGTTGGTGATGGGCGCCTGGCGCGTGAGCCTGGGGATGAGTTTGTCGATCCGCTTGTAGAGATCGGTCCCGCCCTCGGACGGCCCCGAGATGATGAGCGGCGTGCGCGCCTCGTCGATCAGGATCGAGTCGACCTCGTCGACGATGGCGTAGAAGGGATCGCGCTGAACCCGTTGCTCGGGCGTGAACGCCATGTTGTCGCGCAGATAGTCGAAGCCGTATTCGTTGTTGGTGCCGTAGGTGATGTCGGCGCCATAGGTCTCGCGCCGGGTGCAGGGGCGCAGATGACGATAGCCCTGACCGGCCTCCGGTTCGAACTCGGGATCGAACAGATAGGACGCCATATCCGGCCCCAGCCCGCCCGAGGAGTTGATGACGCCGACCGACAGCCCCAGGAAGTGATAGATCCGCCCCATCCAGGCCGCGTCGCGCCGCGCCAGATAGTCGTTGACGGTGACGACGTGCACGCCCTTGCCCGGCAGCGCATTGAGATAGGCCGCCAGCGTGGCCACCAGGGTCTTACCCTCGCCGGTGCGCATCTCCGCGATCTTGCCGCTGTTGAGCACCATGCCGCCGACGAGCTGCACGTCGAAGTGCCGCATCCCGAGCACGCGCTTGCCGGCCTCGCGCACCACGCCGAAGGCCTCGGGCAGCAGATCGTCGAGCGTCGCGCCCCCGGCCAGACGCTCGCGGAACTCGGCGGTCTTGGCCGCGAGTGCCTGATCCGAGAGCTGCGCCAGTTCGGGTTCGAGCGCGTTGATCCGCGCCACCGTCTTCATCAGTGATTTGACCAGCCGCTCGTTGCGGCTGCCGAAGAGCTTCTTGAATGGATTGAACATCGCGGGATTCTTTAGAGAGCCTGACGCGGAAAGCGGCGGATGATAACGGATTTCGCCGCCGACCGCGTCCGGGAATGCGCCCGAGCCGGCTCGGGCGTTTGGCCTTGGATGAGATCGGTCAGCGCAACATCTCGGCGCTGGCGAGACGCTGGGTCGGCTGGCTACGCAGATAGGGCATTGGATCGACCGCGCGCCCGTTGCGGATCACCTCGAAATGCACATGGGGTCCGGTCGCCGTCCCGGTCGAACCGACGGTCCCGATCTGCCGGCCCTGTCGAACCGGCTCGCCCTCACGGACCAGATTGGCGCTGTTGTGGGCATAGCGCGTCACCAGACCGTCGCGATGACGGATGTCGACCAGATTGCCGTAGCCGTTGCGCCACCCGCTGAAGACCACGATACCATCGGCGACGGCCAGGATGGGGGCGCCGCGCTTGGCGGCGAAATCGACGCCCTCATGGAACTGGCGCGAGTTCCGAACCGGATGCACCCGGAAGCCATAGGGCGAGCTGATGTAGCCTGAGCGCACCGGCCAGTTGCCGAGCTGCGCACTGGCGGTTCGGGGCCGTTGTTCGAGGATCTGATCGGCGAGTCGATCGAGCTTGCGCTCACGATCCTGCACCAGCACCACGAGCGTCGACAGCTCATCGGCCAGCTCCTTGATCGTGTAATCACGCGCCAGCGCCGTCTCGGGTCCGCCGCGCGGTGGTGCATTCACGAAATCGAACTCATCGGGATCGAGACCCGAGACCCGGACCAGACGCTCGCCGAGCGCATTGATCCGCAGGAGTTCGGCCTGCATCTCACCCAAACGGGCGGCAATGGCGCCGATTTCGCCGGAATCGGTCCCCGAAGGGTTGACGGACGCCGGTTCCATGGCGATGCTGGCGTGACCAGGCGCGCCGGCCCGATCACCGATCCAGAATCCGAATCCGACCCCGGCCAGGGCAAAGCTGGAGACGGCCGAGAGCATGACCAGGGTCTGGCCGCGTTGAGTCTTCTTGCGAGCGAAGTGGGGCATGGCTGATCTCTTCTACTGGTCAGGTCCGACGCCGAGCGTGGCCGACGTCGGGCATGGCCCCGAGTCCCGTCCTGCTCCACAGGGGCGGGCGATACGACGGATCGGTCTCGGGAAGTGTGGGAGAGGCTTGAGCGAAACGAGGATGTTGCGATGAGACTGCGTTTTCGACACATCCGTGACCATCTGAGTCATCACGGATTCGCGCGCGAACGGCTCGAACAGGACCGACGCGAACGGACGCTCGTCGCCGAGATTCGGGCGCTTCTGCCTGGAAAGCTGGGCGCGCACTGCCTAGACCTGAAGATCGCCGATGGTCGCTTGACCCTGTTCCTGGATTCCACGGCATGGCTGACGCGCGCACGTTTTTTAGCGGGTGAGATTTTGACATCGCTGAAATCTTACCACGTCGACGCGGTCGGATTTCAGATCAGACTGCCGGAACACGAATCGTCCGAGCGAAAAACGGCGAGCCGACGAGTCCGGCTCTCGGAGACGGCGGCCAAACATTTGCTGGAGGCGGCGGATCATCAGCGCGATCCACACCTGAGCGAGGCGCTCAGGCGACTCGCGCGGCATGGTCCGCGCGCGACGCCCGAGGGGACGGATTGATCAGAGGGCGGGCACCGGCTGGGCATAGCAGATCGGCGCGGCGGCGGAGTCCTCGAACACGACCTCTTCCCAGGCCGCTTCATCGGCGACGAGCGCGCGCAGCAGCAGATTGTTGAGCGCATGCCCGGACTTGTGGCCCTCGAAGGCGCCGATCAGGGTATGGCCCAGCAGATAGAGATCGCCGACGGCATCGAGGATCTTGTGTCGGACGAACTCGTCCTCGTAGCGCAGGCCCTCCTCGTTGAGGATGCGGTATTCGTCGACCACCACGGCATTGTCCAGACTGCCGCCGAGGGCCAGATTCTGCCGGCGCAGTGCCTCGATATCGCGCAGGAAGCCGAAGGTCCGTGCCCGACTCAGTTCACGCACGAAGGACGTGGTCGAGAAATCGATCTCGGCCCGGTTCGAGCGCGACTGGAAGGCCGGATGATCGAACTCGATCGAGAAGTTCACCTTGAAGCCGTCGTAGGGCGTGAAGCGTGCGAACTTGTCGCCGTCGCGGACCTCGACCGGTCGCTTGATGCGGATGAAGCGCTTGGCCTTGGCTTGCTCCTCGATCCCCGCCGATTGCAGCAGGAAGACGAAGGGCGCGGCGCTGCCGTCCATGATCGGCACCTCGGCGGCGGCCAGATCCACATAGGCGTTGTCGATCCCCAGACCGGCGAAGGCCGAGAGCAGGTGCTCGATGGTCGAGACCCGCACATCGCCATGGACCAGGGTGGTCGACAACCGCGTGTCGCCGACGTTGAAGGGTGTGGCCGCGATGGTGACGGGTTGGTCCAGATCGATGCGACGAAAGACGATCCCCGTATCGGGCGCCGCCGGACGCAGGGTCAGTTCGACCTTCTCGCCCGTATGCAGGCCGACCCCGGTCGCCCGGATGGCGTTCTTCAATGTACGCTGCTTGAGCATCGATTCGGGATCTCCCATCGCAATCCACGGCGGCCCGTCGGGCATTCGGCCGGCCGTTCGACTCGGACACCGGGCTCGAGCCACGGCTCCTTCCAGATATCGCCACGCGCCTCCCATCGGGAGGTGCGCGACGATGCCTAGATTAGGGTTTTCCCGAAATATTTTCAACCCTGACGACAAAAAAAGCAGAAATGCTTTGTTTTTACTAAATTTATCGATTCAGGGAAATTCCTGATCAATCCGCCTGACGACGCAGGAAGGCAGGAATGTCCAGGTAATCCAGGTCGTTGTCGCCGCCGGCATCTGAGGCGGCGGAACCCGCCCCCTTGCGATAGACGGCCGGACGGCGGTCCATTTCGCGATAGTCGGGTGTGGAATCACTGGAGTCCGCCGTCACCAGACGCACGGACGGTTCGCCCGCCGTGCGCTTGACCTTGACGCGCCGGTCGCCGAGTCCGGTGGCCACCACGGTCACGCGCAGCTCGTCCTCCAGCTCCGGATCGACCACGGTGCCCACGACCACGGTGGCGTCGTCGTCGGCGAAGTCGCGCACCGTGTTACCCACCTCGTCGAACTCGCCGATGGTCAGGGTCATGCCGGCGGTGATGTTGACCAGGATGCCCTTGGCGCCGGCCAGATCGATGTCTTCCAGCAGCGGGCTCTTGATGGCGGCCTCGGCGGCCTCGCGCGCGCGGTGCTCGCCGCGTGCCGAGCCTGTGCCCATCATGGCCACGCCCATGTTCGACATGACGGTCTTGACGTCGGCGAAGTCGACGTTGATCAGACCGCGGCAGGTGATGAGTTCGGCGATGCCCTGGGTGGCGTTGAGCAGGACGTCGTTGGCGGCCTTGAAGGCATCGAGCAGGCTCGTGTCCTTGCCCAGCACCGCCAGCAGCTTTTCGTTGGGGATGGTGATGAGCGAGTCGACGTGCTGGGCCAACTCCGAGATCCCTTCATCGGCGATGCGTCGACGCTTGGTGCCCTCGAAGGGGAAGGGTTTGGTGACCACGGCCACGGTCAGGATACCCAACTCCTTGGCGACCTGGGCCACGATGGGCGCCGCACCCGTACCCGTGCCGCCGCCCATGCCGGCGGTGATGAACACCATGTCGGCGCCTTCGAGCGCTTCCTGGATACGGTCACGGTCTTCGAGTGCCGCGTGCCGACCGACGTCCGGGTCGGCGCCCGCGCCCAGTCCCTTGGTGATGCCCGCCCCCAGCTGCAGGATGGTCTTGACGTTGGAATGACGCAGTGCCTGCGCGTCCGTGTTGGCGCAGATGAAGTCCACGCCCTCGATGGTCGAGGCCACCATGTGATTGACCGCATTGCTGCCGCCGCCACCGACACCGATGACCTTGATGACGGCATTCTGACTGTGGGTATCCATCAGTTCGAACATTGTTCTGCTCCCCGGCGCACCCTGTGCGCCACCGTAAAACTTGAATTCCGGCCGTGGACCCGAGTCCTGCGACCACCCCCGACTCGGTCGACACGCTCGGCACGCACCGACCGACCAACAAAATCAAACCGGTCTCGATGAGGCCCTGATCAAGCCCCATCGATCGAATCAGAAATTCCCTTGAAACCAATGGCGCAGACGCGCCAGCATGCCCCTCAATCCCGGATGCTCGGACAGCTCCGGACGGCGGGCGAAGCGGTGCTGACGCGCATACATCAACAGTCCCACGCCCGTGGAGTGGATCGGATTGTCGACGACCTCCGACAGACCGAGCACGCGATTGGGCACACCCAGACGCACCGGCATGTGGAACACCTCCTCGGCCAGCTCGATCAACCCGCGCATCTTGGCACTGCCGCCGGTCAGCACCACGCCGCCGGCGATCACGTCCTCGAAGCCGCTGCGACGCAGCTCGTTGTGCAACAGGGTCAGCAGCTCCTCGTAGCGCGGCTCGACGACCTCGGCCAGGGTCTGGCGCGAGAGCCGTCGCGGCGGACGGTCGCCGATGCTCGGCACCTCGATGCTGTCCCCATTGGCCGCCAGCTGGGTCAGGGCGCAGGCATGCTGGATCTTGATCTGCTCGGCGTGCTGGGTCGGCGTGCGCAGTGCCACGGCGATGTCGTTGGTGACTTGATCGCCGGCGATCGGAATGACGGCCGTGTGTCGGATGGCGCCATCGGTGAAGACCGCCAGATCCGTGGTCCCGCCGCCGATATCGACCACGCACACGCCCAGTTCCTTCTCGTCCTCGCCGAGCACCGCGTAGCTCGAACTGAGCTGCGCCAGCACCAGATCGTCGACCTCCAGCCCGCAGCGGCGGACGCACTTGACGATGTTCTGGGCCGCGCTGGCCGCGCCCGTGACCATGTGCACCCGCGCTTCCAACCGCACGCCGCACATGCCGATCGGCTCGCGGATGCCCTCCTGGTCGTCGATGATGAACTCCTGCGGCAGGATGTGCAGGATCTTCTGATCGGTCGGGATGGCCACGGCGCGCGCGGCCTCGATGACACGATCGACATCGGCCTGATTGACCTCGTGCTCCTTGATCGCGGTGATGCCGTGCGAGTTGAGACTGCGGATATGGCTGCCGGCGATGCCGACATGGACCGAATGGATTTCGCAATCGGCCATCAGCTCGGCCGCCTCGACCGCACGCTGGATCGACTGCACGGTGGACTCGATGTCCACCACCACACCCTTTTTGAGCCCACGCGAGGGGTGGGTGCCGAGGCCGATGATCTCGATCTGATCGTCGTCCTTGAGTTCGCCGACCAAACAGGCGATCTTCGAGGTTCCGATATCCAGACCTACCAGCAGACTCTTGTCGTTACGTCGCGCCATCCAGATTTATCCTCGATTGCCCGTTCGCGCCGCCACGCGATCGGGGTGCGCCCGGACCCCGGTGTCCGTATTCGGCGCCCATTTCACTGAAAAGCCATTGCTATAGCGTAGATCGACCGTCAGTGGCCGACCCGCTGCCTCCAACTGGGGCGCGCTCGCCAGATAGCGCGCCAACCGTTCCTCCACCATCGTGGTCCCCAGACGCAGCTCGGCCCCCGATGCCAGCTTGAGACGCCAGTCGCCGCGCGGGTCGACCGACAGTTGCCGGATGCCTTGACCGATGCGCTCGAGCGCCGCTCGCCACTTCTGATAGCGGGCCGTGATCTCGGGCGCGCGCTTGTCGTCGCCCTCCAGCAGGGGCAGATTGGACGGAATGGCGCCACCCTGCGGACGGAAGACGATGCCATCGGCCGTCACCAGACCATCGAGGCTCCAGCGCGCGATCGGACGATACTCCCGGACCTGAACCCGCAGGGTATCCGGCCAGACCCGGCGCAGCGTCGCCTGACCGACCCAGGGCAGCTCCTCGGCGGTCTGCTTGAGGTCGACCAGATCGGCCGTCAGGATACCGCCATGCAGGCGCTCGGTCAGCCGTTCCTGGAGCTGCTGCGAGGAATGATGATGCACCTCGCCCTCGATCTGAATGAGCCGAACCGGCAGAAGTGTCGGCTCCCAGCGCAGAAACAGCCGGCCGGCACCGCCGAGCACGAGCAGGATCAGCGCCCCGAGCAGGGCGCGCAGGCGCGTACCCATCCGTGTCGGATGGGTCGCCTGGCGGGTCTCGGTCTTGCCGGAAACCGTGCTCACCATCAGAGACTCGTCTCGAGGATGCGCCGGACCAGATCGTCGAAGTCGATCCCGGCCGTGCGCGCGGCCATGGGAACCAGGCTATGGTCGGTCATGCCCGGAACCGTGTTGATCTCCAGCAGGAAGGGCTGTCCGGCTTCGTCGAGCATCAGGTCGACCCGGCCCCAGCCGCTCGCCCCGACCACGTCGAACGCCTGCAGGGCCAGTTCGTGCAGGCGGGCCTCGACTTCGGCGTCCAGCCCGCTCGGGCAGTGATAACGGGTGCTGTCGGCGCTGTATTTGGCCTCGTAGTCGTAGAAGGCGTGCGGCGTCTCCAGGCGGATCATCGGCAGTGCCTCACGTCCGAGGATGGCACAGGTCAGTTCGGTGCCCCGGATCCAGCGTTCGGCCAGCACCAGTGAGTCGAACTCGGCGGCGGCACGCCAGGCGCGCTCCAGTCCCTCGACCGACTCGACACGCGCCATGCCGATGCTCGACCCCTCGTGCACCGGCTTGATCATGAGCGGAAAGCCGAGTTCGGCGGCGGCGGCCAGGTCGCTCTCGTCGCGCAGCAGCACGAAGTCGGCCGTCGGCAGACCGCAACCGGTCCAGGCCAGCTTGCAGCGATACTTGTCCATGCCGAGCGCGGAGCCGAGCACGCCCGAACCGGTATAGGGCAGGCCGATGGTCTCCAGTGCGCCCTGGATCTGGCCGTCCTCGCCGCCGCGCCCGTGCAGGATGATGAAGGCGCGATCGTAACCGCCGGCGCGCAGTCGCTCCAGGATGGTCGCGTCCGGGTCGAGCGGCTCGACGTCGATGCCGAGACGTTGCAGCGCCTCGTGCACGGCGCGCCCGCTCTTGAGCGAGATCTCGCGCTCGGCGGCCTGTCCGCCCATCAGTAGGGCCACTTTACCGAAGCGTTCGGGCGCCCGGATCGTTTCAGTCGTCATGCGTTTCCTCCGGCGACACGCCGCACCTCGGGCATCAGGCGGATGCCGGTGTGACGCTCGACCGTTTGCTGTATCTGTTCGATCAGGCGGGCGATGTCGGTCGCCGTCGCTCCGCCCCGATTGATGATGAAATTGGCGTGGATCGAAGAGACCTCGGCCCCGCCGATGCGCAGTCCCTTGAGTCCGAGCGAATCGATCAAACGCGCGGCATGGTCTCCCGGCGGATTGCGGAACACCGAGCCGCAGCTCGGCTGGCCGACCGGCTGGGTCGCGGCGCGTTGGTCGAGCAGCTCGCGGATGCGCGTCAGGCTCGCAGCGCCGTCGCCCGGCGTCAGTTCCAGTTCGGCGGCCAGGAACCACTCGCCCGCCGGTCCCCGGACCTCGCGATAGGCCGGTTCGTACTCGGCTGCATCGCGCTCATGGACCTGTGCCTGTCGATCCAGGGTCCAGACCCGCCGCACGAAACTCCAGGTCTCGCCGCCCCAGGCACCGGCGTTCATCGCCAGCGCACCGCCCAGGGTGCCGGGGATCCCGGCCAGGAACTCGATCCCGGTCAGATCATGGCGGGCCGCGAAACGGGCCAGCTTGGCACTGGCGACTCCGACTTCGGCATAGACGCGATCATTGCCGCGTCGCTCCAGAATATCCAAAGTCCCCTGGGTCAGGATAACGGTCCCAGGAAAGCCCGCGTCATCGACGAGCAGATTGCTGCCCAGTCCGAGCCAGAGCAGCGGCTCGTCCGGATCGAGTCCGCGCATGAATTCGACCAGATCGTCGGCATCCGCCGGGCGATAGAGCCGACGCGCCGGACCGCCGACACGCCAGCTCGTATGGCGCGACAGGGGTTCGTCGAACCGCCATTGGCCGCGCAGTGTCGTCATCGCCGTGTGCTCCGCCGCTTCCGGCTGCCGGCTGCCGGCGTCCGGCTAGAAACTGACGACTGACGGCTGACCGCTGGAGGCTGACCGCTGGACTCCGCCCCCTCGGACTCGGTGCGGACGCCCGCCACCCATCCCGACAGGGCACGCAGCGACTCGCCACAGCCCATCGCCAGCCGGTTCATGAGTGATCGTCCTGCCATCCGTTCAGTCCCCATCGCCGTTCAGAGTCCCTGCTCGATGAGTCCGGGCAGACGCGCCGCCAGACCACCGATGTCGCCCGCACCCGAGACGAGCAGGATGTCGCCGTCGCGGATGAGATTGGCCAGTAGCCCCGGAATCGCGTCGAGTCCCTGGGCGAAGATCGGATCCAGCTCGCCGCGCACCCGGATGGCGCGGCTCAGGGCGCGTCCGTCGGCGCCGGCGATCGGCGTCTCGCCCGCCGGATAGACTTCGCACAGCACCAGTGCATCCGGGGTCGAGAGCACCTCGACGAAGTCCTCGAACTGCTCCTGGGTGCGGCTGTAGCGATGGGGCTGGAACACCAGCACCAGACGGCGTCCAGGCCAGCCCTCGCGCGCGGCGGCCAGGGTCGCGGCCAGCTCGCGCGGATGATGACCATAGTCGTCGACCACCAGCACCTGACGTCCCTGCGGATCCCTGACCTCGCGTGCCACGAAGCGCCGGCCCACGCCCTGGAAACCGGCCAGGGCGCGCACGATGGCCTCGTCCTCGACGCCCAGCTCGAGCGCGACGCTGATCGCCGCCAGCGCATTGAGCACATTGTGGCGTCCAGGCAGGTTGAGCGTCACCGCCAGCGGGCGCTCGAATTCGGCGCCGTGGACCAGAAAGGAGGTCTGCATCCCGCTCTGTCGGATGTCGCTCGCACGCAGATCGGCCTCGGGCCGAGTGCCGTAGGTACGCACCGGACGCGGAATCTGCGGAATGAGCGCGCGTACCTCGTCGTCGTCGATACAGAGCACCGCCAGCCCGTAGAAGGGCAGATGATGCAGGAACTCCATGAAAGTCTGACGCAACCGGTCGAAATCGTTGCCGTAGGTGCGCATGTGATCGGCGTCGATGTTGGTGACGATCGACACCATCGGCTGGAGATAGAGAAAGGACGCATCGCTTTCGTCGGCTTCGGCCACCATATACTTGGTGCTTCCCAGACGCGCATTGGCCCCGGCACTGTTCAGCCGTCCGCCGATGACGAAGGTCGGGTCCAATCCGCCCTCGGCCAGGATGCTGGCCACCAGACTGGTGGTCGTCGTCTTGCCGTGGGTGCCGGCGACCGCGACGCCGTAATAGAAGCGCATCAGCTCGGCGAGCATCTCGGCGCGACGCACGATCGGGATCCGCCGCGCGCGCGCCTGCCGGATCTCGGGGTTGGTCTCGTCGATCGCGGTCGAGACCACCACGGCATCGGCCTCGCTCACCTGCTCGGCGCGATGACCGATGAAGACCTCGATGCCGAGATCGCGCAGTCGGTGCGTCACCTCGCCGTCGCGCAGGTCGGAACCGGCGACCTCGTAACCCAGATTGGCCATGAGTTCGGCGATGCCGCTCATACCGGCCCCGCCGATGCCGATGAAATGCAGACGCCGCACCCGCCCCATATTGGCCGCTGTGTGCTGGAGATGGGGACTCATGAAGGCGTTCCTCGGGCGGAGAGTTCCAGACAGGCGCGGGCGATGTGGTCGGTCGCCTCGGGCTGGGCGCGACGCCGCGCGGCCTCGGCCATCGCCAGGAGCTTGGCGCGATCGGCGAACAGGTCGCTCAGAATATCGGCCAAACCGACCGCCGTCAGGTCGCGCTGGATGATCAGACGCGCTGCACCGGCCTCGGACAGATAGCGCGCGTTGCCGACCTGATGATCGTCGACCGCGAATGGATAGGGCACCAGGATCGAGCCGACACCGGCGGCGGCCAGTTCCGAGACCGTCAGGGCGCCTGAGCGACAGACGACCAGATCGGCCCAGGCATAGGCCTCGGCCATGTCGCGCACGAAGGCGACGACCTCGGCCTCGACGCCGGCGTCGCGGTAAGCGTTGCGGGCCAGTTCGAGCGTGCGTTCGCCCGCCTGATGACGCACCAGCGGACGTTGATCGACCGGCAGCCGAGCGAGCGCCTGGGGCACTGTCTCGTTGAGCGCCTGCGCACCCAGCGAACCGCCGACCACCAGCAGCCGCACCGGACCCGAGCGACCGGCCAGCCGTTCAGCGGGCGTAGGCAGATCCAGGATCGACCGGCGCACCGGATTGCCGGTCACGCCGGCGTGACGCGCGGGCGGAAAGCTGCCCGGAAAGGCCTCGAACACGCGGGTGGCGACCCGCGCCAGCCACTGATTGGTCAGTCCGGGCACGAAGTTCTGTTCATGGATGACCAGCGGAATCCCGAGCGCGCGCGCGGCCAGTCCTCCGGGACCGGAGACGAAGCCGCCCATGCCGAGCACGACCGTCGGCCGGCGTCGGCGCAGGATGGCGCGCGCCTGACCGAAGGCGCTCGCCAGCCGGAAAGGCGCCTTGAGCCATTGCAGCCCGTCCTTGCCGCGCACGCCCTCGATCGAAACCCATTCCATCTCGAACCCATGCTCGGGCACCAGACGCGATTCCATGCCGGCCTGGGTGCCGATCCAGAACACCTCGGCCCCCTGCCCGCGCAGAGACTCGGCGACGGCAAGCGCCGGAAAGACATGACCGCCGGTACCCCCGGCCATGACGGCTAGGCGCGCGACCATGACGGATCTCGCTTGAATTTGGATTCGGACTCCGCACGCCTCAGCATGACATCGATCCGCAGCAGGATGGCGATCGCCATACAGCCGACCATCAGACTGTTGCTCCCATAGCTCATGAAAGGCAGGGTCAGCCCCTTGGTAGGCAGGATGCCGACATTGACGCCGAGATTGACGAAGGACTGGAGCCCGATCCAGAGACCGATCCCCTGCGCCACATAGGCTTCGAAAGGACGCTTGAGCGCCTCGGCCCGCACGCCGATCGACATCGCGCGCCAGGTCAGGAAGACGAGGGCCGCGATCAGCACCAGCATCCCGACCAGACCCAGTTCCTCGCCGATCACCGAAGCCAGGAAGTCGGTATGCGCCTCGGGCAGGAAATACTGCTTCTGGATGCCATTGCCCAGGCCGACGCCGAACCACTCGCCGCGCCCGAAGGCGATGAGCGCCTGACTGAGCTGATAGCCCGAATTGAACGGATCTTCCCAGGGATTGAGAAAGGAGATGACACGCGCCAGACGATAGGGCGACAGGATCACCAGCGTCACCAGTCCGGCACCGAGGATCGCGAACAGAAAGATGAAGGGCATGAGGCTCGCGCCGCCGAGAAACAGCATCCCCATCACGGTCGCCAGCATCACCGCCGTGGTTCCGAAATCCGGCTGCATCAGGATCAATAGTGCCGCCGCGCCGATCAGGATCAGCGGACGGATGAAGCCCGAGATCCGATTGACCACCTTGTCGGCATGGCGCACCAGATAGCCGGCGACATAGAGGATCGCGAACAGCTTGACGAACTCGGACGGCTGCACATTGAGCGGTCCGAGTGGGATCCAGCGCGTGGCGCCGTTGACGTTGCGGCCGATGCCGGGGATGAGCACCAGGATCAGGACCAGGGCACCGGCGAGAAAGAGCCAGGTGCCGTGACGCTCCCACCAGTGGGACGGCACGCTGTAGGCCATGAGTCCCAGTACCAGAGCCAGACCGAGCGCGATGGCGTGCCGGATCGAATAATGGAAGGGATTCTGACAGCAGGCATCGGCGATCGACATCGAGGCCGATGTGACCATCACCCAGCCGAAGGCCAGCAGACCGATCGCGCACAGGAGCAGGGGATAGTCCAGCGGCTGGGTCTGGCGCACGCGCGGCGTCCGGGACAGAGGTTTCGAGGGCGCGGCCGTGGTCATACGGGCAATCTCCGCACGGCCTCGGCGAAGACCCGGCCGCGATGCTCGTAGTTGTCGAACATGTCGAAACTGGCGCAGGCCGGCGAGAGCAGCACGCAGTCGCCCGGCTCGATGCGCTCGGCGGCCAGGGTGACGGCCTCGTCCATGTCGACGGCGCGGACCAGGGGAACCGTGCCGTCCAGCGCCGACGCGATCAGCGGGGCGTCGCGTCCGATCAGCACCACAGCGCGCGCGGCGCGTTCGACGGCGGCGCGTAGCGGCGTGAAATCGGCGCCCTTGCCCTCGCCGCCCGCGATCAAGACCACTCGGCCTGAACCATCCTCCGGGATCAGCCCCTCCAGGGCCGCGATGGTCGCGCCCGGATTGGTACCCTTGGAGTCGTCGTACCAGCGGGCGCCGGCACGTTCGGCGACGAATTCGCTGCGATGCGGCAGACCTGGAAAGACCCGCAGTGCTTCACACGCACTCGCCATAGGAATGCGGCTGGCCTGGGCGAGCGCCAGGGCCGCCAGCGCATTGGCCAGATTGTGCCGCCCTGGGATGCGTATCTCAGCGGTCGGCAGGATCGGCTCGTCACCCCGGCAGATCCAGGATCGACCGTTGAGCACGCGCACCCCGAAGTCCGCTCCCTCAGGCACGCCGAGCGTGAAACCGATCTCGCGCTCGGGATCGCGCGGCATGGCGGCCACGATCGGATCGTCGCGATTGACGACGGCGATCCGTGCCCCCTGATAGATCCGCGCCTTGGTTCGGGCGTAGTCGTCGAAGCTCGCATAGCGGTCGAGATGATCGGCCGAGACATTGAGCACTACGGCGACATCGGCGCGCAGGCTCGGCACCGTCTCCAACTGGAAGCTGGAGAGTTCGATCACATAGCGTTCGACGTCCGGCGCCAGCAGATCGAGCACCGGCTCGCCGAGATTGCCGCCGACCGCGACTTTGCGTCCGGCCAGACGCGCCATGAGTCCGACCAGGGTCGTCACGGTGCTCTTGCCGTTGGAGCCTGTGATGGCGCACAGAGGCGCTTGGATCTCGCGCGCGAAGAGTTCGACATCGCCGACCGCCGGCACGCCGCGCGCGATCGCCTGCCGGATCAGCGGCTCGGCAAGCGGCACGCCGGGGCTGACCACGAGTTCGGTGGCCGCCGCGAACACCTCCGGATCGAAGCCGCCGACGAAGACCGCGACTTCGGGCAACTCGGACTGGAGCACGTCCAGACCGGGCGGCCGTTCACGGCTGTCGGTCACGGCCACGCGCAGGCCGCGTGCGCTCAGATGACGCGCGCAGGACAGCCCGGTCTTGCCCAGACCCACGATCAGGGTCTTGGGCTCGGGAGAGCCGGAGCGGTCGCTGGCTGTGGCGGGAAGCGTCATGGCGTTCACCGGATCTTCAGGCTCGCCAGACCGATCAGCACCAGCACCACGGTCAGGATCCAGAAGCGGACGATGACGCGCGGCTCGGGCCAGCCCTGCAACTCGAAATGATGGTGCAGCGGCGCCATGCGGAAGATGCGTTTGCCGGTGAGCTTGAACGACAGCACCTGGAGCATCACCGAGATGGTCTCGGCGACGAAGACCCCGCCCATGATGAAGAGCACCAGTTCCTGCCGCGCCGCGACCGCAACCATGCCGAGCGCCGCACCGAGCGCCAGCGCGCCCACATCGCCCATGAAGACCTGCGCCGGATAGGCGTTGAACCACAGGAACCCGAGTCCGGCCCCGACCAGGGCGGAACAGAAGATCACCAGCTCACCGACCTCGGGCAGATAGGGAATGAGCAGGTAATTGGCGATCTGGGCGTGACCGGCGGCATAGACGAAGATGGTCAGGGCGCCGGCGACCAGCACGGTCGGCATGATCGCCAGTCCGTCGAGTCCGTCGGTGAGATTGACCGCATTGCTGGAGCCGACGATGACGAAATAGGTCAACAGGATGAACCAGGGACCGAGCTGGATGCTCAGGTTCTTGGCATAGGGGATCAGCAACGCGGTCTCGGCCGGTGAGTTCGCAGTCACATAGAGCGCCACGGCGGCGGCGAACCCAAAGACCGTCTGCCAGAAATACTTCCAGCGCGCGATCAGACCGCGCGGGTCGCGCTTGACCAGCTTCTTGTAGTCGTCGACCAGCCCCACGAGTCCGAAGGCCATGGTCGTCAGCAGCACGATCCAGACATAGCGGTTCTCCAGGTCCGCCCACAGCAATGTAGCGATGGCCACGGCCACCAGGATCAGGGCGCCGCCCATGGTCGGGGTGCCGGACTTGGACAGATGGCTCTGCGGACCGTCGTCGCGCACGGTCTGGCCGATCTTGTAGGCGCGCAGACGGCGGATCATCGGCCGCCCGACCAGGAGCGCGATGGCCAGCGCCGTCAGCACGCCGAGGATGGCGCGCAACGTCAGATAGCGAAACACCGAGAACCCCTTGTGGTACTCGGTGAGCCAGTCGGTCAGATACAGCAACATCTAAGGAGTGTCCTCGGCGCACAGCGCCTCAACGATGCGTTCCATCCGGGCCAGACGCGAGCCCTTCACCAGGACGCGGTCGCCGGGTTTCAAGTCGGCCTTGAGCCGGGTCAGGAGCGCGTCCTGAGCGGCGAAATGCTCGGCGCCCGAGCCGAAGGCGCGGCTCGCTTCGGCGCTCAGGGCGCCGACCGTGAGCAGATGGTCGAGTCCGGCGGCGCGGGCCTGTTCACCGATCTCGGCATGAAGACGTTCCGCGTCAGCCCCCAGCTCGCCCAGATCGCCGAGTATCAGCCGGCGTCGTCCGTCGAGTCCGGCCAGCACCGCAATGGCGGCGGCGATCGAGTCGGGGTTGGCGTTGTAGCTGTCGTCGATGACCCCGACGCCGTGACAGAGCCGAGGATAGAGTCGGCCCTTGACCGGGGTCAGGGTCGCCAGACCCGCCGCGATGGCCGTGCGGTCGAGACCGAGCGCCAGCGCACCCGCCGCCGCCGCCAGTGCATTGCGGACGTTGTGCTCGCCGGCCAGGGACAGCGCAAGCGGCCAGTCCTCGCCGGCGACGCGCGCCCTGAAGGTCGTGCGAAAGCCGGCATCACCCCACTCGACCCGGATCGATTCGGTGCGCGCGGTCAGATCGGCGGCGCCGTCCAGGGCGAAGGTCAGCATCCGCCGTCCCTCGGCCAGTTCGCGCCACAGCCCGAGATAGGGCGAGTCGCCGCTGACGACGAAGACGCCGTCCTCCGGCAACCCGCGCGCGATCTCGCCCTTGGCGCGCGCCACGCCGGCGACGCTGCCGAAGCCTTCCAGATGCGCGCGCCCGGCATTGGTGATCAGGGCCACCTCGGGACGTGCGATCTCGGTCATGTAGCCGATCTCGCCGTGATGGTTCGCCCCCATCTCCAGCACCAGAAAGTCCTCGTCGCGTGCGCTCAGCAGCGTCAGCGGCATACCGATGTCGTTGTTGAGATTGCCGCGCGTGGCCCGCACCCGCCCGGCCTGAGCCAGGATGGCGGCGACCATCTCCTTGACCGTAGTCTTGCCGTTGCTGCCGGTGATGGCGATCACCCGACCGGGGAAACGATCGCGCCAGGCCGCCGCCAGCCGTCCCAGACCGAGCCGGGTGTCGTCGACCACCCACTGCGGCAGATCGAGCGGCAACGGCTGATCGACCATGGCGGCGACAGCCCCGGATGCCTGGGCCGCCGCGACGTATTCGTGCCCGTCGAAACGCTCGCCGCGCAGGGCGACGAAGAGCTGCCCTGCGCAGTCGGCGCGCGAATCGGTCCCGACCGAGGAAAAGGCGACATCAGATCCGTGCAGCACACCGCCCGCGCGGGCGATGGCTTGAGCCAGTGTCCACATCAGCGCCGACCCTCCGTGCTCACAGGTTCCGATACCGGATCGAACGTCAGCCGTATGCTCATGGCGCCGTCCCCTGCAAGTGTTGCGCGAGCATCATCGACGGCTCGGGATCGTCGGGCGGGACGTTGAACAGCCGCAGCGCGCCTTCCATCACCTTCTGGAAGATGGGCGCCGCCACCACACCGCCGTAATAGGCGCCGGCGCCCGGCTCGTCGATCATGACCACCATGACGAAACGCGGCCGGCCGGCCGGCACGAACCCGGCGAAGACCGACTGATAACGATTGCTCGCATAACCGGCCTTGCCCGCCGATTTCTTGGCCGTTCCGGTCTTGCCGGCGGCGCGATAGCCGGCGATGATCGCCTGTTTGGCCGTGCCCTGTTCGGAGACCACGGTCTCCATCATGGCACGCAGCCGGCGCGTCGTATCCTGACTCAGGAGACGCACGCCCTCGGGCGCCGCAGCGGTTTGCATGAGCGGATCGCGCTTGAAGAGGGTCACGGGCCGCTTCACGCCATCGGCGGCCAGCACCAAATAGGCCTGGGCCAGTTGCAGTGATGTGACCGAGAGACCATAGCCGAAGGCGTGCGTGGCATGTTCGAAGGGCCGCCAGGTCGAATAATGTCTGAGAAGGCCGCGACTCTCGCCCGGAAAGCCGATACCGGTCGGATGACCGAATCCGAGCTGATCGTAGAGGCTCCAGAGATCCTGGTAGCTCATTTTCTGCGCGATCTTCACCGAGCCGACGTTGCTCGATTTGGTGATGATGCCGGTGACATCGAGCGTGCCATAGTTGTGCACGTCGCGCACGACGTTACGGCCGATGCTGTAGGGCGCGGTCGAGAAGCGGCTCGCCGGCGTGATGACCCCCCGCTCGAGTGCGGCGGCGACCACGAACGGCTTGAGCGTCGAGCCGGGCTCCATGACGTCGGTGAGCGCGCGATTGCGCCGACGCTCGCTGTCCCCGCTGCGATCACTGTTGGGATTGAAGCTGGGCTGATTGACCATCGCCAGCACCTCGCCCGTGGCCACGTCCAGCACCACCAGGGTGCCGCCCTTGGCCTTGTGCTCGGTCACGGCGGCCTTCAGCTCGCGATAGGCCAGATATTGCAAGCGCCGATCCAGAGTCAGGGCCAGATCGCGACCCGGACGCGGCGGACGGACCTGCTCGACCTGCTGCACGGTGCGCCGGCGCCCATCACGGATGACGCGCTGCAAACCGGGCTCGGCCTTGAGCACGCGGTCGTAGGCCAGCTCTATGCCTTCCTGGCCGCGATCCTCGATGTTGGTGAAGCCGATGACATGGGCGAAGACCTCGGCGCCCGGATAGAAGCGGCGGTATTCGTTCTCGAAATCGACGCCCTCGATCCCGTGCTCGGCGATCGCCTCGCGCACCGCGCGCGCCTCCTCGAAGGTGACGCGCCGCTTGACATAGAGGAAGCCCTTGTCGCGATTGCCCTCGATGCGATCACGCAGGAAGGCGGCATCCATCCCGAGCGCGCCGGCGAGCGCGGGGATCTTGTCGAGATGGTTGATCAGCTTGCGCGGCTCGGCCCAGACGGTCTCGACCGGCGTGCTCACGGCCAGCGGCTCACCGTTGCGATCCAGGATCATGCCGCGCCGCGCCGGGATGACGGCATCGCGCAGATAGCGCGCCTCGCCCTCGCGTTGCAGGAACTCGGTCTGGATCACCTGCCGATAGAAGACCCCGCCCGTCAGCATGACGAAGGCCAGCGACAAGGCCGACATCAGCAACCGGCGGCGCAGCACCGTATTGGGCGCCCGGCGCGGCTTGAGCGGCGGCAGGGGTTTGCGAGCGCGACGACTAGGGTTTGGCATGAACGCGCTCCTCGATCAAGAGTACATCGCCGGCACGGGGTGCGAACATGCCGAGCTCGCGACGGGCCTTGCGCTCGACGAGCACATGGGTCGAGAGCGCGGCCTCTTCGAGACGCAGACGGTTCCATTCGACATCGATCGCATCGCGCTGGGCGCGCAGATCCTGGAGATGGGCGAAATGGAGACGGGTGAGATATTTGGTGTGCACGACGGCCATCGCCGTCAGGATGACGGCGAGTATGAATCCGGCGACCGTGAGGAAGCGGGCGCGCGTCATGGCAGGCGCTCCGCCACGCGCAGGATGGCGCTGCGTGCTCTCGGGTTCTGCGCTTCCTCGTCCGCCGAGGGGCGCACCGATTTGCCGATGGGACGCAGACGCCCCTGGACCTCGACGGCGCGAGCCGGAACGCCCTTGGGCAGTTCCGGTCCCTTGGATTCACGCCGGATGAAGCGTTTGACCAGCCGGTCTTCGAGCGAATGGAAGCTGATGACCGCCAGCCGTCCGCCGATCGCCAGTCGATCGCAGACCTGATCGAGACAGCGACGCAGGGCTTCCAGCTCGCCGTTGACCTGGATGCGCACGGCCTGGAAGGTGCGGGTGGCCGGATGCTTGCCCGGTTCACGCCTGGGCACGGCGCGCGCGACCAGCTCGGCCAGTTGGGCCGTCGTGCGGATCGGCGTCTGGGCACGGGTCTCGACGATGGCGCGTGCGATGCGGTTGGCGAAGCGTTCCTCGCCGAACTCGCGCAGTACGGTCGCGATCTCGTGCTGTTCGGCGCATGCGAGCCATTGTGCCGCCGACTCACCGCTGTCGGGGTCCATGCGCATGTCCAGCGGGCCGTCGGCCATGAAGCTGAAGCCGCGTTCGGGGGTGTCCAGTTGCGGTGAGGAGACGCCGAGATCGAGCAATACGCCATTCAGGCGTGCCTCGATCCCGGCCTCATCGAGCAGACGCCCGATGTCGGCGAAGGAGCCGCGATGGATGGAGAAGCGTCCGTCCTCGGCCGAGAGTGCCTGGCCGACGGCCACGGCCTCGGGGTCGCGATCGAAACCGAGCAGACGCCCGGCCGCGCCCAGACGCGCGAGGATGGCGCGACTGTGCCCACCTCGTCCGAAGGTGCCATCGACATAGATTCCGTCCGATTGCACCAGCAAGGCGGACACTGTCTCCTCCAGTAATACGGGTTTGTGCGACAAAAGCGGCTTCTCTCACAACGTCAGGGTACCGAGTCCCGAATCCGTGGCCAGCGCGTTGAGGGCCAGGTCGTTCAGCGCGGCTTCGGTGCGCGCGCGCCAGGCCGACTCGTCCCAGATCTCGAACTTGGCCCCCTGCCCCACGAAGGCGACCCGCTTGTCCAGCGACGCGAATTCGCGCAGATGGCCGGGCAGCAGGATGCGCCCCTGCGCATCGATATCGACTTCCTGTGCATTGCCGACATAGAGACGTTGCAGCGCGCGTGCCGTCGGATCGAGTGCGGGAAGGGCGGCGAACTTGCGTTCGATGATGTCCCATTCGGGTTCCGGATAGAGGAGCAGGCAGCGGTCGCGATCCACGGTGACGATCAGGCGCGTGCCGGACAGCGTCTCCAGTCGCTCGCGATGCCTGGACGGAATCGCCAGACGGCCCTTGGCATCCAGGTTGAGGATGGTCAAGCCGCGAAACACTGAAGCCCCCCTGGATGGCTCGTCCGTGGTCGATCACTCCCCAATTCCCCACACTTCCCCACTGAACGCTCATGTTAGAGAGGCTCCGGGGCAACGTCAAGAAATCCTTGGCCTTTGTTCTTCAGAGTCAGCGACTTACGGCATGAACCTGAGACGGGTCGGTAACACGTGAAAAACGCTATCGATTCAGGATCATGAACTCATGAGTTCATAAAAAACATGAGCAATCGAACTCAAGTCGATGAGAAATCAGGGTGTTCGAGCACCCTGGAACGAACGCTTTGAAGGGGGTTGGAGGAGGCGTGTCGGAGGCTAAGGAGTTGGCCGATAAGCCGGGTTCTGTCGAGGACAGTCATTCATCTGGGACGCGCGTCACCGCGCGCCTCGAGCGACCTACCCGGGAACACGCGCGGGCCGCGCGCCGCAGCTCGAAGCCGCAGGTTCCCCTATTTGGTCTTGCTCCGGGTGGGGTTTACCCTGCCACTGATGTTGCCACCAGCGCGGTGCGCTCTTACCGCACCTTTTCACCCTTACCGGCGCGAGCGGAACCCGAACCGGCGGTATCTTTTCTGTGGCACTTTCCGTGGACTCACATCCCCCAGGCGTTACCTGGCACCCTGCCCGATGGAGCCCGGACTTTCCTCCCCTTCCGAACGGAAGGAGCGACTGTCTGGCCAACTCCTTAGGAGCGGCATCCTAACAAATCCGACCGATCTCTGTCGCGCGTCGTTCAATCGGATTCGGCACCGAGTCCCAGCTCCAGGCCCAGCCGGTAGAGTGCGTTCTTCTTGGCTCCGGTCAGGCGGGCGGCCAGCGCGGCGGCCTGACTCAGCGGCATGGACTCGCCGAGGATGCGCAACACGCGGACGGCGTCCTCGCGCGTCTCGTCGGCTTCAGACGCCGGGCAGCCCTCGACCAGGATCACCATCTCGCCGAGACGCTGCTCCTCGTCCGACTCCAGACGTGCGATGAGCACACTGGCCGGTCCGAGCAGAAAGGTCTCGAACCGTTTGGTCAGCTCGCGCGCGATGACCAGACGCCGCCCATCGCCCAGGACGGCTTGGAGATCGCGCAGCGTCTCCAGCGCCCGCTTGGCGCTCTCATAGAAGATGAGCGTCCCCGGCTCGCGCGCGACCGACTCGATCCGGGCCCGACGGCGCGACTGGGTGCGGGGCGGAAAACCGAGGAAGAGGAAGCGGTCGCTCGGCAGACCCGAGGCCGAGAGCGCACAGATGGCCGCGCTCGCCCCCGGAATGGGCACGACATCCAGACCCCGTTCACGCGCCGCCGCCACTAGGATATAGCCGGGATCGCTGATCAAGGGCGTGCCCGCGTCCGAGACCAACGCCAGGCGTTGCCCCGACTCCAGCGCCTCCAGCAGACGCGGTGTGAGTTCGGACTCGTTGTGGTCGTGATAGGCGATCAGCTCGGACGAGATCCCGCAGTGCGCGAGCAGACGCCGCGTCTCGCGCGTATCCTCGGCGGCGATGGCATCGACCTCGGCGAGCACCCGGCGTGCGCGCTCGCTGAGGTCTCCGAGATTGCCGATCGGAGTGGCCACCACGTATAGTACCCCGGCCTGTCGTTGCATCTTCCGCCCTCCGGCAGACTCTCACAAAAGAATACGGACACGGAATCATGCCCAAGAATCGCATCGACCGTACCGCTTTTTTCCCGCGTCGGCTGCTCGGACCGCTGTTCGCCGCCGTACTCCTGTCGGGCTGCGCCGTCCAGCCGATCCAGGATCCGGCCAGCCTGCTGACGAGCGTTCCGAGCGCTGAGTTGAGCCGCGCCTCCAGTCTGGAGGCTCAGGGCCAGGTCGACGAGGCCGCCCGGCTCTATCTGGAACTGGCCGCTCGCGCTCAGGCTCCGGCCAAGTCCGAACTCAGGCTCAAGGCCGCGCAGGCCTATCTGGCCGGCGGCCGGGTCGGACGGGCGCGCGAGACGCTCGATGGACTCAAGCCGTCCGAACTCGTCGGCGGCCAACCGGAACGCTCGCAACTGCTCAGGGCCGAACTCGACCTGGCGGCCGGACGGCCCAAGGTCGCGATCGTCGAATTGAATCGGTTGCCGGGCAACCTGCCCAAATCGCTCAAGATCCGACGCCTCGGACTGCTGGCGGCCGCCCAGCGGCTCGGCAACGATCCGGTGGCCGGAGCCGAGTCTCTGGCCGAACTCGACGCCCTGCTCGACGGACCGGCCCGTCTGACCAATCAGGTCGCGCTGGTCGCGACCCTGGCGCTGATCGGCGAGGACGAGCTGCTCAAACTCACCCGCACGGGTCGCGGTTCCATGAAGGGCTGGGCCGAGATCGCCCAGCTCGCGCGAAGCCACGGCGCCGATCCCCGGCGGCTGGACGACGCCTATCGTCAATGGCGCCAAGGCCGCACCAGCCACCCCGCGCTCCCCGAGCTGGCGCGCGCCTATGGCGGCGACGGGCCGGGCGGATACGCGAGCGGCCGGCGCGTCACCGTGATGCTGCCCGGCGGCGGGCGCTTCGCCGCGGCCGCCAAGGCGGTGCGCGATGGGATCCAGGCCGCCGGCCGCCTAGATCCGGGCGATCGACGCCCGTCACTGGACTTCGCCGACAGCACCAATGCCGGTCGGGTGCGCGCACTGCACACCTCCGCCATCGCGCGCGGCGCCGACTATGTGATCGGACCGCTGGAGAAGCCGGCCGTCGATGCGCTGATCGACGCCGGGACGTCGCCGATCCCCACGCTCGCGCTGAACGAATCCACCGAGGCGGAGCGTCGCGCCCCGAATCTGTTCCAGTTCGCGCTCTCACCCGAGAACGAAGCCGCCGAGGCGGCGAACAAGGGATTTGCCCTGGGCGCCAGACGCGCGTTCGTGCTCCATCCGAACGATGCCTGGGGCCGGCGTCTGGCGAATGCCTTCAGTGCGCAGTGGCGCGCTCAGGGCGGAACCCTGGCCGGTCAGGCCGGCTTCGATCCGGCCTGGTCGAATTACGACAAGACCCTGGGCCGACTC
This sequence comes from Allochromatium tepidum, assembly GCF_018409545.1. Lineage (GTDB taxonomy): Bacteria > Pseudomonadota > Gammaproteobacteria > Chromatiales > Chromatiaceae > Thermochromatium > Thermochromatium tepidum_A. Next base: position 305,023 of record NZ_AP024563.1, on the reverse strand, counting down.
ATGGATGGCCAGAGGGCCGACCTACTGTTCCTGGTCGCCACCGCCGAGATGGCGCGCAAGCTCCATCCCCAGATCCGGTCCGCCGCGAACAAGCCCCTGATCGTCATCTCGACCTCGCACGTCTATTCGGGGCACTTCGATGCCAATGCCGATCAGGCCCTGGTCGGACTCTATTTCGTCGATATTCCCTGGATGCTCGACTTGGGCGGACCGGGGCCGCTCGCGCGCCGCACCGTCATGGCCCGGACCGACAGCGCCTCAGGTCCGCTCGCCCGACTCTATGCCATGGGCATCGACGCCTACCGTCTGGCGCCGCGTCTGTCCGAGCTGGAGGCGAACCCTGGGGCCTACTATCCGGGCCAGACCGGCGGACTCGCGGTCGATCCGCTCGGTCGTCTCACCCGTCAGTTGGTACTGGGACGCTTCACCGAGAGCGGACCACGCCTGGCCAACGGCATGGAACCTCCGGGCGAGAAGCGCGTCGAATCTACCCGTGCGCTCGGTCCTGAATGAGCACCAGCCCCAGTAGCCGCCGATCGCGCCCGGACACGCGCGCGATCGGTGAAGCCAAGGAGCGTCTCGCCGAGTCGTTCCTGACCGCTCAGGGGCTGAGACTGGTCGCGCGCAACCAGCGCTCTCGGTTCGGCGAGATCGATCTGGTGATGCGCGACGAGGCCGTCCTGGTGTTCGTCGAGGTGCGCTACCGGCGCTCGACGCGCTTCGGCACCCCGGCGGCGACCGTGGACGCGCACAAACAGCAGCGCCTGATCCTGGCCGCCCGGCACTATCTGCATCGCCACCCGACCCAACTGGCTTGCCGGTTCGATGTCGTGGCCATCAGTGCCGAGGACGACATCCAGTGGATCCGGCAGGCTTTTACGCTCTAGGAACTGAACCACTCGTCACCCGATCCAAGCCTGAACGACCGCCGTCGGCGCGTCGTGCATCGCTCATCAAAGCCCTTCATCCCGATCCCAATGAATAGAACGTACTCGAAGCCGATCACTCTGGCGGGCGCCGTGCTCGCATTCGCGCTCTCGGCGACTGGATGTGCGCCCCTGGTCGTGGGCGGCGCGGCGGTCGCCGGCGCCTCGGCCATCCATGATCGTCGCCCGGCCCAGACGATCCTCGACGATCGGCAGATCGAGTTCGCCGCCGCCCAGGCGATCTTCCAGGATCGCGACCTCGGCCGAGGTGCGCGGATCATCGCGACCAGCTACAACCGCAGCGTCCTGCTCACCGGACAGGCCGAATCGGCGGATCTCGCGCAGCGAGCCGGCGAGCGGATCAGCCGACTGCCCAAGGTCGCGCGCGTGATCGACGAGGTCCGCGTCGGGCCGCGCATCGGGATGGGCCGCCAGTCCGAAGATACCTATATCGCCTTGCGCGCCAAACTGGAGCTGGCCGGCATCGAATTGCCCGATTTCGATCCGACCCGCGTCAAGATCGTGGTCGAGGATGGGATACTCTATCTGCTTGGGCTGGTCACGCCGCGCGAGGGCGATCTCGTCGCCGAGCGGGTGCGCTATGTGCCGGGTGTGCGCAAGGTGGTCAAACTCTTCGAATACTGGACGCCCAATGCCTGATCTCACCGCTGGACTGCGCGCCGAGCTGGCGCGAATCGCCGGCGACGGTGCTCTGCTGACCGACCCGGCCGACTGCTGGCCCTATGGTTACGACAACAGCCGTCGTCAGGCGCTACCTCAAGCGGTCGTCTTCGCGCGCGATGAGGATCGGGTCGCCGCGCTGGTCCGGCTCTGTGCCGAGGCCGGACTGCCGCTGATCGCCCGTGGACTGGGCACGGGCACCACGGGGGCGACTGTACCCGATCGCGGCGGCATCGTGCTCTCGTTCGAGCGCATGGATCAAATAAAGCGCATCGAGCCCGGCGACCGGCTGGCGGTGGTCGAGCCCGGCGTGACCAACGCGCGATTGCAGCAGGCCATCGCCGCTGCCGGCTTCTTCTGGCCGCCGGACCCGACCAGCGCGGCCACCTGCACCATCGGCGGCAACCTAGCCTACAACTCAGCCGGTCCGCGCGCGGTCAAGTACGGCACGCCGCGCGAGAACACCCTGGGTCTGCGTGCGGTGAGCGGCACGGGCGAGGTCTTCCACACGGGCGTCCTCACCACCAAGGGCGTGGTCGGCTATGACCTGACGCGGCTCATCATCGGCTCAGAGGGCACGCTCGCGCTCGTCACCGAGGCCACGCTCAAACTCACCCCGCTGCCGGAGGCCAAGCGCACCCTGCGCGCGACCTATGCCGACATCCACAGCGCCGCGCTCGCCGTCTCGGCCATCATGGCCCAGCCGGTCACGCCCTGCGCGCTGGAGATCATGGACGGCTCGGCGATCGAGATGGTCAGCCGCTATTCCGAACTCGACCTGCCGGACGGCGCCGGGGCGCTGCTGATGATCGAGGTCGATGGCCCGGCGGCCTGTATCCGGGAAGCACAACGGGCGGTCGGTGAGGCGGCGCGTGTCTCGGGTCTGCTGGAGCTGCGGCTCGCCGAGACGGCTGACGAGGTCGCCGCGCTTTGGAAGACGCGCAAGGCCCTCTCCCCGGCCCTGCGTCACATCGCGCCGAAGAAGATCAATGAGGACGTGGTGGTGCCGGTCTCGCACATGGGCGAGTTCATCGATGGGTTGGAGCAGTTGGCGCGCGAGACCGGCATCCGGATCGTCAACTTCGGCCATGCCGGCAACGGCAACATCCATGTCAATCTGCTGATCGACCCGGACGACGCCGAGGAGGTCGCGCGCGCGGCGCACTGTCTGGATGCAGTCTTCGCCCTGGTGCTACGGCTGGGTGGGACGCTCTCGGGCGAGCACGGTGTGGGGCTGGAAAAGCGCGATTTCGTCGACCGCGAACTCGATCCGATGGCACTGAAGCTCATGCACGCCATCAAGGCGCAGTTCGACCCGGCGGGCATCCTCAATCCAGGCAAGTCACTACCCGGCTAACGGCCCGGTCGCACCAGACCACCGAGGCCGACGGTCTCCAGCGCGTCGAGCAACAGTCGGCGCACCGAGCCGGCATCCTCGCATTGCAGGGCGACCTTGAGCACCTCGCGCGCCCGCGCCCGGCTGATGCTGCGGATGACCTTCTTGACCCGCAGCAGACTGCCGGCCCCCATGCTGAGGCTGTGCACACCCATCCCCAGCAGCAGGAAGGTCGCCAGCGGATCACCGGCCATCTCGCCGCAGACGCTGACCTCCTTGCCGTGAAGCCGCGCCCCGGTCAGGATCTGGAGCAGCGCGCGCAGAACAGCCGGGTGATATTCGTTGTAGAGCTTGGCCACATGCGGATTGTTGCGATCGACGGCCAGCAGATATTGCGTGAGATCGTTCGTCCCCACCGACAGGAAATCGACCCGGCGCGCCAGCGCCTCGGCCTGATAGACGGCCGCCGGCACCTCGATCATGACCCCGACCGGCGGCATCCGCACCTGATAGCCCTCCTCCAGCAGCTCGTCATGGGCACGCCGGATCAGGAGCAAGGCATCGTCGACCTCGCCGACGGTGCTGACCATAGGCAGCAGCAGTTGCAGGTTGTCGAGTCCGATGGCCGCGCGCAGGACCGCGCGCACCTGGGTCAGGAAGATCTCGGGATGGTCGAGCGTGATGCGGATGCCGCGCCAACCCAGGAAGGGATTGGCCTCGTGCATCGGAAAGTACGGCAGCGGCTTGTCGCCGCCGATGTCGAGGGTGCGGATCGTCACCGGACGCGGCGCGAACAGCTCCAGCACATGCCGGTAGTTGGTCATCTGCGCCGCCTCGCTCGGAAAGCTGTCGCGCACGATGAAGGGCAGCTCAGTACGGTAGAGACCGACGCCGGCCGATTCCTCGATGCCGAGCGGACGGCTCTCGGACACCAGCCCGGTGTTGAGATAGAGCGGGATCAGATAGCCGTCGGTGGTCTCGGCCGGCAGATGACTCAGCGCTTGCAGCTCGCTGGTCAGGGCCGCGTCATCCTCGGCCAGACGCTGATACTCCGAACGCACCGCCGGCCCCGGCGAGACATAGACGCGCCCGCGATAGCCGTCGACCACCATCTCACGGCCCTCGACGCGCCCCACCGGCAGATCCGACACCCCCATGGCCGCCGGGACGCCCATGCCGCGCGCCAGGATGCCGACATGGGACGACCCCGAGCCCGTGGTCGAGACCACCCCGGCCAGCTTCTCACGCGGCACGTCGGCGATCTGCATGGCGCTGATCTCGTCGCCTACCAGGATGGTGCGCGGCGGATACTGGATCGGCGCGCCGGCCCGATTCTGCAGGTACATCAGGATACAGCGTCCCAGGTCGCGCACGTCCGTGGCGCGTTCGCGCAGATAGGCATCGTCCATGGCGTCGAACACCCGCGCATGTTCGGCGATGGTCTCACGCAGCGCGCCGGGCGCCCAGTTGCCGGCGCGAATCCGCGACAGGGTGCCGTCGATCAGGGTGTCGCTCTCCAGCATCAGGCGCCAGGCGTCGAACAGCGCCATGTCTTCGACGCGCAGATGCACCTGAGCGCGGCCGGCGAAGCGGTCGAGATCCCCGGCGACCTCACGCACGGCACGCCGGAAGTCCTCCGCCTCGATCTCCGGATCCTCGGGACGTCGATCGGGCACCGCGTCCAGGTCGGCGGGCGGATAGACCACCACCGCCTGCCCGAGGCCGATGCCCGGCGAGGCGGCCAGCCCCGGCAGGAAGCGCTGCGGGATGCCGTCGTCCTGCAGGCGCGCCAGCTCGCCGCTGGTGCGGGCGAAGGTGATGGCGCCGGCCAGCTGCGAGGCCAGGGTCATCACGAAGGTCACTTCGTCCTCGCCGAAGTGGCGCCGCCAGCGCTGGCGCAGCACCAGAACGCCGAGCACCTTGCGGTTCTGGATGATGGGCGCGCCGAGAAAACCGTGATAACGTTCCTCGCCGGTGTCGATGATGCACTCGTAGCGCGGATGATTGGCCGCGTCGTCGAGGTTGATCGGCTCGGCGCGTTCGCTCACCAGCCCGATCAGCCCGCGACCGAGTTCGAGTCGCACCCGCCCCACGGCATCCTGACGCAGACCCTCGGTCGCGTGCAGGACGTGGCGATGGTTATCGTAGTCGTTGAGATAGACCGAACAGACGTCCGCACCCACGGCCTGCTTGACGCGCTGGACGATGATGGAGAGCGCCTGCTCGAGATCGCCGGCGTTGTTGACTTCCTGAACGATGCGTCTGAGTGATTCGAGCATGCTGGGCGAGGTGAGCAGACCTGGAGCGGATGGGATCGCGGACGAATGGGCGCCTGAGTGCATGCGGAGTTAGGCCGGTGTCTCAGCCCTGGCGCGGCGCACGACGCTCACGGGTATCCCTGGCGCAGCAGCCTGGAGGGGCCGGCATAGACATGACGGCGCTCCGGCACGCCTTCCGGATAGAGGGTCGGCGCCAGTTCCTCGAGCGCCTGCTGATAGACATGGCGCTTGAAATACACGACCTCGTAGAGTGGCTGCCAGTATCTGACCCAGCGCCAGGCGTCGAATTCGGGCTTGTCGGTGCGATCGAGACAGAAGGCCTCCTCGCCGCAATCGACCCGCAGCATGAACCAGACCTGTTTCTGGCCGATGCAGGTCGGACCCGGCCCGCAGTAACGGTGCCGGATGTAACGCTTGGGCAGGTGATAGCGCAGCCAGCCGCGCGTACTGCCTAGGATCGTGACCTGCTGCTCGCAGAGTCCGACCTCCTCCTCCAGCTCGCGGAACATGGCCTGCTCGGGTGTTTCGTCGGGGTTTATCCCACCCTGTGGAAACTGCCAGGCATTCTGGCCGACGCGGCGCCCCCAGAATAGGCGACGGTCCCGATTGCTCAGGATGATGCCGACATTGGGTCTGAAGCCGTCATGGTCGATCAAGGATGGGTCTCTCCCTGGCTGGTGGCCGGCTCATTCTTCCATAGAGCAGTCGTTTCCGGCAAGCCGGCGTCTGTATAAGCGATTTCCAATCAAGAGCTTGGTCGTAAACACTTGAAACCCGCGCGCCGATCCCGGAGTATGGCACTCAAAGGGCGCAAGATCCGCGCCAGACTCCACTTCAATCTTTCAGACTGGAATCGACCGCGTGCCACTCGCTATCTTCGATCTCGACAACACACTCCTGGACGGTGACTCGGACTATCTCTGGGGCTGCTATCTCGCCCGGCATGGACTCGTGGACGGTGCGGAGTACGCACGCGAGAACGAGCGATTCTACCGCGAATATCAGGACGGAACCCTGGATATCCAGGAGTTTCTGCGTTTCTCACTACGTCCGTTGCGCGAGCATCCGCGCGAGCGTCTGGAGGCGCTACGCGCGCGCTTCCTCGAAGAGCAGATCGAGCCGATCATGACCCCGGCGGCGCGCGCGCTCGTCGAACGCCACCAGTCCGCCGGCGACATCCTGCTCATCATCACCGCGACCAATGCCTTCGTCACCGCGCCCATCGCCGAGCGCTTCGGCGTGCCGCATCTGATCGCCACCCTGCCCGCCGAGCGCGACGGGGTCTATACGGGTGAGGTCGAGGGTGTGCCCTCCTTTCGCGAGGGCAAGGTCGAGCGGCTCGAACACTGGCTCGTCGAGCAGGGGCTGGATCTGGCGGGCAGTTGCTTCTACAGCGACTCGCACAACGATCTGCCGTTGCTGGAGCGGGTCGAGCGGCCGATCGCGGTCAATCCGGACGCCCAGTTGCGCGCCACGGCCGAGACGCGCGGCTGGCCGATTCTGTCGCTGCGGGCCTGAACCCGAGCTTGAACACGCGACCCGCGTTCACGGAGCTGTCATCCGCCCCACATCAGGCCGCAACACTCGCCGCCTAAGATAACCCTCCAGGCATTCTTCAACCTGTGAGGGCATTCGATGGTCGCTTCGGCTTCCGCGTCGCTCGCCAAGCGCGGCGAGCGTCTCTATGTCGAGATCGCAACGTCCGAGTCCGAGGTCCGTGAGGCGCAGGCACTGCGCTATCAGGTCTTCGGCGAGGAGATGGGCGCACGGCTCAAGGGCGCGCCCGGTTACGATCACGATGCGTTCGACGACCATTGTCAGCATCTGCTGGTTCGCGATTCGCGCACCGGGCGTGTCGTCGGTTGCACCCGTCTGCTGACCGACGCCAGCGCCGCACGGATCGGAGGCTTCTATTCCGAGAGCGAGTTCGAGCTGGACGCCATCAAGCGGCTCGACGGACGCCTGCTGGAGGTCGGCCGTACCTGCATCGCGCCCGAGTTCCGGCAGGGGTCGGCGATCGCCGTGCTCTGGTCGGGGCTGGCCGGATTCGTCCAGCTCAACGGCTTCGATTATCTGTTCGGCTGTGCCAGCGTCCCGCTCGGCGAGGACGACATCCAGGCGGCCGCCATCATGAACCGACTGCGCCGTCAGGCGCCGGCGCCCGAGGATCGGCGCGTCACGCCGCTTGCTCCGCTGCTCACGACCCAGGTCGCCGACGACGTCCTGGACGCGCCGTTGCCGCCCTTGCTGCGTGCCTACGTCCGTCTGGGCGCCAAGGCATGCGGCGAACCCTGTCGTGATCCGGATTTCGGCGTGGCGGACGTACTGATGCTGCTCGACATCGACGCCCTGAGTCCGGCGTACTCACGCCACTTCCTCGATAGGCACGGTCTTTGAGACAGTCCGAGCGACATTTGAGGGTCATGATCGCACGAACACTCTGGAGAAGCTGGCGGGTCGGCGAGCATCTGGCGACCGGAACGCTGGTCGGTCTCTATGCCGCGCTCCAGGGTCGCGCGCATCGGCAACCGCGTTGGCTGCCGCGTGCCGTGCGCTGGTGGCATGGGCGGCTGGTGCGCGCCCTGGATGTTGAAGTACGGATCGAAGGGCGGTTGGAGCCGGGCTGTCTGCTGGTCGGCAACCATGTCTCCTGGCTCGACATCCCCATTCTGGGCGCTCAGGGTGAGATCGGGTTTCTGGCCAAGTCGGACGTCCGGCGCTGGCCGCTGATCGGCTGGCTGGCCGACCTCGCGGGCACCCGCTTCATCGAGCGCGGTGCACATCGAGCGGAGTCTGTGATCCATCGACTGCTGGCGGATCTGGCCTCGGAGCGCACGGTCATGATCTTTCCCGAGGGCACCACGACGGATGGCCGAACGCTCGGACGCTTCCATCCGCGACTCTTCGCCATCGCCCAGCATCCCGATGTTCGTGTACAGCCGGTCGCCATCCGCTACCGGCGTCGCGACACCTTCGCCCTCGATCAGTCCGTACCCTATGTCGGCGACGACAGCCTGATCGCCAATCTCAGCCGACTCGTCCGGCATCCGGGGCTGATCGCCTGTGTCCATTTCCTCCCGCCCATGCAGGCTCTGGACAGTGAGTCACGCCGCGCACTCGCCGAGCGCGCCCGCGCGGCCATCCTCGAGACGCTCGACGGCGCGGAGACCACGCCCCTCATGATAGGCAAGGACACGGTTGTATCGGTGCACGACGACGATGCAAGTCCATGCCGGCTGGAGCCTGGAGCCGTTTGAATCATGTCCGGAGAAACGCGGATCACCGCTCCGTCCAAAGGCGATCGGCTCAGGATCGCCATTGTCACCGAGACCTATCCTCCCGAGATCAACGGCGTGGCCAATACCATGCGCCATCTGGCCGAAGGCATGGCCGCACGCGGACATGGGATCCAGTTGATCCGGCCACGACAACCCGCCGATCCTCGACACTCCGAGCCATCCGATGTGCTCGATCTGCATCTGGTGCCGGGCCTGCCGATCCCCGGCTATCGCGGTCTCCGTTTCGGGCTTCCGGTCTATTGGCGTCTGCGGCGTCTCTGGCACCGCCGCCCGACGGATCTGGTCTATATCGCCACTCAGGGGCCACTGGGTCACGCCGCGCTCTCAGCCGCGCAAGCACTCAAGATTCCGACGATCACCGGTTTTCATACCCATTTCCAGCACTATAGCCGGCATTACGGACTGGGCGCCCTGACCCGTCAGATCGCCGAGACCCTGAGACACTTCCACAATCGCTCCGATGCCACCTTGGTTCCGACTACCGAGTTGCGTGACAGTCTGGCCGCCGAAGGATTCGAGAACCTCCATGTCTTTGGACGTGGAGTAGACGTCGATCAGTTCGCGCCGGATCGGCGCTCCGCTGAACTGCGCCGCTCCTGGGGCTGCAATGAGGACGATCTGGTCGTCCTCTATGTGGGTCGGATCGCGGCTGAAAAGAATCTGGCCCTGGCGCTCGCCGGGTTCCGCGCCATCCAGCAGCAGTGTCCGAGCGCGCGCTTCGTGCTGGTCGGCGATGGTCCCGAACGCCCGCATCTGCAACAGGAACACCCGGATCTGATCTTCGCCGGCGCGCGCGTCGGCGACGAGCTCGCCGCTCACTATGCCTCGGGCGATCTCTTCCTCTTTCCGAGTCTCACCGAGACCTTCGGTAATGTCGTCACCGAGGCCATGGCCAGCGGTCTGCCCGTCATCGCTTTCGATTATGCGGCCGCACGTGCCTATGTTTCCTCATGGCTCAACGGCGTGACCGTGCCGACCGATGAGCCTGAAACATTCGTCCATGTCTGTCTGGAGTGCGTTGGCGATCGGGAACGACTACGCCAAATGGGACTCGAAGCCAGAAGGCGTGCGCTGGATATTGGCTGGGAGCGCATTCTAGGCCGTGTCGAAGAGCATCTGTTCGCCGTGATCCATAGCAAACGAGGTCAAGCGGGGTCCTGTCATGCAAGCCTGGCTACGACATCTGAATGAATTGGAAGTATCCGTCTGTCGCCTCTGGAGCCGTTCGGGGCAAGGTCGTTGGATCCGATATCCCTTCGCGCTCGTCAGCCGACTGGGTGATGGGGTGTTCTGGTATAGCCTCATGGCCGCCCTACCCCTGGTCTATGGGCTGAACGGATTACAAGCCAGCCTGCACATGCTGGCGACCGGCAGTATCGCATTGTTGCTCTACAAATCACTCAAAGGCATGACTCGGCGGTCTCGTCCCTGTCATCACGCCAGTGACATCACGGCACTCGTCCCGCCACTCGATCAATACAGCTTTCCCTCGGGTCACACGCTCCACGCCGTCGTGTTTTCGAGTGTCGCCATCTACTACTTCCCTGTATTGGCCTGGATCCTGGTTCCTTTCACGACTCTGATCGCGCTGTCTCGCATCATTCTCGGGCTGCATTATCCCAGTGACGTTCTGATGGCGACTCTGATTGGTTTGGGGCTGGCTTATGCGAGTCTTTCGGCCTTCGCGTGAAGTTGGCGAACAGATCTGCGATCGATGGAACGATCGCCGGACCGGCCGAGGTGGCCAGTTCAAAGCCAAAACTGATCAAGTGCTCAAAGGGGAGACATCTGGCTGGCCGAGCGAGTAGGAGCCGGCTCCAAAGCCAAAACCCCCGCCACTGTTGGGTGGAAGGGGTTTTGAGGGGAGAGGGCCCTGGCGGTGCCCTAGGTTCGCATGGGGAGGCCCCACACTAGGATCGGCGAAGACTTGTTTCACGTCTGAGTTCGGGACGGGATCAGGTGGTTCCAGGTCTCTATGGCCGCCAGGGAAAGGGTGGGAGCGTCGGTATGGAGGCCGACGATCCGCGAAACGGTGAGAGCGTAAGGGTAACGCACTTGGGTGTTATATGGTCAAGCCGCACGGTCGATTAGTACGGGTTAGCTGCACGTGTTACCACGCTTCCACATCCCGCCTATCCACGTCGTGGTCTTCAACGGACCTTTAGGGGCATCGCGTGCCCAGGGAGATCTCATCTTGGGAGGGGCTTCCCGCTTAGATGCTTTCAGCGGTTATCCCGTCCGTACATAGCTACCCGGCAATGCTTCTGGCGAAACAACCGGAACACCAGGGGTACGTCCACTCCGGTCCTCTCGTACTAGGAGCAGCTTCCCTCAAATCTCCAACGCCCACGGCAGATAGGGACCGAACTGTCTCACGACGTTCTAAACCCAGCTCGCGTACCACTTTAAATGGCGAACAGCCATACCCTTGGGACCGACTTCAGCCCCAGGATGTGATGAGCCGACATCGAGGTGCCAAACACCGCCGTCGATATGAACTCTTGGGCGGTATCAGCCTGTTATCCCCGGAGTACCTTTTATCCGTTGAGCGATGGCCCTTCCATACAGAACCACCGGATCACTATGACCTACTTTCGTACCTGCTCGACTTGTCCGTCTCGCAGTCAAGCACCCTTATGCCATTGCACTCAGACGGTTGATTTCCGACCAACCTGAGGGTACCTTCGTGCTCCTCCGTTACGCTTTGGGAGGAGACCGCCCCAGTCAAACTACCCACCATGCACGGTCCCTGACCCGGATGACGGGTCGAGGTTAGAACGTCGAACCGACCAGGGTGGTATTTCAAGGCCGGCTCCACGGCCACTGGCGTGGTCGCTTCAAAGCCTCCCACCTATCCTACACAAGTCGGTTCAACGTCCAGTGCAAAGCTATAGTAAAGGTTCACGGGGTCTTTCCGTCTAGCCGCGGGGACTCGGCATCTTGACCGAGAATTCAATTTCACTGAGTCTCGGGTGGAGACAGTGCCGCCATCGTTACGCCATTCGTGCAGGTCGGAACTTACCCGACAAGGAATTTCGCTACCTTAGGACCGTTATAGTTACGGCCGCCGTTTACCGGGGCTTCGATCAAGAGCTTCTCCGTGCGGATAACCCCATCACTTAACCTTCCGGCACCGGGCAGGCGTCACACCCTATACGTCCGCTTGCGCGTTTGCAGAGTGCTGTGTTTTTAATAAACAGTCGCAGCGGCCTGGTCACTGCAACCCGCTTCGGCTCCTGCCGCGAGGGCCTTCACCTACCACGGGCGCACCTTTTCCCGAAGTTACGGTGCCGTTTTGCCTAGTTCCTTCACCCGAGTTCTCTCAAGCGCCTAGGGATTCTCACCCAACCCACCTGTGTCGGTTTGGGGTACGGTCACACACCACCTGAAGCTTAGAGGCTTTTCTTGGGAGCCGGGCATCAATCACTTCGTGTCCGTAGACACTCGTCATGGGGTCTCGGGATTGTGCGCCCGGATTTGCCTAAGCACACTCCCTACACCTTTGAACCGGGACTACCAACGCCCGGATGACCTAGCCTTCTCCGTCCCCCCATCGCAGTGGTGTCTGGTGCGGGAATCTTGACCCGCTTCCCATCGACTACGCCTTTCGGCCTCGCCTTAGGGGCCGACTCACCCTGCGCCGATGAACGTTGCGCAGGAACCCTTGGGTTTTCGGCGAGGGGGACTCTCACCCCCTTTGTCGTTACTTATGTCAGCATTCGCACTTCCGATACCTCCAGCCGGCTTTACAACCGACCTTCGACGGCTTACGGAACGCTCCCCTACCATGCGGTTGCCCGCATCCGCAGCTTCGGTACAGACTTTGAGCCCCGGTACATCTTCCGCGCAGGCCGACTCGACCAGTGAGCTATTACGCTTTCTTTAAAGGGTGGCTGCTTCTAAGCCAACCTCCTGGCTGTCTGGGCCTTCCCACATCGTTTCCCACTGAAGTCTGATTTGGGGACCTTAGCCGGCGGTCTGGGTTGTTGCCCTTTTGACGAC